>DAITAZ010000065.1:0-11302 GCA_036824045.1 Rhodocyclaceae bacterium
GCCGAGGGGGGATGCGTCCAGGGCGCGGGCTTCACGCGGGGCAGGCCACGGCGGCGGGTTCGGCGTGGAGGTCCGCCGGGGGCTGGCCGGCGGCGTGGCGGGCCCACATCTGGTGGTAGAGGCTTTCCAGCGCGCGGGTGAAGGCGGGGCTGTCGAAGAGTGGCGCCGTGTGCCGCTGGCGGCCGAGCTTGGCGCGGAGGGCGGCCAGGGCCGCGGGCTCCAGCCCCAGGGCGATGGCGCGGCGGCGGTAGTCGGCGCGGTCGGCGGCGATCAGCTCCGGCAGGCCCACGGCGCTCACCAGACTGGCGCCGACCCGGCTGGCGAACGTGTCGCCGGGCCAGGTGAGCAGGGGCACGCCCGCCCACAGGGCGTCGCTGCCCGTGGTATGGGCGTTGTAGGGCCGGGTGTCGAGAAAGAGGTCGGCGTTTTGCAGCCGGCCCAGGTGTTCGGCCAGGGGTTTGTTGTCGGCGAATACCAGCCGCTCCGGGGCCACGCCCAGGGCCTCGGCCTCCCGCCGCAGGTTGGTCTCGGCCCAGCGGTTGGATTTGAGCAGCCACAGCACGCTGCCCGGCACCTGGGCGAGGATGTGGCACCAGTCGGCAAACACCTCGGGGGTGATCTTGTAGGTGTGGTTGAAGCAGGCGTACACCACGCCGGCCTCCGGCAGGCCGCAGTCCGCCCGGCTGGGCCGGGGGCCGATGGCGCGGTGGCGGTCGTTGGCCTGGTAGCAGTGGGGCAGCAGGGCGTAGGCCTCGTCGTACCAGCGGCGATGGGCGGGGGGCGAGACGATGGGATCGGTCACCACCCAGTCGGCAAAGTCCGCGCCCAAGGTGCCCGGGTAGCCCAGGTAGCTCACCTGCACCGGCGCCGGGCGGTAGGCCAGCACGGGGGCGCCGGTGTCCTTGGTGTAGCCCTTGAGGTCCACCAGGATGTGGATGCCGGCGGCGTGGATGCGCCGGGCCACCTCGGGCCAGGGCAGGCCGCGCAGCTCGTGAAAGTGGTCGAAGCCCCGGCGCAGGCGGGCGCGCATGGCGCCGCCGTCGTCCGGCCCGAGGGAAAAGGCGTGCACCTCGAAGGCGGCGCGGTCGTGCAGTTCGAACACTTCCGCCATCAGCCAGGCGGTGGCGTGGTCGTGCAGGTCGGACGAGAGGTAGCCGATGCGCAGCCGCGCCCCGGGCGCGCACCCGGGGTGGGCAAAGGGGTGGCGGGCCTGGTGCTGCCGGTGGGCGGCGTACTGGCGCTCCACCCAGCGGCGGGCGCATTGCTGCTGCTCCGCCAGGGTGGAGTCCACCGCCAGGAAGGCGAAGGGGAAAACCTTGCCGCTGGCCTGCCCCAGCCGCCGCAGGCGGGCGCAAAGCTCCGGCAGCTCGGTGCCCCATTCGCACACGGTCTGCAACTGGCGCAGCAGGCCGCTCACCGCCTCCACGTAGTCCGGCTCGGCGCGCAGCGCGGCGCGGAAGTGGGCGATGGCCTGATCCGGCATCCCGGCGTCGGTGAGCACGTTGGCCAGGTTGTAATGGGCCATGGCAAAGCCGGGCCGGCCCGCCAGCGCTGCCCGGTAGCGGGCCGCCGCGCCGGACAGGTCGCCCAGCCGGTGCAGCACGCCGCCCAGGTTGTTGAGCGCGTCCACGTAATCGGGCTGCAGGTCCAGCGCGCGGCGGTAGTGCTCTGCCGCCTGGCGATAGTCGCCCTGGTCCTTGGCCACGTTGCCCAGGTTGTTCCAGGCCTCGGTGTAGCCGGGCCTGAGGCTCACCGCCCGGCCCAGGCAGTCGGCGGCGTCGTCCAGCCGTCCCTTTTCCCGCAGGGTGTTGCCCAGGTTGTTGAGGATGGCCGGCTCGTCCGGGCTCTGGGCCAGGGCATGGCGCATCAGCAGTTCGGCGGCGTCCAGCCGCCCCCGGCGCTTTTCGATCAGGCCCAGGAGCTGGAGGGCGTTCACCTCCCGCGGGTCGGCCCGCAGCACCGCCTTGTAGATCCTTTCGGCGGCGTCGAGCTGGCCGGCCTGTTGCAGGGCCAGGGCCCGTTGCACGTGTTGCTGGAGTTTTTCGCGGCTGGGAGGGGCGTTCTTGATCATGGCGCACAGTGGCCGGTGGCGGCCAGCATCTGGTTGAAGGCGTGTTCGAGTTGCGCCGCCAGTTGCCCGGGGGCGAGCAGGGGCGAGGCCAGCAGCGCGGCCCGCAGGGTCTGGCGGTGGTGGGCGAGGGCGGTGGGGTCGGCGGCCAGGGCCAGGGCGCGGTGGACGTATTCCGCCTCGTCGGCGCAGGCCCATTCCGGGCGGCCCACCGCGCGCACCAGTTGGGCGCCGTGGCGGCTGAGCATGCCCCGCCGGCCGGCCAGGGTGACCAGGGGCACGCCCATCCACAGGGTGTCCAGGCTGGTCATGAGGCCGGTGAAGGGGAACGGGTCGAGGGCGATGTCCACGCGGCCGAAGGCGGCGTACCAGGCGCTGCCGCAGCTTTCACCCTCGAAGGCGAGGCGCTCGGGCCCGATGCCGTGGCGGGCGATGCGGGCGGCCATGCGGGCGGCGGTGGCGGGCTCGGCGAAGCAGCGGTTCTTGAACAGCAGCCGGCTGCCGGGCTGGCGGGCGAGGATCCGGGCCCACACGGCGAGCACCCGGTCGGTGATCTTGGCCGGGTTGTTGAAGGCGGCGAAGGTGACCGTGCCGCTGGCCAGTGCCGGCGGCGGCGCCACCCCGGGGGCGTCGGCAGGCGGGGCGAAGCAGACGTAGCTTTCCGGCACGCGCCAGATGCGTTCCACGTACAGGCTTTCATCCTCGGGGGGCAGGCTGGCGTGGTCCGCCAGCAGCCAGTCCATGGCCGCCAGCCCGGTGCTGCCGGCGTAGCCCAGCCAGGCCACCTGCACCGCGGCTACGTGGCGGGCGAAGAAGGGCAGGCGGTTGCCGGCGGTGTGGCCGGCCAGATCCACCAGCACGTGCACCCGGTCGGCGCGCAGACGGGCTTCCAGGGCGTCGTCGTCGAGCCCGGCGATGGCGCACCAGCCATCCGCGGCGGCGCGCAGGCGGGCGCTCAGGGCGTCTTCCACCGTGTTCTGGGCGTAAAGCAGCCATTGGCTGCCACCCCCCGGGCGGGCTTCCAGCACCGGCAGCAGCAACCGCCCCACCGGATGGTTGTAGAGGTCGGCGCTGACGAAGCCCACCCGCAGGGGTTCGCCCGGCAGGCGGGGGATGGGCGGGCGGGGGCTGCGCGGCACCCGACGGGCCAGCGCCTCGCCGTAGGCGCGGTGGGCGGCGGCAAGCCGGGGGCCGTCCACCGACTCCAGGTAGTTCAGCACCAGCAGCAGGTTGGAATGGGCGCGGAAGAGCGTGGGGTCGAGGCGGAGCGCTTCCCGGTAGGCGGCCACGGCTTCGTCGCTGCGGCCCAGGCTTTTGTGCACGTTGCCCAGGTTGTTCCACAGGGCGGCGGCGGGGGCCAGGGCCAGGGCGCGGCGGTAACAGGCGGCGGCTTCCTGCGGCTTGCCGGCACGGTCGAGGGCGGCGCCGTAGTTGTTGAGGGCTTCCACCGCGTCCGGGTCCAGCCGCAGGGCGTGGCGCAGCGCTTCCCGCGCCGGGGTGTGGCGGCCGCTGGCGGCCAGCGCGGCGGCAAAGTTGGTCCACAGGCCCGGCTGCTCCGGGCGGGCGCGCAGGGCGGCCTGGTAGCGCTCGGCGGCTTCGGCGTAGCGGGCCTGGGCGTAAAGGGCGGCGCCCTGGGCGGCCAGGGCTTCGGGCGTGGCGTTCACGGGGCCGCCCTGTCGTCCCGGCACCGCATCCGCCCACGGCGCAGCGAGCACAGCCCGCCGGCAGCGGGCAGCCAAGGGCGCGCACGCCCTGCGCGGGGGCCGGACCGGTGTGTGCTCATGGCGCCTGCAGGGCGGGTTCGGCCGCGGCCTGGCGCCGGCGCAGGCGGGCGATGGCCGGGTGTGCGGGCATGTAGGCCTGGGCCCAGAGGGCGAGGGCGGCTTCGTCCCGCCGGGCCTCGACCCCGGCAAAGCCGGCTTCCACCAGGGCGCGGGCCAGGGTCCGGGCGGTGAAGCCGGTGCGGTGGGCCATGTAGAGGTTGCCGGCGGCCAGGGAGGGACGATGGCCGTAGAGGATGTCCAGCGGCGCAATGGGCCCGGCCTGGGACACATAGGCCGCGTCCTCCAGCTTGTCCTCCGCCACCAGCCGCGCCACCGCCTGCAGGTCCGGCAGGGTGATCAGCAAATAGCCGTCGGGCCGCAGCACGCGCACGCATTCCGCCAGCGCCAGCGGCACCTCGTGGGGGTAGAGGTGCTCCAGGTTGTGGGAGGAATACACCGCATCCACCGCCGCACCGGGTACCGGCGCCATGTCGGTGATGGAGGCGACGAAGTCCGGCGCCACCTTCGGGTCCAGGTCCAGGCGCAGTTCGCGCCACTGGCCGGGGGCGAAGCTCGGGTGCAGGCGGCTGGGCAGGGGGCCGCAGCCCACGTGGAGGACAGTCTTCATCGTGTGGGGCTCCTCGCCGCGGGCAGGGCAATGATTTCCATGCAGGCCTTGTAGCGCTGGCTGACGCCGTAGCGCACCGGGGTAAAGCCGGTGGCGGCCAGCAGCGCCATCAGCCGTGCCCGGCTGAAGTTGTGCAGGTGTTCGATCTCGCCCCAGTAGGGGTTGCGGCGGTTGGCGTCGAGGGCGCGCCAACTGGCGCAGTCCATGTTGGGGCAGGAGACGAACAGGGCGCCGTCTTCGGCGATCAGGCCCCGCACCCGGCGCAGCGCGGCCACCGGGTCCGGCAGGTGTTCCAGCACGTCGGCCAGGGAGACGACGGTGTAGGGCCCGGCGAGGGGGGCGTCCATCAGGTCGCCGGTGATGGCCTGGCAGCCCAGGGCGCGCAGGGCGTCCGCCGCCTCGGCCCGGGCATCCAGCCCGGTGGCGGCAAAGCCGTATTCGGCCGCGGTGTAGACCAGCCCGCCGGCGCCGCAGCCCACATCGAGCCAGCTCAGGCCGCCCGCGAACAGGCGCGGCGCGGCTGGCAGCGCCGCCAGCACCCGCTCCACCACCCGGGACCACACAAAGCGCTGCGGGTCCGCATCGCCCCCGGCCACCTGGCTGGCGTGGCTGTGGCGGAAGAGTTCCACCAGCCCCTCGGCGGTGAAATGGCCGTCCGTATGCACGTGGCCGCAGGCCGTGCAGCGCCGCCAGGCAAGCTGCTCCGGCAGGGGCGGGTGCCACAGGGCGTGGCCCCGGCAATCGAAGCTGCCCAGCGGGGTGAAGGCCGGGCTCCCGCACAGGGGGCAGGCGGCGAAAGGCTGGCGCAGGTGCGGGGCGGGCGGGGGCGCGCCGGCCGCCGTGGCCGGGTGGGCCCAGGCCGCCAGATCCGCCCCCAGCCGGGCCACCACGCTCCCCCAGTCGCCCAGGGCGGGCTGGCGATAGAGGCGGATGGTGGGGTACCAGGGGCTTTCGTCCCCGTGGTTGCCCCAGCGCCAGTCCGGGCTGGCGTGCAGCATCAGCCACACCGGCCGGCCCAGGGCGCCCGCCAGGTGCGCCACCGAGGTGTCGGTGGTGATCAGCAGGTCCAGCTCCAGCAGGATGGCGGCGGTGTCGGCAAAGTCGGCAATCTCCGGCCCCAGGTCGGCAAGCTGGGGCAGCGGTGGCGCCTGGGCCAGATCCGCCGTGCCGTCGCCCTTCTGCAGGGCGAAAAAGCGCACGCCCGGTGTGGCCAGCAGCGGCAGCAGCGGCGCCAGCCGGGGCGAGCGCCAGCGGTCGTTCTTCACATTCGGGTTGCCCGCCCACACCAGGCCCACCTTCAGGCCCTCGCCCGCCAGGCGGGCGCGCCAGCGGGGCAGCCGCTCCCGCTGCACCCGCAGGTAGGGCACGGCCCGGGGCAGATCCGGCAGGTCGATCCCCAGCAGGCCGGGCAGGCTGAGGAGCGACACGTGCTTGTCGAACTCGGGCAGCGCCTCCCCCATGCGCAGCACCTGGTCCACCCCCAGGTGGGCGTCCACCAGGCCCATGAGCGGCTCGTGCAGCTCCAGGATCACCCGTGCCCCCCGCGCCTTGACCAGGGGCAGGAAGCGGAAGAACTGGATGGCGTCGCCAAAGCCCTGCTCCACGTACACCAGCAGCCGGGTGCCGGTGAGGTCCTCCCCCCGCCACAAGGGCCGGGGCAGATCCCGGGGGGCCGGCTGGTGGCGGCGCCAGCGCCATTCGTATTCCTGCCAGCCCTGGCGCAGGCGGCCCGCCGCCAGCAGCGCCAGCGCGTAGTCCCAGTGGCAGTCCGCCAGATCCGGCTTGAGCGCCAGCGCCCGCTCGAAGTGGGGCAGCGCCTCCTCCAGCCGGCCCAGCGCGTGCAGGGTGGCGCCCAGGCGGTTGTGGCCCTCCGCCCATTCCGGCCGCAGCGCGGCGGACTGGCGGAAGCAGGCCAGCGCCGCCTCCGTGTGGCCCTCTTCCAGCAGCAGGTTGCCCAGGTTGTGATGGGCGTCCGCGTACTCCGGCAAGGCGGCGATCGCCTGCCGGTAGGCCGCCTCCGCCTCCACCACCCGGCCCTGGCGGCGGCGGATGATGCCCAGCAGCGTCAGCCCCTCCGGCCGGCGCGGCGCCTGGGCCAGCACCTCCAGGCACAGCGCCTCGGCAACGACAATATCGCCCCGCCCCTGCGCCTGGAGCGCGGCACTGAGCGTGGCAAGCAAAGGAGTCTCGGCAGCAGCCTGGTTCATGGCAGAAACGGACAGAGGTTTGCTGCCACTCTAGGCCGGAGGCTGCCCCGGCGAGGGGGGGAAAAGCGGGGCGGCGGAGGGGTAATTGTGGGTGGGGGAGTTCAGGGATCCGGCGTGTAACCCCTGGCCGAGGACACCGGTGAAGGCGTCCAGGCCATCACCGGTTGGAGCATGCCCGCGAGCGTGCTCAGTGGCGGACTGTGCGGCGCGATGGCTTGCCCGCGCGGCTACGCGGCTCCGGCGGCTTCCTTGACCGCCCGCAGGGTGTAGGTGGCCTGTCGGATCACGTTGTTTTCGCGGCGCATGGCTTCGAACACTTGTTCCTGGGTGACGTGGCCTTCGGCGAGCCGGGTTTGCCACCAGGGGTCGAGTTCCAGTTCGGTGTGTTCGAGGGCGAAGTCGATGCCCAGGTAGAGGCCGAGGGGGGTGTTGGCGGCGCCGGCGGCGAGCCATTCCCGGTTGGCTTGCTGGCTGAACATGAGCAGGCCGTCGCCGGTGACGGGGCGGACGTGGGTGGGGTCGTTGAGGTAGCTGTCGTGCCGGGGGTGAGGGACGACGATGCGGACGGTGGCGCCGGGGGCGCACACGCGCCACAGCTCGCGCATGAGGCGCAGGTAGGTGTCGGTGGCGGCGCCCAGGTGTTCGAGCACGTGGATCATGAGCACCTCGGCCACGGCGTTTTCCGGCCAGGGCCAGGGAAAGCGCTCCAGGTCCACCACCTGATCAGGCTGGCAGGCGGGGTACTTGTCCACGTTGAGGAAGCCCTGGATGTGGCGGTGGCCGCAACCCAGGTTCAGGCGCAGGGGTTCCCGGGCCTTGGGCGCGGCTTCCGGGTGTTTGCGGGCGTGGTCGGCGCGAGTGTTCATGGGGCTCGGAATCCGTAAAGGTGCGGGTTGAGGCGTGTGGCGCGTCTGCCCCCGTGGCGGACAGGCGCGCAGCGATGACAGGCAGTATTCATGGGGGCTCCGGTCCGCGCGGGGCGGCTTCCCGGGTCATGGCTCCACGGTGATGGGGCCGGGCGGCTGCTCCTGCTCGTGGCGCAGCCACATGGCCACCAGGGCATGGTCCAGGGCGCGGGCGAAGTGGTCGGTATCGAACAGCGGGGCGGTGAGCCGCTGCTGCGCGAGCTTTTGCCGCAACTTTGCCAGCATTTCGGGTTGCCGTGCCAGCAGCAGGGCGCGGGCGGCGTAGGCGGCCAGGTCCGGGCAGACCAGCTCCGGCAGGCCCACGGCCTGGAGCAGCCCGGCGCACACGCGGCTGGCGAAGGTGTCGCCGGGGGCGGTGAGCACCGGCACCCCCGCCCACAGGGCATCGCTGGCGGTGGTGTGGGCGTTGTAGAACAGGGTGTCGAGGAAGAGGTCCGCGTGCTGGTGCCGGGCCAGGTGTTCGGCCTTGGGCAGGCTGGGGGCGAATATCAGCCGGGCCGGATCGATGCCCCGCCGGGCGGCTTCGGCCTGCAGGTTGGCGCAGGCGGCGGGGTTGCCGGCGTAGAGCCAGAGCACGCTGCCGGGCACGGCGCGCAGGAGCTGCATCCAGACGCCGAAGATCAGCGGCTCGATCTTGTAGGGCGAGTTGAAGCAGCAAAAGACGAAGCCTTCTTCCGGCAGGCCGCAGGCGGCGCGGCTGGGGCTGGGCGCGGCGATGGGCTGGTCCCGGTCGTTCACCTGGTAGCTGGCGGGCAGCCACACGGGGGCCTCGCTGTAGAAGCGGGTGTCGGATTCGGGGAGCACGGTCTTGTCCGCCAGGATGTAGTCGATCCAGGCCGCGCCCAGGGTGCCCGGGTAGCCCAGCCACTGGGCCTGCACCGGCGCCGGGCGCCAGGCGAGGATGGCGGGGCGGGCGCTGCCCGTGTAGCCCTTGAGGTCCACCAGGATGTCGACGCCGTCGGCGCGGATGCGCTCCGCCGCCGCCCGGTCGGACAGGGTGGAAAGATCCACGAAGGCGTCGCAGTCCGCCTGGATGCGCCGGCGGTAGCCGCTGCCGTCGTCCGGCCCCAGGGAGTAGGCGTGGATGCGGAAGGCCTGCCGGTCGTGGCGGCGGAAGAGGCCGAGCATGAGGTGGGCGGTGGCGTGGTTGTGGAAGTCCGCCGACAGATAGCCCACCCGCAGCGGGCCCGGCTCCCGCGTCGGGCGCGGCGGCAGGGGGGTGGGCGCGGCGGCCGCGACATGGGCGGCGTAGCGACGGGCGATGGCCAGTTGCTCGGCCGCGCTCACCGGCTGGGGCAGGGCGAGAAAGACGAAGGGCGAAGGGGGGGTGCCCGGCCCGGCCCAGTCCAGTGCCGGCTCCACCAGTGTGGCGCGCAGGTGGTCCAGCTCCGCCCAGTCGCACAGCTTCTGCTGCACGTGGACGGCCTCGGTGCGCAGGGCTACGTCGTCCGGCGCCAGGGCCAGGCCTTCCCGATAGGCGGCCAGGGCTTCCGGCAGTTCCCGCAGGGCCTGGTGGGCGTTGCCCAGGTTGGCGAACAGCACCGGCGCGCGCAGGCCCAGTTCCACCGCCCGGCGGTAGCTGGTGATGGCCTCGCGCCAGCGGCCCAGGCGGGCGAGGCTGGCGCCCAGGTTGTTGTGCACCTCCGGCAGGGCTTCCTGGATGGCGAGCGCGGCCCGGTAGCTGGCGGCGGCCGCGGTCGGGTCCCCCAGTTCCTTGTGCAGGTCGCCCTGCTTGATGTGGGCGTTGATGTGTCCGGGCTGGCGGGCGGTGAGGGTCTGCAGCCGGCTCAGGGCGGCTTCGCGCCGGCCCAGGCGGTGGTGGGCCAGGGCGGCGTTGTAGAGCAGGCTCACGTGTTCCGGGGCGGCGCCCAGGGCTGTTTCGTAGGCGGCCAGGGCGCCGGTGTGGTCGCCCAGGGTGAAGCGGGCATTGCCCAGCGCCTGCAGCAGTTCCGGGCTGGTGATGCCGGCGGCCACAGCCCGGTGGGCCTCGGTGGCGGCCTCGGCGGCTTGGCCGGCATCCACCAGCGCCTCGCACAGGGCCAGGTGGACCGCCGGCTGCGCGGGGGCGAGCGCCCGCGCTTCCTGAAAGCAGGCGACGGCTTCGGCGTAGCGCGCCTGGCTGCGCAGCAGGTGGCCCAGGTTGAGGGGGATGTCGGCCCGGCTGGGGGCCAGCCGCCCGGCGTGGCCGAACACGGCTTCGGCCTCGAAGAGTTTGCGCTCCGCCCGCAGGCAGGCCGCCAGCAGCAGCCAGGCGTCCGCGTCTTCCGGCTGGTCCTGCAGGCGGCGGTGGGCGGCGGCGCGGGCCGGCTCGATGCGGCCGGCAAGGTAGTGGCTCCAGCCGTCCTGGCTGGCAACGGCCGCGGTGGCGGCGGCGGGGAGGGAGATGACGGCGTTCATGGCAGCGGGCAAAGCGGTGCGGAACCTGAAGTCTCGCCGCTGCCCGCGCCGGTGGGCGCCGGGAGCAAAGGGGGAAAGCCGGGCCAATCGTCGCGCGCCCCGCGGGGCGCGGCTTCGCGGGGGGCGTGGGCCAGGGCCCGCCGGCTGGACAGGCCGGGGATGCGGGCCTATGCTCGGGCGCAACCCCCCGCAGCACAGCCGCAGCCATGAACATCCAATCCATCACCGACCTCGACGCCATCTCCACCCTGCTGGCACAGGCCGCCTTGCCGGTTGCCGATATCGCGGGCCCATCGCCGCCGCACTTTTTCGGCCTCCACGACGGGGCCGGGCTGGCCGGCGTCGTGGGGCTGGAACTCTACCCGCCCCAGGCGCTGCTGCGCTCGCTGGCGGTGCGGCCGGATTGCCGGGGCCAGGGGCTGGGGCAGGCGCTGGTGGCCCACGCCGAGGCGGTTGCTGCCGCCAGCGGGGTGGATACGGTGTACCTGCTCACCACCACGGCCGAGGCTTTCTTCCTGCGCCTGGGCTATGCCCCGGCCGTGCGCGCCGCTGCGCCGGCTGCCATCCGGCGCACTTCCCAGTTCGCGGGCCTGTGCCCGGCCTCCTCCGCCTTCATGGTGAAGCCGCTGGCGGCTGCGGGCGGCGCCTCCGCCGGGCAGCCTGCGTGGCGCATCCGGGACGAAACCCCGGCCGACGCGGGCGCCATTGCCGCGCTCACCGCCGCTGCCTTCGCGCCCCTCGAGATCAGCCGCCATACCGAGCATTTCATCGTCGAGGCCCTGCGCGCGGCCGGGGCGCTCGCCCTCTCGCTGGTGGCCGAGGAGGCCGGGCAGGTGGTGGGGCACATCGCCTTTTCGCCCGTGGCCGTATCGGACGGCAGCCCCGGCTGGTTCGGGCTCGGGCCCGTGTCGGTGCTGCCGGCGCGGCAGCGGCAGGGCATTGGCGCCGCGCTGATCGAGGCCGGGCTGGCCCGCTTGCAGGCGCAGGGTGCCCGGGGCTGCTGCCTCGTCGGCCACCCGGCCTACTACCCCAGGTTCGGTTTCGAGCACCCCGCCGGCCTGGGGCTGGAGGGCGTGCCCCCCGAGGTGTTCTTCGCCCGCGCCTTCGGCGGCCCCATGCCCCGGGGGACGGTCAGCTTCCATCCGGCCTTCATGGCGGATGGCCCGCCATCCGGGGCCTGAGCGCCCGCCGTGGCGCCCCTGATCGAGCCGGAAACCCCCCGCCTGCTGCTGCGCCAGTGGCGGCATGCCGACCTGGAGCCTTTCGCCGCCCTCAATGCCGACCCGCGGGTGATGGCGTTTTTCCCCGCGCCC
>DAITAZ010000020.1:0-69300 GCA_036824045.1 Rhodocyclaceae bacterium
GTATCCGTGGCCGGCGTGGTGGTTGTTTGCTGGGCGAACGCCGGGACAGCGAATGCAAGGCTGATCAACGCCGACAGAAAGTTACGATTCGAGTTAGGTTTGGTCATTGTGAACGCTCGCTTGAAGTTCTTGCCTACGATGTCATTGGAGCCGACGCGTCGCATTGCGATCGGTTTATCCCCAATAACTACGCCGGAAAAAGAAAAATACCTTATCCCCATTATGGTCTTCGACCCACTCTGGGATAATAGACGCCGTACTTGATCTGGAAAAGCGATTCTCGGCGGTTTTCTGCAGTGTGATTCTCAATTTTCTCACGCTTGAGCCATGTTTCTGTCTGCAAAGGGCTAAACATTCCCCATTGACGGCATCTTTGGCGCCTTTTTCAGTTTTTGTACCGTGAGTCCGTAAATGTGTCTGAACGGTGTGACCTATGCACTCCTTGAAAGGTCGGGGAAAACGTAGGATGCCGGGCAACGTGGGGAAGGCCGCTGTTACAGTCGGTCCTGAAGAACTCTCCACACTCGAGATTGCCGTGGGGTGAGTCCCCCTCCCGGCCATGTTGGTGCGGTGCACACATTGGGCAGATCAGCGTGGATAAACTGCTTGCGTTCGTGATTCCGTTTTTGTTGGTCTTGGGGGCCGTGCCCTTGTTGCGACGGCTTGCACCACGTATTCGGCTCGTGGATATGCCCGATGCGCGCAAGGTGCATGTGGGGAGTGTGCCATTGGTCGGGGGTGTGGCGATGTTCGGCGCGACGCTTGCAGCGGGGGCGGTGCTGGGCTCGTTCGGTGCCATTCACCCCGGTTTCTGGGTTGGGGCGGCGTCCATGACACTGATCGGCCTCGTCGATGACATCTATGAACTGGCAGCGAAGCTGAAGTTTGTCCTGCAGGCAGCCACCGTATCAGTGGTTTTTGCGTGGGGAGGCGTGGAACTCAAAGACTTGGGGATGCTTCTAGGGCCCTTTTCGTTGAGCCTCGGCGTGATGGCGTTGCCCTTTACGATTTTCGGTGTATTGGGCGTGATCAACGCGGTCAATCTCTCCGATGGAGCGGACGGTCTGGCCGGGGGGATTTCCATCGTTGCCTTGTTTTGGTTCCTGTTGGCGGCGAGCGTTGCTCAACCCGGGTCGGGGGGCGCCAGCAACGTGCTCGTGCTGCTATCCCTGACCGGTTCGGTGGCCGCTTTCCTGGTGTTCAATCTGCGTACTCCGTTGCGCAAGCGAGCAGTGATTTTCATGGGTGACAGCGGCAGCCTGTTGCTGGGGTTTGTGTTGAGTTGGTTTGCGATCACTTCCGTGACGGATCAGGGATCATTCTCATTCCACCCCGTTACTGTTCTGTGGATTCTTGCTGTGCCGTTGTTTGACACGGTCAGTTGCATCATCCGGCGAGTTGCAAAGGGCCTTTCGCCGATGCAGCCGGATCGGGAGCACATCCATCATCTGCTGCCTGCCTACGGTTTTTCAATGTCGCAAACGGTTGCACAGTTGCATTTCATAAGCTTTGTATGCGGCTTTGTGGGTGTCAGTGGGGCGTGGCTGAATGTGGCGGACTACTGGATGTTTGTCGCCTTCCTCGTGACCTTCGGCACTTACACGCTGGTTGTGCATCGCGCTTGGGAACGCCTGTATCGTTTGCGCGACAGGGCGTTGGCCCACACAACAAGCCGCGCGGGGGCTGGGCCGGTAACCTTCACGCGCAACGTTGGTCACAGCTTGACGCCATCGACAACCTCGGAACCTCAGCATAGCGTGCGGTAATGTTTGCATAGCGTATGGAGTGTTCGCTGGCCCCGCTTGCGGGGCTTTTTCTATTTCTCTGCCGTGAAGCCAGAAGCTGGAATGTACTTCGAACTTGGGAGCGCGCTTGCTCACCAAGTTGAATCCGGGCAAAGTGAAGCGAGGTGCCACTACTGCAGGTAGGGCCATATGAATAGGGGGATAAAGATGGCAGGAGCGCGGTTTGATTGGGCAGATCCGATGTTGCTTGAACAGCAGTTGAGCTCGGACGAGCGTGCGATCCGCGATGCTGCAAAGGTGTATTGCCGCAGCCGACTTTTGCCCAAAGTTGTCAGTGCATTTCGGGAGGAGCTTGTTGATCGAACGGTGTTCCGGGAAATGGGGGAAATCGGGCTTCTTGGGGCCACAATTCCTTCGGAGTACGGGGGAGCGGGGCTCAACCACGTTTGCTATGGATTACTGGCGCGGGAGGTGGAGTGGGTGGATTCAGGCTATCGCTCGATGATGAGCGTCCAGTCTTCGCTGGTGATGTTTCCCATATGCGAGTTTGGCTCCGAAGATCAAAAGCAGAAGTACCTGCCAGCGCTCGCTCGTGGTGAATGGGTTGGCTGTTTCGGTCTCACGGAACCTGATTTCGGATCGGACCCCGGGTCAATGGCTTCCCGGGCGCGATCGGTGCCGGGCGGCTACCTGCTCACCGGGCGGAAAATGTGGATCACCAATTCTCCGATCGCAGATGTGTTTGTCGTTTGGGCCAAGACTGACGATGGGGTGATTCGTGGTTTCGTGCTGGAAAGGGGATGGAAAGGGCTGACGGCGCCCGTGATTCAAGGGAAGGTGGGCTTGCGTACATCGGTGACGGGCGAGATCGTCATGGATGAGGTGTTCGTGCCCGAAGAAAACTTGCTACCAGGTACGGCTGGGGGCGGTGGGGGCTTGCGCGGTCCTTTTGCTTGCCTCAATTCAGCCCGTTACGGGATTGCTTGGGGGGCATTGGGCGCAGCGGAATTTTGCTTTGAAACCGCGCGCCAATATGTGCTGGATCGAAAGCAGTTCGGGCGTCCACTAGCCGCCAATCAGCTGATTCAAAAGAAATTGGCAGACATGCTGACGGAGATCAGCTTGGGCTTGCAGGCTTGTGTCCGTTTGGGGCGGCTGAAGGATGAGGGCACGGCACCGGTCGAATTGACGTCCATTCTCAAGCGCAACTCTTGCGGCAAGGCGCTGGAAATTGCCCGCGTGGCCCGGGACATGCTGGGCGGGAATGGTATCAGCGATGAGTTCGGGGTTATCCGGCATCTGGTCAATCTTGAAGTGGTGAATACCTACGAAGGTACCCACGACGTTCACGCCTTGATTCTTGGGCGAGCAATCACCGGCATTCCCGCCTTCAGCAGTTAGGCTCACTCTGATCTCCGGTGCAAACGGAGGGCTGGGCCGTGGTCAGCCCTCCTCTTTTTGCTTCAGTACCGCCAGCGGCACAATTCCCGGAATCTCAATCCTTGGTCTGCCTGGCTCCACCTCCGCCAAAGGTTCACAGGGGCGAAGTGTCATCTGGCTACGCCGGGTGAGTGCCTGATAGGTTCTCGTGCCTTCCCGTTTCCAGGCGATTTCCTGCTCCGACAGTTCCCGGATGATTTTTGCGGGCATGCCCGCTGCGAGCACTCGGGACGGGATGCTCATGCCCGCTTTGACGAAAGCGCTGGCTGCGATGATGGCGGAGTCGCCCACCGTGGCGTTGTCCATCACCACCGCGTTCATCCCGACCAAGGCGTCTCTGCAGACTCGGCAGCCATGAAGTATGGCTCCGTGACCAATGTGCCCGTTGGCTTCCACGACCGTATCCGTCCCGGGGAATCCGTGCATCACGCAGCAGTCCTGCACATTGCAGCCTTCTTCCAGCACGATCCGCCCGAAGTCTCCCCGCAGGCTCGCAAGTGGGGCTACATAACACCCTGGTCCGACAATGACGTCTCCAATGAGTACAGCGTCTGGATGAACGAAGGCAGTGTGGTGTACGACAGGCCTTAGTCCGTCGATTTCGTAGCATGGCATGGTTCAGCCTCTGGATATTCTGGGGTAGGGGAGGCGGCTCTTTGGCTTGTTTTATCGTGAAGTCGAGACTAATATTAATTGACCGGTCGGTCAAATTTGTCTGTTGGCCTTGAGCTTCAACCCGTTGGTTATCGTGTTCCCCGAGGACGCGTGTGCGGGTTGCGGCGCGTCGGAGGCTGATAGTTGGCACCCGGATATGTAACCCCTAGGAGAGGAGACTGCGTGAACAAGCTGTTTGAAACCATCGCGCTGAATGTGGCAGGTGGTATTGCGACCCTGACTTTGAACCGGCCGGATCGTTTGAATGCCTTTACCAACGCCATGCACGAGGAGGTGCGCGAGGCGCTTGCCTTGGTCCGTTCCGGGCGCGAACAGGGCAGCGTGAGGGTGCTCGTGCTGACTGGAGCGGGTCGGGGATTCTGTGCGGGGCAGGATTTGTCTGATCGCGCTGTGGCGCCGGGTGGCGAAGCGCCGGATTTGGGTGAGTCGATCGAACGCAATTACAAGCCGCTGGTGCTCGCGATTCGGGGACTGGATATGCCGGTGATCGCTGCGGTGAATGGTGTTGCCGCGGGGGCGGGGGCCAATATCGCGTTGGCTTGCGACATGGTGTTTGCGGCGCGCTCCGCCAGTTTCATCCAGTCGTTCGCCAAACTGGGCTTGATTCCAGATACCGGTGGAACGTGGATACTGCCGAGACTGCTCGGGCCCGCACGCGCACTTGGATTGGCGATGACCGGAGAGAAACTGAGTGCCGAGCAGGCTGCGGACTGGGGGCTGATCTGGAAGTGCGTGGACGATGAACAACTCATGCCCACGGTACAGGCGATCGCCGCCCAATTGGCTGCCGGGCCGACGTTCGGGTATGCCCAGACCAAGCGGGCCATATGGGGAAGTTCAACGCGGGAGCTGACTGACCAGCTTGATTTGGAGCGGGACATGATGCGGCAGTGTGGCCGATCCGAGGACTACAGGGAGGGGGTGGCCGCCTTCCTGGAAAAGCGCATCCCCGCATTCAAGGGAAAGTGACATGGTGCCCTGTGGTGCGCCATTCGTTAAGCACTGCTTGAACTCGAGGCTGAAACTCAATGTCGTCAAGAACTGAAAATCCCCAACTGGTAGCAGAGCGCGTGCGCGATGGCATGTTCGCGGAAGACGCAGCCGCACGGGGGCTGGAGATGGCTTTCTTGGCCGTAGGGCCTGGCTACGCGCGGATGAGCATGCCCGTGCGTTCCCACATGCTCAATGGCTTCAAGATCTGCCATGGGGGCTATATCGCCACCCTTGCTGATACCGCGTTCGCTTATGCGTGCAACAGCTATAACGAACAGACTGTGGCATCAGGGATCAGCGTTGATTTCGTCGCGCCAGGACGAGAGGGGGATCTCTTGGTAGCCGAGGCGCGGGAAATTGCGCTTTCCGGACGGACTGGAGTCTATGACGTCTCTGTCACGAACGGGAAAGGTGAAGTCATTGCGGTGATGCGGGGCAAGAGCTACCGGTTGAAGGGCAAGGTGGTCGTGCCGCAGTAGCGCGTTGGCCCCGAGTATTGGTTCCCGTGAACGCCTGGGGTACTCTGAAGACCTTGTTGTTCTGGGCGGGTTCTCCGGGCATCGGGATTGGGCGTGCGAGGAACGTTGTCGGTCTCGGGTGAAGGCGAGCCTTGGTTTCCCTCCGGCTGGATTGAGCTTTGCCGCCACTGTCGATATGGCCAGAAAGAAAGCTTCTTCGTTTGAGCACCAACGTGGCGCGATCCATGAGGTTGCGGCGCGGTTGTTTGCCGAGCAGGGTTTCCACAACGCGTCAATGATGGAACTGGCAGTAGCCTGCGGCATTTCCAAACCGCTGCTCTACCACTACTTTCGCGATAAGGAAGAAATCCTTTTCGAAATCGTGGATACCTATATTGATCGCCTGCTCGGAGTATGCAAGGGCGTGGAGGCAGAGCGTCTGCCGCCCGAGGCGGCCCTGCGCAGGCTGGTTACGTTATTCATGGAGGAGTACGAGCATTCACAGAGTCGGCATCGAGTGCTCGTGCAGGACGTTAAATTTCTTCCTGCTGATGTTCGTGAGTTGGTGGAGGCCAAGCAACGACAAGTCGTGGATGCATTCGCCCGGCAGTTGAGTGGCATTGCGCCCGAACTGGATCAAGCCTCGCTCACCAAGCCTGTAACGATGATCCTGTTTGGCATGATCAATTGGACCTTCACCTGGCTCCGTTCAGATGGGCGTCTCACCTATGGGGACATGGCGCCCATGGTGGTGGAGCTGTTCCTCAACGGCGTAAAGGCCTTGGGTCGCTGCCCGGGCGGCCTTCCCTCGAGGGGGAGGGCTGGTACCCAGACTGAGGACGATCAACTCGTGTAACCCTTCCGGATTTTGCACCTTGGTTTTCAGCAGCAATCGCAACGGCTCGGTTCGCTGAATTGGGCCCACAACAAGGAGGAGGCCTGAAGTGAAGTGCAAATATCTCATGGCGGTAACTTGGGTCGCGCTGTGGGGCGCGGCGGCACAGGCGGATATCACGGTCGGCGTCACGGTTTCAGCGACCGGGCCTGCAGCCTCCCTCGGGATACCCGAGAAAAACACCGTTTCCTTGATGCCCACGACTATCGCCGGGCAGAAGATCAATTACATCGTGCTGGATGACGCGTCGGACACGACCACCGCGGTAAAGAACACGCGTAAGTTCATCAGCGAAAGCAAGGTGGATCTGGTCATCGGGTCCACGACTACGCCCAATTCCTTGGCGATGATTGATGTGGTAGCCGAGTCGGAAACGCCGATGATCTCATTGGCGGCTTCCGCGCGGATTGTCGAGCCGGTCGATGCCAAGAAGCGTTGGGTGTTCAAGACGCCACAGGCGGATATTCAGATGGCTACGGCCATCGTCGAACACATGGGCAAGGTTGGTGTTTCCAACGTGGCTTTTATCGGATTTGCTGATGCCTACGGTGAGGGCTGGTGGACCGAATTCAGCAAAATCGCCGAAGTCAAGAAAATCCGCGTGGTTGCCAATGAGCGTTACAACCGCACCGATACTTCGGTAACTGGGCAGGTGCTGAAGGTCATGGCCGCAAAGCCCGAGGCTGTCCTGATCGCGGGTTCGGGGACGCCCGCGGCTCTTCCACAAAAGGCCCTCAAGGAAAAAGGGTATGCAGGCAAGATCTACCAGACCCATGGTGTGGCGAATAACGATTTCCTGCGGGTAGGCGGCAAGGATGTGGAGGGGACCTTCCTGCCGGCTGGCCCTGTGT
Source organism: Rhodocyclaceae bacterium (assembly GCA_036824045.1). Taxonomy (GTDB): domain Bacteria; phylum Pseudomonadota; class Gammaproteobacteria; order Burkholderiales; family Rhodocyclaceae; genus DAITAZ01. The sequence continues at coordinate 7,058 of DAITAZ010000020.1, forward strand.
TGGTGGCTAACCAATTGCCAAACGACAATCCTGCGAAAAAAACCGCGCTGGACTATGTAGGCAGGTATGAGGCGGCCTATGGCAAAGGCAATGTGTCCACCTTCGGCGCCCACGCTTGGGATGCGTCCATTTTGTTGCAAGCGGCGGTGCCCTCGGCTTTGAAAAAGGCTCAACCGGGATCCCGGGAATTTCGGGTGGCGCTGCGGGAGGCCCTGGAGAGCCTGAGGGAGGTGGCGGGGGCTCACGGCATCTTCAGCATGAGCCCCTCCGATCATCTCGGGCTGGACCAAAGGGCCAGGGTGATGGTCACGATCAGCAATGGCTCCTGGAAGCTTGTACCCTGAATTCTCAAGCAATCCCCCTCCCTTCGCCGGCGCAAGGTGGCTGGGCGGGGAAGGGGGGCACGCGGTCGCGGGGACGAGCCATGACCACCGAGAATTGACAGCGGCCTACCACGGGACTTACTACCGGGTGTATTCGCCCCATGGATGGTTTGACCTGCAGATCGGCGAAAGGTGCTCCGCGCTCGATCGCTGCATGGAATCGGTCAATGCATCCCTGGCAGTGTTCCTGAGTGCAGTGAATCCCGGGTCGCGCCTGCTGTCTGCCACTCTCAATGCCGTGCGGGACAGGGCGCTGTGTGATGCACTGAGCAAGTGCAACATGATGTGGCTCCCGGCAGCGGGTATCCCCCAGTCCGGGAATTGGCCGGTTGAGCCGTCCGTACTCATACTGGGTTGCGGTGGGGAACAGGGCTTGAGTTGGGCTAAAGCCTGGGGTCAGCGCGCGTTTCTACTTGTGAAAACAGGAGGAGCGGTGACATTGATCTGGTGCGATGCTCCAGACCCATTGGCGGGTATCGCCGATCGCTTGGCAGGCACATCGGCCGAACCGTGACTGACGTATGTGCCAAAGCGGCTTCGCATAGCTCAGGCGGCACAAGGAGGTTGAATCCACCTGGTTGATCGACCCGCGGTGCTTCGTCCAACAAGGTGATTCCGGTTCACCGCTTATTCTGCGTCAGACTCATTGCGCGCAGGTCTCGCCTATTATAAAATTCTGCGTTTTACCAACCCGTAGCCCGGAAGAATTCATCATGGCCAATTCGGCACAAGCTCGCAAACGTGCGCGTCAGTCGGTGCAACGCCGTGCGCACAACGCTGCCCAGCGTTCGCGTTTGCGCACCGCTATCAAGGCTGTGCGCAAAGCCATCGACGCGGGAGACAAGGCAGCCGCCCAGCAGGTCTTTCAGCAGTCCGTCGGTGTCATCGATTCCATCGCTGACAAGAACGTTGTGCACAAGAACAAGGCCGCTCGGCACAAGAGCCGCCTTTCTGCTGCCATCAAGGCGCTCGCCTGATTTCCCCTTCCGGGGCTGTCCCTAACAGTCCCGGAAAATTCCCCTCTCTTTTTCCCTTTCCCCTATTGCACTCCGCAGCGATGCGTGAGGTTTCTGTCGTCAGTCGTCAATTACCAAGCTGGTCGTCAGGTACGCTTTCCATCACCAAGTCATTGTCTCTGGCGAAATGCAGCAGGAAGTTGTAAGCAAGGGGTTCAACGTCATACAGTCGGCGGTCCACGATCACCGTCTTGTCCCCCTTCAGCGTGCAACCCGGGCGGACGTAGGGTGAGTAGGTCATCCGGTTATCTGAGCCAAAAGCCGACATCACACCGCACAGGCGATCCGCCCAGTCGCTTGGGCGAAACTTGCGCCCTTCCTTGGTTACACCTACGATAATAAAATTCTCGATATTCTTATCAAACACGGCCGACTCGTGAATCCAGGGGCAAGGGTGAGGCGGCTATCCTATACGCGTTCGCATGGCGGATGAGTCGCACGGCAGGCGGGCCGCACGGGGTGTCCCGTGCGGCGCGGATTTTAACAGAGAATCACTCCATTCTTTTTAGGCTAACGCAAAACTGCGGCGCACGCAGCGTCGGATTTGCATTGGCTCGGCTTGCTATTCCAGACGATTGTCCGGGTGGCGAAAACAATTGACGGTGTGGTCGTTGACCATGCCTGTGGCCTGCATGTAGGCGTAACAGATCGTGCTGCCGACAAACCGGAAGCCGCGCTTCTTCAGGTCGCGGCTGAGATGGTCGGATATCTCGGTGCGGGCTGGTACCTGGCTGATGGACTGCCAGCGGTTTACCTGTTGTTTGCCGTCCACGAAATTCCACAGGTAGCGATCGAACGAGCCGAAGGCCGCCTGAACCTCGAGGAAGGCGCGGGCGTTGCTGATCGCCGAGCTGACTTTGAGGCGGTTGCGGACGATACCCGGGTCAAGCAGAAGCGCCTGCTCCTTGGCATCGTCAAAGGCAGCGACGGCAACAGGATCGAAGTCCGCGAATACCTCCCGGTACCGGGTTCGCTTGCGCAGGACGGTAATCCAGGAGAGTCCTGCCTGGGCGCCTTCGAGGATGAGCAACTCAAACAACCGCTTATCCTCATGTTGAGGCACCCCCCATTCCGTGTCGTGATAGGCCTCGTAGAGCGGATCACTGCCAACCCAGGCGCAGCGGAGGAGTGGGGGGCTCATTGCGGCTACCAGATCTTCCACCACGGCTTTTTGTCGCCTTCAACTGAGCCGCCGAAGTACTTGCTCTTGGGGAAGTTGCGGCGCATCACCCGTTCCGCGTCATCGCGTAGATCATTCAGGGCCAGGGCATCATAGGCCTTGACCATGATGAACAGGGCCTCTTCCACCGCTGGAGCCTGCGGGTAACTTTGCAGTGCATATTGCCCCCGGTTCGCGGCGGCCAGGTAGGCGCCGCGCTTCATGTAGTAGCGGGCAACGTGGACTTCGTGGGAAGCCAGCGCGTTGATCAAGTAGGCCATGCGCTTGGTGCTGTCTTCCGCATACTTGCTGTCAGGGAACTTGGCCACCAGCTCCTTGAAAGCGTCGAAGGCTTCCCGTGCTGCCTTGGGATCCCGTTCTGTCGGATCTTCCTTGGATACCGTTCCCAACAGGCCCAGGTCGTCGTTGAAGTTGGCCAGGCCTTTCAGATAGTAGGCATAGTCCACATTCGGGTGGTTCGGGTGCAGCTTGATGAAACGGTCTGCCGCAGCGATGGCCGAGGCAGGTTCGTTCTGCTTGTAGTAGGCGTAAGCGGATTCCAGTTGAGCTTGCTGGGCGTAGCGGCCGAAGGGGTAGCGGGCTTCGAGGCTTTCGAACAGCTTGACGGCGCGCTCGTAGTTGGCGTCATTCATCGCTTCCTTGGCTTCGGTATAGATTTTCTGGGCACTCCAGCCCACCGTCTCGTCCTTCCGTGTGTCGGTACCGGCACAGCCCGCCAGCATGAGGGCTGCCGTTACAGCTAGAATGCGCAAGGTGAAAGCCACGATATCCCATCCAGTTGATTCAGAACCGGAAGATTATAGCGCACACGATCTTTCGGGCTCGGCGGAAAGACTGACCATTCCTGACAGTCTTTCCGGTTTGCGGGCGGATGCCGCTTTGGCGGCCCTCATGCCCGAGTATTCCCGGAGCCGTATCCAGTCCTGGCTGAAGGCCCGACTGGTGACGGTGGACGGGGTTGCGGCTGACCCCAAACGCAAGGTGTGGGCGGGCGAAACGGTCATCATTCTTACGCCCCCGGATCCGACCGAACTGGCCTGCGAGCCCGAAGACATGCCCTTGCAGGTGGTGTTCGAGGATGCAGAAATTCTGGTGCTGGACAAACCGGCCGGGTTGGTGGTGCATCCGGGCAGCGGCAACTGGAGCGGCACCCTGATGAACGGCCTCCTGCACTATCTGCCTGGTGCGCGGGCCGTGCCTCGGGCAGGGATCGTGCACCGTCTGGACAAGGACACCAGTGGCTTGCTGGTGGTGGCGAAGTCGGTTCAGGCGCAGCTCGATCTGGTGCGCCAGCTTCAGGCCCGGTCGGTAAAACGGGAGTATCTGGCGCTGGTGTGGGGCAGCCCTCCCGACCAGGGCACGGTCGATGCGCCGATCGATCGCCATCCTTCCGTGCGCACCCGCATGGCTGTGGTAGCGGGGGGGCGGGAAGCACGCACCCATTTTGAAAGCCGGGAACGTTTCGGCGACTGCGCTCTGGTGGCTTGCAGCCTGGAAACCGGGCGTACTCACCAGATCCGCGTGCACATGGCCCACTTGGGGCATCCTTTGGTGGGAGACCCGGTCTACGGGCGCAAGCGGGCGGCTCGGCCGACGCTTGCGCAGTTCCCCCGCCAGGCGTTGCACGCCCGCCGTTTGGGGCTGACCCATCCGGCGAGCGGGGAGCGGCTCCACTGGGAAGTCGCCTTGCCCGAGGACTTTGCCGGATTGCTCAAATCCTTGAGAGAAAGCGGATCATGATCGTCGATCCATCGGTACAGCCGGAATGGCCTGCACCCGCACGTGTGCGGACACTTGTGACCACACGTCAGGGGGGCGTGAGTGCCGCACCCTACGATTCCCTGAATCTGGGGGACCACGTGGGGGACGATCCGGAGCGGGTGGGCGAAAACCGGGCCCAGGTCGAGGCGCTCCTGCCCGGCATCCCTGCCTGGCTGAATCAGGTACATGGTACGCGGGTGCTGGAACTGGATGAGGCCGACCCCGTCCGCCGTGCGGACGCAGCCGTGGCCCGCAAGCCGGGGCAGGTATGCGTGGTGATGACCGCGGATTGCCTGCCGGTCTTGCTCTGCGACCGGGAGGGCGGAGCGGTGGCGGCTGCCCACGCCGGCTGGCGGGGACTGGCGGATGGCGTGCTGGAGGCAACGGTGCGGCACATGGGCGTGCCGCCCTACCGGCTGATGGCCTGGTTGGGCCCGGCCATTGGCAGCCAGGCTTTCGAGGTCGGGCAGGATGTGTTCGACGCCTGCACCCATCACGACGCCCGGGCTGCCAATGCGTTCCTGCCGGCCCCTTCCGGCGTGCAGGGCAAGTACCTGGCCGACTTGTACACCCTTGCCCGATTGCGCCTGGAGATGGCGGGGGTGTGGCAGGTGTTTGGCGGACGCTATTGCACGTACTCCGATCCGGAGCGCTTTTTTTCCTATCGCCGGGACGGGGTGACGGGGCGCATGGCCAGCCTGATCTGGCTCGCGCCCTGAACTGCGCCAGTGCTCGTCAGCCTCCCCGCTGCAGGACGCCGATGGGAGGCGCCCATTCCTCGCCGGGCCGTTTCTTGCGGGTCACCAGCGTGAGTTGGGCGGGGGCGAAGACGTTGGCGTTATGGGTCACCGGCGTGGTGATCAGGTACTGAGCCCGGGTGGCGCGCAGGAAGCTGCCCACCCGGTCGATGTTGGCGATGTCCAGGTGGGCAAAGGGCTCGTCGATGAACACGAATCCCCCCGGGCGCGCGTCGTCCATCAGCAGCGCGATCAGCAGGATCAGTGATTTCATCACCTGCTGGCCACCCGATGCCTCGCCGTCATTCAGGCCGACCGCCCCTTTGCGGTCGAAATCAAAGCTCACCTCCAGCCCCGCCTGGGCAAGCAGCAAATCGTCGTCTTCCAGTGCCGGAATGGGGCATTCCACGCCCACATGGGCGAGTTCGCCCAGGGCCCGGAGGTTCTTGGCGTACTGGCGCACTGTGGCCTTGAGTTTGGCCATGTAGGCGGAGCGGGCCTCTTCGACCAGCCGGGAAGTGGTGGCGCAATAGGCCTGGCGGCTGGCGTAGTCCTTCTCGCGGTGGGTGACGTCGGCGGCCAGACGGTCGCGCAGGGTCAGTACCGCATCGTCCTTGACCCAGTCGCCCGAGGCCAGGCGCTCCCGCAGGCGGCCCAACTCCCCTCGGGCGCCCCGGGCATCCCCGTAGCGCTCCACCAGGGCTGACAGGCTGGTGGCTTCCAGCCAGTGGGCGGGCATGCCGCGGCGCCGGGCACGCAGTTCCAGCAACCGGCGGGCCTGCTCGCGCCGGCGGGGGGCGTGCTCCTGTTGCAAGGCCGTGAGGCGCTGGGTCAGTTCGGCCTGCTCTCGTCTGCGCCGGTCGGTTTCAATTTCGATGCCGCGCAGGCGTTCGTTGCAGCGCTCCACAGCCCCCTTGGCTTCTGCCCGGGCGGCGATTGCTGCCGTCTGGCTGGCCCGGGCGGCGGCAAGGCCGGCTTCCGCCTCTGTGTATTGGGCTGCCTTGGCGGCAAGGAGTTGCGCGGATTGCAGCCCCAGCAGCCTTTCCCGTAGCGATGTGACCTGCTCGGTGGCGGTGTCCAGGCGGGGGCGCAGTGCAAGGAGTTCCCGGTCCACCTCGGCGATTCGTGCCGCCAACGTGTCAAGGCGGGTCTTGCGCCCGAGCTCGCCAAAGTGGAAATCGCCCGGACGGCCCAAGTGGCGGGCGCCGCGGCGTTCCCGGTGGTAGGCGTCCGGAGTGATCCATTCCACGTCCCGGGGCAGGCCGCGCGCAGCGTCGGAATCCTCGACGCGCGCGATGCGGTTGAGCAGGTCGGTCAGCCAGCGGGGAACGGGACCGCTGAAGCGGACGACCTCGGCCAGCGTATCCCGGCGGGGCGGGGGCGCGGTTTCGCGCTCGGGCACGATGAAGTGGCGAAAGCGCTCCCGCTCGCCCAGGGCCCAGGCGCTGAATCTGTCGGCCTCCCGCTCCAGCAGGATGATGTGACGGAAGGGCCGCAACACCGCTTCGACGGCGGTTTGCCAATGCCGGTCAGTGATCTCCACCACTTCGGCCAGACCCTGGTGGGGGATGCCCGCTTCCTGGAGCTGGGCGCGGAATCGTGTCACGTCCGGGTCGGAAGGCGGGCCGCTGCGATCCCGGTTGTGGCGCAGTTGCTGGGCCAGATCCTCGAACATGTTGCTGAGCTGGCGTTCCTGTTCGCGCAGCGTCTGCCGTTGCGCTTCGGCGGCTTCGAACGCGGCTTCCAGCGCCAGGGCGTCCTGGCCGTGCTCCCGGGCCAGGCGCTGGCGCAAGGCGTCCCGTTCGGCCAGGAGTTTCTCGATGTCGCGCAGGCGGTCATGGGTGGCCAGATGGGTTTGCTCCGCGGTGGCGTCCTCTTGTCGGGCCAGGGCGAGAGCCTCAAGGGCGTCCTGGCCTTCCGCGGCCAGGGCGTCCAGCCGACCGCAAACGGCGCGTAGCCGCTCCTGCAGGCTGCTCCGCTCGGCTTGGCTGCGGGTGAGCGCGGCGCGCTCCTGGTCCACCTGCCGCCGTAATTCAGCGAGTTCCAGGCGGGGCACCAATTCGCTGGCGAGGGCCTGGGCTTCGTCGGCAAGTTGCTTCCACTCCCGGTACCGGTCCGCCTCCAGCCGCTTGGCTTCCGCCTGGGCGCGCAGACGGTCCAGATCCAGCCCCAGATCGGCCAGCTCCCGTTCCGCGCTTTTTTGCTCTTCCCGGGCCGCCTGATAGTTATCGAGCACTTCCTTGTCGCCGAAGACGTCGAAGACCAGCTCCAGCAGCGCTTTCGGGGAGTACTCGCAGAGCTTGTCCGTGTCCCCTTGTTCCAGGGACAGCACCTTGGCGATGGCGGGCGTGAGGCCGCCGAACGCCAGGCGGTGCTGGTAGTCCCGCAGGCCGTTCCAGTCGTTCGCCTGCTCCAGTGCCTCAATGCTCTGGTCACCGTCGGCGATGGTGTAGTCGCGGGTCCAGTCTCCGCCGCCGCGACGGATGCGGCAGGCGAGCGTGACCTCGTCGGCGAGGCAGGGAAAGAATGGCCGCTTGCCGCTGGCACCGGGCTTGTTGGCCACCAGCGCCCGGATCCAGGCAAAGCCTTTGTTGGAGCGGCGCACGTAGCGGCGGAAATCCCGCTTGCCGGAGCACCGCAGGGCGAACAGGGTGCGCAGCGCGTCCAGCAGGGTGGTCTTGCCCGAGCCGTTGGGGCCGACGATGGTGATGATCTGGGCGTCAACCGGCAGCACAAAGCGACGCCAGTAGTCCCAGTGCACGACTTCCAGTTGCTTGATGTGAAACATCAGGCCATCTCCTCGCCGTCGTCGTCCGCGTCGTCCGCGTACGGGGCATCGTCGTCGGGTTCAGCCACCGGGTGGCCCGCGTCCGCCAGCACGTCGGACAGGGTGCCGTGGATGATGCGGTCAGCCAGGGTGCGGTAATCGAGCAGCACGTCCAGCAGCGGCCCTTCGAGGATCATGTTGTTGCGCCGTTCGATGAAGCCGAGCCGGGCCAGCTTGCCCAGCATGAAGTTGCGCACGCGGGTCCGGCCGCCCAGTCGTGGCGCGAAGTCGCTGAGCAGGGAAGCTTCCGAAATGCCGGCCGAAACGGTGTCCCCCCGCTCCACGGGCTGATCGGCGCCGAAGAGGTCGTCCTGGCCGTCGTCGGCCAAGGCCCGGCGGGAGACCTGACGCTCGCGCTTGGGGAGGATGATCAGGGCCCACAGGATCACCAGCAGCGCCACTTCTTCCCGGGTCAGCCCCTGATTGCTGGCCTGGTATTCCCGGCCCGCGCCGAATACCGGCTCGTGCATTTCGCTGGCCAGGGCCACTGCCACGTGCTCGGCGTAAGGGTTGTCCATGAGTTGCAGGCCCACGGCGGCGAGGCGGTGGTCGAGTTCATGGCGGAAAGTCTCGTCTACCAGCGCCCGGCGTACCAGTGCGTCGCTGCGGGGGAGCCAGCGTTGGGCCAGAAGGCGGGCGGTGAGGGTGCGCAGTTCGTGTTCCATCAGTCTTGGCTTCGCGGTTCCACGGTGCCGTCGGACACGGCGGCGATTTCATCGTGGCCGACGGCACGGAGCGTGTCGGCAAAGGTGACGGCCAGTGGCAGGCGCATGAATTCGCCCATGGGGCCGTCCTGGGGGGCGTTGTCGTCCCCGTCCGCCAACAGGGCGAGCAGGGACAGGCGATAGGAAGCGGCGGCAAATCCGCCGCCTTCGATCACTTGTGCCAGCGCAGTGGGTTCGCCTACCCGCGCCAACCGCCGGGAGAAGCTTTCCAGCAGGCGCAGATCCTCCTGCTCCGGGGCGGAGCGGGGTGTGGCGTCGCAGGTGGGGAGCGCGGTGTCTTGTTCCTGCCGTCTGGCCTCGTCGCTGGCGGCGATTTCGGCCCGGTCCAGAAGCTCGTGGCCGCTGGCCAGCAGCCGCAGCTCTGGCGAAAAACCAAGGGCGTCCCGAGCCAGACCTGCCAGATCAGCCGCCCCGACCCGGCGCAGCCAGGCCGCCACGTCGCTGGAGGAAATGCCGGATGCGCCCAGGGTGACCCGCTGCGCCTCGATCTTGTTCAACGCCCGCTGGAACGAGGCGTCCACCCGCGCCAGGCGGGACTGGGCCAGGCCGATGCGCTGGGCGATGCGGGCCACCTCGAAGGGGACTTCTGGCTCGGCCAGCAGCGCACGCAGGATCTCCGTTCCGCGCTCCAGCCAGCGGGCGTTGGCAGTCAATCGGCGGCGGGCGTCCAGGATCTGGAATTCGGAACCGGAGGCGATGGCGTCCTCGAAATGCAGCGAAAGCTCAGCGAGTTTTGCGAGCAAATGGCCCAGGGATTCCGCAGTGACCGTGCCGGTCGCCTGAAGGCCGGCCAACTGGGCGGTGAGAAAGCCCAGCTCCAGGTCTTCCTCCGCCGAGAAGCGCAGCAGCATGGCGATGGCGGCCACCGCATTGCGGCCCAGGTCGGAAAGGCTGAAGAGACTGTCTTCCCCCGCAGCGAGGAGGTGGTTGTCCCGCAGGCGCTTGAGCACCGTCTCCAGCTTGACCGGGTCCAGATAGCTGAAGCGTCTGCGCAGGCTTTCCAGGCTCCAGCGCGGGGCTTCGCCTTCCGCACCGATTTCGCGCAGAACCAACAAGCGTAACAATACCTCCGCGTCGGTGCCACGGAAGAGGGTGATGAAGGCGCCCAACATGGGACGGGCACCGAGCAATGGGGCGAGTTCCGGGACCTCGTCGGCGCTCACGCCGGGTGCGAGGAACTCGTCGATACGCAGATCTGAAAAACTCAAGCGGCCGCTACTCGATCACAACGTTGGGGGCGGACGCATGCGGCGGGGCGGGGGATACCCGCCCCGGATGCCGGACGCGGTGTGGCTCAGACGCCCTGCTTCAGGCTGGCCGCGATGAAGGCGTCCAGGTCGCCGTCCAGCACCTTCTGGGTGTTGGAGATTTCCACGTTGGTGCGCAGATCCTTGATGCGGCTCTGGTCCAGCACGTAGGAGCGGATCTGGTGGCCCCAGCCCACGTCGGTCTTGGACGATTCCAGCTTGTCCTTTTCGGCCTGGCGCTTGCGCAGTTCGGCCTCGAACAGGCGGGATTTCAGCATCGACATGGCCTCTGCCCGGTTGCGGTGCTGGGAGCGGTCGTTCTGGCAGCTCACCACGATGCCGGTGGGGATGTGGGTGATGCGTACCGCCGAGTCGGTCTTGTTGATGTGCTGCCCGCCCGCACCGGAGGCCCGGTAGGTGTCGATGCGCAGGTCCGCCGGGTTGACCTCGATTTCGATGGAGTCATCCACCTCCGGGTAGACGAACACGCTGGCAAACGAGGTGTGACGGCCGCCGGAGGAGTCGAAGGGGCTCTTGCGCACCAGCCGGTGTACGCCGGTTTCCGTGCGCAGGAAGCCAAAGGCGTACTCGCCCTCCACCTTGATGGAGGCGCTCTTGATCCCCGCCACGTCGCCTTCCGACTCTTCCAGCAGGTCAGCCTTGAAACCCTTGCGTTCGCAGTACTTCAAGTACTGGCGCAGCAACATGCTGGCCCAGTCGCAGGCCTCGGTGCCTCCGGCTCCCGCCTGAATGTCGATGAAGCAGTTGTTGGGGTCCGCCGGGTTGGAGAACATGCGGCGGAATTCCAGGTTGCCAACCCGGGCTTCCAGATCTTCCAGGTCCGCTTCCACAGCCTGAACGGTGTCTTCGTCTTCTTCGGCGCTGGCCAGTTCGAACAGGTCAGTGGTGTCGATCAGCGTCTGGCTGATTCCCTTGAGGGCCAGTACCACGTCCTCCAGGGCTTTCTTTTCCTTGTTCAGCTCCTGGGCCTTGGCGGCGTCGTTCCAGACCTCGGGCTGTTCCAGTTGCTTGGCGACTTCTTCGAGCTTCGATTCCTTGTCATCGAAGTCAAAGATACCTCCGTAGTTCGTTGCTGCGGGACTTGAGGTCGGCCAGATGCGTGGCGATGGCGTTGAGGCGTTCTGCTTCCATGATGGGTGTCCTGCGAATTGGGCAAACCGGAAATTATACCGGGCCCCGGGGCCACCATCCACGCAAACGCAATGAGCGAGGGAGCGGCTTCGTTTCAGCGAGGTTCGGCGAGGCGGAGGAAGCTGGGGTGCCGGGGCAGACCGCGGGCGGTGAGTTCCCGATACCGATAGGTGACGAGGCTGCCAACGGGCGGGGGAAGGCGGCGCTGGCTTTCGCTGAACCCTGTACCCAGGCGGAAGCGGCGGCCGTCGGAGCGTTCCACCACCAGGGCGCCGAGCATGCCTTCGAAGCGGCCGCGGCCCGGCTGATGGGCCACGACCGTGGCCTCGTCATCCAGCCAGGGTTTGAGTTTGAGCAGCGCGTCGCTGCGGCCGGTGATCAGGGGGGCGTCAGCCCGGTGCAGCATCAGGCCCTCGCCGCCTGCCCGCAGGACTGTGTCGAGGCGCGCCTGCAGGGCCCCGGCATCGGCCACGCGGAAATGTTCGACGGCCTGCAGCGCACTGCTCCCCGCTTGCGCCACCAGGTTCTTCAGGGTTTGCAGCCGTTGGCTGAAGTCGCCCTGGCCCTCGGGCAGTTCGAACACCATGTAGCGGATGCCGCGCCATTCCCCGTCCGAGGGCTGGTTCTTGCGCACGATGCCGGACAAGCGCTCGAACTGGCCGCGTCCCAACCAGAGTTCTCCGTCCAGGGCTTCCCGGGGCAGGGCTGCGGCGAACCAGGCGGGGGCCGCCACGGGGCGGCCGCTGCGAAAGCGCAGGCGCTGACCATCCCAAAGGGCGCGCACGCCGTCGAGCTTTTCGCTGACCCAGTAGCGGGATGGGTCCAGGCGCGGGTCCCAGGTCTGGGCGAGCAGTGGTTCCGGGGCCTCTTTGGCGCGGGCCCATCGAGGCAACAGCCCAAGTACTGCCGCGCAGGTGCTGGCTGCCAGCAGCCGACGGCGCAGGGGGGGCGGGGGCGTGGCCATGAGTTCAGTAGATCTCGCGGGTTTCCAGGAATTTCACGTCGGGATTGCGTTCTTGCGCCATTTGCAGATTGACCCGGTTGGGGGCGAGGTAGACGTAGTCCCCGTTGCCATCCAGCGCCATGTTGGCGGGGGAGCGATCGGCCAGGGCTCGCAGGTCTGCGTCCGAGCCGCGCAGCCAGCGGGCGGTGGCATAGTTGCAGGACTCGAAGACGGCATCCACCCCGTATTCGTTCTCGAGCCGATGGGCAACCACATCGAACTGGAGCGTGCCGACCGCACCGAGAATCAGCTCGTTGGTGTTGAGCGGGCGGAAGAGCTGGGTGGCGCCTTCCTGGGCGAGTTGCTCCAGCCCCTTCTGCAACTGCTTCATCTTGAGCGGGTTGCGGATTTGGGCGCGGCGGAAGTGTTCCGGGGCAAAGGAGGGAATGCCGGTGAACTGCAGATCTTCGCCCTCCGTAAAGGTGTCGCCCAGGTGGATGGTGCCGTGATTGGGGACGCCGATGATGTCGCCCGCGTAGGCTTCGTCAGTGGTGCAGCGGTCCTGGGCCATGAAGGTGATGGCGTTGCCGATGGCCACTGTCTTGCCGATGGATACCTGCTTCACTTTCATGCCGCGCTCGAAGCGCCCGGAGCATACCCGCACGAAGGCGATGCGGTCCCGGTGCTTCGGGTCCATGTTGGCTTGGATCTTGAACACGAAACCGCTGAACCTGGTTTCGTGAGGCTCCACGGGACGGGTCTTGGTGGGGCGGCCGAGGGGCTCGGGGGAGAGGTCCACCACTGCATCGAGCAGGTTCTGCACGCCGAAGTTGTTGACCGCGGAGCCAAAGAAAACCGGGCATTGCTTGCCTGACAGGTAGGCGGCCTTGTCGAAGGCGTGGGAGGCACCCCGCACCAGTTCCACGTCGATCCGCAGTTCCTCGGCCTGGTCGGCGATCAGTTCGTCCAGTCGGGGGTTGTCGAGGCCCTGGATGATCTCGGCGGTGCCTTTTTCCGCGTGCGGATCAAAGAAGGAAATGCTGTCGTTGTAGAGGTGATAGACACCCCGGAAGCGCTTGCCCATGCCGATGGGCCAAGTCATCGGTGCGCACTGGATTTCCAGCACCGATTCGATCTCGTCCAGCAGTTCGATGGGGGAACGGCCTTCCCGGTCCAGTTTGTTGATGAAGGTGATGATGGGCGTGTCACGCAGGCGGCAGACGTTGAGCAGCTTGATGGTCTGGGACTCCACGCCATTGACCGAGTCGATCACCATCACTGCCGAATCCACCGCCGTCAGGGTGCGGTAGGTGTCTTCGGAGAAATCCTCGTGCCCGGGGGTGTCGAGCAGGTTGATCATGCATTCCCGGTAGGGAAACTGCATCACCGACGAGGTGACCGAGATGCCCCGCTGTTTCTCCAGTTCCATCCAGTCTGACGTGGCGTGGCGGCTGGCCTTGCGGGCGCGCACTTCTCCCGCCACCTGGATGGCACCACCGAACCAGAGCAGCTTCTCGGTGAGCGTGGTCTTGCCGGCATCCGGGTGGGAAATGATGGCAAAGGTGCGGCGGCGCCGGATCTCGTTATCCAGATGACTCATGGCAGGGGCGGGGCAAGGCTGGGAAAGGGCGCGATTATTCCACTTCCGTGGCAAACCCGCACCTGCGCTGGTGGACGAAGACGGCCGCGCGGCTTACAGGCTTTCGAAATCCTCCAGCATCAACTGTACCGAGCAGACCCCGTTGTACTCGTTCTCCGCCAGGCGAAAGGCGGCGTGGATGCGCGCGGGGGCTTGGTCCGCGTGGTTGAAGCGGATGGCGTCGTAGCGGCTTTGGTCCTGGCTCAGGGTGAGCTTGAGATGCTTGTCCTTGAGCAGCCGCTGGTGCTCAACCCGGAAGGCGTCGCTGAAAACCGGAGCGGGGAAGCCTTGTCCCCAGATGTCCTGGTCCAGCAGGCGGGCCGTCTCCAGGCTGTAGTACCCCCCCTCCAGCGGCCCGTCGGTTTGGACTGTGCGGGTGAGCGCGGCGGGCGGGATCAGGTCTTGCACCACTTCTTCGAACAGATCACGGAAGCGGGGGAGATTTTCCTCGCGGATGGTGAGGCCAGCGGCGGCGGCATGCCCGCCAAACCTGAGCAGGAGATCGGGCGCTTTCTTTGAGACCAGATCCAGCGCATCCCGCAGATGCAACCCGGGAATCGAGCGGCCGGAGCCTTTGAGCTCTCCTTCGTCGCCGCGGGCGAAGGCGATGGTGGGCCGGTTGAGCTTTTCCTTGAGGCGACCGGCGAGGATGCCGATCACCCCCTGGTGCCAGTCGGGTTCGAACAGGGCGATGCTCGCGCCGGCCCCCGGGTCGAAACCCTCCAGCCTGGCCAGGGCGCGTTCCTGCATTTCGGCTTCGATGGTGCGCCGCTCCCGGTTCAGGGTCTCCAGTTCGCGGGCGATGGTCAGCGCCCGGCCCATGTCGTCGGTAATGAGGCACTCGATGCCCAGCGACATGTCCGCCAACCGACCTGCGGCGTTGAGGCGCGGGCCAAGGCCAAAGCCGAGATCGAAGGTGGAGGCACGGGCGGACTGGCGGCCGGCGGCGGTGAACAAGGCGCGCAGGCCGGCTTGCATGCGGTCTGCCCGCATCCGCGCCAGACCCTGGGAAACCAGGACCCGGTTGTTGTGGTCGAGCTGCACCACATCTGCAACCGTGCCCAGGGCGACCAGATCCAGGAGGGCGCCAAGGTTGGGCTCCGCCCGGCCGGCAAAGGCGCCCCGGTTGCGCAGTTCCGCCCGCAGCGCCAGCATCACGTAGAACATGACGCCGACCCCGGCCAGGTGTTTGCTCGGAAAATCACAGCCGGGCTGGTTGGGGTTGACGATCACGTCGGCGGCGGGAAGGGTGTCGCCCGGCAGGTGGTGATCGGTGATCAGGGTGGCGATGCCCAGCGCCTGGGCGGCGGCGACGCCCTCGACGCTGGCAATGCCGTTATCCACGGTGATGATCAGGTCAGGTTCCGATCGCGCGGCCAGTTCGACGATGGCGGGCGTGAGCCCGTAGCCGTACTCGAAGCGGTTGGGAACCAGATAACCGACCCGCGCGCCGAAGGCACGAAGCGCACGGATGCCGACCGCACAGGCGGTGGCGCCATCGCAATCATAGTCCGCCACGATGAGGATGCGGGCGTCAGCTTCGATGGCGTCCGCCAGCAAGGTGGCGGCTTCCCCGGCACCACGCAGGGCCTGGGGGGGCAGCAGGGACGTGAGGTGGTAATCCAGGTCGGTTGCGGTGGTGACGCCCCGGGCCGCGTAGATGCGTGCAAGCAGGGGATGAACGCCGGCGTCCATCAGGCGGCGGGCGGGCAGGTGCGGAATGGCGCGGGGGCGGATGCGGCTCACGGTTTGAGCACCACATGGAGGGGAGCGGGCCGCCGCCAGAATTTGCGGAGTTCTCCCGCCTCGAGGGTGGCCTCGATACTGGCCTGGTCCCCCAAGGCCACGACCTGCAGGCGCTTGATATGCCCCTTCTTCATCTGCTCGAGCGCCGGAGCAAACCACTTGCGCTCCAGATCACGCAGCGCTGCCTGCCAGGGCTGGATTTGCAAGGCAAGGCCCGGCAGCCGCAGATCGTCCAGTACCAGCAGGCTGGAGCCCTCTCCAGCCGGGACTTCCCCCAATCCGCTAGGCAAGGGGGTGGTGGTGCTGCCACCGGCCCGGGCGAGACCGCGGGCCAGGGGGGCATCCGCGCCGACATGCCGGGCGGGCGGGCGCGGGGTGACTCCCGATGGACCTTCGCCCCAGAACCAGAGGTTGTTGATGCGAGGCTGTCCGTTATCGTCCCGGGCCTGGTTGACCGGATGGCAGTGGAGCCAGGTTTGAATTTCGTTGGCGTAGCCGCGCCAGCGCCGGGCGTCCGCCCCCTGGGGCAGGAAGGCGTCCAGCTTCCGTCCCTGTACGTCGGCGAGGGGGCGGGTTTGCAGTGCCGGCGGGGTCGCCAGCCGCAGGTACCAGCGGGTTGGCGTAGGGGCGATGAACTCCCCCAGATCCGCGAACTCCCGGTTGAGCCCTGCCACGAGTTCCGCGGCTTCTGTGGCTGAGATCGCCAACTCCTGGCCGTCCACCAGGGTCAGCAATTCCTGATGGAAGTGCAGGCACGTGGGATCGGCGCATAGCCAGGGGTGCCCAGCCGGATCGAGTCCTTCGCCCAGCAGACGCAGGGCGGCGTAGGGAACAGCGTTTCCCTCAAGACCGCAGGCCCCGGGGAGCCAGCTTTCCAAGGTGTGACCCGGAAGGGGGGTCGTCCGGGCCAGACCAAGCAGGCGGGACAACGCCGGTAGCGCCAGATCGCGCAGGGCTTCGTGCAGCGAGGCGGCCGGCCAGGCCAGGCCGGGAATGGCAAAAATGAGATGCATCAAATAGTTGGAGGCTGCGGGCGTCGAGAGTGTAGCATAGCGAGCTTTTGCGCCCGGAGACCCTGGGCACCCGGGAATCGCCTGGGTTGGGCTGACTACGTGAAATACGAGTTTCTCATCGGCCTGCGCTACACCCGCACGAAACGTCGGGGTGAGGGCAGCAACCGCTTCATTTCGTTCATTGCCCTGGTATCCACGCTGGGAATCGCCCTCGGTGTGGCGGCCCTGATCGTGGTGCTGTCGGTGATGAACGGCTTCCAGAAGGAATTGCGCGACCGCATCCTGGGAGTCGCTTCGCACATCCAGGTGTCTGGAATCTCCGGTGAGCTCGATGACTGGCGGGAAGTCTCAGTGCGCCTGGAGCGGAACCGGGAAATTCTCGCGCAAGCGCCGTTCGTTGCCGCCCAGGGCATGCTTTCTTTTGATCAGGCGGTGCGAGGGGCGATGGTGCGCGGAATTCTGCCCGACACCGAAGACAAAGTGGCCGATTTTGCCCGGCACATGCGGGCCGGCGAACTGGCTGCACTGCAGCCCGGGGAGTTCGGCGTGATCCTGGGTCTGGAGCTTGCCCGGGCGCTGCACGTGCAGCCGGGGGACAAGGTGACACTGATCGCACCCCAAGGGCTGGTGACGCCGGCGGCCATCTTGCCGCGCCTCAAGCAGTTCCGGGTGGTGGGCATCTTCGAAGTGGGCATGTTCGAGTACGACGCTGGCTTGGCCCTGGTGCACCTGCAAGACGCGCAAGCCTTGTACCGGATGGACGACCGGGTTTCCGGCATCCGGCTCAAGGTGGCGGATCTGTTCCAGGCTCCGCGGATCGCACGGGATCTGCTCCCGCTGCTCGATCCCCAGACCACGGTGTCGGACTGGACGCGCAGCCACGTCAACTTCTTCCGGGCTGTGCAAATTGAAAAGAACGTGATGTTTATCATCCTGCTTCTGATCGTTGCCGTGGCAGCCTTCAACATTGTGTCCACCCTGGTGATGGCGGTGCGCGACAAGGAGTCCGATATCGCCATCCTGCGTACGCTGGGTGCGAGCCCGCGCAGCATCATGGCGATTTTCGTGATCCAGGGGGCGCTGATCGGCTTGATCGGGCTGGCTGTGGGCGTAGGTGGCGGCGTGGCGCTGGCGCTCAATATCGATGTGGTGGTACCTGCCATCGAGCGCCTCTTCGGCATCCAGTTTCTGGCCAAGGATGTGTACTACATCAGCGAACTGCCTTCCGATCTGCAGTGGCCGGACGTCTGGTCGGTAATGGCGGTTTCCTTCATTCTGACCTTGCTGGCGACCCTGTACCCAAGTTGGCGAGCCTCGCGCATCAACCCGGCGGAGGCGTTGCGCTATGAGTGAGGGCATCATCGCCTGCCAGGGGCTGGAGAAAACGTTCCGGCAGGGGGCGGAGCAGGTTTCGGTGTTGCGCGGCGTGGACCTTGCTGTGGCCCAGGGGGAGCGCGTGGCGATCGTCGGCGCTTCCGGGTCCGGCAAGAGCACGCTGCTGCATTTGCTTGGCGGGCTGGACGTGGCGAGTGCGGGCTCGGTGTCGATCCTCGGACGGCCACTGGCCGGGATGTCGGAGCAAGAGCGGGGGCGGTTGCGTAACGCCTCGCTGGGCTTCGTCTACCAGTTCCACCACCTCTTGCCGGAGTTCACGGCGCTGGAGAACGTGGCGATGCCGCTCCTGATCCGGCGCATGCCCCGAGCCCAGGCGGAAGCCAAGGCGGCGCAGATGCTCGGTGAAGTGGGGCTGGCGCATCGTCTGAGTCACACGCCGGGGGAGCTATCTGGAGGTGAGCGTCAGCGCACCGCCATTGCCCGGGCGCTCGTGACCAAACCGGCGTGCGTGCTGGCGGATGAACCGACGGGTAACCTGGACCGGGAAACGGCGGAGGCGGTATTTGACCTGATGCTGGCGTTGAACAAGAGCCACCGGACGAGCTTCGTGATTGTGACGCACGATCTGCAACTCGCTGCCCGTGCGGACCGCCGGCTGGTGTTGAGGGATGGCCTGTTGCAACAGGCTGGAAGTTAAAGAATCAAGGTTTGATTGCGAGAGAATATGAGCGTTAGGGACGAGGACAAAATCTGGATTCTGTTCGTCTGCATGGGAAATCTTTGCCGGTCGCCGGCAGCGGAGGGGATCTTCCGTCACATGCTGCGGGAGAACGACATGCTGGGTTACGTCGAAGTGGATTCCGCGGGCACCCATGGTTACCACAGCGGGGAACCTCCCGATCTGCGGATGCGTCAGGCTGCGTCGGCGCGGGGTTATGACCTGGAGGACCTGGTGGCGAGGCGGTTCGAGGTGGAGGATTTCCTCAAGTTCGATGTCGTGCTCGCGATGGATCGGGAGAACGTGGCTCACTTGCGTCGCGGTTGCCCGCCTCAGTTCCACGGGAAGATCCGCTTGTTCCTGGAGTTCGTCCGCAGCCCCGATGGGACGGAGGTGCCGGACCCGTACAACGGAACCGAGGATGATTTTGAAACGGTGCTCAATATGCTTGAGCCTGCCTGTGACACGCTGATCAAGCGTTTTCGTCGCGGGTAAGCCTTTCGCGTACCGGCACTGCGGCAAAAACAAAAGGCCCGCCAGGAAACTGGCGGGCCTTTTGTTTTGGGCACCCCGTTTCGGGGGTGCCCCGGGTATCACTTACGGGTTTCCACCTGCAGCAGGGGTTCGTCCGCAACCTCAACGGTCTGCCTCGGACGGCGCCGGGGCGGTGGAGGGGGGGCGACCGCCGCCGTCACCGTGCTCTGCCAAGCTTCCACCTTGGTTCGCGAGGTCTCCACCATCACCAGACCGTCCTGCTCAAGCGTGTCGACCTTGGCAACTGCGGATTCCGCGACTGCTGGTGCGGTCGTTTGCACCGCCATTGCGTCTGTCTCGGGCGGGGTATCCGCCTCCGCCTGGGTAGTGGGCTCCGGCGGCGGAAGCATGCCCTGTGGCAGACTCACCGCGGCCATGGCGGCTTCAATGGTGCTCGGCGCAGCGGCGGGCGCTTCGGTTTGCGCGAGCGCGGCGACTTCCACCGGGCGTTCAGGAGTGCTCACTGGCGCCGGTTCAACCACCTCGGCAGGCACCTCGACGGCTGTAGCGATTGTCGGAGGCAACTCAGCTACCGGCTCCGGAGCTACCGGCTCCGCAGCTACCGGCTCCGGAGCTGTTGCCACGACCGGAGCAATGGCGTCCACGGGGGCCGTCTCCACAGCCACGGTCAGTGGCTGCTCGTCCAGGGGAACGACGGTCACCGGCAAGGGTGCCGAGACTTCTGCCGGTTGGATGTCCGCAGGCGCCGATGGGGCGGCTAATGGGGCTGGCGTTTCCGAGACTGCGGAAGCGAGGGCCGCTGCGCCGGCAACCGCGGTGGCAGATACGGCCACCGCCGCAAGCTCCTGCGCGACGGGCGCTTCTGCGCCAGACTCATCACGACGCTCGTCCTCGCGCCGTTCGCCCCGGTCACGACGGCCGCGCCGATTGCGACCACGGCGGGGTTCGGCTGCTTCACCCGAAGGGGGCGCAGTTTCCGTCGTGCCGACCGGCAGAGCTTCGACGCCAGCGGTATTCTCCGCGGCTTCGGTCAGGGCGTCCTGGGTCGAGGCTGCAGGTTGCTGGCGTGGTTGGCGCTGCTGCCGGGGCTGGCGGCCTTCCCGCTCGCGATTTTCATTGCCGCGCGCTTCGCTGCCCTCCCGATCCTCGCCGTTGCGGGCTTCCTGCCGGTTATCGTTCCGAGGCTCGCCACGTTGCTGGCGATTCTGCCGGGGTTCGCGCCCGGACGTTTGGGCCGGGTTCTCGGCATTTTCGGTGCGGGCGGCCTGCTCACGGTTGCCGCCACGCTCGTTGCGCTCCGGCCGTTCACCTCGCTCGCTGCGTTCTCCCCGCTCATCCCGGCGGCGCTGCCCTTGGCCGTTGCGCCGGTTATTGTCGCGGCCTTTCTGCTCTCGACGCTGGGGTTGTTGTGGCTCGGGTTTGACTTCGGGGGCCTGTGCGGGAGTGGCCTGACCACCGCGGAACCAGCCGAGAATCTTGCTGAAAAAGCCCTGCTGAGGGACAACGGTCGCTGCAGGAGCCGCTTCCGTCTTGGTTTCGACGACCGGGGGCGGTTGGTCCGGGGTGATGCCCTTGACCGCGGCCTCCTGACGGGGCTGGCGTTCGCTCTGGCCTGAGGGCGGGGTGTAGACCTCGCCCACGGGTGCGTCGGCCAGCCGGTAGCTGGGCTGGCTGAGGTCGTCCTGATTCAATTGGTCATGCCGCAGGCGCACCACTGAATGGGCAGGCGTTTCCAGATGAATGTTGGGAATGATGAGCAGTGCGACCTTGTGCCGCAACTGGATGGCGTTGATGTCGGTGCGCTTTTCGTTGAGCAGGAAGGTCGCCACATCCACCGGAACCTGCGTATGCACGGCAGCGGTGTTTTCCTTCATTGCTTCTTCTTCGAGGATGCGAAGGATGTGCAGGGCGGCGGATTCCGTACTGCGGATGTGTCCGGTGCCGGTGCAGCGGGGGCAGGGGATGTAGCTGGTTTCAGCCAAGGCGGGGCGCAGGCGCTGTCGCGAAAGCTCCAGCAAGCCAAAACGGCTGATCTTGCCCATTTGCACCCGCGCGCGGTCGAAATGGAGGGCGTCCCGAAGGCGCTGTTCCACTTCCCGCTGGTTCCGCTGGGATTCCATGTCGATGAAGTCGATGACGATCAGCCCTCCCAGGTCGCGCAGGCGGAGCTGGCGAGCGATCTCATCGGCGGCCTCGCAATTGGTGCGCAGCGCGGTTTCCTCGATATCGGCACCCCGAGTGGCCCGGCCCGAGTTGACGTCCACGGCGACCAGCGCTTCGGTATGGTCAATCACGATGGCGCCACCCGACGGCAAGGTCACCTGGCGGGCGTACGCGGATTCGATCTGGTGCTCGATCTGGAACCGGGAGAACAGGGGAACATCATCCCGGTAACGTTTGACCCGGTTGACATTCTGAGGCATCACGTGGCCCATGAACTGGCGGGCCTGCTCAAAGATGTCATCCGTATCCACCAGGATCTCGCCGATGTCTGGCTGGAAATAATCCCGGATCGCCCGGATTACCAGGCTACCTTCCTGATAGATCAGGAAAGCGCCGCTTTGGGCGTTGGCGGCGCCTTCAATGGCTTTCCACAGCTGCAGCAGGTAGTTCAGATCCCACTGCAACTCCTCGGCGGTGCGGCCGATGGCTGCGGTGCGGGCGATGATGCTCATGCCTTGAGGGACCTGCAACTGATCCAGGACTTCGCGTAATTCCGCCCGCTCGTCTCCCTCGACCCGGCGGGAAACACCGCCACCTCTGGGGTTGTTAGGCATCAGCACCAGATAGCGGCCCGCCAGGGATACAAAGGTGGTCAGGGCCGCGCCCTTGTTGCCCCGCTCATCCTTCTCGACCTGGACGATCAGTTCCTGCCCCTCTTTCAGGGCATCCTGGATGCGGGCCTTTCCCGGCTCGGCATCCTGCCGGAAATAAGAGCGGGAAATTTCCTTGAAGGGCAGAAAGCCATGGCGCTCCGCGCCGTAATCGACAAAGGCGGCCTCGAGGCTGGGCTCGATGCGTGTGATGACTGCCTTGTAAATATTGCTCTTGCGTTGTTCCTTCGCGGCCGATTCGATGTCGAGGTCGATCAGTTTCTGACCGTCGACAATTGCGACCCGGAGTTCCTCGGCCTGGGTTGCATTGAAAAGCATGCGCTTCATTGTTTTTGTTCCCCCGCGCGCTCTACACACGGGCAGGACAAACCGGCGCCCTCTTCTGACTGATTAGTTTGGCTGGTAGGTGGAGTGGTTCTTTTCCAGGAAAATGAGCGGCAAACTAAGGCGTTGGGGGAGGTTTGTCTTTCACAGACCCCGAACCGGATAAA
Source organism: Rhodocyclaceae bacterium (assembly GCA_036824045.1). Classification (GTDB taxonomy): domain Bacteria; phylum Pseudomonadota; class Gammaproteobacteria; order Burkholderiales; family Rhodocyclaceae; genus DAITAZ01. The sequence goes on from DAITAZ010000020.1 coordinate 29,300, forward strand.
TGCAGTTCAGCGTCCCGAATTCTGCGTGTGACCGCGCGCGCTACAAAGTAAGTGAATCTGTCTCAAAACACATCGCTACTTTTGGTGAGCGACATTAACCCATATATGATCCGCCCCTGCCCAGTGATGAGAGCGCGCTTTTGACCGCTCTTCTCGCTGCTGATCAGCGAATGCCCGCTTTGGAGACGTGCAGGCTTGCAGGGATGATGTCATGGCCCTCAACCGAAAGCCATTTTCCAGTATATAAGAAATGATATCGTTAGGCAAAAACCCCGGTGTGCGGCGCGAGTCGGTGGGCGAAGAGTCCGAAAACCAGCGTATCGACAATTACCTGCTCAGGGTCTGCAAAGGTGTGCCCAAGAGCCTGATTTACCGAATCCTCCGCAGTGGAGAGGTGAGAGTCAACAGCCGCCGGGTGGACGCGAGCTATCGCTTGCGCATGGGTGACGAAGTCCGGATTCCGCCCATGCGGGTGGCAGAATCCTCCATCCCCAAGGTGCCGGTGGGGCGCCCCTACGAAGTCGTGTATGAAGATGATGCGCTGGTGGTCGTAGACAAACCCGCGGGCTTGGCGGTGCACGGGGGGAGCGGATTGAGTTTTGGTGTAATCGAGCAACTCCGCCGCCAGCGGCCAGATGCGCGGTTCCTGGAATTGGCTCATCGGCTGGATCGAGAGACCTCAGGTCTCCTGCTGGTGGCGCGCAAGCGTTCCGCGCTGACCGTGCTGCACGACATGATGCGCGAAGGGCAAATGGAGAAGCGCTATCTGGCCCTGGTTTCCGGTCGTTGGCAGAACCCGCTGCAACATGTCCGCTTGCCTTTGCTCAAGTACCTGACGCCAGAGGGCGAGCGGCGGGTGATGGTGAGTGAGGAGGGCAAGCCTTCCCATAGCGTGGTGCGGCTGCTGCGCCGCTGGCGGGATTTCAGCTTGCTCGAGATTGAACTGAAAACGGGCAGGACGCATCAGATCCGCGTGCATATGGCGCATTTGGGTTTCCCGTTGTGTGGCGATGACAAATACGGCGACTTTCCATTGAACAAGGCGCTGCAGAAACAGGGGTTGAAACGGATGTTCCTGCATGCGGCAAAGCTCGGTTTCAGGCATCCGCTCACCGGCTCGCGGTTGTCGCTGGAGTCGCCTTTGGCGGCAGAGCTTGCAGATTTCATTGCGGAGCTGGATCGCAAGGAGGCAGATGGCGATGGCCAGGGGTTATGAGCTGATCGTGTTCGACTGGGATGGGACGCTGATGGATTCGGCAGCGGCCATCGTCCGCAGTATCCAGGCGGCGTGCCGGGATCTGGGGGTGTGTGAGCCCGAGGATGCGCGCGCGCGCCACGTGATCGGCCTGGGCTTGCACGATGCGCTTGCCCATGCGGTTCCAGATCTGGCTGCCGAGCGCTATTCAGAGCTTGCACAGCGCTATCGCCATCACTATTTATCCCGGGATCACGAACTGGCCCTGTTCGATGGCATGTATGACCTGATTGAGGAGTTGGCTGGGGTGGGGGTGTTGCTCGCCGTCGCGACGGGAAAAAGCCGCCTTGGGTTGGGGCGGGCGTTGGAGCAGAGCGGGCTGGGCGCGTATTTTCACGCTACACGCTGTGCCGATGAGTGCCATTCCAAGCCCCACCCGGCCATGCTGCTGGAGCTGATGGAGGAGTTGGCCGTGCCGCCGGAGCGCACGTTGATGATTGGCGACACGCTTCACGATCTCCAGATGGCCGGGAATGCCGGCGTGGCGGCGCTGGCAGTGGCTTATGGCGCACATTCACGCGACGTGCTTGCGCAGGGTGGGGCGCTAGACTGTGTTGATACACCGGGAGAGTTGGTGGCATGGTTGCGCCAGGGGAGGTGATCTGTCCTGCTACCCGCCTTGTGGACGGGGGCGATGGGTTTCGGTTCGAGGTGGATCTGGGACACGGTCTGCTCCAAGCCTTCGCTGTCCGTCACCATGGTCGCGTCGTCGCGTACCTGAATCGCTGTGCCCACATCCCTGTCGAGCTCGATTGGCAGCCCGGGCATTTTTTTGACGATACCGGAAACTATCTCATCTGCGCGACGCATGGAGCTACCTATGACCCCGCCAGTGGCGCCTGTCTGGCCGGGCCGTGTCGTGGCGCCCGCTTGATCCCCGTGCCGGTCCTGGAACAGGACGGTATGATCCGCTTGTCTGCATGCCTTACTACTTCCTATGGCTGAGAACGAACAACATCCTGATGCCGGCTCGGTGCAGCCCATGAACATCTCCCCCACTTGGGAGCGCAAACTGCTTGAACAGCTTGCAACCGACGCATTGATCGAGCAACGGCGCAGACGGCGCTGGAGCATTTTTTTCCGCGTGCTCGGCTTTGTATACCTGACCTTCATCCTGTATTCCTTCGGAGGGTTCGGAGAGTCCGCCGACGGGTTGGCGGATGGCGGCAAACACACAGCCCTGGTTGATCTGCAAGGTGTGATCCAGGCCAAGGGCGAGGCCAGTGCCGAGAACGTAGTGGCCGCCCTGCAGAGTGCTTTCGACGATAAGCAAACCCAGGGTGTGATCCTGCGCATCAACAGTCCCGGCGGCAGTCCAGTGCAGGCTGGAATCATCAACGACGAGATTCGCCGCCTGCGCGGCAAGCATCCCGATATCCCGCTCTACGCGGTGGTGGAGGAGATGTGCGCTTCGGGTGGGTACTATGTGGCGGTGGCCGCCGATAAGATCTTCGTGGACAAGGCCAGTATCGTGGGTTCCATCGGTGTGCTGATGGACGGCTTTGGTTTCACCGGCACGATGGATAAGCTTGGGGTGGAGCGGCGGCTCCTGACCGCGGGCGAGAACAAGGGCTTCCTCGATCCGTTCTCTCCCCAGCAGTCGCGCCACAAGGCGCACGCCCAATTGATGCTGGACGATATCCATCAGCAGTTCATCGATGTGGTTCGGAAGGGGCGGGGGACGAGGCTGAAGGAGTCCCCGGATACCTTCAGCGGATTGATGTGGACCGGCTCCAAGAGCGTGGAGTTGGGGCTGGCGGACGCTTTTGGCACCGTGGATGGCGTTGCCCGGGATGTGGTCAAAGCCGAGCACATCCGTGAGTTCACTCACAAAGAGAACATTGCCGAGCGGGTTGCCCGACGTTTTGGTGCTGACATGGGGGCCGCGGCACTGCGCTGGCTGGCTCAGCCGACCTGGCGCTGAGTGGCGTGTCAGTACTTGCGCTTGGATCGTTGGCCCGCTATAATTATCTTTCTGTGCAGCGCCCGTAGCTCAGTTGGATAGAGTACCTGGCTACGAACCAGGGGGTCGTGGGTTCGAATCCTGCCGGGCGCGCCAATCAAACATAGCAAAAAGGGCTGATCTTGGATCAGCCCTTTTTGCTATTGTCCCGTCCGGACAGACTTGAGGTTCTTGCTATGTCGTTCAGTTGCGGTGGCAAGTGCTTGTTCTGGTGCAGGCTGCTCATTACGGTGCTTGTGGCAGTTTGCTCCGGTGTCAGGGCGGGGGATTTGTCTGCACTGCCGGACGCACTGGTAGGCGCTCAGGCTGAACACACGGTTCGCAAGGGCGAAAGTATCGGCTCCATCAGCGCACGCTTGGGCGTCGGTGAGAAAGCGCTGCAACTGGAAAACGGGTTGCGCCCTGGGGACCCCCTCCCCCCGGGGCGGGTGCTTGCGGTGGATACCCGGCACATCGTCCCTGCTCAAATGGGCGAGGGCGTTCTCATCAATATCCCGCAACGAATGCTCTTCCGGTTTGCAGAAGGGGCGGTAGTGGGGGCTTGGCCTGTGGCATTGGGCAAGCCCTCCTGGCCCACGCCAACGGGGGCATTCAGGATTGTGAGCCGGGAGCGGGACAAAACCTGGGTGGTTCCGCCATCGATTCAGGAAGAGATGCGGAGGGAGGGCAAAGCGGTGCTGACGCGAGTCCCGCCTGGGCCGACGAATCCGCTGGGGCGGCACTGGATCGGGTTGAGTCTGCCTGGTTACGGCATTCACGGCACTTTGGCTCCATTGAGCATTTATGATTTCCGCTCCCACGGTTGCATCCGCATGCATCCGGATGACGTGGCGGCTTTGTTCGAGGGGGTCGTCGTGGGTATGCCCGGGCAACTGATCTACGAGCCGGCCTTGCTTGCGCGGCTAGAAGACGGGAGGATCTTTGCCGAGGTGCATCGGGACGCCTATCAGTTGGCGAAGGATCCCCTCGATCAACTTCGAGGAAAGGCGCGCGCTGCGGGCCTCGAGGCGGATATCGACTGGAGCCGGATGGCGATGGTGGTCAAGGAGCGGGCGGGAGTGGCCCGTGAGGTCGGGGCCGTGCGTGCCCCGGTGGTGATTACGGAGCGGGAAGGCGAAACAAGGCAATGAGAGCTGTGGCTGGGGTGGCAAGACGGCGGTTTTTGCGGATGGGGATTCTCGGTGCCGGGGCTGCGGTTTCCCCCGGGTTATTTGCCGGCGTTGGGCGGCACGGCGAACGCCGGCTGTCTTTTTACCAAACCCATACGGGCGAAATGCTGGATGTGGCTTATTGGGCCGAGGGTGATTATCTGGTGGAATCCAAGAACCGCATCGATCACCTCCTGCGGGACCACCGGACAGGTGACGTCAGCCCTATCCGGGCGGATCTGCTCGATGTTCTGTTCGCGATACGGAGCACCCTGGACAGTCGGGAGCCTTTCCATGTGATATCTGGCTATCGCTCTCCGGCGACCAACGGCATGCTGCATGCCCGCAACTCAGGCGTTGCCAGCCGCAGCTTGCATATGGACGGGATGGCGATCGACATCCGTCTGCCGGGTCGGGAACTGGCGCTGGTCAGGGATTGTGCCAAGGCCCTCCAGGCTGGGGGCGTGGGTTTCTACCCCGGATCCAACTTCGTACACGTAGACGTGGGCAGGGTTCGCGCTTGGTGACGGGACGAGCGGTGTGAAGTGAAGCATCGAGGGCCGCTCCACGCGGCCCTTCGCCATTGTGGCGACTCAAAGAAAGCGCGCGAGTAGTTTGCGGCTGTGTTTGTCGAGGGCGCTGACGTCCCGTATGAGGAAATGAATGCCCTGGCTGTCCGAGATCAGCAGCGTCGTGCTGGGGGACAACCGCCGGATGTCTTCCTCTGCCTTGAGGGTGAGGCTGGTGGGCCCGCGGTCGGTTTCCACCTCCCAGACGCTGGGGGTGGCAAAGCTGGAAACACTGTTGAGTTGCCGGATTTCGGGCATGAAATCCCGGCTGGCCAGTTCTTCCCGCACTAGTCGGGCGTGCTCCGGATCGAGCTTTGCAAGCTGTTCCACCCACAGCAGTTCATGGCCATCCGGGCTGACCAGGGCGATGCCGGATTCCGGTGCGGTGATGGCGAACGATCGTACAGGTACCACCCCTACATGCACTTCGCCCTCCGGCGTCGTGAACTCCAATTGGCCGAAGGCATTTCGTTTCAACGTGAAAGCGGTCTTTTCCATGGGGCCTCTCAGCCGTTAGCGTCTTCATCCCGGCCGTAGCGGCCTTCGATGGCGTCGAGTTGTTTGGTCTGGGCCTGATATAGACGGAAGTAGGCGCCCTGCCGGGCCAGCAGTTCTTCATGCTGGCCTTCTTCGACCACCTGTCCCCGGTCCATGACCACCAGTCGGTCTGCCTTGCGCAGGGTGGAGAGTCGGTGGGCAATGGCAATGGTTGTCCGGCCCTTGATCAGGTTGTCCAGCGCGCTCTGGATTTCGAGCTCTGTTTCGGTATCCACCGCCGAAGTGGCTTCGTCAAGGATCAGGATCTTGGGATCGATCAACAGGGCGCGGGCGATGGAAATGCGCTGACGCTCGCCGCCCGAAAGGGCTTGACCCCGCTCACCCACGAGCGAGTCATAACCGTGGGGCAGACGGAGGATGAACTCGTGGGCGTGGGCGGCACGGGCTGCGGCAATGATCTCCTCGCGCGTGGCATCGGGTTTGCCGTAGGCGATATTCTCGGCAATGGTGCCGAAAAAGAGGAACGGCTCTTGCAGCACCAGGCCGATGTTGCGCCGGTAGTCCGCAACCCGCAGGGAGCGGATGTCTTCGCCGTCGAGCAGGATGCCCCCTTCCGTTACGTCGTAAAAGCGACAGATCAGATTGACCAGCGTGCTCTTTCCGGAGCCGCTATGACCCACGAGGCCGATCATCTCGCCCGGTGCGATCTTCAGGTCCACGCCCCGCAGCACCCCGCGATTGCCGTAGCGGAAACCCACGCCGCGCACTTCGATGCCACCTTCCACTTTCTTGAGGGTGACCGGTTTACTCGGCTCGGGCACGCTGGAAACATGGTCCAGGATGTCGAAGATCCGTTTCGCCCCGGCGGCCGCCTTTTGGGTGACTGAGACGATGCGGCTCATCGAGTCCAGACGGGTATAGAAACGGCTGATGTAGGCCAGGAAGGCGGCAAGGACGCCAACCGTGATCTGATCGTGGGACACCAGCCAGATCCCAAAGCCCCACACCACCAGGAGGCCGACCTCCGTGAGCAAGGTGACCGTGGGGCCAAACACGGACCATACCCGGTTAACCCGGTCATTCACCTTGAGGTTGTGCTGGTTGGCGTCCCGGAAACGATCCACCTCCCGCTTTTCCTGGGCGAAGGCTTTCACCACGCGGATGCCCGGAATCGTGTCGGCAAGCACGGATGTCACTTCGGCCCACACGCGGTCCACTTGCTCGAAGCCGTGGCGGAGCTTGTCCCGCACATAATGGATCATCCAGGCGATCACCGGTAGCGGAACCAGGGTCACCATGGCCAGCCAGGGATTGATGGAGACCAGGATGGCTGCCGTCATGCCGATCATGAGCACGTCGGTGGCAAAATCCAGCAGGTGCAGCGACAGGAAGATGTTGATACGGTCGGTCTCGGAACCGATACGGGCCATGAGATCACCGGTCCGCTTGCCGCCGAAGTATTGCAGCGAGAGCCCGATGAGGTGTTCGTACGTCGTCGTTCTCAGGTCTGCGCCAATGCGTTCTGACACCAGCGCGAGGATGTAGGTGCGGGCCCAGCCCAGCCCCCAGGCCAGCAGGGCCGCCGCCAGCAGGCCGGCGAGATAGAGCTCGACCTTGTCCCAGTCGATGGGTACGCCGTTCTGGTAGGGGATCAGCACCTCGTCCATGAGGGGCATGGTCATGTAGGGCGGCACCAAGGTTGCCGCGGTGGCCGCCAGCGTCAGCAGGAAGCCCGCCAGCAACTGGCCGCCGTATGGCTTGGCAAAACGCCACAGACGAAAGAGCGTCCAGGTAGAGGGCGGCGTCTGCAATTCCTTGGCACAGTTGGGGCATTCATCCATGCCCGGCACCAGCGGGGCGTTGCAGCGGGCGCAGATTTCGACAGCTGCTTCAGTGCTTGGCTGGCCGGTGAGGCACTGGGCGGATTGTTTGTCGTAGCCTTCGATCAGGCGCAGGACGGCCGCATCCCGGCTGATCGTGTAGCGCCAGCAGGCCAGGCGTTGGCTGTCGTCCACCAGTTCCAGGCTGCCCACGCCTGCGTGATCCCGTCGACGAAGGGTCAGCCCCGCCCGATAGGGCCAAGCCTGCCAAGTGCTCGCCTCTGGCGCCTTGGCCAGCAAGCGCCGGCCAGTTGCAACGATCAGACCTCGGTTGTAGAGCAGGTTGGCGTCAAGGTCCACCTCAAGCCAGGCGCGCACCTCTTCCCCGTCGGCCAGTTGGCCCTCGAGTGTGTGCTGCCAGGTTTCGGGGAGGGGTTGGACGGTGAGCGTCGGGAGGGAGAGGGTTGGTGCGGCGTCTGTAGTCATTGTGTGCGCGGCAGGCGCGGTCAAGTTGTCGAAACAGCCGGAAAACAACGCGGCCACGCATCTGCTTGGCTGCGATGTGCCCCGTTGGCGCAACGTGTACCCACACCTGCTTGGGAAAAGTGCAGGAAAGTATACCCGAGTGTAACAACGCCGGAGTTGGGCCTCTGGATGACGAGCAGTCTGTCTCGCCGTATCCCGCCCGCACCGGCCTGGGGCAATTCCTGGGGCGTTTGTTAACAGACTGTTAAGATACGATACAGGCGCACGGTAAACCAAAGAGCGTCTGCTTCGTTAAGGTGCAAGCGGGTGTCGATTGCCCGCGCTCACATAATCCTGCCCCTGTCACGGGAAAACATGACTAAACGAAACATCGAAATCCTCGATGTCCTGACCCTTCGTGGCCCGAACCTCTGGACTTACCGCCCGGTGCTCGAGGCGTGGGTGGACATCGGCGAACTGGAAGACTTCCCTTCCAACAAGATCCCCGGCTTTTACGAGCGGCTGTCGGCCTGGTTGCCATCGCTCATTGAGCATCGCTGCAGCATCGGCGAGCGGGGGGGATTCCTGCAGCGTGTGCGGGAAGGCACTTGGCCCGGCCACATCCTGGAGCATGTGACCCTCGAGTTGCAGAATCTGGCTGGTTTGCCCGGCGGCTTTGGAAAAGCCCGGGAGACTCCGGTGCGCGGGGTCTACAAGGTGGTTGTGCGTGCCTGGCATGAGGATGTGACGCGCGCAGCCCTGTTTGCGGCCCGCGATCTGGTGATGGCCGCCATTGAGAACACACCCTACGACGTGGATGCCGCGGTCGAGATGTTGAAGGACATGGTGGACTCCCGCTGCCTGGGCCCTTCCACCGCGTGCATTGTCGATGCTGCGGATGATCGGGATATCCCCGCCATCCGGCTCAACGAAGGCAATCTGGTGCAATTGGGCTATGGCGCCCGCAGCCGCCGGATCTGGACAGCGGAGACGGATCGCACCAGCGCGATTGCCGAGAGCATTTCCCGGGACAAGGATCTGACCAAGACGCTGCTCACATCCTGTGGCGTTCCCGTGCCCGAGGGCCGTCTGGTGGAAAGTCCCGAGGATGCTTGGGAAGCCGCGGAGGATATTGGCTTGCCCGTGGTCGTGAAGCCCTACGATGGCAACCATGGCCGGGGCGTATTCACTGATCTGGCCACCCGGGCCGAGGTGGAGGCCGCCTACAAGGTGGCGATCGACGAGGGGAGTGGTGTGATCGTCGAGCGCTGTGTTCCCGGCAGCGAACATCGGGTGCTGGTGGTGGGGGGCAAAGTGGTGGCTGCTTCCCGGGGGGAGATCGCAGCAGTGATGGGCGACGGCCGTTCCACTGTGCAGGAACTCATTGACCTCCAGATCAACAGCGATCCCCGGCGGGGGACCAGCGAGGAGCATCCCCTCAACCTGATCCGGATAGATTCCGCCGCCCGCCTGCTGCTCGGGCGGCAAGGCTTCACGGCAGAATCCGTGCCCCCCGAGGGGAAGAGGGTGGTCATCCAGCGGGTGGGCAATCTGGGCTATGACTGTACGGACGAAGTGCATCCCAGCGTTGCGGCCACGGTGGCGCTGGCGGCGCGCATCGTGGGTTTGGATATCGCTGGGGTGGACCTGGTGGCCGAGGACATCTCCCGCCCCCTCGCGGAGCAGCGCGGCGCCATCGTCGAGGTGAACGCCGGGCCCGGGCTCCTGATGCATTTGCGCCCGGCCGAAGGCAATCCCCGCCCGGTGGGCAAGGCGATCGTTGACCACCTGTTCCCCGAGGGGGATAGCGGCCGCATTCCTGTTGTGGGTATCAGTGGCAGCTATGGCAAGACCACCGTCGGCCGGTTGGTGTCGAGGTTGCTGCAGATCAGTGGCAAACGGGTGGGCCTGGCCTGTTCCGATGGCGTGTTCCTGGATCGCCGGCGGGTTGAGAAAGGAAACCAGGCCAATTGGGGCGCGGCCCATCGACTGCTGATGAACCGCACGGTGGAAGCGGCGGTATTCGAGAACGACAGCGATGTGATCCTGGGCGAGGGATTGGCCTACGACCGGTGCCAGGTGGGGGTGGTGCTGAATATCGACCCTGCCAAGCACTTGGGGCGTTATTACGTCGAGGAGCCGGATCAGGTCTTCAAGGTGTTGCGCACTCAAGTGGACGTGGTGCTTCCGGACGGCGTCGCGGTGCTCAACGCCGCGGACCCGATGGCGGTGGAGATGGCGCCCCTGTGCGATGGCGACGTGATCTTTTTCAGCCGTGACGCGGAAACCGCCGCTGCCCGCGAGCACCGGGCTGCGGGCAAGCGAGCCGTGTGCGTTCGCGACGGGAATGTCGTGCTGGCCACCGGGGCGGACGAGCATGTCCTGACTGCCGTGGCCGACGTACCGGTCACCGCAGGTGGCACCGATGCTGGTCAGGTGGAGAACGTGCTGGCCGCCGTGGCGGTTGCCTGGGGCCTGGGACTCGCGTTCGATCAGATCCGAGCTGGCATCGAGACTTTCGAAACCGGGCTGGACGAAGTCAAGGACAATTGAGCCGCGGGGCTTCGGGCCCCCGGTGTGACGAGGATTTTCCATGGAAGTATCACGTATTCGCGCGCTGCGGGGCCCCAACCTGTGGAGCCGCCACACAGCGATCGAGGCCATCGTTTCCTGTTCCGGCGAGGAATGTTCCATTGCCGAGATGCCTGGGTTTGAGGAGCGGCTGCGCGAGCTGTTTCCCGAGATGGGCATCCTGCAGCCGGCAGGGCACGCCGAGTCCATTTCAATGGCGCATACGCTGGAACTGGCGGCCCTCGGCCTCCAGGCCAGCGCCGGATGCCCGGTGACCTTCAGCCGTACCGCCCAGACCACGGAGCCCGGGGTGTATCAGGTGGTCGTGGAGTACAGCGAGGAGCCCGTGGGCCGTCTTGCCTTCGAATTGGCTCAGGCCCTGTGCCAGGCAGCGGTGGATGGTCGGGAGTTCGATCTGGCCGGGGCGCTGAAGCGTTTGCAGGATCTGGACGAAGACGTTCGCCTCGGGCCCAGTACCGGCTCCATCGTTCAGGCGGCGGTGGTGCGTGGCGTTCCGTTCCGTCGTCTCACCGAGGGCAGCCTCGTGCAGTTTGGCTGGGGCAGCAAGCAGCGGCGCATCCAGGCGGCGGAAATGGATGTCACCTCTGCGATTGCGGAGTCCATCGCCCAGGACAAGGAATTGACCAAGATGCTGCTGCGCTCGGCCGGTGTGTCCGTGCCCCTGGGCCGTTCGGTCCAGGACCCGGAAGATGCCTGGGCGGCGGCGCAGGAGATCGACGGGCCGGTGGTGATCAAACCTCGGGATGGCAATCAGGGCAAGGGTGTGGCGGTCAACATCCGTACCAGGGAAGAGGTATTGCGCGCCTTTGCCGTGGCGGCGGAAATCAGCGACGACATCATCGTCGAGCGTTACCTGCCCGGCCACGACTACCGCATGCTGGTGGTGGGCAACAAGCTGGTTGCCGCGGCGCGGCGCGATCCGCCCCAGGTGGTGGGTGACGGCAAGCACACCATTCGCGAGCTGGTGGAGCAGGTCAATCGTGATCCACGGCGGGGTGAGGGGCATGCGACCTCGCTCACCAAGATCCGTTTCGACGACATCGCGCTGGCCACCCTGGAGCGCCATGGCCTGACTGCGGATTCGGTGCCGCGGCGAGGCATGCGGGTGATGCTGCGCAATAACGCCAACCTGTCGACCGGCGGCACTGCCACCGACGTCACCGACGACGTGCACCCCGAATTGGCGGCGGCGGCCGTGGCGGCAGCGCAGACCGTGGGGCTCGACATCTGTGGTGTGGACGTGGTGTGCGATTCCGTGCTCAAGCCGCTGGAAGAGCAGGGGGGCGGCATCGTCGAGGTCAACGCCGCACCCGGTCTGCGCATGCACCTGCAGCCCTCGTTCGGCAAGGGGCGTGCAGTGGGCGAGGCGGTGATTGCCACCATGTATCCGGACGGAGATAACGGCCGCATCCCGGTCGTGGCGGTGGCGGGCACCAATGGCAAGACGACGACAGTACGGCTCATCGCCAGCATCTTTGGCGCCGACGGCAAGCGGGTGGGCATGACCAGTACCGACGGCGTTTATGTGGAGGGTGCGCGCATTGATACCGGCGATTGCAGCGGCCCCAAGAGCGCCCGCAACGTGCTGCTTCACCCCTATGTCGATGCCGCCGTGTTCGAGACCGCACGTGGTGGGGTGCTGCGTGAGGGCTTGGGTTTCGACCGTTGCGACGTGGCGGTGGTGACGAACATCGGCAAGGGTGATCACCTGGGGCTGTCCTACATCAGCACGGTGGAAGATCTGGCGGTGGTGAAGCGGGTGATCGTGCAGAACGTGGCCCCCCAGGGCACGGCCGTGCTCAACGCGGCGGACCCGATCGTGGCGCGGATGGCCGATTCCTGTCCGGGTTCCGTCACCTTCTTTGCCCGCGATGTTCATCATCCGGTGATGGCAACCCATCGTGCCCGTGGCAAGCGGGTGGTGTTTACCGAAGGTCACGACATTGTTGCGGCCGAAGGGGCGGCCGAGCACCGGATCCCGCTTGCCAGAATCCCCGTTACCGGGGGCGGCAGCATTGGTTTCCAGGTGGAAAACGCCATGGCAGCGGCCGCTGCGGGGTGGGCCTTGGGCCTTGAATGGGCCACCATCGAGCAAGGGCTCTCCGGTTTTGTGAATGACGCGCACAGCGCGCCCGGGCGTTTCAACGTGTTCAACTACCGGGGTGCGACGCTGATCGCGGACTATGGTCACAACCCGGACGCCATTCAGGCGCTGGTCAACGCCGTTGAAGCGATGCCGGCTGCCCACCGCTCGGTGGTCATCAGCGGCGCTGGCGATCGGCGCGATGAGGATATCCGCCAGCAGACCGAGATCCTGGGCGATGCCTTCGACCGGGTGCTCCTCTACCAGGATCAGTGCCAGCGGGGCCGGGAAGACGGCGAGGTGCTGGCGCTATTGCGTCAGGGACTGGTTAACGCCAAGCGTGCCACCGAAGTGCTGGAAATCCGGGGAGAATTCGTTGCCATCGATACCGCGCTGGAAAAATTGCGGGAGGGCGATTTGTGCCTGATCCTCATCGATCAGGTGGATGAAGCCCTGGCGCACATTTCCGCGCGCGTGGTTGAGGGCTGATTCGCCTCATTGCCGGTACTGGCAGCGCAGGCCGGCCCTTCGGGGCCGGTTTTTGTTTGTTCATCGGCAAGTCGCAGTGGCTGGGCGCCTGCTTTTTCTTGCGCCGCAGCATCGCGCGCGGGAAAGCACACCCCTTCCCGTATAATTGCGGGTTTTCCCATCTACCGGTTCCTGCTATGGCCGAGTTCCTCTCCCTGCGCGGTGGTGCAGCCCTCTCAGCGGCGCGCCTGCAGCGGCTCCATTCCTCCGTTTCCGCCGTGCTGCCCAAGGTGCGTGGCCTTGAGGCCGAGCACTGGTACTTTGTAGAACTGGAGGCCCAGCCTTCCGGGGAAGAACTTGCCCGGTTGAAGGATCTGCTGGGCGCCCATCCTGTGGGGGATGTGCCGGCGGGCGAGATGCTCCTGGTCACCCCCCGGATGGGGACAATCTCCCCGTGGTCGTCCAAGGCCACGGACATTGCACATCAATGCGGTTTTGCAGGGATCAAGCGCATCGAGCGAGGTACGGCTTTCCACCTGGATCTGCGTGGCGGGCTCGATGCCCGTGGCAGGCAGGCAGTGCTGCCCCTGCTGCACGACCGGATGACCGAGGCGGTGCTGGGGGCAACCGATGATGCGGGGGCGCTGTTTCACCACTATGCGCCTCAGCCCCTGCGCACGGTGGACGTGCTGGCGGGCGGGCGGGCGGCACTGATTCGCGCCAACGGCGAACTGGGACTGGCCTTGTCCGAAGACGAGATCGATTATCTGATGTCGGCCTTCTCCGGCGCGGGGCGCAACCCCACCGACGTGGAACTGATGATGTTTGCCCAGGCCAACTCGGAGCATTGCCGTCACAAGATTTTCAATGCGTCCTGGGTGATCGACGCCTTTCCTCGCGCTGAAACGCTCTTTGGCATGATCCGGGAGACCCACAAGGCGCAGCCCGAAGGCACGGTGGTGGCGTACTCCGACAACGCGGCGGTGATCGAGGGCGCGGAGGTGGAGCGTTTTTACCCGGACCAGGATGGCGAGTACCGCTTCCACCCGGAACTGACGCACATCCTCGCCAAGGTGGAAACTCACAACCATCCCACGGCGATTTCGCCCTTCCCGGGCGCGGCAACGGGCGCCGGAGGGGAGATCCGGGACGAGGGCGCCACGGGCCGGGGCGCGCGGCCCAAGGCCGGGCTGGCCGGCTTTTCGGTTTCCAATCTGCGGATTCCCGACTTTCCCCAGCCCTGGGAGGCGGCGACGGCCGGTGTGGGCAAGCCCGAGCGGATTGCGTCCGCCTTGGACATCATGATCGAGGGGCCCATTGGCGCCGCTGCCTTCAATAACGAGTTCGGGCGTCCCAACCTGACCGGGTACTTCCGCACCTTTGAGCAGGAAGTCCAGGGCGATGTCCGTGGTTATCACAAACCCATCATGATCGCCGGTGGGCTGGGCAGCATCCAGGCAGGCCAGTCCTTTAAGGTGGAGTTTGCTCCCGGCACCCTGCTCATCCAGCTGGGCGGCCCCGGGATGCTCATCGGCCTGGGCGGTGGCGCGGCTTCCAGCATGACCACCGGCACCAACACGGCGGATCTGGATTTTGCCTCCGTCCAGCGGGGCAACCCGGAAATTCAGCGTCGTGCCCAGGAGGTGATCGACCGCTGCTGGCAGATGGGCGAAAACAATCCTATCCTCGCCATCCACGACGTGGGTGCGGGCGGCATCTCCAACGCCATGCCGGAACTGGCCCATGGCGCTGGTCTGGGCGCCCACTTCCAGCTCCGGCAGGTGCCCAACGAGGAACCGGGCATGAGCCCGGCCGAAATCTGGTGCAACGAGGCGCAGGAGCGCTACGTGCTGGCGGTGGCGCCCCAGCGGCTGGACGAATTCCGCGCGCTGTGCGAGCGGGAGCGTTGCCCCTTTGCCGTGTTGGGCGAGGCCAGCGCCGACGGCCAGCTCATCGTGGCGGACAGCCATTTCGGTAACCAGCCGGTGGATATGCCCATGGAGGTGCTGCTGGGCAAGCCGCCCCGCATGGAGCGCAACGTTTCCAGCCGCGCCAAGTACCTGCCGCCCTTCGATACCACCCACATCGACCTGAAAGATGCCTGCTTCCGGGTGCTGCGCATGCCGGCGGTGGCGAGCAAGAGCTTTCTGATCACCATCGGCGACCGCAGCGTGGGGGGCATGACCGCACGGGATCAGATGGTCGGCCCATGGCAAATGCCGGTGGCGGACTGCGCAGTGACCACCATGAGCTTCCAGGGCTATCGGGGTGAAGCCTTTGCCATGGGCGAACGGACCCCGCTGGCCTGTATTTCCGGCCCGGCGGCGGGGCGCATGGCCATTGGCGAGGCCATCACCAATCTCGCGGCAGCAGATGTGACCGATCTGCGTCAGGTCAAGCTGTCGGCCAACTGGATGGCGGCAGCCGGCCACCGGGGAGAAGACGCCCAGCTTTTCGATACAGTCAAAGCCGTGGCTCTGGAGTTCTGCCCCAAGGCCGGCCTGTCCATCCCGGTGGGCAAGGACTCCTTGAGCATGAAGACGAGCTGGAAGGAGGGCGAGGAGAGCCGCACCGTTGTCTCGCCGCTTTCCCTGATCGTGACCGCCTTTGCCCCGGTCGAGGACGTGCGCCGCACGCTCACACCCATGTTGTGCTGCGAGGAGGGGGTGGAAACCGAGCTGGTGCTGATCGACTTGGGGCAGTCGCGCAATCGATTGGGTGGGTCCATTCTGGCTCAGGCCTACAACTCGGTGGGCGAGCATGCGCCGGATGTGACGCCGGAACAGTTGGTCGCCTTCTTCCGGGCCGTCGGCCAACTGCGTCGGGAAGGTCTGGCGCTTGCGTATCATGACCGCTCCGATGGTGGCCTCTTTGCCACCATCTGCGAGATGGCCTTCGCATCCCGCTGCGGGGTGTCGCTGATGCTCGATACCCTGTGCTACGACCCGTGGATGAACGACGTGGACGGCCTGGAGAAAAAGCCCGGTACCCTTGCCGGCCGTTTCTCCGACCACGTGTTCGCCAGCCTGTTCAGCGAGGAACTGGGGGCGGTCATCCAGATCCGCCGCGCCGAGCGGGGCCGGGTAGGGGACATCCTGCGGGCAGCGGGCGTGGCCTTCCATCACATTGGCGAGCCCAACGACAAGGACGAGGTCCGCATCTGGCGCAATGCCAAGATGCAGTTCCAGGCACCCCGCAGCGAACTGCTGGCCGCCTGGGGTGAAACCAGTTACCAGATCGCCCGTTTGCGTGACGACGCGGATTGCGCCCGGGAGGAATTCGAGCAGCTCGCCACGGCCGAAAATCCCGGCCTGAGCCCCTCGCTGACCTTTGACCCCGCTGAGGAGGTGGCCGTAGCCATGCTTGCCACCGGTCAGCGGCCCCGGGTAGCGATTCTGCGTGAACAGGGGGTGAACGGGCATCTGGAAATGGCGGCCGCTTTCGAGCGGGCGGGCTTTGCGGTGGTGGATGTGCATATGTCCGACCTGCAGTCGGGACGGCGCAAGCTGCGCGATTTCCAGGGGCTGGCTGCCTGTGGTGGATTTTCCTATGGGGATGTGCTGGGTGCCGGCCAGGGTTGGGCCAAGTCGATTCTGTTCAACGCCATGCTGCGTGACCAGTTTGCCGAGTTCTTCCAGCGTGCCGACACCTTCGCCCTCGGGGTGTGCAATGGGTGTCAGATGCTGAGTCATCTGGCGGGGATCATTCCTGGCGCAGGTGACTGGCCCACTTTCCACCGCAATCGCAGTGAGCAGTTCGAGGCGCGCTTCAGCATGCTGGAACTGCTGCCCAGCCCGTCGATCTTTTTCGCCGGGATGGAGGGCAGCCGGATTCCCGTGGTGGTGTCCCACGGCGAAGGCCGTGCAGTGTTTGCCTCGGATGCGGCGCGAGCGGGCGCGGTTGTGGCGGCCCGGTTTGTGGACAACCTCGGGCAGGTTGCAACACGTTACCCGGCCAATCCCAACGGTTCGCCCGACGGGGTGACCGGGTTTACCACGGCGGACGGGCGTTTCACCATCATGATGCCCCATCCGGAACGGGTCTTCCGCACGGTGCAGATGTCCTGGCATCCGGCGGGCTGGGGCGAGGATTCCCCGTGGATGCGCATGTTCCGCAACGCCCGCCGCTGGGTGGGCTGAGTCAGGGCGCGCCGAGCGGACGCTGAAAAAGCAAAAGGGGCCGCAAGGCCCCTTTTGCTTTTGCGAAACGCTGCCGGGGATCACTCCACCTTGGCTTTTGCCCGCAGGTCCGCCACATGCTTTTGCACGGCCTGGTTGGCCAGATGTTGCTGGATCTGGGGTTTCACTTCCTCCAGCGTCGGGAGCTTCACGTCCCGGCTGTCTTCGAGCAGGATCACGTGGTAGCCGAAATCGCTCTTCACCGGGGTTTCGGTGTATTTGCCCTTGGCGAGCTTCTTCAGGGCTTCAGCGAACGGCGGGACGTAGTTGGAGGGCATGCTCCAGCCCAGGTCGCCGCCCTTGTCCTTGGAGCCCGGATCCTTGGACTGCTTGGCCAGGGTTTCGAACTTCTCGCCCTTCTTGAGACTGGCGATGATCTCCTTGGCCGTTTCTTCCTTTTCCACCAGCACGTGGCGGGCCTTGTACTCGGTCTTGTCCGCATTCTTGGCGAAGGCGTCGTACTCCTTCTTCACCGCTTCGTCGCTGGGCAGGTGGTTGGACCGGTAGTTCTGCAGGTAGGCGTCGATCAGCACGGCCTGGCCGGCCATCTCCATCTGGGCGGCCACTTCCGGCCGCTTGCCGACGCCGGACTTCTTGGCTTCAGCGGTGATGATTTCCCGCTTGATCAGTTCCTCGCGCACAGCTTCGCGCAGTTGGTCGTTGACCTGTTGTCCCTTGGAGGCCTGGCTGGCCACCAGCACGTCGGCGCGGATAGCGGGAATGGCAGTGCCATTGACCGTTGCGACCGGCTTGTTGCTGCTGCTCTTGGCGGGTTCGGCGGCGTAGCTGCCCGTAACGGCCAAGGCCGCAGTCAAAGCAAGGGTGAGTCGACGGATGGCAAGGTTCATCAGTTGGTTTCCTCTACGTTTGAAAGTGAAAGGGTTTGGTGCCCGGCCCAATGTCCGGGTTCAGGCCTCGTCCGGTGTCAGGGCGGTGATGGCAAGGGCATGGATGGGCCCCTGCATCAGTTCGCCCAGCATGGCATACACCATACGATGGCGCTCAAGGGTGCGCTTGCCGGAAAAGGCGCTGCTCACCAGGGTTAAGCGGTAATGTCCTCCGCCACCGGCGGCGCCGGCGTGCCCTGCGTGGCGATGACTTTCGTCCTCCAGCTCAAACCGGACGGGTGCCAGCGCCGCCAGACGGGTCTTGATCAGTTCGGCCGTGCTCATTTCAGGGCAATGCCTTCTTGAAGGGGCGCACCCGGGTGGTGTGATATACGCCTTCGCGCACGTAGACGTCCTGGGCAAACCAGGCTTCCGCTTCGGCCTGGGAGGGGAACTCGGCGATGATCAAGCTGCCGGAAAAGCCGGCGGGGCCAGGGTCAGGCGAATCGATGGCAGGACAAGGCCCTGCGACCAGCAGCCGGCCTTCCGAAACCAGTTGCTGCAAACGGGAAAGGTGTTCCGGCCGGGCTGCGAGGCGTTTTTCCAGCGAATTGGGCGCGTCCTCCCCGAACAGGGCGTAATACATCATTTCTTGTCCTCTTCCATGTACTTGGCGAGCAACAGGCTCTGCAGCACCACAAAGGCGAACATCAGGCCCATGCCGCCGAACAGCTTGAAATTGACCCAGGTATCGGTGGGGAAGGAGTACGCCACGAACAGGTTGAGCACCCCCATTGCGGCGAAAAAGCCCACCCAGGCCAGATTAAGGCGGCTCCAGACGGGCTCGGGCAGCGTCATCTGCTGTTCGAGCAGACTGCGGATCAGGTTGCGTCCGAAGAACTGCGACGACACTAGCAGGGCAGCGCCGAACAGCCAGTACAACACCGTCGGCTTCCATTTGATGAAGGTCTCATCCCGAAGCAACAGGGTGGCACCACCGAACACCACCACGATGACCAGGCTCACCCAGAGCATGGTGTCCACCTTCCGGTGCCGGAACCACACCCAGGCGATCTGCCCGGCAGTCGCGGCAATCGCCACGCCGGTGGCGACGTAGATGTCGGCGAACTTGAAGGCGATGAAAAACAGGATGACCGGAAACAGGTCGAACAGGAACTTCATGCGGGGAACTGATTGAAAGACAAGGAAGTATGCCCGGATAGCGGGGCCCTGTCCAATCCGGGCAGCGGCGTGAGCGCTCCCATTGGAGTGGTGTCAGGCCCGGCGACGATGCGAGACAGCGCTCAATCCTTGTCGAAAGTGAGCGAGGCGGAGTTGATGCAATAACGCATGCCGGTCGGGGCGGGCCCATCGGGAAAGACGTGTCCCAGGTGGGCGCCGCATTGTTGGCACAGCACTTCGGTGCGGACCATGAAATGGCTCCGGTCCTCCGCCGTGTCGACGGCGTCCGGGTGGACTGGGGCGGTGTAGCTGGGCCAGCCGCAGCCCGCGTCGAATTTGGCTCCGGAGGCGAACAACTCGGCGCCGCAGCAGACGCAGCGGTAAGTGCCCGCTGTGAAACAGTCCCAGTATTGCCCGGTGAACGCTCGTTCGGTGCCTTTCTCCCGAGTGACGTGGAACTGCATCTCGGTGAGCTGGCTGCGCCATTCGGCGTCTGATTTTTCAGTCTTGCGCGGCATGGATGGCTCCTGTGGGGTGGCAAGCCGCCTCAGATGGCGGTCGCCAGTGCCTGTGGACAGCGGTGGCGGTTGAAAGTTTTGTGTCCAAGGGGTGGCCGGGAGCGCATTGAAGGATGCACTGCGCCCGCCTTCAGGCGGCTGTGGGAAAACCGCCGAGAGCGTTGGCGCCCAGTTCCACGTCGGAGTTGGCCACGTGGGGCACGACCCCCAGCAGGGGGGCGTTGATCCGTTCCTTGAGGGCGGCGACATTTTCCTGCCGCAGCTGCATGTGGGGTTCAACCGTGTTGGCCACCCACCCGGCAAGCCGCAAGCCGCGGGCCTGGATGGCTTCCGCCGTGAGCAGGGCGTGGTTGATGCACCCGAGGCGCACGCCCACCACCAGGATCACCGGCAAATCCAGCGCCACGGCCAGGTCGGCGCTGTCTTCTGTGTCGTTCAGGGGCACCCGGAAGCCGCCCACGCCTTCGACGATCACCGCGCTGGAGGCCTCGCACAGGGCGTGAAAGCAGGAACGGATGTGCTGCAGGTCGATGGCGCGCCGGTGCCGGCGCGCTGCAAGGTGCGGGGCCACCGGCTCGGGAAAGCAGTACGGGTTCACCAGGCCCAGGGGAGCGGGCAGGCTGGACGCTTCCAGCAATGCAGCCACGTCCTCGTTGATTTCCTCGCCGTCGATCAGCCGGGTGCCTGCGGCAACCGGTTTCATGCCGATCGCGGCGATGCCCTGGCGCTTGAGCTTGCGCAGCAAGGCGCAGGCAATGAAGGTCTTGCCGATTTCGGTATCGGTGCCGGTGATGAAATAGTCGTGCCGAACCATGATTAGCCGCCCTCCTTGTGGGCGTGAACATAGATCACATCATAGCGTTCCGGTAGGCCGGCGCTGGTGCGGTACGGCTCGAGCCGTTGCGCCACCTGCTGCCAGAGCGCCCTGCCTGCAAGGCTCCGGCGTCGGTCGCCGCCAACACCGCTGGCGCCGACGGTCTTGAGCGAGCGCAGCAGGGTGGCCAGGTCCGGGTGGCGCAGTATGCGTTCTTCGCGCCTGACGCGGAGGTCGCGGAAACCGGCAGCGCCCAGAGTGGAGGCGATCACCTCTGGCTGCAGGAAACCCAAGGTGTGCCGGTAGGGGTCAAGTCCGGAAAACGCCTCGCGCAATTCTTCCAGCGTATGGGGCCCCAGGGTGGCCAGCAGCACCTGCCCCCCGGGGCGCAGGACGCGATGAAACTCCGCCGCCGCCGTGCCGAGGGCACACCATTGCACGGCCAGACTGGTAAAGACCGCGTCCAGGCTGGCGGCGTCCAGGGGCAGGGCTTCCAGGTCGCCACAGATCCTGAAGGCCGGGAATGGCTGACGCTGCGCGGATTCTTCAAGCATGGCCCGGGCAAAGTCCAGGGCCAGCAGGTCGGCCGCGGGCCAGCGGCTGTGCAGCAACTCCAGGCCGTAGCCCGTCCCACAGCCGGCATCCAGGATGCGGGCGCGTTCGAGCCCGGTCCCGGTGCCAGCCCAGCGCAGCAGTTCGGTGCAGATCTCCCGCTGAAGGCTGGCGGCGTCGTGGTAACGGGGGGCCGCGCGCTCGAAGCGTTGACGCGCCTCCCGCTTGGCGTGGGGGTCAGGCTCCATGGTGCCGGACGAAATCCGCGATTGCGCTGGCAACTGCCTGGGGCTGGCTCAGCATGGGAGCGTGGCCACAGTCCGCCAGGGGCAGCCAGCGGGCGGAAGGGAGCGTCTGCGCCAGCCAGTGTCCGGCGGCGGCGGGAATCACCCGGTCGCCCAGGCCGTGGATCAGCAGCGCTGGCACGTGCAGATCAGCGACGGCTCCCCGCAGGTCAGCCGTGGCGAGGATGGCCATGCCGTCCGCCAGCGCGCCAGGAGCGGGCGGGTGGCTGCGCACCAGGCCGGCCAGTTGACGGCCCAGGGGGCGGGCCTGGGCATCACCCAGGGCCTGGAGGCTTGTGAAGCTGCGCAGGGCGCGCTGGCAGTCCTGCTCCAGTTCCCGGTTGAAGTCGTCGAGCGCGGACTGTGGCCAGCCGTGGGGCCAGTCCGGACGTTGGGCAAAGCACGGCGTACTGCCCACCAGCACCACGGCGCCGAGGGATTGCGGGTGACGTCGGGCCAGCGACAGGGCTGCCAGGCCGCCCAGCGACCAGCCGACCAGGATGGCGCCGGGCGGCGTCGCCCCGTGCACGAGATCCGTCAGGCGTTCCAGGTCGAAGGGCTCGGCCGGGGTGCCGCCGTGGCCGGGCAGGGTGACATGCCGCACCCTGGCCCCGGGCGTCAGGGCCTTGGTGACATCGGCCCATACGCCGGGGTGCATGCCCCAGCCATGGACGAACACCAGGTCCCGTTGCGTGATTGGGGCCGGGGGGGTCACGCCAATTCTCCCAGGGCGGCGCACAGCCTCGCCACCTGTTCGGCAGTATGGGCGGCGCTGAGGGTGATGCGCAGCCGGGCCTCGCCCTTCGGTACCGTGGGGGGGCGGATGGCGGGGACCCAGATACCCTGCTCCAGCAGGCCCTGGGCGATGCGCAGGGTTTCGGCATTGCCGCCGATCACCAGGGGCTGGATGGCGGTTTCGGACGGCAGCAAGCGCCAGGGGCCGGCGGGCAGGTGGGCGCGCAGTTGCGCGATGAGCTGCCGCAGGTGGGCGCGCCGGTCGTCACCCTGTTCGATCAAGGGCAGGGCGGCGAGCAGGGCATTGGCTACCAGCGGCGGCGAGGCGGTGGTGAAGACGTAGGTGCGGGCCCGCTGCAGCAGCCACTCGACCACTTCATTCGCCCCGGCGACGAAAGCGCCGGACACGCCCGCCGCCTTGCCCAGTGTCCCCATCAGGATCAGCCGCTGCGCGTGCAGGCCGAAATGGGCCGCGGTGCCCCGGCCTTGGGGGCCCAGGACGCCGAAACCGTGGGCGTCATCGGCATAGAGCCAGGCGTCGTGGCGCTCGGCCAGTTCCAACAGCCGGGGCAAGGGGGCCAGATCGCCGTCCATGCTGAACACGGCGTCCACGGCAATCAGTTTGGTGCGCGCGGTGGACTTGGCCAGGGCGGCTTCCAGCGCCCCCATGTCGTTATGGGGGTAGCGGACGAAATCGGCCCGGGAGATCAGCATGCCGTCAATGAGCGAGGCGTGGTTGAGCCGGTCGGCAAACACGGCGTCACCCCGCCCGACCAGCGCCGGGATCACCCCGGTATTGGCCATGTAGCCGGTGGAGAAGTACAGGGCCCGGGGGCGCTGGACGAAGCACGCCAGGGCCTCTTCCAGCGCATGGTGGGGTGTCTGGTGGCCGCTGACCAGGTGGGCGGCGCCCGCGCCGGTCCCCCACCGGGCGGCGCCCGCCTGGGCTGCGGCGGCGAGGGCGGGGTGGTTGGCGAGGCCCAGGTAGTCGTTGCTGGCGAAAGCCAGTAGCGGGCGGCCATCCACGACCACCTCCGGGCCGCAGGGGGAAGCCAGTGTGCGGCGGTTGCGCAGCAGGGCGTCCCGCTCGAGTTCCGCCAGTTGCAGGCGCAGGCGCTCGATGAGGGTCGGCGCGCTCATCCGCGCAGCACCTGTTCGAGCACGTCCAGCGTGCCGGACGCCAGCAGCGCTTCTTCCGCTTCGGACAGAATGTAGGGGGGCATCCAATACACCGTGTTGCCCAGGGGGCGTAGCAGGAGGCCGGCTTCCAGCGCTTTCCTGAAGAAGCGGCGGGAGAAATCCGCGCCACCGTCGGCCACGTCGAACGCCCAGATCATGCCCCGCTGGCGGAAGTGGCGCACCCGGGGGTGAGCCGCCAGGGGCCGGGCAAGCTGGTTGAGCCGGTCTGCCCGGCCCCGGTTGGTGGCGAGCACCTCATCCTGCTCGAAGATGTCCAGCGTGGCCAGCGCTGCCCGGCAGGCCAGGGCGTTGCCGGTGTAGCTGTGGGAGTGGAGAAACCCCCGGGTCACTTCGTCCGCATAGAACGCCTCATAGGTCCGATCCGTGGTGAGCACGATGGACAGGGGCAGGTATCCGCCGGAGATGCCCTTGGACAGACACAGGAAATCGGGCCAGATACCGGCCTGTTCGCAGGCGAAGAAAGTGCCGGTGCGACCGCAGCCGACAGCAATCTCGTCAGCGATAAGGTGCACCTGGTATTGATCGCACAGGGCCCGGGCCCGGGCCAGATACACCGGGTCGTACATCACCATGCCGGAGGCGCCTTGTACCAGCGGCTCCACGATCAGCGCGGCGGTCTGCTGGTGGTGGGCCTCCAGGTGGGTGCGCAGGGCCTCGGCCGCGCGCAGGGCGACGGACGCGGCGTCCTCGCCGGGTTCCGCCTGGCGGGCGTCTGGCGAAGGGACCAGGAAGCCTGCTCGTACCAGTGGCGCGTAGGCGTCCCGGAAGATGGGCACATCCGTGACTGCCAGGGCGCCCACCGTTTCGCCGTGATAGCTGCCGGCCAGGCTGATGAAGCGGTTCTTGCCCGGCTGCCCCTGGTTGCGCCAGTAATGGACACTCATCTTGAGGGCGATTTCGGTGGCCGAGGCTCCGTCCGAGGCGTAGAAACAGTGCCCCAGCCGTCCGCCGGTGAGTGCGCCCAAACGCTCGGAAAGCTCCACCACCGGCTGATGGGTGAAGCCCGCGAGCATTACGTGTTCCAGGGTTTCCAGTTGCTCCCGCAGCGCGTGGTTGATGCGCGGATTGCAGTGGCCAAAGAGGTTGACCCACCAGGAGCTGATGGCGTCGAGGAAGCGTCGGCCCTCAAAGTCGTGGAGCCAGGCCCCCTGGGCGCGGGCGACCGGCACCAGAGGCAGGGTCTCGTGCGCCTTCATCTGGGTGCAAGGGTGCCAGACGGCGGAAAGCGAGCGGTGCAGGAGTTCGTCGTTGGCAGTCATGATGGCAGGAGGGGGCGCAAGCGCGCCCCGCGGCAAGGAGGCGCAATTATCCCGGAAAACGCCGCGGATCGCCGCATTCGCCGCCTTTCGGAGCCCGGCCCAATGACCCCGCTTTTTCGCTGGCGCGGCTTGCGCTCAGGCCACCGCTGGCCTAGCCTCAAAACATAATGCCGACTCAACGCGAGGAGACCACCATGTGCCACCGATCCGCCCGCCACGCTTTCCGTTGCATCCTGCCCCCCCACGTGCTGCGCTCCATCGTCGAGAAGGGGAGCCCGGAACAGCGCGAGTTGGCCTCCCGTGCCCTTGGGCTGGATTCCACCATGCGTTTCATGCGTGCCACCACGGCGGCGGATGTTCGTCCCCGGAGCACTGAAAATGCCCTGGCGCTGCAGGAGGACGGGCACAAGCAGCGCACCATCGTCGATGCGGGGGGCAAGGAGAGTACGGCGGGGAAAGTGGTCCGCGGCGAAGGCGATGCGCCGGTGGAGGATGTGGCCGCCAATGAGGCCTACGATGGCTTGGGGGCCACTTTCGATTTCTTCTGGGAGGTCTTCCGCCGCGACTCCATCGACGACCAGGGGCTGCCCATGCGGGGCGTCGTGCATTTTGGCAAGGCCTACGACAATGCGTTCTGGGATGGCAGCCAGATGGTGTTTGGCGACGGGGATGGCAAGCTCTTCAATCGCTTTACCGCCTGTGTCGACGTGATTGGCCACGAACTGGCCCACGGGGTGACGGAAGACGAGGCGGCCTTGCGCTACTCCGGCCAGCCCGGCGCGCTCAATGAGTCCGTTTCCGACGTCTTCGGCGTACTGGTCAAGCAGTATCTGCTCAAGCAGACCGCGGATCAGGCGGACTGGCTGGTGGGGCAGGGGCTTTTCACCCCGGCGGTGAAAGGCGTGGCCTTGCGCTCGATGAAGGCTCCGGGCACCGCTTTTGACGACCCGGTGCTGGGGAAGGACCCTCAACCGGCACACATGAAAAACTTCGTCCGCACCTACGACGACAACGGCGGCGTGCACATCAATTCCGGCATTCCCAACCGGGCCTTCTACCTGGCG
Organism: Rhodocyclaceae bacterium; assembly: GCA_036824045.1. Lineage (GTDB taxonomy): Bacteria > Pseudomonadota > Gammaproteobacteria > Burkholderiales > Rhodocyclaceae > DAITAZ01. Next base: position 54,774 of record DAITAZ010000020.1, read on the forward strand.
GCCGAGCGGCTGGGTGGCCACGCCTGGGACAAGGCAGGGCGCATCTGGTACGAGACCCTGCGGGATTCCCGATTGAGCAAAACCGCCACATTCCGCGCCTTCGCCAAGCTCACGGTGCAGGTGGCGGGGCGGCTCTACGGCACCGGCAAGGCAGAGGCCAAGGCCGTTGCCGCTTCGTGGAAGGACGTGGGAGTGGCGACGACGTGAGTGCGCCGCTACGGGTGATCTACAAGCGCTCGGGCGGGCTGGCCCACTTTCCGGGACTGGCGGCGGGGCGGGAGGTGGCCCCGGCTCTGCTTGGCGACGAGGGGTGTGCCGCGCTGCTTGGCCTGGCCGCCGCGTCCGGGCCTGCGGGCGGCCGCGGCGCCGGCTACCCCGACGCCCTGTGCGAGTGGGTGGTGGTTGAGGCGGCGGGCAGCCGCCGGGAGTATCGGGCCGAGGACTTTCGCTCGGCCGGGCTGGAGGCGCTATGGGAGCGCATTCGCGAGGCGGCGCTGCAGGCGGGCTGACGCCCGGCCGGCGCGTTATTCCACCCGCAGCGGGAAGAGGCTGGCCTCGTGGCTGCCCGCGGGCAGCGGCTCGCTGTCGAAGAGGATGTCGCCATCCGGGTCAGGGGTGCCTGTCGCGCGCAGATCGGTGAAGTTGTACAGCTCCCGGTCGGCCAGGTGGGAACGCACCACGTTCTGCATGGCGCGGAACATGTTCTCCATCCGCCCCGGGTGGCGCTTTTCCCATTGCTGCAACATCTCCTTCACCACTTGCCGCTGAAGGTTGGGCTGGGAGCCGCAAAGGTTGCAGGGGATGATCGGAAACTCGCGCCACCGGGCGTAGGCTTCCAGGTCATGTTCCGGGACGTAGGCCAGCGGGCGGATGACGATGTGGCGGCCATCGTCGGAGATCAGTTTCGGTGGCATGCCCTTCATCTTGCCGCCGTAGAACATGTTCAGGAACAGCGTCTGCAGCATGTCGTCCCGGTGGTGGCCCAGGGCAATCTTGGTGCAGCCCAGTTCGCTGGCCACCCGGTAGATGATGCCCCGGCGCAGGCGCGAGCACAGGCTGCAGGTCGTCTTGCCTTCGGGCACCAGACGCTTGACGATGGAGTAGGTGTCCTGCTCCTCGATGTGGAACGCCACGCCGCGGCTGGCCAGGTAGTCCGGCAGCACGTTTTCGGGGAAGCCCGGCTGTTTCTGGTCCAGATTGAAGGCGACGATGTCGAAGTGGATCGGCGCTTTTTCCCGCAGGGCGAGCAGGATGTCCAACAGGGCGTAGCTATCCTTGCCGCCGGACAGGCAGACCATCACCTTGTCGCCGGCCTCGATCATGTTGTAGTCGGCAATGGCCGAGCCAACAAGCCGGCGCAGGCGTTTGGCCAGCTTGTTGGCCTCGAAACGGGCCTTCTCTTCCCGCTGCGAGCGGGGCTGGGTGGCAGTGTCCATGCGGCTCAGTGCAATTGGGGAGGGCGGTCTTCGCTCTCTTCGGGTAGTTCGGCGTGGACCACCTCGCCTTCCGGGTCCGGGTAGAGCGGCGCACCGCAATCCTCGCAGAACTCCATCGGGAAGCGGGCATCCAGGACGCGGATGTCGCGCACGCCCACTTCGTTCAGGACGCTCTCGATCTGGGGGATGGTGTCCGTGTTTTCGTCCTCCGCCTCCAGCAGCGGCCACACCACGCCGTGCAGCACGTCCGAATGACCACGCCGGGTGAAGGCCACGCGGTATTCCTCCAGCCGGGTGTCGTAGCAGCCGGCAATGACTGCCCGCAAGTCGCCCGGTTCCAGCTCCAGGGTGAGCTGCAGGAAGGCCACGGTGGCCTTGATGGAATAGGGCCGGGCGAAGCGGTCGGCGGCGCGGCAGGCGGAAAAGTAGGCGTCGGGCAGCAGGATCTCGTGGGCGCAGCCGGTGAGCATGGGCTGCAGGCTGGGGCCACCTTGTTCGCGCCACTGGGCCAGCGCCTGATCCCGGTTGCCGTCTTCCTCCTGCCAGCGGAAGAGGGGGGCACCCCGGGGCACGACGGCAACCCCCACCAGGTAACGGGTGTCCGCGAGAAAAGCGTTCGTGCTCGGCAGGTTGCCCGCTTCGACGGCCAGATGGCGGCCTGCGACGGCAGCCGAAACCAGCTCGGACGCCAGCGCGTAAGTGGGCACATAACCGCGGGGGAGCTGGTCCGGGCCGAAGAGGAAATTCGCCAGCGCCAGCCGGACATCCTTGGCCAGCACGTGGGCGGAAAGCTGGACCGCCAGCGCAGCAAGCGTGCTGTCGCCAATGGCGCCGGTGGGAATGGCGAAGCGGGACCAGGCCAGCACCGGCGCCGCGATGAGCACGAAATCGCAATCCGTCTCGTCCACTTGGACGGTGCCCGATTCTGTGCGGGCTTCCACCACGTCTGCCAACTCTTCGTAGGCGCGCCCCTCGTCCTTGTACAGCAGATCGAGCGCGGCGGTGAGGGAGTCTTCGTTTCCGGCTCGCAGCAGGCGGTCCACCTGTGCCGCGAGGCGAACTTCCCAATAGGCGTCCTCCACGCGGCTGCCGGACCGGCTCAGGCCCGTGGCGAGCCAGGTCAGTTGTTCGGCGCCTCGAGCAGCCCGGCTCCGAGAGCCGAAATGAGTGCGTTTCATGGTTAGGACCAATGATGGGATAACCCTTAATTGTACCAACTCAGTGCATTTGCCGGCAAAATCACAGGTTTTGTCAGGTTCAGCGCCCACATGGTTTCACAACCCGTCGCGCCTCCCCGGCCGGATCGCCGCCAACTGCTGGGCGGCATCCTGGCGATCGCGGCCTCGGCGGCCAGTTTTGGCGCCATGCCTATCTTTGCTCGCCACGCCTATGCCCATGGGGTGGATACCTCCGTTCTGCTGTCCTGGCGTTTTCTGATTGCCGCCATTGTGCTGGCGCTGGTTGTGTTCGCCCGGGGGAGCGCCTGGCCGCGAGGCCGGCAGCTTGCAGGCCTGATGGCCATGGGGGGGGCCGGCTATGTCGGGCAGGCCTACTGCTATTTCTCGGCGCTGCACCATGCGGAGCCCGGGCTCGTTGCCATTCTTTTGTACCTTTACCCGTTCTTTGTGGCGGTCCTGGCGAGTCGCGTGCTGCGCCAGCCGTTGGGGCTGCCCCGCTGGCTCATGCTGGGTGTGGCGCTCACCGGCGCCGTGCTGACCATCGGTGGTGGCCGGGGGGACCATCTGGGGGTGATGCTGGGTGTGGGAGCGGCGGTGATCTATGCCCTCTACATCATTGCCGGTGCGCGGCTCACCCAGGGCGTGGACGCGGTGGCGGCCAGCGCGGTGGTGTGCGGCTCGGCAGCCTTCGTCTACTGGGGGGTGCTGGGTGTGCGCGTGCTTTCTGGCGAGCAACTGGCGATGCCGGGGGACGCGGTTGCGTGGGGGAATGTGGTGGCCATTGCGGTGTTGTCCACCGCGGTGGCCGTGCTGGGTTTCTTCTACGGGATGCGGATGGTGGGGCCGACGGCTGCTTCGATGCTCTCCACCGTCGAGCCGCTGTTCACCATGGTGCTGGCATGGGCCATGCTGGGCGAGGCGGTGACGGCCATTGCGGCGCTGGGGGCCGCCCTCACGCTGGCCGCTGTCCTGGCGCTGGCGTGGTGGGAGGGGCGGCGCCTGCCCGGCGCCCGGGCCTGACGGGGAGGCGTCAGAAAAGGTCGAAGCTGCGTAGCCGTTCCGGGTCCGGGATGTGGATGTTGCGGCTTTCCACCTTGATCAGTCCCTGCTCAATCAACTCGTGCAGGATGCGCGAGAAGTGCTCCTGCGTCACATTCAGCCGGGAGGCAATGACCCCCTTGTTGGCTGGCAGGTGTACCGTCACCTTCTCGCCCGCTTCGTGCTCGAACTCCGAGGCGGCCTGGAGCAGATAGCCGATCACGCGCTGGCGGCCGCTGCGCAACGAGTAGGATTCCACATCCCGGATGAGCTGGTGCAGCCGCATGGAGAGTCCCGCCAGCATCTTGTGACAGAAGTGGGGCTGGGCCTCCAACTCCTCGAAGATGGCTTGCTTGGGCACCATGAGCAGGGTGGTGTCCATCAGCGCCTGGGCGAACAGCGGGTAAGGCTGGTCCATGAACATCAGGGCCTCGCCAAAGGTCTGGCCGGGGCCGAGGATCTCCACCACTTTTTCGGAGCCATCCGGCGAGCCGAAGGCCAGCTTGACCTGGCCGGCGACAATGAGATGGAAACCGTGGCAGGGGTCCCCCTTGTGGAAAAGGAACTCGCCCTTGGTGTGAAACACCTCCCGGGTGGCGCCGGCGATGTTGGCCAGTTCGTCCTCGGGCAGCTCGTTGAACAAGGCGATCCTGGATAGCCAGGCTTGGATGTTGATTCCCAGTGCAGGCAAGCGACTCTCCTTATCCGGTCTGGTGCTCTGATGGGCACGGATTGTAGACCCTCGTTCGGCGGTTGTGCTTCCGCTGTGGCGGCTTCGTGGCGCTTTAGTCATGCTTGCGTGAGTTGGGCGTAGAGCTGGGGGAGTCGCCGGGGCAGTTCCTCGGGACGTCGGACCACGGTGAAGCCGGCAGGCCCGAAGAGATGGGGCAGATAGCTTTCCGCTTCCCGGTCGATGGTGACGCAGAAGGGGCGCAAGCCTTGGTCGCGCGCTTCGATCAGCGCCATCCGCGTGTCTTCAATGGCGTAGCGGCCCTCGTAGTGGTCCATGTCGTTGGGCTTGCCGTCGGTGAGCACCAGCAGCAGGCGCAGCTTGTTGGCTTGCTCGGACAGTATCTTGGTGGCAAAGCGCACCGCCGCGCCCATCCGGGTGTAGTAGCCGGGCTTGATGCCCACGATGCGGCCGCGGGCAGCGTCGTCGTAGCGCTGGTCGAAATCCTTGATGGCGTGAAAGCGAACGTGTCCGCGCTTGAGGGAGGAGAAGCCGTAGAGCCCGAAGCGGTCTCCGGTGGCGGCGAGCGCCTCGGCGAAGAGCATGAGGGAGTCGCGGATCACATCCACCACACGCTGTTCGTTGGAGATCCAGGAATCGGTGGATAAAGAGAGATCCGCCAGCACCAGACACGCCATGTCCCGCTCCTGCCGGACCTGGGCAAGGTAGGCGCCGCTGTCCAGGCCGCTCAGGCCGGCCTTGCGGTCAGCCACGTTGCGCACGCAGGCGTCCACGTCCAGTTCCGACCCGTCCGGCTGGTTTTTCAGCCAGCGGCGGCCTGGCTGGAGGGCGGAGAACTGGGCGCGGAGCCGCCGGGCAGTGGCGCGTAGCGGATCGGGGATGGCGCAGGGCGGGGCGTCCCGGGCGGTCATGGGCTGGATGCGGCAGTAGTCCGGACGGAGCTGGCGACGGCGGAAATCCCATTCCGGAACGAGTATGCCGGGGCCAATGGGCAGATCGTCCGCTGCGGCCGAGGGCAGATCCAGATCGAAGCGCACCCGCGAGGCTGGGTTGTCGCCGCCCCGGGTGAGGGTGAGGTGATCCATGTCTGCCGCGGCGCGGCCGGGGTCGCTTTCCGGATCGTCGTCCGTGGCGCGGTTGACCCGCACGTACTCGGCCCAGGTGAGCAGGCTTTCGGCGCGGAAGGGCAGAATGATGGGGGATTCCCGCTCTGGCAGATCGGTGCGTTCAGCCTTGTGGCGCTTGCGGCCTGCGCCGGGTTTGGCGGGGTCGGCGCCGGCACCGCTGTTTGGCTCCTGGGGCTCGGTCCCGCTGGCGAGGGCCGCGGAGAGCGCACTGATGCTGGGATAGAGCCAGAGCAGGACAGGCTGCGCGGGGCGGCGGGCGGGGGGCAGTCCGGTGGCGCTGCCCGGTGTGTGCAGCGCCATGCGGATGGCTCGTTCCTGGGCGGCCTCGTCGGCGGGGAGGCGGGCCGGGTCGGGGCGCAGGGCGAGGGTGGCGTCCACCAGGCTGCGGTATCGGGACTCCAGCCCCGGGAAACGGGCAAGGGTTGCCAGGGTGGCCGCCTGATTCCGTCGCAGCCAGGCGTCAGCCGAGGTCTGGCCGTCCGAACCGGCCATGGCGGTGTCACCCAGCGCGGCGGCACTGGCCACCAGCCAGAAGTAGAGATCCCGGTTCAGCGACCGGGTGGGGAGGCAAGCCAGTTGTTCGGGCAGGCTGAGGGTTTCGTCGTCCCGGCTGGCAAAGGGGGTCTTCTCGCCACTTCCCGCCACGCGTTGGAGCCAGGTGCGGCGCGCGCCATGGCGGGTATCCGCGGCAGCGGCCAGCTTGAGGCCCGGGTCGCCGCCCAGGGCGCGAAAGACCACTGCTGCGGTGCGCTCCACCTCCTGCAGGCGTACGGCCGCTTCCGGATAGGAGCGGTCCGCCGCGCGGGTGATGAAACGGTGCCAGAGGCCGCCTACGAATTCTTCCATTGCTGACTGCCTTGCCGGGGCTCATGAACGGTGCGGGCTATGGTCAGCGAGCGGGGGCCGTGTGTTCCTTGCCAAAAATCAATTCGGGCGGGATGGGGTGGGCGGGGCCCGCTGGAGCAACTGGTCGAACACCTGGGCCATTTCGTCGTCGGGAATGTCATGCACGGCTGCTTCGGCGATCGGATCAGCGCCGTTTTGCCAGGCCGGCTCTGCTTGCTCGTCTCCCAGCGCCAGGACCAGGGCGTGGTTGAGCTCGTAACTCCCCCATTGCAGCCCATGGTCGCGGAGCGCGCATTGCAGCGCGTTCTGCACCAGGCTACGCACCAGCCGGTGTGGTTCCGAGTAAGGGATGCTGCCTGCCCGCCCGAGGCTGGCCGCGGCGCACTGTGTGCGGTCATGGCAGGCCAGGCCCCGGCACGCCAGCGGGCGCACCGGATAGATGGCACAAGCCCCTTGATGGATGAAGGGGCATAGCCGGCGCAGGCCGGCCCGCTTGGCTTCACTCATGCCGCGGGTGATGCTGTCTGCCTGGCGCAGGGCCTGCTCGAGCGCTGCGCCAAGTTCTGGCCGGGCCTGCCGGAGTTGGCGCAGGTACCAGGCGATCAGCAGGATTTCCGGTGCCGTGGCGCTCACCCGCAGCATGCAGCAACTGCAGCAGCCCCGGCTGCAGTCGATGGGCGGTTGTCCTTCGCTCTGCACGGCCACATTGCCTTCGAAGCTGGAGAAGGCCTGGCTCAGCAGGGCGCGCACCAGATCACCACGCTGGCAATGCTGCCTCAGGGTCTGGTCAAAGGCCTGGTGCTGGGCGAGGAAGAAGTCGCGGGTGCCTCCGGGTGCGTGCATGACCGGTCGCTGAGTGGGGGAAAGCGGAGGATGCTCATCGCGGGCAGCTCGCGCCGGTTTGACCAGCGTCAACAGCCCTGCGCGGGGAGCGAGGAAGTCAGTCCCGGTGCCCGGTCAGGCTGACGCTTGCTTCCTGCCGCCGGGCAGCATCTCCTTCCACCCAGGTCAGCAGCGGGCCGGTGGGGCTGGCCCGCTTGACCGTGGCGCAGGCATCCACGCACTGCCGGCACTGGGTACAGGTGAACATCTTGCGTTTGATGCTGCGGGGCTTGAGGCGCATGGGGCAGGCATGCTCGCAATCCGCCCGGCAATCGGCGCATTCGGCCGCCCGGTTCCGCGCAAAGCCGACCACCAGGGCGCGGCGGTTGCCCATCCAGGCAAGACTCTGGAATAGCCCGACAGCGCAGGCAAAGCGGCAGAACAGGTGCCGGGCGAACAGGAATTCGACCGTCAGCACCAGGGTGCCGATGCCGATGAAGAGCCCTTGGTTACGTGTGGGTGTGCCGGCCCAGAGGTTGCCATAGACCTCGGCGGGCGGGAGCAGGTAGGTGAGCAGCACCACCGCCCAGACAAAGGCAAAGGCGATTGCTGCCGGTACCACTGCCAGCCACCAGCGGGCGTCGTAGGTGAGGGGCGTGCCGTCCGGCTCGAAGGGGGGAACGGCTTTGCGGTCCCAGACGCTGGGCTTGCCGTTGGCACGGCGCATGAGCCGGTTGATGCGTTCCACCACCGAAAAATGGGGGCACAGCCAGCCGCAGTAGAGCCGGCCCCAGCGCCATGCGGCCCAGATGAACACCCCCGCGCCCGCGAAGATGGGGAGAAAGAGCTTGAGCAGCACGTTGGACGCTGCTTCCAGCGCACCGATTTCGCCGCGGGAGAAAGCGTCCAGCCCCAGCTTCCAGGGGAAGGTGAGCAGCCAGGCGTGGCCCGAGTTCAGGTCGTACCGGAACAGGTCGAGCACCGGGGCGAGGATGAACAGCAGGAAAAAGCCGGCCTGAAACCCAAGGCGGGTGCGCTGGATGGCCTGCCCCCGCGCATGGGCGGCGGGGGCAGGGTGGATGGGAATGATCCGTCCCGGGCGGCCGTTTCCCGAGGCGCGCAGCGAACCGGGTGAATCAGCCACGGCAGGGGCGCCCGACCAGTGGGTAGACGTAGGGCTTGCCGGAGAGGGCCCGGGCGAGCCCGACCACGCCAAAGAGGATGAGCGTGGAGTGTACGCAGGTGAACCACAGGATCACCACGACCCAGGTGCTGGCCGCATCGTAGCCCCCGAGCAGGACGATCGCGATGTTCGCTGCCACCAGCAGGCCGCCCGCCCAGAGGCTGGCCGACACGGTTTGCGCCAGGTGGCAGCGGGCCAGCGCCGGAGCGCGGCCCTTCTCCCGCCACCACAGCCCCACGAGGATGAGAAAGGCGAGCCCGGGAACCAGCATCAGGTTGATGAGGTAGAGCGCCTCGGCGGCGACGGCCAGCCCTTGGCCGGCCGGGGGGGCGTCAGCGTCCGAAGGTGGCACTGACCACCTCTTCCAGCGCCTCGGCAACCTCGGGGTCGTCGGTGAGGCTCTCCACGAGGGCGGCGCGGCAGGCATCCACCCGATCCAGGCCATCCCGGATCAGGGTGGCGGCATAGACCAGAAGGCGGGTACTGGCCACTTCCTCGAGATCCACGTCCTTGAGCGCACGCAGGCTGCGGCCGATGGAGACGAGTTGCCGGGCCAGGAGCGGCTCACAGCCAGTCTCGCCCACCAGGATGGCGGCTTCCCGCTCGGCAGCCGGAAAGTCGAAGCGCAGGCTCACGAAACGTTGGCGGGTGGAGGGCTTCAAGCCCTTGAGGAAGTTCTGGTAGCCGGGGTTGTAGGAGATCACCAGCATGAAGTTCGGCGGGGCCTCCAGCACTTCGCCGGTGCGGTCAATGGGCAGGATGCGCCGGTCGTCCGCCAGCGGATGCAGCACCACCGTGGTGTCCTTGCGGGCCTCCACCACTTCGTCCAGGTAGCAGATGCCGCCTTCGCGCACGGCGCGGGTGAGTGGCCCGTCGGACCAGAACGTCGTGCCGTCGCCGATGAGGTGTCGCCCCACCAGGTCGGCGGCGGTGAGGTCATCGTGGCAGGCCACCGTGTACAGGGGTAACCCGAGGCGCGCCGCCATGTGCGCCACGAAGCGGGTCTTGCCGCAGCCTGTGGGGCCCTTGATCAGCAACGGCAGACGGTTGCGCCAAGCGTGCTCGAAGAGTTCGATTTCCTTGCCTGCGGCCTGATAGAAGGGGAGTTCGGTTTCGATGGGGTGAGCCAGCATGTCCATGATTTCTCTCTTAGGGGCGCTCCGGTGGCTCGCTCAGCGCAGGGCCAGCAGGTAGGCGGCGCTGACCAGGATCAGGGTCAGTACAAGCCAGCCTATCACCAGGGCTCGCCAGAGAAATTTGACATTTGCTAAGCCCATGAATGCCCGGGCCACCGCTCGGCCTTTCCACAGGGTGATGACCAGCATGGCGGCCATGGCCGCCGGGCCGGCAGCGCCCAGTTCGCCGATGAGGTAGGTGGCCAGCGTGGCTGCAACCAGGGCGATCCAGTAGAGGGTGAGGTGCCGGTCCTCTTTGCTTGTGTCGTTCATCGCATCACGTAGACCAGAGGGAACAGGACGATCCACACCAAATCCACCATGTGCCAGTAGCTGGCCCCGCTTTCGATGCCGTTGAGCTGTCCGGGACCGTAGGCGCCGCGCCGGGTCTGCCGCCACAGCACCACCAGGATGACCATGCCCAGGATCACGTGCATGAAGTGGAAGAAGGTGAGGGAGAGGTAGAACATGTAGAAGGTGTTGGTGGAAAGATTGATGCCGGCTCCGAACTTGGCCGCGTACTCCACCATCTTCACCACCAGGAAGCCCGCGCCGCAGGCTATGCCCCAGGCGAGCCAGCGGGCGCCCGCCACAGAATCTGCGCGCTTGACGGCTGTCACCGCCCGGGCAACGAAGTAGCTGGCGGTGATGAGGAGCAGGGTGTTGAGTGCCCCCATGTTGCGGTCCAGCGTGCCCTGCATTGCGTCGAACAGGGCGACATTGCGGGCACGGGCGAAGGCGTAGGCGGCGAAGAAGACGCCGAAAACCAGTAGTTCGGCCAGGATGAAAATCCAGATGGCCAGATCCCCCGGGGGGGCCGGGGCGCGCAGAACGGCAAGGGGCTGGGCGAGTGACGCGGGTTTCATTAGCAAAGGCTAATCCTATCCGCGCCGGCCTGGATTTGATCCGCGCTAAGGGCTCGGGTCGCGCGCCCGAGCCCTTAGCGCCGCCGCCAATGCTCCATTACGCTTACCGCATGGCAACAACTGGTGCAGAATTGCGCCGTCACGCTACAACCTGCCTGATTCCCTGCCATGCGAACTGAAGCCGCCCCCACGATCTATCGTGGCGATTACCGTCCCCCAGCGTACCGGGTTGAAACCGTCGAACTCCATTTCAACCTGGATCCGGAATCCACTGAGGTGCGCAGCCGGCTGCGCTGTGTGCGCAACCCCGCAGCCCCCGCTGGGCCACTGCAACTGCTAGGGGAGGATCTGGAAACGGTGAGTGTGGTGGTGGATGGCCACCCGCTTTCGGCCGAGGCGTTGCCCGGGCGTACCGGGCGGCTGGAACTGGCGATCACGGGGGATGAAGCCCTGGTCGAAGTGCTGACCCGCATCTCGCCGGCACGCAACACCGCCTTGTCGGGGCTTTATCTCTCCCGCGGTGGTTTTTTCACGCAGTGCGAAGCCGAAGGTTTTCGGCGCATCACCTGGTTTCCGGATCGACCGGATGTGATGTCCCGTTTCACGGTGACGCTGGAAGGGGACGCCCGGACGTGCCCGGTGTTGCTCTCCAACGGCAATCTGGTGGAGCAGGGGAGCCTGCCGGGAGGGCGCCATTTCGCCCGCTGGGAAGACCCCTTTCCCAAACCCTGTTATCTCTTTGCCCTGGTCGCTGCGGATCTGGTGTGCCAGGAGGAGCGCATCCGCACTGCATCGGGTCGGGAGGCACTGCTGCAGGTGTGGGTGGAGGCGGGCAATCTGGACCGCACGGCCCATGCCATGGCTTCCCTCATTCACTCCATCCGGTGGGACGAGGCGACCTACGGGCTGGAACTGGATCTGGACCGCTTCATGATCGTGGCAGTCTCGGATTTCAACATGGGAGCCATGGAGAACAAGGGCCTCAACATCTTCAACGCCAAATACGTGCTGGCTAATCCGGACACTGCCACCGATGTGGATTACGACAACGTGGAGTCGATCGTCGCCCACGAGTACTTCCATAACTGGACGGGGAACCGGGTGACCTGTCGGGACTGGTTTCAGCTCACCCTCAAGGAAGGGTTGACCGTCTTCCGCGACCAGCAGTTTTCCATGGACATGATGGCCCGTGCCGGGGGCGAAAGTGCCCGCGCGGTGAAACGCATCGATGACGTGCGGACCCTGCGCGCCGCCCAGTTCCCGGAGGATGCCGGCCCCATGGCCCATCCCATCCGGCCAGACAGTTACCAGGAAATCAACAACTTCTATACCGCCACGGTGTACGAGAAGGGTGCGGAAGTGATCCGCATGCTGCACACGCTGCTGGGTGCAGAGGGTTTCCGGCGGGGGATGGATCTCTACTTCCAGCGCCATGACGGGCAGGCGGTGACCTGTGACGATTTCGTCGCCGCCATGGCCGATGCCAATGGCCGTGATCTCGGGCACTTCATGGGCTGGTACCGCCAGGCCGGCACGCCACGCTTGCGTGCCGCAGGGCGGTGGGAGCCGGCCGGCGGCCGGTACGTTCTGGAACTCTCTCAGAGTACGCCCGCCACCGCCGGCCAACCGGACAAGAAGCCCGTGGTGATTCCCGTTGCGGTGGGCCTGATCGGCCCGGACGGGGAGGATCTGCCCCTGCGGCTCGCCGGCGAGGCCATGGCGACTGGAACCACCCGCCTGCTTGAGCTTTCCACAGTCAGCGAAACCTTTGTCTTTGAAGGGCTGACGGCCCAGCCCGTTCCCTCCTTGTTGCGGGGTTTCTCGGCGCCGGTGGTGCTGGAGGTGGAGGAGAGCGAGGCTCAGCTTGCCTTCCGCATGGCGCACGACAGCGATCCGTTCAATCGCTGGGAGGCTGGGCAGCGCTACATGGAGCGCACCGTGCTGACGCTCGCGGCAACGGCCGCCGCCGGGGGCGAGCCGGTTGTACCGTCCCTGCTGGTGGCCGCCTTCAGAAGACTGCTCGATGATCCAGCGCTGGCGCCTGCCTATCTGGCGGTGGCTGCGGGGCTGCCAAGCGAGAACTATCTCCTGGAGCGCATGGCCCCCGCCGATCCGGTGGCCCTGCGTCAGGCCCTGATCCACCTCATCAGCACTTTGGGGCGCGAATTGGCGGACGACTGGTTGAAGCTCTACGAAGCGAACGCGGTCGACGGGCCCTATCGCTTCCACCCGGCGGACGCGGGCAAGCGTAGTTTGCGCAATCTTGCCTTGCGCATGCTGGCGGCGGCCGGAGTGGAGGAGGGCTACAGGCTTGCGGCGGCGCAGTACGAACGCGGCGCGAACATGACCGAGCGCTTCGGCGCCTTGACAGCCTTGGTGCAGAGTGGTTCGCCGAACCGCGAGGCGGCGCTCGCCGATTTTCACGATCGTTTCCAGCACGATGCGATCGTGCTGGACAAGTGGCTTGCCCTGCAAGCCGGAACCTGGCGGTGGCGTTCCGGAGCGCCCGGGGCGCTGGAGACAGTGCGCCACCTCGTCTCCCACCCCGCATTCCAGATCACCAATCCGAACAAGGTCTATGCCTTGCTTGGCACCTTCTTCCGTGCCAATCCGGGTGAATTCCACCGAAGCGACGGGGCTGGCTACGACTTCTGGGCCGAGCAGGTACTGGCGCTGGACCCGCGCAATCCTCAGGTGGCCGCCCGCATGGCCCGCGCCCTCGAGCGATGGACCCATTTCGTGCCGGATTTGCAGGCACGTATTCTCCCGGCGCTGGAGAGGGTGGCGGCCGCTGACCAACTCTCCGCCGACGTGCGGGAAGTCGTCGCGAAGGCACTGGGATGAGAGCGTTCGCGTGCACGATCGCCCTGGCAGCGGGTTTGGCCGGTGTTTCCTGTGCTGCTCTCGCACAAGGTTTCGATACCTGCCTTTCCGGTTTGCGCCAGAGTGCGGTGGGGGCCGGAGTTTCCGCGGCTGCGTTCGACCGCCATACCCGGGGGTTGCAGCCGGACATGGCAGTTGTCGGATTTCTCGATCAGCAGCCGGAGTTTTCCATTCCCATCTGGGACTACATGTCCGGATTGGTGGATGAAGAGCGGGTGACGGATGGTCAGGCCAGGCTCCGGCAATGGGCGCAGGTGCTGGAGCAGGTCGAGCGCCGTTACGGCGTACCCGCGCCGGTGGTGGTCGCCGTGTGGGGCGTTGAGAGCGACTACGGCCGTACCTTCGGTAAGCGCCCCCTGTTGCAGTCGCTCGCCACCCTGTCTTGCTTTGGCCGGCGACAAGGCTTCTTTCGCGGCGAGTTTGTGTCCACCCTGAAGATCCTTGAGCAGGAGGGCGTCAATCCGGAGCGTATGGTGGGGTCGTGGGCCGGAGCGTTCGGCCATACCCAGTTCATGCCCTCCACCTACCTGCGGCTGGCCGTGGATTTTGATGGCGACGGCCGGCGCGACCTGGTGGACAGCATCCCGGATGCCCTGGCCTCCACCGCGAACTTTCTCAAGCGAGCAGGATGGCGGAGCGGCGAGCTGTGGGGCTACGAGGTACGGCTGCCTTCCGGGTTCGATGTCTCCACCGCCGGGCGGCGGAACCGCCGTGCCCTGAGTGAATGGATGAGCCGTGGCGTTCGGCGGGCAGACGGAGGCCCGCTTGAGGGCCCAGACGGTGGTGCAGGATTGCTGCTTCCGGCAGGGGCCGGGGGGCCGGCTTTCCTTGTGTTTCGTAATTTTGACGCGATCTACAGCTACAACGCGGCCGAAAGCTATGCGCTGGCCATCGCCCACCTGTCCGATCGCTTGTCGGGGAGTAAGGGTTTTGCAGTGCCGTGGCCGACAGACGATCCCGGGTTGTCGCGGGCCGAGCGCCGGGAGCTGCAGACCCTGCTGCTGAAGAAGGGGTACGACGTTGGCGATGCGGACGGCATTATTGGTAACAACACGCGTCGGGCGCTGCAAAGCGAACAGCAGCGTCTCGGGTTGAAACCGGATGGGCGCGCGGGCAAGAAGACTCTGGAGGCCATGCGGCGCTTGGGACCCGGTTGAAGCGCCTTGGGAGACTGCATCGTTTTTCTTTACAAGACGGGGTCGCACTCCTATAATGCCGGCTTCTCTTCGGGGGTATAGCTCAGCTGGGAGAGCGCTTGCATGGCATGCAAGAGGTCAGCGGT
>DAITAZ010000066.1:0-11112 GCA_036824045.1 Rhodocyclaceae bacterium
CCCGAATTACGCCAAATGCTGAACGACGAGCGCCGTCACCACGCCCGCACCCTCGATGCCCTTCCCGCCGTGGCACTGGCCGTGGCGGGCCGCATTCCCATCCTGCTCGACGGAGGCATCCGACGCGGCACCGATGTGCTCAAGGCGCTCGCCCTCGGTGCCAACGCCGTCATGATCGGCCGCGCCTACACCCACGCCCTGGCCGCCGCCGGCCCGGTGGGAGTCGCCCACGTGCTACGCCTGCTGCGGGACGAGTTCGAAGTGGCCATGGCGCTCACTGGCTGCGCCGTGCTCGACGACATTGGTCCGCACGTTTTGTTTGATCGCGATTGAAGCGCCATCGCGGCCCCCCGATAGAATGGCGCCTTCCTGCCATCACCGGGACTGTCTGATGAATCCCCATCGTTTTGACGACGCGGAAGTCGCCGGCCTGTGGCGTGCCATCCGCGAGCGGCGCGACATGCGCCACTTCCGTCCTGGCCCGGTGCCGCGCGCACAACTGGAGCGCATGCTCGAAGCCGCGCACCTGGCCCCTTCGGTAGGTTTCATGCAACCCTGGCGCTTCCTGCGCATCACCGACACGGTGTTGCGCCAGGGCATCGTTGCCCTGGTTGAGGCCGAGCGTCAGGCCACCGCTGCGGCCCTGCCCAGCCGCCAGCAGGAATTCATGAGCCTGAAGGTGGAGGGCTTGCGGGATTGCGCCGAACTTCTGGCGGTGGTCATGCCCCACGGGCGGGAGCGCCACATCATCGGCCGACGCACCATGCCGGACATGGATCTGGCGTCCGTCGGCTGCGCCATCCAGAACATGTGGTTGGCGGCCCGGGCCGAAGGCATCGGCTTGGGCTGGGTATCGTTCTTCGATCCTGAAGCCCTGGCCACTCTGCTCCGCCTGCCTGCGGGCGCCCAACCCGTAGCTTTGCTGTGCATCGGGCAGGTGGAAGCCTTCTACCCCCGCCCCATGTTCGAACAGACTGGCTGGGGCCAGCGCCTGCCCCAATCCCAGGTGGTATTCGAGAACACCTGGCCGGAGGATGCTGCCCCCACCCCGGCCGCCTACTGAACCCACACGGGATTCAGTACTCCGGCCGCCGCCACATCCATACGGCCACCACCAGCATGAGCGCCGGCACGGCAATCTTCACCATCAAAGGTGCCGCAGACGCAAAAATCACCACCGCGCTACCCGCCATCATCACCGACGACAACCATTTGGCCCGACGAGGCACCGCCCGATAAGCCCGCCAGCGGCGGATGACCGGACCGTAATCCGGGTGTGCGAGCAACCTCGCCTCCAGCGCCGGCCAGCCCCGACCCGCTGCCCAGGCCGCCAGCAACAAGAAAGGCACCGTCGGCAGCCCCGGCAGTACGACGCCGATGAGCGCCAGCAGTACGAACACCGCCGCCAAAAGGCGCCAGAGCAGGATCACGGTGGTGCGGACAAGCATCGACTGACATGGGTGGCGAGATCAGAAGCGAAGTCTAGGGCCTGGCGGACAGGCGGAAAAGTGCGGCAAACCCGGCGCCCCATGAGTGCGGTTGGAGGCTAAAATCCGCGGCCATCAGCAACACACTGCGCACCCCGCTCCCGTAGCCCCATGAAGAGGGAAGACCTCCGACCACTCACCACCTACTGGCTGGACCCGGACAACCGCATCGCGCGGGTGTGCGAGGCATGGGACAGTTTCGCCCGTGCCAACAACGGGGAAGCGGCGCTGGGGGTCTCCGTCGTCGGCCGGCCGCTGGCGGATTTCGTCACCGGTGACGTAACCCGCATGTGGGTCAATGCCCTGTTGACCCTGGGCCGGCTGCGCAACAGCCCGGTGGAGCGCCCGTATCGATGCGACTCGCCAGACGAAGAACGCTACATGAGCCTGCGCATCGTGCCGGAGGAGTCCGGTTTCCTGAGGGTGGAACACATCCTGCACACCGCCCAGCGGCGCCCGGAACCCCTCTTTGTGCGCCCCGCCCTGTTCCAGCGACAACCCCACCACCGGCGCTGCAGCGTCTGTTCTCGCGTGTTGCAGGACGGCAAATGGGTAGCACCCGAGCACGCCCGCGACCTGAAGCGCCGGGCTGACGGGGCAGAACTCAGGGTGATTTATTCCGTGTGCGAGGACTGCCTGCTCATGCTGCCCCAGTGTCAGCCCTACCCCACTCTCAGGCCTGGATCAGCCCCTGACGGATAGCCACCAGGGCAATCTCCGCCTGATTCCCCACGCCCAGCTTCTGTTTGATGTTGTACAGATGCGTGCCCACCGTACGGGGACTGAGGTTGAGCCGTTCGGCGATGAGATTGACCGACGCGCCTTGCGCCAGTTGCAGGAAGACCTCGAACTCCCGCTCCGACAGCAATTCCACCGCACTTTGCTCGCCGCCAAACTGCTGCAGGGCCAGGTTCTGCGCCAGCTGGGCCTCCAGGAACATGCGCCCGCCCGCGACCGTGCGCACCGCTTCCATCAGCACGTCAGCCGCCGAACGTTTGGAGAGATACCCCAAGGCGCCAAGCTTCAGCATGTGGCGCACATAACTGAGATCCTCGTGGGCCGAAAGCGCCAGTAGGCGGGCATTGCGCTCGCGGGCCAGGATGCGCCGGGCCGCTTCCATCCCGCCCATGCCGGGCATGCCCAGATCCATCACCACCACATCCGGCGTCCGGGCCTGGAACAACGGATATGCCGCTTCGCCGCTCTCCGCCTCCGCAACCACGCGGATATCCGACGCGGCTTCCAGAAGCAGGCGAAACCCCATGCGGACCACTGCGTGGTCATCCACCAGCATCACGCGGATCACTGCGTCCGAAACCGATTCCCGATTCATGCCTGCTCCTTGCCTGCCAACACCCGGGGCAGGCTTACCGCCACCTCCACGCCACCCTCCGCCCCCGAACCCAGCAGCACCGTGCCGCCCAGCAGTTCCACCCGTTCCACCAGGCCCTTCAGCCCGAAACCCCCGGCGGCGGCCTGCGGAGGCATCCCGCAACCATTGTCGGCAACCCGGATCTTCAACGCCTCGCCCTCCTGACCGACCGCCACCCGTATGCGGCTGGCACCGGCGTGGCGCAGGGCATTGGTGATCGACTCCTGCACCACCCGAAAGGCGGTGATACCCAACTGGCCGTCCAGCACTTCGGGCAGCACACCCACTTGGAGCTCTACGGCGACCTCCGGGTGCCGTAGCCGGCAATCGCCCACCAGATCACCCAGCGCCGCCGCCAGCCCCAGATTGTCCAGAGCCATGGGCCGCAAGCGGGGAATGAGCTGATGGACGGCCTCGTACATGCCGCCGGCGGTTTCCACCAGCAAGCGGGCGGCCTGGGTGGTGGAGTCGTCCTTTCCTTCGCTGCGCCGCAAAATGGCGGTGGCCAGGCTACGCACGGCGGTAATGCTCTGGCCCAGTTCATCGTGCAGCTCCCGGGCGATGGCTCGACGCTCTTCCTCGATATGGGTCTGCAGCGTCAGCGCCAGTTCCCGGCTCGCATTCAGCCGCGCCCGGGCCTCTGCAGCGGAACGCCGGGCCGCCAGGGTTTCCTCGACCCCCTGCGCCATGCGGTTGAAAGCGCCGCACATGGCGCCTGCTTCGCGCCCCCTCATGGGCGGCAGACGGGTGTGGTAGGCCCCTTGTTCCATCTGCGTCAGGCCCGCGACGATGCGCTCGAAAGGCGACACGGCCCGGCCCACGATCCAGAACAGCAATCCATTGGCGAGCACCAGGAACACCGCCCCGATCTGCAACAGTACGAGCAATTCATCCCAGCCATCGAGGACGGCCCGGGAAGCGTCCGGCTCCACCAGCAGCCGCCCCCGGCCCACCTCCAGCACCAGCCCCTGATGTTCCGGCCCCACCAGCCGTGCAAACCAGGCGGGCGCCTCGCGTCCCACCTTGTAGCCGGAGGGCGGCGAGCGGTACAGCGTCTGGCCGTCTTCGTCCAGCAAGGTGATGTCGTTGGCCCGTACTCGCCCCAGCCGGGCGAGGAACTCCGCCAAGGGCGGCAGTGGATTCGCCTCGTTCTGCTGATAAACCCATCCCAACCGGGCGAGCAACTGCTGCGCCACCCGGCTGGCGGCCTCCACCTCTTCGCGCACGCCGCGCCGGGTGTTGTCCACTTCCAGGGCCATGAGCACGGCCATGAACACGGCAACGAGCATGGCGACGAGCAAATTGATCTTCAGGCGCAGGCTCATGGCGGAAAAAAGGGATGGGGTATTCCGGAGCGGCGGATTGTAGCGGTTGCCCCCGGGCGCACCGCCGGCCGGGGCTGTAACTCATGAAAATCATGAGGCGCGCTTCCGCGCTTTGCGCAGGCGCCCACGGCCGGCGCCGGACGACAATGCCTGCACCCCGCTTGCCACGGGGCGATCCCTTCACCACTCCAGGAGACACACCATGAAATGGGAAAAACCTACCGCCTGCGACTTCCGCTTCGGCTTTGAAATCACCATGTACATCGCCACCCGCTAAGGGTTGCGCCAGCGCCCGGGGTGCAGGGAAACCGCCCGGGCGCGGCAAACGGAGCCTTCACAATGAAGTTACGGGTGCTGGGGTCCGCCGCGGGTGGCGGATTCCCACAATGGAACTGCAATTGCACCAACTGCGCCGGACTCCGGGCAGGCACGGTGCGCGCCGTGGCGCGCACCCAGTCCAGCATTGCGGTGAGCCCGGATGGTTCCGATTGGCTGCTCTTCAACGCGTCACCCGACATCCTGCAGCAGATCCGCGCCACCCCGGCCCTGCAGCCCGGTCGCGCTTTGCGGGATACAGGTGTCCACAGCGTGTTGCTCATCGACGGCCAGGTGGATCACACCACCGGACTCTACATGCTGCGGGAGCGCAGCCAGCCCCTGGACATCTGGTGCACGCCCCAGGTGCATGCCGATCTCACCGAGGGCAATCCGATCTTTCGCGTGCTGACGCACTTTTGTGGCGTCCGCTGGCATCCGCTGCCACTCGGGGGAGTCGGTTTCCACATGCCCGGGCTTCCGGGCATGGAACTGACCGCCTTGCCGCTCAAGAGCAAAGCTGCCCCCTACTCACCCCATCGGGACGCGCCGGAGCCGGGGGACAACGTCGGCGTCACCATCCGCTCTGCCGCCAGTGGAAAACGGGTGTTCTACGCGCCCGGGCTGGGCGGAATGGAGCCCGCAGTGTGGGCGGCCATGGAGGCTGCGGACGTGGTGATGGTGGACGGCACCTTCTGGCAGGACGATGAAATGATCCGCCTGGGGATTTCCACCCAGCGCGGCAGCGACATCGGCCACCTGCCCCAGAGCGGCCCCGGCGGCATGCTGGAATGGCTGGACAAGCTGCCCGCCACCACCCGCAAGGTGCTCATCCATATCAACAACACCAATCCCATCCTGATCGAGAACAGTCCGGAACGGGCGCAACTCAACCGCCGAGGCGTGGAAGTCGCCCACGACGGGATGGAAATCGATTTCTAGCGCACGCTTTGCCGGTCTACCCGGAGGAGATCCAGATATGAACGCACGCCTGCAGGTGGCCCCCCCCTGGAGCCAGGAAGAATTCGAGGCCCGGCTGCGCGAGAAGGGTGCCGCTTACCACATCCACCACCCCTTCAACGTCATGCTCAACAGCGGCCGCGCCACGCAAGAGCAGATCCGGGGCTGGGTGGCCAACCGTTACGCTTACCAGATCGCCATTCCGGTAAAGGATGCGGCGATCATGGCCAACTGTCAGGATCGGGAGATCCGCCGCGGCTGGGTACAGCGTATTCTGGACCACGATGGCTTCGGCGATGACCCGGGAGGCATTGAAGCGTGGGTCCGGCTCGGCCTGGCGGTCGGCCTCGGCCGGGAAGAAATCGAGGATGGGCGACACATCATCCCCGGCGTGCAGTTTGCGGTGGATGCCTACGTGAATTTCTGTCGCCGCCAGCCCTGGCAGGAAGCAGTGTGCGCCTCCCTCACCGAACTGTTCGCCCCCGCCATCCACAAACAGCGGCTGGCCAACTGGCCGGAGCATTATCCCTGGATCGAACAGGAGGGCCTGCAGTACTTCCGCAACCGGGTCACCCAGGCCCGAAGGGACGTGGAACAAGGGCTGGCAGTCACGCTGGCGCACTTCAACACCCGGCCGCTGCAGGAACGCGCCCTGCAGATCCTCCAGTTCAAGCTGGACGTGCTGTGGGAGATGAACGATGCCCTGGCCCGCAAATATGGGGTGAATCCGTGAGTGCGCTCGTCGCTGCCCCAACCCTCAGTCCGCTCTACCGCATGCAATGGGAGGAGGCCCAACAGAGCTGGGTACTCCTCTACCCGGAAGGGATGGTGCGGCTTAACACCAGTGCGGCGGAGATCCTGCGCTTGGCAGACGGGCTGCGCAGCCGGGCGCAGATCGTCGAAGCACTGGAAGCCCGATTCGCATGCTCAGGCCTGGCCGGAGACGTCTGCGACTTTCTCGACATCGCCTGCCAGCAAGGCTGGGTGACAGAACCCGGTGCCGCTCCATGAGCCTGCTGGTGGACACCCCACGCCCCGCGCCCCCCGTCGGGCCGCCCCTGTGGCTGCTGGCGGAACTCACCTACCGCTGCCCCCTGCACTGCGCCTTCTGCTACAACCCGGTGGATTTTGCCCACCATGAACAGGAACTGGACACCGACACCTGGCTGCGGGTGCTGCGGGAGGCCCGCGCCCTGGGCTCGGTGCAATGCGGGTTTTCCGGCGGCGAACCGCTGCTGCGCCCGGATCTCGAGACGCTGGTCTGCGAAGCCCACCGCCTGGGGTATTACACCAACCTCATCACCTCCGGCGTCGGACTGAACGAGACCCGCATCGCCGCCCTGAAAGACGCGGGCCTGGATCACATCCAGCTTTCCTTCCAGGATTCCACCCGCGAGATCAACGATCTCGTCACCAGCACCCGTACCTTCGGGCTCAAGCAGCAGGTTGCCCGGCTGATCCAGCACCACGGCTACCCGATGGTGATGAACTGCGTGATTCACCGGCTCAATATCGACCACGTGGAACGCATCATTGAAATGGCGCTGGAACTGGGAGCGGAATACCTGGAACTGGCGAATGTCCAGGCCTACTCCTGGGCCCACGTGAACCGGGCGCAACTGCTGCCCTCCCGCGAACAACTGGCCGAAGCCGAAGCCGTAACCCAACGCTGGCGGCAAAAACTGGGCAACCGGATGAAAATCTACTTCGTGGTACCGGACTACCACGAAAAGCGCCCCAAGAAATGCATGAACGGCTGGGGCAACGTGTTTCTGACCATCGCGCCAGATGGCACCGCCCTGCCCTGCCACACCGCCCGCGCGCTCCCCGGGCTCAGCTTTCCCTCGGTACAGGACTGGGCTCTGCGCGACATCTGGCATGACTCGGAAGGCTTCAACCGCTACCGCGGCACGGGCTGGATGAAAGAGCCCTGCGCCTCCTGCCCCGACAAGGAGCAAGACTACGGCGGCTGCCGCTGCCAAGCCTACATGCTGGCCCAGGATGCAGACGCCGCCGATCCGGTGTGCGAACGCTCGCCCCATCACCACCTGGTGGCAGCCGCAGTCGCCACTGCGCAAGCAGCGGAGGGAAGCCCGGGCGCGCATCCCCGCAGCGCGCCACTCATCTTCCGCGACCCGGCCACCTCGCTGCGGCTCAATCGCCCCTTCTAGCGCAAACGCCCGGACAGGGGCCGGGGATTTGCCCGGCTGCCCCATTGAAACAGCCGGGCAAATCGGTACAATGCGCCCCTCGCTGCGGCGGTGGCGAAATTGGTAGACGCAACAGGTTTAGGTCCTGTCGGTCGCAAGACTGTGGAGGTTCGAGTCCTCTCCGCCGCACCACCGCCCTCGTGCCCGCCTCCCCGCTTCCGCCTCCCGCGTTGCTGCACGACAATATCAGGGCTTCAACCCTCCCTCGCTGCACGCCGATGCTCCGTTCCACGCTCGTCCTGGCCCTCGCCCTGATCGCGGGGGCCTGCGCC
The DNA here is from genome assembly GCA_036824045.1 of Rhodocyclaceae bacterium. Taxonomy (GTDB): domain Bacteria; phylum Pseudomonadota; class Gammaproteobacteria; order Burkholderiales; family Rhodocyclaceae; genus DAITAZ01. The sequence continues at coordinate 7,942 of DAITAZ010000066.1, forward strand.
TCGCCCAATCCCTACTACGATGCCGCCCGCCGGCACCACCGGCCCCACGGCTTCAACAACAATTACGTGGACAACCGCCTGATCGGAGAAGGCTTCCTGCGCTGGCAACTGGAACGCGCCCAATCGCGCCTGCCCGCGGACCGTGCCGAGCGCGTGCCCCGTGCGAGCCCGAACCTGGCCTACCTCCAGGCAAACCGGGACGATTTGACCATCACCTGGATCGGCCACGCCACGGCCCTGTGGCAGGTGAGCGGCTTGAACATCCTGACCGACCCCCATTTCACCGAACGGGCCTCTCCGGTCAGCTTCGCCGGCCCCCGCCGCCAAACGCCCCCCGCCATCAGCCTGAATGACCTGCCGCGCATCGATGCAGTGCTGATCAGCCACAACCACTACGATCATCTGGACCGGGACACGGTTCGCGCCCTGGCGGCCCAGTCGGGCGGCCCGCCCCTCTTCGTCGTACCCCTGGGGCTGGACCGCTGGTTCAGCAGCGAAGGCATCAGCACGGTGAAGGCACTGGATTGGTGGGAGTCGGTACACCTTGGCAGCACGCGCATCCACCTGGTGCCCGCCCAGCACTGGTCGGCCCGCAGTCCCTTCGACCGCCACGAGACCCTGTGGGGCGGTTTCGTGGTTTCAGGCCAGGGCAAGCAGCTCTACTATGCGGGAGACACGGGCTACTCCCAGGATTTCCGCGACATCCAGGCCCGTTTCGGCAATATGGATTTTGCCCAGCTCCCGGTGGGCTGTTACGAGCCACGCTGGTTCATGGGCAACCAGCATGTGGACCCGCCTGAGGCCATCCGCATCCACCGGGATGTGGGCGCCCGGATCTCCATGGGCGTGCATTGGGGCACCTTCCGCCTGTGCGATGACCCGGTGGACGCGCCGCTGGACCTCCTCCCGCCAGCTCTTGCGGCCGCCGGCGTCGCCCCCGGCGAGTTCATCCTCCCCGCCCTGGGGCAAACCCTCGTACTCCAGCGCGCCCGCGCCTACGCGGCTGGCGGTGGTCTCGAGCCCTGAAACAGGATACCCTCGCCCGTTGCTTACGCCCGGTCCCCCGTGCCGGCGACCGGCCTCGAGCCCGCCATGCCCGTCGAACATTACGAGAATTTTCCTGTCGCCTCCTTCCTCCTGCCCGCACACTTGCGCGAGCCGGTGGAGGCGATCTATGCCTTTGCCCGCAGCGCCGACGATCTTGCCGACGAGGGCGATGCGCCGCCGCTGGTGCGGCTGGCCAGGCTGAACGACTACCGTATCCAGCTCAATCACATCCAGCAGGGCACCCAACCGGCCGATCCGATGTTCGCCCGGCTGGCCCGCGCCATCCGCACCCATGACCTGCCCATCGTGCTCTTCCGCGATCTGCTGGACGCCTTTGCGCAGGACGTGGTCAAGACTCGCTACGCGGACTTCGCCGAACTGCAGGATTACTGCCGCCGCTCCGCCGACCCGGTAGGCCGCCTGCTGCTGCACCTTTACCGGGCGACCGAGGCCGAAAACCTGTTCCAGTCCGACGCCATCTGCACCAGCCTGCAGCTTATCAACCACTGGCAGGACGTGGCCGTGGACTGGCCCAAGGGGCGCGTCTACCTGCCTCAGGACGAGCTTTCCCGCTTTGGCGTGACCGATGACGACATCGCCAACGGCCGCACCAGCGCTGCCTGGCGTGCACTCATGGCCTTTCAGGTCGCGCGGGCGCGGCAGATGATGCATGCCGGCGCGCCGCTGGCCCATCGTCTGCCCGGACGCATCGGCTGGGAGCTGCGGCTTATCGTGGCGGGGGGGCTGGCGATCCTGGACAAGATCGAAGCAGTAGACTTTGATGTTTTCACACGCCGTCCCGTGATCAGGCCCACAGACGGACCAGGGCTGCTCTGGCGGGCCCTGCGCGGATATCAGCATGCAACCTGACGACTATTGCGAACAGAAGGCGGCCGCCAGCGGGTCCAGCTTCTACTACAGTTTCCGTTTCCTCGACCCGGACCGCCGCCGGGCCATCACCGCCCTCTACGCCTTTTGCCGCGAGGTGGACGACGTGGTGGACGAGTGCAAGGACCCGCACCTGGCCCAGGTCAAGCTGGCCTGGTGGCGGGGGGAGGTGGAAGCCACCTATGCCGGCTCGCCGCAGCACCCGGTGGGGCGCGCACTCGCCCCCCAGGTGCGGGCTTTCGATCTGCCCAAGGAACAGTTGCTGGAAATCATCGACGGGATGGAGATGGACCTTCACCAGTCGCGCTATCCCGACTTCAAAGCCTTGCAACTCTACTGCTACCGCGTCGCCAGCGTCGTGGGGCTGCTCGCCGCCCGGATATTTGGCTACGAGGATCACCGCACCCAGCACTACGCCCACCACCTGGGGCTTGCCTTCCAGCTCACCAACATCATCCGCGACGTGGGCGAAGACGCCCGCCGCGGTCGCATTTATCTACCGCTCGAAGACCTGGAACGCTTTGCCGTCCCCGAGGCGGAAATCCTCCACTGCCGCTACGGACCGGGCTTTCCACCGCTGATGGAATTCCAGATCGAGCGGGCTCAGCACTACTACGACCTGGCTCTGAACGCCTTGCCGGAGGTGGACCGCAAGCGCCAGCGCCCCGGCCTCGTCATGGCCGCCATTTATCGCACCCTGCTCGAAGAGATCCGGTCGGACGGCTGCCGCGTGCTCACCCATCGCGTCTCACTGCCGCCCGCGCGCAAGCTCTGGCTGGCGGCGCGCACCTGGTTCGCCGCATGACAGGGGAAATTGCGGTCATCGGCGCCGGCTACGCCGGACTCGCCTGCGCGGTGGAACTCGCCCGCGCCGGCGAGCGGGTGGTGGTCTTTGAATCCGGCCGGGTGCTGGGCGGCCGGGCACGGGTGTTGGAGCGGGATGGCTACCGGCTCGACAACGGCCAGCACATCCTCATCGGCGCCTACACGGAACTCCTCCGTTTGTTGCGGCTGGTGGGAGTGTCCCCCCGGGCACTGGAAACCCGCCGGCTTTGCCTGGAGTACCCCGGCCACCTGCGCCTGCAGGCCGCCCCGTTGCCTGCGCCGCTGCACCTGGCCTGGGGGCTGGCCGCCGCGCGGGGGCTGGGCCCGGGCGGGCGCCGGGCAGCCGCGCGCCTGCTGCGACACCTCAAGCGCACCGGGTTCGACCTGCCCACCGAACAAACCGTCGCTCAA
>DAITAZ010000021.1:0-67788 GCA_036824045.1 Rhodocyclaceae bacterium
AGGGGCGGCGCCCTTGCGACTTTTGGCGGGGGTTTCCTTGGCCGCGTGTTTGCCCCCCTTGGCGGGCGCTGCCGCGGCGGCCTTGCCGCCATTTGCCGGGGCTGGCTTGGCGCCGGCCTTGGCCGGGGCCGCCTTGGCCTGGGTGTGTTTGGGCTCGGGCTTGGCCTGGGCCAGCCCGGGGGTCAGCACCAGGGTGGCGGCCGTGAACGGCGCCACCAGTGCGAGCAGGATTCGATTCATCATCCGGTTCCGTACCAATGTGGGTGTATTCGGGGGCCGGCCGCGGCGTTGCGGCAGCGGGCCCGAGGACTGGCCCCGGCCACAGGCGGCGGGGGCACGGCCGGCCCCCAACGCGACAGGGCCGGCATGCCCGGCGCGCGGACGCGCCGGACCCAGGGCAAGAGCACAGTGCTGCTTTTGCGAAAGGGCGGGATTTTACCGAAAAACCCGCCCCTCTCTGCAACGCGCGGGCCGGAGCCGGGGATGACGCAGCCCACCGGGCGCCCACCGGGGGCTGGGCTATACTTTCCCTCTTTGCCAACGGGAGGAGGAGCCCACATGAGACTGGAGACCATTGCCGTACACGGCGGCTTCGCGCCGGACCCCACCACCAAGGCGGTGGCGGTGCCCATCTACCAGACCACCAGCTACGCCTTCGACAACACCCAGCACGGGGCGGACCTGTTCGACCTGAAAGTGGCGGGCAACATCTACACCCGCATCATGAACCCCACCCAGGACGTGCTGGAAAAGCGCGTGGCGGCCATGGAAGGCGGTGTGGCGGGCCTGGCCCTGGCCTCGGGCATGGCGGCGATCACCTACGCCATCCAGACCATTGCCGAGGCGGGGGACAACATCGTCACCTCCAGCACCCTCTACGGCGGCACCTACAACCTGTTCGCCCACACCCTGCCCCAGTACGGCATCGAGGTGCGCTTTGCCGACTACCGGGACCCGGACGCCTTCGAGAAGCTGATCGACGGCAAGACCAAGGCGGTATTCTGCGAGTCCGTGGGCAACCCCCTGGGCAATGTGACGGACTTTGAAAAGCTGGCCGAAGCGGCCCACCGCCACGGCGTGCCGCTGATCGTGGACAACACCGTGCCCTCCCCCTACCTGTGCCGCCCCTTCGAGCATGGCGCGGACATCGTGGTGCACGCCCTCACCAAGTACCTGGGTGGCCACGGCAACAGCATCGGCGGGATGATCGTCGACAGCGGCAAATTTCCCTGGGCGGAACACAAGGCCAAGTTCCGCCGCCTGAACGAACCGGACGTGTCCTATCACGGCGTGGTCTACACCGAGGCCCTGGGCCCGGCGGCCTACATCGGCCGTGCCCGGGTGGTGCCCCTGCGCAACATGGGTGCGGCCATCAGCCCCTTCAATGCCTTCCTGATCCTGCAGGGGGTGGAAACCCTGGCGTTGCGCATGGACCGGATCTGCGACAACGCACTGAAAGTGGCGGAGTTCCTGAAAGGGCACCCCAAGGTGGAGTGGGTCAATTACGCCGGCCTGCCGGAGCACCCGGACCACGCGCTGGTGCAGAAGTACATGGGCGGGCGGGCTTCCGGCATCCTCAACTTCGGGGTCAAGGGCGGGCTGGAGGCGGGCGGCCGCTTCCAGGACGCGCTGAAGCTGGTGACCCGGCTGGTGAATATCGGCGATTGCAAGAGCCTGGCCTGCCACCCGGCCAGCACCACCCACCGCCAACTGGCGCCGGAGGAGCTGGCCCGCGCCGGGGTGAGCCCGGAGATGGTGCGCCTGTCCATCGGCATCGAGCACGAGGCGGACATCCTGGAAGACCTGGAGCAGGCGCTGGCGGCGGTCTGAGCCTCGCACGCGCCCCAAGAAACAAAACGGCCCGCACACTGCGGGCCGTTTTGCTTGGCACCCCGGCCAGCGGGGCAGCCCTGCGGCTTACTGCGCGGGCGGCACGTAGCCGGCGATCTGGTCGCCGCCATCGGCGAAGAAGTAACGCTCCATCTGTTCCGCCAGATACTTGCGGGCGCGGGGGTCGGCGAGGCTCAACCTGTTTTCGTTGATCAGCATGGTCTGGTGGCGCAGCCAGGCCTGCCAGGCCTCCCGGGAGACGTTGTCAAACACCTTCTTGCCCAGCTCGCCCGGCAGGGGCGGAAAGTCCATCCCCTCGGCCTCGCGACCGAGCTTCACACAATTCACCAATCTGGCCATCTACTTGTCCTCAGAAATTAGGCGGGGTATCGCCACATTGTAACGGCAACGCCGGGCCCTGCGGCCCCCCGGGGGATCACAGGGGCTTCATCAGCACCTTGGAGCGCCGGCTGTAGTTGTAGAGGGAACGTTTGCGTTCGGGCAATGCCTCTAACCCCACCTCGCGGAAACCCCGCTCCACGAACCAATGGGCGGTACGGGTGGTGAGCACCACCAGCCGTTCCAGCCCCTGCCCCCGCGCCCGCAGCTCCATGGCCTGCAGCAGGGTTTCGCCAAAACCGCCGCGGCGGAATTCGGGCATCACCGCCAGGCAGGCCAGCTCGGCGGTCTTTTCGTCCGGGAAGGGGTAGAGGGCGGCGCAGCCCAGCACCACGCCGTCGTGCTCCAGCACGCTGAAGCGGTCGATCTCCATCTCCAGCACCTCGCGGCTGCGCTTGACCAGGGTGCCGTCCGCCTCCAGCGGGCCGATCAGCCCGACGATGCCCCCCACGTCTTCCACGCCCGCCTGGCGTACCTGGGCCAGGGAGTTCTGGGTGATGACGGTGCCCACGCCTTCGTGGGTGAAAAACTCCAGCAGCAGCCCGCCTTCCTTGTCCCGGTCGATGAGGTGGGCGCGCCCCACCCCCTGGCGCACGGCACGGATGGCACAGGGCAGGTAGAGGTCCAGATCCTCGGTGAGGCCCTGTCCGGCGTCGAACATGCGCTGGGCTTTCTCGCAGGTGGTCTCGGGGATGAGCAGGCCGGCTGTATCGAGCAGGCCGGGGGCATCGCACAGGTACACCAGCTTCTCGGCCTTGAGGGCGATGGCCACGGCGGCCGCCACGTCTTCCATGCTCAGGTTGAAGATCTCGCCCGAGGGAGAAACGCCCAGCGGCGACATCAGCACCACGTTCTGCTGGTCCAGATCGGCCTTGATTTCCTCGGCGATGATCTTGCGCACGGCGCCGGTGTACTGGTAGTCGATGCCGTCTTCCACGCCGATGGGCTTGGCGGTGATGAAGTTGCCGCCCGTCACCCGCATCCAGGCTCCGGCCATGGGGGTATTGGGCAAGCCCTGGGAGAGGCGCGCCTCCACCTCCAGACGGGTAACGCCCATGGCCGCCTTGACGCACTCCAGCGCGGGCCCGTCGGTCACCCGCACACCCTTGTGATAGCGGGGCTCCAGGCCCCGGCGCGCCATTTCCGCCTCGATCTGCGGGCGGGCGCCATGCACCAGCACCAGGCGGATGCCCAGGGCCGCCAGCAGGTTGCAGTCGTAAGCCAGCTTGTCCAGCCAGTCGCCCACAGCAACCTCTCCGCCAAAGGCGATGACGAAGGTCTTGCCGCGGAACGCGTGGATGTAGGGGGCCGCGCCCCGGACCCAGGCCACAAAAGGATTCACAGGTTCGCCCGCGCTCATCGAGATTCCGGCTATAAAAAGTGAAAACCCGGCGATTGTAGCCTAGCCGACCCCGGCCCTAGGCCGACCGCCCCGGAACAACCAGGGCGGCGAGGGTCAGGACGGCGAACGCGCCGCCCACCAGAAAGGTGGTATGGGCGCCGAAGGCATCCCACACCGCGCCAGCCACCACGCTGGCCACCAGCATGGCCAGCCCGCTGACCAGGTTGAACGCGCCAAAAGCGGTGCCGCGCAAGGCAGCCGGCGCCACCTCGGCCACCATGGTGGCCAGCAGCCCCTGGGTGATGCCCAGGTGCAGGCCCCACAGCGCCACCCCCACCACCACCCAGGCCCAGTGCCCCGGCGCTGCCAGGGCAAGGTCCGCCGCCAGCAGCACGGCAGCGCCCAGAGCCAGCAGGCGGCGGTGAGAGATGCGATCGGAGAGCCAGCCAAAGGGATAGGCCGCTGCCGCGTACACCACGTTCATTCCGATCAGCACCAGGGGCGCCCAGGTGACGGTGAGCCCCACTTGCTGCGCCCGCAGCACCAGGAACGCCTCGCTGAAGCGGGCCAGGGTAAACACGGCACCCAGCGCCACCACCCGCCAGTAGGCGGCGGGCAGTCGCCCCAGGCTGGCCCGCGTGAGCGGATTGGTGCGGTGGGTGGAGGGCGGCTGCGCCGGTTCATGCACGCCAAATGCCAGCAGGCCGACCGAAAGCAGGCCGGGCACGATGGCGACCCAGAACACGGCGCGGAAGTCATCCGACCACAGCGCCATGAGCACGATGGCCAGCACCGGCCCGAGAAAGGCGCCCACCGTGTCCAGGGACTGGCGCAGGCCAAAGGCGGCACCCCGTGCCTGGGGCGGCGCCAGGTCCGCCACCAGGGCGTCCCGCGGGGCGCCCCGAATGCCCTTGCCGACCCGGTCCAGCAGGCGCGCGGCCAGCACCAGTCCCACCGAGGGCGCCAGGGCGAACAGTGGCTTGGACAGGGCCCCCAGCCCATAGCCCAGCACCGCCAGGGGTTTGCGCTTGCCCAGGTAGTCGCTGAGGGCGCCGGAGAAGATCTTGACGATGAGTGCGGTAGCCTCCGCCAGGCCCTCGATGATCCCCACTTGCAGGGCGCTGGCGCCGAGCACCGTCACCATGAAGACGGGCAGCAGGCTGTGAATGAGCTCGGACGACACATCCATCAGCAGGCTCACCAGCCCCAGTACCCAGATTGCCCGGGGCATCACCACCCGTTGCGCTTGACCGTCCATCTTCCCCTCCTCGCCCGGCCTCGCAATCTACACCCGCCGGCCCGCAGAACGAAAAACCCCGGCCGCCTTGCGGGGGCCGGGGTTGCACCGTGCGGGGTGCCGCGTGCCGATCAGTCCTTGCGGAACTTGTCGTGGCAGGCCTTGCAGGACTCACCCGTCTTGCCAAACTGGGCCTTGATGGCGGCCTGGTCGCCAGTGGCGGCCACCTTGGCGAGCTCGTTGGCTTCCTTCACGTAGGCCACGGCAAGCTCCTTGACCTTGTCCTGCTGCTGGAAGAACTCGGGCTTGACGCGGGTCTTCTGGTCCCCCGCGTCCTTGTCGGAACCGGCCGGGTAAAGCGCGCCCATGCCGGAATTGGCGGTGGCGGCGATCAGGTTGGCGGCGGCCACGATCTGGTCCTTGTTGAAAGGCACTGCGCCATCCACCACCTGGGCCTTGATCTTGCCCATGTTCCAGGCCATGAAGTTGTAGCCGGCCTTGCGGTACTTGATGGCGTCTTCCGGCTTCATCTGGGCGGAGGCGGAGGTGGCGATACCGAGGCTGAGGGCGGCCAGTACGAGCAGCTTGGTCTTCATCTGTGGTTTTCCTTGAGGACGTTTTGGAGATTGACGGCCGGACTTCCTTGCCAGTCGGGCCCGGCTCGTCACGGCGGCCATGATACGGATCAAAACGGCATTTGGATGCAGGAAGGGGCAGAAAAAGTGCGGATCGTTCCTGCCCCTGCGCTGAAGGCTCACACCTGGGGCGGCGGCGCAAACAGATGCTTGACCGACAGGGGCTCGCCCCCGGCGACGATGGCCAGCAGGCGGTCGATGTTGGGGTGGCGTCCCGGATTGATCCGCGCATCCTCGGTGTGCTCGGCAAAGAGTTCGAGGCCGTGGGCCGCGGCCTCGGCGCTGATGGCGCCGTAGGTCTGAGCCAGGTGGTTGTAGACCGCCAGGGAACCCTGGCTGCCCGGCTTGTTTTCGATGGTGGACACCACTGCGCCCTCGGCGCCCAGCAGTTGCAACCCCGCCAGGTGGGAAATGCCCGGGAGCTTCTTGAGGTTGTCGGCAAAGGCCATGCTCAGATCCTCCGGGCCAGCTCGGCGGCCTTGCCGATGTAGCTGCCGGGGGTCATGTCCAGCAGACGGGTCTTTTCCGCGTCGGGGATGGCCAGGCCACGGATGAAGGTGACCAGCCCTTCCCGGGTGATGTTGGTACCGCGGGTGAGGTCCTTGAGCTGCTCATAGGGGTTGGGCACACCGTAGCGGCGCATCACGGTCTGGATGGGCTCGGCGAGCACTTCCCAGGCCTGGTCCAGATCCGCCGCCAGACGGGCCGGATCCGCCTCCAGCTTGGATAACCCCTTGAGGCAGGAATCGAAGGCCAGCAGCGCATAGCCGAAGGCCACCCCCATGTTGCGCAGCACCGTGGAGTCGGTAAGGTCCCGCTGCATGCGGGATACCGGCAGCTTGTCGGCCAGATGGCGCAGCACGCTGTTGGCCAGGCCCAGATTGCCCTCGGCGTTCTCGAAGTCGATGGGGTTGACCTTGTGGGGCATGGTGGAGCTGCCAATCTCGCCGGCCTTGAGCTTCTGCTTGAAGTAGCCCAGGGAGATGTACATCCAGATGTCGCGGCAGGCGTCGAGCACGATGGTGTTGAACCGGGCCAGGGCGTCGTAGAGCTCGGCCATGGAATCGTGGGGCTCGATCTGGATGGTGTAGGGGTTGAAGGTCAGGCCGAGGGATTCGATGAAGGCTCGGTTGAAGCCCTCCCAGTCGAAGTCCGGATACGCCGACAAATGGGCGTTGTAGTTCCCCACGGCGCCGTTGAACTTGGCCAGCAGTTCCACGCCCTCAACCCGGGCGCGGGCACGGATGAGACGGGCGGCGATGTTGGCCATCTCCTTGCCCAGGGTGGTGGGGCTGGCAGGCTGGCCATGGGTGCGGGAGAGCATGGGCAGATCGGCCAAAGCATGGGCCAGTTCCCGCAGGCGTGAGATGAGGCGGTCGATGGCGGGCAGCATGGCGTCCGCCCGGGCCCCGGCCAGCATCAGCGCGTGGGAGACGTTGTTGATGTCTTCCGAAGTGCAGCCGAAATGGATGAACTCGGTCACCCCCATCACTTCGGCGTTGTGGGCCAGGCGCTCCTTGAGCCAGTACTCCATGGCTTTCACGTCGTGATTGGTGCGCGCCTCGATGGCCTTGATCGCCTCCCCATCCGCCACGGAAAAGTGGGCGATGACGCCATCCAGTTCGGCCACGGTGGCGGCCGAGAAAGGAGGAATTTCGGCCAGGGCGGGCTCGGCGGCCAGCGCCTTGAGCCATTCCACTTCCACCCGCACCCGGTTGCGGATGAGGCCATATTCACTGAAGTGGTCGCGCAGGCTGGCAACCTTGGATTCGTAGCGCCCGTCCAGGGGCGAAAGGGCGGTCAGGGGAGCAAGTTGCATGATTCGATCGAGACAAAAAAACAGGATGGAAATGCGCCGGGCGCAGGCCCGACACCGTGTTCAGACAATGATGCCGCCGCCCAGGCACACCCGGGATTCGTACAGCACCACCGATTGGCCAGGGGTCACCGCCCACTGGGGCTGGGCAAAGGCAATCTCGCAGCGCTCGCCCTCCACCCGCTCGACCTCGCACGGCGCATCCGGCTGGCGGTAGCGGGTCTTGGCGGTGTACACCCAATGGGTGTGGGGTGCCTCACCGCTGACCCAGGAAAGGTCCTGCGCCACCAGGGCGTCTTTCATGAGCGCCGGGTGATCGTGGCCCTGGACCACATACAGCACGTTGCGAACCAGATCCTTGGCCGCCGCGTACCAGGCCTCGTGCTCGCCCTGCTGATCGTTGCCCTTGAGGCCGCCGATCATCAGGCCCTTGCGCTGGCCAATGGTGTGATACATCAGGCCCTGGTGCTGGCCGACGACCCGGTCGCCTTCCAGAGTACGAATCTCCCCCGGCTGGGCGGGCAGGTAGCGGCCGAGGAACTCGCGGAACGGCCGCTCGCCGATGAAACAGATGCCGGTGGAGTCCTTCTTGGCGTGGTTGGGCAACCCGGCGGCCTCGGCCATCCGCCGCACGTCCCGCTTGTACAGGTGGCCGATGGGAAACAGGGTCCGCGCCAACTGGGCCTGGTTCAGGCGATGGAGGAAGTAGCTCTGGTCCTTGCCACCGTCTTCCGCCTTGAGCAACTGGAACTTGCCCTGAAACTCGCGCACCTGGGCGTAATGGCCGGTGGCAATGGCGTCGGCCCCCAGCTTGAGGGCGTGGTCGAGGAAGGCCTTGAACTTGATTTCGGCGTTGCACAACACGTCGGGATTGGGCGTGCGACCGGCCTGGTATTCGCGCAGGAATTCGGCGAACACCCGATCCTTGTACTCGGCGGCAAAATTCACCACCTCCAGTTCGATACCCAGAACGTCGCACACCGAGGCAACGTCGACGAGATCCTGACGCGTGGAACAGTACTCGTCGTCGTCATCGTCCTCCCAGTTCTTCATGAACAGGCCGACGACCGTGTAACCCTGCTGCTTGAGCACCATGGCCGCCACCGAGGAGTCCACCCCGCCGGACATGCCCACCACCACTGTCTTGCCGGTATCAGACATCCGGCCCACCTCCATTCAACCAAAGCTCCAGCGGCATCACCACCGCCGGTTGCCCGTTATCCACAAACCAGCTATCCACCACATACTCGACGCCGGAGCCGCTCTCTTCCACCAGGGCCGAAAAATGCTGGGCAACGCCGAACCGCATCCTGCGCGCCACGCCGACCGGGCGATGAAAGCGCAGCAACCGCGCCTGCTCCAGCATGTCCAGCAGGCGCGAGGAAGACAGGGCATGATCGATGCAGTCCATCCGCCCGTCGCCATACTCGTCCAGGTAGTCCCCGGCACGATCGCGCCACACGGGGGTTTGCTCGCCCGCCCAGGCATAGAGCCGCCCCATCACCTGCGCCAGCACCGCACGCTCCTGTTCGGCATTCAGGGCCGGGCGCAACATCTCCCTCAGCTCCCGCAGTTGCTCCCTGGCGTAGCTGACCTGCGCTTCGGCCAGACAAGCGTAGTTGTAGCAGATGAGCACTTGCGCATCGGCCCGCGCCAGTCCGGACGCCACGCATGCCAGCACCGCCGCGAGGACGCGCCTCACCCGTGGTGCCGAATCACGTCCAGCGGGTAGCAGCGCCCCGCCAGGTAGTCCTCCACGCACTGGAGCACCAGCGGGCTGCGATGGCGCAACCGGGTCTCGATCACTTCTTCCCGGGTCAGCCAGACGGCGCGCAGGATGCCCTGATCCAGCACCCGGTCGGCGTCGAACCCGGTGATCTCGCCACTGAAGGCGAAGCGCAAGTAAGTAACGGCCCGGTCCGGGCGCGTCCACTGGTAGATGCCGATCAGGCAGTGAGGCTCGAAAGTGTGGGCGGTTTCTTCCAGCGCTTCGCGGCTCACCGCTGCCAGCAGGGACTCCCCCTCATCCAGGTGTCCGGCCGGCTGGTTGAAGCGCAGACCATCATCGGTTTCCTCTTCCACAAGCAGAAAGCGGCCATCGCGCTCGATCACGGCGGCGACGGTCACATTCGGTTTCCAGATTTCGGATTGCATTGCAGTCTCCAGGTGGGCTGTCCGGGACCCGTCCGGCACCGCCGAACGCACACGCCAAGGAAAGCCGTCAGGCGAATCCAATCAGTGCCTTAGCAACACGTACGGGATGCGCTGGCGCTTGCCGAAAACTGTGCATTCTACCGCGAGCAAGCCACCCTCGTCGCCCGCCAGCGGCACCCCGTGACGTTCCCCCTCCCCCGGATGGGCTGCTTTTATTTAGAATCAGGCACATCGCTTGGCCCCTCGGCCGGAAGACCCACCCACCGCACCCACCATGAGCGCTCTCGACCAACGCTCCCAGATCCTGCTGAAGACGCTCGTCGAGCGCTACATCGCCGAGGGGCAACCCGTTGGCTCCCGGGCCTTGTCCCGCGCTTCCCGCCTGGAACTGTCACCCGCCACGGTCCGCAACGTGATGGCTGACCTGGAGGAAATGGGCTTCATCGCCAGCCCGCACACGTCCGCTGGCCGCGTTCCCACGGCCCGGGGCTACCGTCTGTTCGTGGACAGTCTGCTCACGGTGCATCCGCTCTCCCCGGACCAGGTGGAAAAGCTCGAAGGGCAGCTCCAGCCGGATCAACCCCAGCGGCTGATCAGTTCCGCCTCCCAGTTGCTTTCCCAGCTCACTCATTTTGCGGGGGTGGTGGTGACACCGCGGCGCGCGCCTCCCCGCATCCGCCAGATCGAGTTCATCAGCCTGAGTGAAACCCGGGTCTTGCTGATCATCGTCACCGCCAGTGGTGATGTGCAAAACCGCATCCTGTTTACCCAGCGCAACTACTCCAACACGGAGCTGGCCCGGGCCGCCACCTATCTGAACGAACACTTCGCGGGGCTGGACTTCGAGGAGATCCGCCGTCGGGTCAAGGATGAACTGCAAAACCTCCAGGGGAACATCTCCGACCTAATGGCGGCGGCCGTCGAAGCGGGCTCCCAGGCGGTGACAGAGGAAAGCCCCTACGTCATCACCGGCGAGCGCAACCTGCTGGACGTGGAAGATCTCTCGTCCAACATGAAGCGGCTGAAGCAGCTGTTCGGCCTCTTCGAGCAACGTACCGGTTTGCTGCAACTGCTGGACGTGGCCAACAAGGCCGACGGCGTCCAGCTCTTCATTGGCGGCGAGAGCGGTCTCGCCCCGCTGGATGAATGCTCCGTGGTCACCGCCCCGTATCAGGTGGACGGCCAGGTGGTGGGCTCGGTCGGCGTCATCGGCCCCACCCGCATGGCGTACGAACGGGTCATCCCGATCGTGGACATTACCGCCAAGCTCCTGTCCAGCGCCCTCTCCAGCCACTGAACACTTTTCTGGAGGCCCATGCCCCGCTTGCTCCCCGAACCGCCGTACCTGCACGGCACGCCCCCGCGGATCGGGGTTCTGATCACCAATCTGGGCACGCCGGACGCTCCTTCCGCACCGGCGCTCCGCCGGTATCTTCGTCAGTTCCTGAGCGATCCGCGGGTGGTGGAGATTCCCCGGCTGGTGTGGTGGCCGATTCTGAACGGCATCATCCTCAACACCCGCCCCTGGCGGTCAGCCCAGAAATACGCCAAGGTCTGGCGTAGCGAGGGTTCTCCGCTGATGATGCACACCGAGCGGCAGGCCCGGCTGCTGGCGGAAGCCTTCGCCGATCACCCGGATATCCGCATCCGTTGCGCCATGCGCTATGGTCGCCCCAGCATCGCCGAGCGCCTGGATCAACTCAAGGCGGAAAACTGCACCCGGATTCTGGTGCTGCCGCTCTACCCTCAATTCGCGGCCAGCACCACTGGCAGCACCTACGACGCGGTCTTTCAGCACGTGACCCGCTGGCGGAATCAACCCGAACTGCGGCTGGTACGCAGCTTCCATGACGACCCCGGCTACGTCGGCGCACTCGCCCAGCGCATCCGCCAACACTGGTCGCAGCATGGCCGGGGCGAGATGCTGGTCATGAGCTTTCACGGGGTCCCACAGCGCACACTGGAACTGGGCGACCCCTATTTCTGCGAATGCCACAAAACCGGCCGACTGCTGGGGGAAGCATTGGGATTGCCCCATGAGGAATACAGGATCACCTTCCAGTCCCGGTTTGGCCGGGCAGCGTGGCTTGAGCCCTATACCCAGCCGACACTGGAGGCGATGGCCCGGGACGGCCTGAAACAAGTGGATGTGATATGCCCCGGGTTCGTATCGGATTGCCTGGAGACGCTGGAAGAGATCGCCATGGAAAACCGCGATGCCTTCCTGCAGGCCGGGGGCCAGACCTTTCACTACATTCCCTGCCTGAACACTCAGCCGGAATGGATGGACGCCATGGCCACCCTGGTAGCTCGCAAGATCGGTGACTGGCTCGACCCGGCGCAGGATGCCCACGATCCTGCCGCCAGCCGTGCACACGCCCATCGCCTGGGCGCCCCCCGCTGAACAACCCGCCGCTCCGCCGTGCAATGGAAAAAGCCTTCCAGCCGCTGCAGGCGTGGAAGGCTTCTAAGCCGTTGAAAGCGATGTAGGCTGGGCGGCTCAGGCTACCGGCTGGGACGCCGCCACCAGATCGCCGCCACCCGAAGCGGCTTTGGCTACGCGCGCGGCGGCTTTGGCCACGGTACTCCCCTTGCGGCGCCCCCCCCGGCGGCGCACGGCCCCCGGATCAAAGCTCCCCTCAAGCTGCTTCAGGGCATCCTTGCGGGCTTTGAGCGCCATCTTGAATGCACCTTCGTCACCATACTTCTTCACCGAGAACTTGACCCGCTTGCGCTTGCCATTGGGCAGCGGCCAGGAGGCCACCCAGAACCAGCGCTGCTTGTCCTCCGGAAGGTTGCGGGTCTCAGAAGCGCAATATTTGCAGACCCCCACCACACCCGAGCGGTTGTTCTTCTTGACGATGTTGGAGTACTCCCGCATCGAGAACGGGGGGTGCTTCTCCACGATCTTGTCGCGGTACTCCTTGGCGGCGGCAAACGCCTTCTGCTTGCCCCCATGGACGCCGTCGCTGAAGTGCTTGCGATAGATCACGCCGCGACGCTGAATGGTAACCAGCCACCCATGGGTACGACTGGCCTCATTATCGACACGACTAATTCCATATACAGATTGTCGTCCCACGCCTTTTTCTCCCGAGATTTATATTGCCGATGACATCGGCGACAGTTCTAACTTCGGCGCAGCCACGGCAAACTTTAGGGAAAAACGGGCTTGATTTCCACTTGCGGCCCCATAAATTTTGAGGATGTCAACCCGGAGAAACACCGTGAGTACGTCCTTCCTCGTCGTCTGCCCCAATTGCAATGCAGTGAATCGCGTTCCGGCCCCCCGTTTGGGGGACGCTCCGGTTTGCGGTGCCTGCAAGCAAAAGTTATTTGCCGGAAAGCCTGTCGAACTGGACGACGAGGGCTTGGCGCGCCACATCGAACGCAATGAAATTCCCCTGCTGGTGGATTTCTGGGCGCCTTGGTGCGGCCCGTGCCGGACAATGGCGCCCGCCTTCGAGCAAGCAGCACGTCGCCTGGAACCAGGTTATCGGCTTGCCAAGCTCGACACCCAAGCCCACCCGTCGGCCGCCGCCCGGTTCGGCATCCGCAGCATTCCCACGCTCCTGCTGTTCCGCGGCGGTCGCGAGGTTGCCCGGCAATCAGGCGCCATGGACACCGAAGCCCTGGTGCGCTGGGTCATCAACCGCGCTGCGCGCTGACAATTGCAACCCCCCTCTTGAAACGGGGAAATCCGCCCCCACACTGCGTCTGTCCAGAATCGGGAGCCTTTTCGCAATGAATACGCAGGACCAAGAAGCTGAAGTGAAGAACGCCGGAACCGAGATCCCCGAGAGCCCCGCGCCCGCCAGCGACGATCTGGCCGCCCGCCTGGCCGCTGCGGAGCAGGCTGCCAGCGAGGCGCAGGACGCCTTTCTCCGCGCCAAGGCTGAGGCCGAAAACATCCGCCGCCGCGCCCAGGAAGACATCGCCAAGGCGGGCAAATTCGCCGTCGAGAAGTTCGCCCAGGCCCTGCTGCCAGTGCGCGACAGCCTGCAGATGGCGCTGGCGGACACCACCTCCGCGGTGGAAACCTTGCGTAGCGGCGTCGAGATCACCCTCAAGCAACTGGATTCCGCTTTCCAGGGTGCCCAACTGATCGAAGTCAATCCGCTGGGCGAGAAGTTCGACCCCCATCGCCACCAGGCCATCAGCACCCAAGAGCACGAAGGCGAGGCCAATCTCGTACTCAACGTGTTCCAGAAAGGCTACCTGCTCAACGAGCGGGTGATCCGCCCCGCGCTGGTGGTGGTATCCAAGGCAAAAGAAACGAGCTGAATCAAGCGTGGGGCTTGAATAGCGGTTCGCTAGCCCCATATCGGAAACATGGTTAATGGGTGGTACCGATGTACCGCCGAGTCAGGAATAGCGAAATTTAAGGATTGAACATGGGAAAGATCATCGGCATCGACCTGGGTACCACCAATAGCTGCGTGGCCATCATGGAAGCGGGCAAGCCCAAGGTGATTGAGAACTCGGAGGGTGCGCGCACCACGCCTTCCATCGTCGCCTATATGGAAGACGGCGAGATCCTGTGCGGCGCTCCGGCCAAGCGCCAAGCGGTCACCAATGCCAAGAACACGCTGTTCGCGGTCAAGCGCCTGATCGGCCGCCGCTTTGAGGAAAAGGAAGTGCAGAAGGACATCAATCTGATGCCCTACTCCATTTCCAAGGCTGACAACGGCGATGCCTGGGTGGAGGTGCGCGGAAAGAAGATTGCCCCGCCCCAGGTTTCCGCCGAAGTGCTGCGCAAAATGAAAAAGACCGCCGAGGACTACCTGGGCGAGGAAGTGACCGAGGCGGTGATCACGGTGCCGGCCTACTTCAATGACAGCCAGCGTCAGGCCACCAAGGACGCTGGCCGCATCGCCGGCCTGGAAGTCAAGCGCATCATCAACGAACCGACGGCAGCCGCGCTGGCTTATGGCCTGGACAAGGCCGGCAGCAAGGACACCAAGATCGCCGTCTACGATCTTGGCGGAGGTACGTTTGACATCTCCATCATCGAGATCGCCGACGTGGATGGCGAAAAGCAGTTCGAAGTGCTAGCCACCAATGGTGACACTTTCCTGGGTGGGGAGGACTTCGATCAGCGCGTGATCGACTACATCGTTGAAGAATTCAAGAAGCAGAACGGCGTCGATCTTTCCAAGGATCCCATCGCCCTGCAGCGCATCAAGTCTTCGGCGGAACGGGCCAAGATCGAGCTCTCTTCGAGCCAGCAGACCGAGATCAACGAGCCCTACATCACCATGGTCAATGGCGTGCCCTCGCACCTGACCATGAAGATCACCCGCGCCAAGTTTGAATCGCTGGTGGAAGAATTGGTGGACCGCACCATCGAGCCCTGCCGTATCGCCATCAAGGATGCGGGCGTGAAGGTTTCGGACATTGATGACGTCATCTTGGTGGGCGGCATGACCCGCATGCCCAAGGTGGTCGACAAAGTGCGCGAGTTCTTCGGCAAGGAACCGCGCAAGGACGTGAATCCCGATGAAGCGGTTGCCATCGGCGCCTCCATCCAGGGTGGTGTGCTCAAGGGCGACGTGAAGGATGTGCTCCTGCTGGACGTGACCCCGCTTTCCCTGGGGATTGAGACCCTGGGTGGCGTGATGACCAAGCTCATCCAGAAGAACACCACCATCCCCACCAAGGCGAGCCAGGTGTTCTCCACCGCCGACGATAACCAGCCGGCCGTGACCATCCACGTCCTGCAGGGTGAGCGGGAAATGTCGGCCGGCAACAAGAGCCTGGGCCAGTTCAACCTGACGGACATTCCGCCCGCACCACGCGGCATGCCGCAGATTGAAGTGACCTTCGACATCGACGCCAACGGCATTCTGCATGTCTCGGCCAAGGACAAGGCGACCGGCAAGGAAAACAAGATCACCATCAAGGCAAATTCCGGCTTGTCCGAGGACGAAATCCAGAAGATGGTGAAGGACGCGGAAGCCCACGCCGAGGAAGACCGCAAGGCCCATGAACTGGTGGATGCCCGCAACGCCTGCGACACCATGGTGCATACGGTGAAGAAGGCATTGAGCGAGCACGGCGACAAGGTCGGTGACGACGAGAAGAGCAAGATCGAAGCAGCGATCAAGGAAGCGGAAGAGGCGATCAAAGGTTCGGACAAAGACGCCATCGAAGCCAAAACCCAAGCGCTGGCCATGGCCTCGCAGAAGCTCGGAGAAATGCTCTACAGCCAGAATCAGGCGGAAGCCGGCGCAGCGAACGGCGGTAGCAGTGCGGGCGCCGCGCCGGGCGGCAAGAAAGCCGATGGCGACGTGGTGGATGCCGAGTTCACCGAGGTCAAGAAAGGCTGACGCCAGCCGCGCTGAAGTTTTACCCCAAGGGGCCGAGGCGGATTTTCCGCCTCGGCCTTTGTGCCGGTTGAACTCAAGGTTTCAAGGGAGTCCATGCGCGCCATGACCGGCCCGCGCAGCAGCGCGATACGTGGATTCTGAGGCAACAGGTGGCATCGCAGTGGATGCCATCGTCCAACCCGATCGAACGATATGTCGAAACGCGATTACTACGAGATCCTTGGCCTGAACCGGGACGCAACCGACGAGCAGATCAAGAAGGCCTACCGCAAGTTGGCCATGAAATACCATCCGGATCGCAATCCGGACGACAAATCGGCAGAGGAGAAATTCAAGGAGGCCAAAGAAGCCTACGAGATTCTCTCCGATTCGCAGAAACGGGCCGCCTATGACCAGTTTGGCCACGCGGGAGTCGATCCTTCCGCTGGCGGCGGCGGATTCCGGGGCGGAGCGGGTGGCTTCGGCGACTTTGCCGACGCGTTCGGCGACATCTTCGGCGACATCTTTGGGGGGAGCGGAGGCGGCGGGCGCGGCGGGCGCTCCAATGTGTTCCGCGGCGCGGATCTGCGCTACAACCTGGAGGTCTCTCTTGAGGATGCGGCGCGAGGCACCGAGACCAAGATCCGCATCCCGACCATGGAGACCTGTGAAACCTGCCATGGCTCGGGCGCGAAGGCAGGCACCCAGCCCAAGACCTGCCCCACCTGCGGGGGCGCGGGCCAGGTCCGGATCCAGCAGGGCTTCTTCTCCATCCAGCAAACCTGCCCCAAGTGCCACGGTACCGGCCGTTACATTCCCGACCCCTGCACCACCTGTCACGGAAGCGGACGCATCAAGCAGCACAAGACCCTGACGGTTAAGATCCCCGCAGGGATCGATGAGGGTGATCGCCTCCGCCTTTCCGGCGAAGGTGAGCACGGTGTCAATGGCGGCCCGCCCGGGGATCTTTACGTTCAGATCAGCATCCGCCCGCATCCGGTGTTCCAGCGGGATGGGAACGATCTGCACTGCGAAATGCCCATCAGCTTTACCACGGCGGCACTCGGCGGTGAAATCGAGATTCCCACCCTGGATGGGGCCGCCAGCATCCGCATACCGGCCGAAACCCAGTCCGGCAAGGTATTCCGCCTGCGGGGCAAGGGCATCCGGGGTCTGCGCAGTTCAGCAGCCGGCGATCTGATGTGTCACGTGGTGGTGGAAACGCCGGTGAATCTCACCGAGCAGCAGAAGGAACTCCTGCGGGAATTCGACTCCCTGAGCCAGAAGGACTCGGCACGACACAATCCGCGCTCCAAGAGCTGGATGGACAAGGTGAAGGATTTCTTCAGCTGACGGCAACCCCCGGCACCCGCCGGGGTTGCCTGACAAGCGCCGCTCAGTAACTCTCGCCCTCGGCGATCTGCTCCAGTCGCGCCACGTCTGCCAGATAGGTGCGGCGCCCCTCGTCCTCGACCAGGACACCGTCCCGCCGCATCTGGGATAGCACCCGGCTGGCGGTCTCCACCGTGATGCCCAGCATTGCGCCGATGTCTTCGAGGGGAAAGCGGTAAATCTGCGCGCTCGCGGGAAAGGTACGCAGGCGCAAAAGCAGGCGGGCAATCCGGGTACGCACCGGCGTGGTTCCACCAGCCAGTTCCGCCAGCCACGCATCCGCCTCGCTCAAGGCCACATGCCAGCGCTCCATCAGCTTGCGGTGCAAACGAGGCGTATCGTCCATCAAACGGGCCACCGACTCGAGGGCAACCCGGCATACCGACACCGGCGTCACCGCCACGGCGGTGCAGTCATAGGCTTCACCCAAGGCCGCCTCGAGCCCGACCACGTCGTAAGGCCGAACCACGCGTACGATCCGCTGATCGCCGTCCGGGGTGTAGCGCACGAGTTTCACTGCCCCGTCCCGGATGATGTGCAGGCCGTCCGGCGCCGCCCCCATGTGGAACAGCACCGCCCCCCGGGGAAAATCCAGGTGGTCGACACGCTCGTGTAGCAGCGCAAGATCGTCCCCCTCAAGATCCGCGAAAACGGTGGACTGGCGAATGGTGCAGTCCGCGCAGTTGCGGTGGCCCTGCCATATTGACTTGATCTTCACGTAGCGCATTACGGCCAACCTGTCGTCGCGTCCGCAGTATTAAGTAACACGGCCTACCTTACACCCACCGGGCTCAGGCCCGCCGCCATTCCGTCACGCCACCCGGCTTGTCTTCCAAGACGATGCCTGCGGCAGTGAGTTCTGCACGAATCCGGTCCGCCTCAGCAAAATTCCGGGCTTTCTTGGCTGCAGCTCGTGCCGCGATCTGCGCTTCAATCTCCTCCGATTTCAGCCCTTCCGAGACACCTGCCTGCAGAAACGCTGACGGGTCCCGTTGCAGCAACCCCATCACCCCGGCCAGCGCCTTGAGCTGCCCGGCCAATACGCCACTGCGGGTGCGATTCACCTCAGTCGCCAGATCAAACAGCACCGCAACCGCTTCCGGCGTATTGAAGTCGTCATCCATTGCCGCGCGCATGCGCACCCCGTGAGCTTCGTTCCAGTCCGGCTCGCTGGCAACGGGCGCGACATTGCGCAGCGCCGTGTAGAGCCGGGACAAAGAGGCCCGCGCGTCTTCCAGGTGAGCATCGGAGTAGTTAAGCGGACTACGGTAGTGCGCACGAAGGATGAAGAACCGTACCACCTCGGCATCGTATTGCGTGAGCACATCCCGGATGGTGAAAAAATTGCCCAAGGATTTGGACATCTTCTCGTTATCCACTCGCACGAAACCATTGTGCATCCAGTAATTCACGAATGAGCACTGATGCGCACCCTCAGACTGGGCAATTTCGTTCTCGTGATGGGGAAACTGCAAATCCTGACCGCCCCCGTGGATATCGAACTGCTTGCCCAGCAATTCCGAACTCATGGCGGAGCATTCGATGTGCCAGCCAGGCCGGCCCTCACCCCAGGGGGAAGTCCACTTGGCATCCGCCGGCTCATCCGCCTTCGCATGCTTCCAGAGCACGAAATCCAGCGGATCCTGCTTGCCCTCTGCCACCCCGACCCGTTCCCCGGCCCGCAATTCGTCCAACGACTTGCCCGAAAGCTTGCCGTAACCCTCGAACTTGCGAACCGAGTAGCACACATCGTGGTTATCCGCCACGTAGGCCAGCCCATTATCCTGCAGCCGGCCAATCAGGTTCTGCATCTGGGCCACATAGTCGGTAGCCCGGGGTTCGTGGTCCGGCCGCAACACGCCCAACGCGTCGGAATCCTCGTTCATGTAGCCGATGTAGCGCTCCGTCAAGGCGCGAATACTCTCCCCGTTTTCCTGGGCTCTGCGGATGATTTTGTCGTCGATATCCGTGATGTTGCGCACATAGGTTACCTGGTAGCCCAAGGCCCTGAGCCACCGCGCAACCATGTCGAACACCACCAGAACTCGCGCATGACCGAGGTGGCAATAGTCATAGACGGTCATCCCGCACACATACATGCGGACCCGGCCGGGCTCGATCGGATGAAAGTCTTGTTTCTGACGGGCGAGGGAATTGTAGATCTTGAGCATGTTCACACAGCGGCCGGAAGAATCGCGAAGGCTGACTCCGCTGACGCGGAGGATCAGGCCGAACCTTGCTAGAATAGGGCCTTTTACCAAGGGCCGGGCAGTATAGCACAATGAATTTTCGCGTCTTTTGGCTGTCCCTGTGGGCCTTGACGGCCTGCATCGCCTCCGGCGGAACTTACGGCGCCGAGCCCTCCGACCCCTTGCTTGAAGTCCGCGAGCTCGCCAGCAAAGGCCGCATCGACGATGCGTTAAGAGCCTTGGACGGGCGCATCGTCGTGCAGCCCGCTGACGCCCAGGCCCGTTTCTTGAAAGCGGTTTTGCTTTCAGACAAAGGCAGGAACGAAGAAGCCATCGCCGTGTTCCACCAGCTAACCGTCGATTTCCCGGAGTTGCCGGAGCCCTACAACAATCTGGCGGTCCTCTACAGCAACCAGCAACGTTACGATCTGGCACTCGAGGCGCTGCAGAATGCGGTGCGCAACAATCCGGGTTACGGCACGGCCCATGAAAACCTGGGTGACGTGTACGCCACCCTGGCTGCCCAGTCCTACGATCGGGCAGCGAAACTGGGCGCTAACACCGCAGCGTCTAAGCGCAAGCTCGCGCTGTTGCGCGAAATGCTCGGCGGTGCCCGTCGCTGAGCCATCACGGGATGAGGTTTCCCCTCTTCGCTGTTCACAGCATCTGGAGATCAATCAAACATGAAGAAGACGCTTCTGGCACTTGTGACCTGTCTCGCCACCTGCGTTTCGGCGTTTGCCGCCAATCCCCTGGTCGAAATCAAGACCAATATGGGTGTCATGCGAGCCGAGCTCTACCCCGAAAAAGCACCCAAGACGGTGGATAACTTTCTGCAGTACGTGAACGAGAATTTCTTCAATGGAACCATCTTCCACCGGGTTATCGACGGCTTCATGATTCAAGGTGGGGGATTCAACGAGAAATTGGAAGAAAAGCCCACCCGCGCCCCCATCCAAAACGAAGCCCGCAACGGCTTGCGCAACGAGATTGGCACTTTGGCAATGGCCCGCACCCGGGATCCGCATTCCGCCAGTGCCCAGTTCTTCGTAAATCTGGTAGATAACAACCGGCTTGACTATCCCTCGTTCGATGGCTGGGGCTACGCGGTATTCGGCAAGGTCACCCAGGGGCTCGACGTGGTTCGGAAAATCGGTAAAGTCCCCACCGGCAATTCCGGCTCGCACCAGAACGTCCCCGTCAAACCCGTCATCATCGAATCAGTCCGGCTTCTGCAGGCCGGGCAATAACCCCACGGAGATCCCATGATCAAGCTGCACACTAACCACGGTGTCATCGCCATCGAACTCGATAGCGACAAGGCCCCCGAGTCCAGCCGTAACTTCCAGGCCTATGTGGAAGCTGGACATTACGACAACACTATTTTTCACCGGGTGATCGATGGCTTCATGATCCAGGGCGGCGGCTTCACCCCGGACATGCAGCAAAAGCCCACGCAGGCGCCCATCAAGAACGAGGCGGACAATGGCCTCAAGAATGATCGTGGCACCATCGCCATGGCACGGACCAGTGATCCCCACTCCGCTACCGCCCAGTTCTTCATCAACGTGGTGGATAACGATTTCCTCAATTTCAAGGCTGCAAACGCCAACGGTTGGGGGTATTGCGTATTTGGCAAGGTCGTCGAGGGCATGGACGTTGTGGACACGATCCGCAAGGTAAAAACCGGCAACAAGGGCTTTCACCAGGACGTTCCGCGCGAAAACGTTGTGATTGAACGTGCCGAAGTGGTCTGAAACCAGATACGGGCCGCGTGTGGATCTGCTGATTGCTGACATTCATCTGTGCCCGACGCGGCCCGCCATTACCGAAGCCTTTCTCGGCTTCCTTTCCGAGCAGGCGGGGGAAGCTGAAACACTGTATATCCTGGGCGACCTGTTCGAGTACTGGGCGGGGGACGACGATCTGGCCGACCCGTTCAACCAAACCATATGCAGCGCGTTGTCAGCACTTGGCCGCCGAGGCACACGGGTCGCCGTCATGCACGGAAATCGGGATTTTCTGCTCGGCGAGGCATTCGCCCGGGCGAGCGGCTCCACCTTGCTTGCCGATCCGAGCCAGGTTTCGCTGGGGGGTGTCCCAACCCTGCTCAGCCATGGCGACGCGTTATGTACCGACGACGAAGCCTATCAAACCTTCCGCCAGGAGGTTCGCTCCCCCGACTGGAAAACCCGGTTCCTGCTGCGCCCCCTGGCTGAGCGCAAAGCCATGATTGAGGCCCTGCGTCGCCAAAGCGAAGTCGCCAAGCAGGAGAAATCAGCCGAGATCATGGACGCCAACGAAACGGCCGTCCTGGAATCCATGCGCAGCGCGGGTTGCCAACGAATCATCCATGGCCACACGCATCGCCCCGGTGCGCATCATTTTGATCTCGAGGGTAAGCCAGCGGAGCGCTGGGTCGTGCCGGACTGGCGGGACAGGGCAGTCTGGCTCCGCCACGACGGCGCGAAGCTCAGTTTCTGCAGCGCACCCTTGTAAACGCCCGCCCATATTGCCTGCACAGCCCTGCAGGCCGAATAGCGCGTTCCCCATGGTCCCCGGTGCGGTTCGCCGACCCGGCGCTCGAGCCGTCCCAAAGTTATCCGGCAACCAGCAGATCAAGGCCCCTGGCGAGATCCGTCTGCAGATCGGAGACATCCTCCAAACCCACGGCAATTCTCAACAGCCCTTCGGTGATCCCGGAGGCCTCCCGAGCCTCAGCCGATATCCGTCCATGGGTCGTGCTCGCCGGGTGGGTGATCGTCGTCTTGGTATCGCCCAAATTGGCGGTGATCGACAGCAGACGGGTGTTGTCCACAACCCCCCATGCTCCATTGCGACCGCCACGGACCTGGAACGACACGATGGCGCCCCCGCTGCGCTGCTGCCGGGAGGCCAGTTCGAACTGGGGATGCGATTCCAGTCCCGGATAGTACACACGCTCCACGGCGGGATGGGCTTCCAGCCACCGGGCGAGCGCCAAGGCGTTGGCGGACTGCGCCTGCATGCGAATGCCCAATGTTTCCAGCCCTTTCAGGATCACCCAGGCGTTGAACGGGGACAAACTCGGCCCCGCCGTGCGCAAGAACTTGAAGACTTCATCCATCAGCACGCGGCGACCGAGGACTGCACCTCCCAGAACACGGCCCTGACCATCCAGATACTTGGTGGCGGAATGGACGATCAGATCAGCCCCCAAGTCCAGTGGCCGTTGCAGCGCCGGCGTACAGAAGCAATTGTCTACCGCCAGCCAGGCGCCCGCCCCATGGGCAACCTCGGCAACAGCCGCCACATCGACGATCTCGGTGAGCGGATTGGACGGCGTCTCGATGAACACCAAGCGCGTGTTGGACTGCATCGCCCCCCGGTACCCTGCCGGATCGGTCGCCTCAACAAATGTGGTGCTGACGCCAAACCGCGAAAGGATGCCCCCCAAGAGCTGCTGGGTGGCGCCAAAGATGCTCCGCGAAGCCACAATGTGGTCGCCCGCCTTCAGTAAGGCCATGATCATCGCCAGGATCGCCGACATGCCCGAGGCAGTGGCAATACATGCCTCTGCCCCCTCAAGCGCGGCCAGCCGCTCCTGAAGCATGGTCACCGTGGGATTGGTAAAGCGGGCGTACACATTGCCGTCCTCCTCGCCCGAGAAGCGGGCTGCTGCTTGGGCCGCGTTGTCGAAAACGAAGCTGGAGGTCAGGTAAAGGGCTTCACTGTGCTCGTTAAACTGGCTTCGGGCCTGGCCCGCACGTACCGCCAGGGTGTCCGGATGGTAGCTGTCCAAGCTCTGCTCCCTAAAGAAAAAACCCGCCAGAGCCATCCGCAGCGGGTCATCAGACCGAATTGCGCTCGAGTAGGCCGCCACGTGGGCCGCCCTGCCTCAGCACGATGAAGGCACTTATTGACTATCGTGATTTGCCATGAGGTTCAGGTCCATCTGTCCGCCCTGCCCCTCCTGGTCGTCCGCATGGGCAGCAGAAGCGCCACCTTTGCGCTGATTCTCCACGCCGAAGAGATACTCCTTGGTGATGTCTCCGGTCACGTAAATGCCGTCGAAGCAGGAGGTTTCAAAACTCGAGATCGTCGGATTCACCGACCGCACCGACAGCTTGAGATCCTCCAGATCCTGGTAGATCAGGGCATCGGCACCAATCTCCGCCCGAATTTCCTCATCAGAACGATCGGAGGCGATCAGCTCCTCCCGGGTTGGCATGTCAATGCCATACACGTTGGGATAGCGGACAGGCGGTGCAGCCGAAGCGAAATACACCCGAAGCGCGCCCGCGTCCCTGGCCATCTGCACGATTTCCCGGCTGGTGGTGCCACGAACGATCGAATCGTCGATCAGCAACACATTCTTGCCCCGAAACTCCTGGCTGATGGCGTTGAGCTTCTGCCGCACCGATTTCTTGCGCGTCGCCTGGCCGGGCATGATGAAGGTGCGGCCGATATAGCGGTTCTTGACGAACCCTTCGCGGTACGGCACCCCGAGATGACTCGCCAGCTCCAGCGCTGAAGGTCGGCTCGAATCCGGAATGGGAATGATCGCGTCGATCTGGATGTGCGGACAGGTTTGCCGGATCTTTCGCGCCAGATACTCCCCCATCTTCACCCGGCTCTCATACACCGAAATACCATCCATCAGTGAATCGGGCCGAGCCAGGTACACATACTCGAACATGCACGGTGTATGGTGGGTCTTCTCGGCACATTGGCGGGCGGAGAACTTGCCGCTCATATCCACCAAGACGGCCTCGCCTGGCGCCACATCCCGCATGAGCGCAAAGCCCAGCGTATCCAGCGCCACACTTTCGCTCGCCACAAGGTACTCCATCCCCAGGGGCGTCTCGTTCCGGCCCACAACCAGCGGTCTGATGCCGTAGGGGTCACGGAATGCCAGCAGGCCAAAACCGGAAATCATCACTACCACCGCATAGGCGCCCCGCACCCGTCGATGAACCCCCGCAACTGCCCGGAAGATGGCCTCTTCATCGACCCGATAGCCCTTTGCAGCGGCTTGCAGTTCATGCGCCAGAACATTGAGCAGCACTTCTGAATCCGAGTTGGTATTCATGTGCCGCAAATCCTGCAGGAACATCTCCTGCTTCAACTCCACCGCATTGGTGAGGTTGCCGTTGTGGGCCAACATCAGCCCAAACGGGGAATTCACGTAAAAGGGCTGAGCTTCGGCCGAGTTGTAGGCCGACCCCGCAGTCGGGTAACGACAATGGGCGATCCCCCAGTTCCCCGCCAGGTTACGCATGTTGCGGGTGCGGAAGACATCGCGTACCAACCCGGAACCCTTGTGCATGTGGAAACGACCACCTTCGGCAGTGGCAATCCCGGCAGCATCCTGCCCCCGGTGCTGTAGCACCTGGAGTCCATCGTACAGTAGCTGATTAACTGGCGAGGTCGCTACGACCCCCAATATCCCGCACATCGGAGCCCTTCAACGATAAAAACGAATCTGTCCGGCCAACGCGGAGGGAAGCCAAGGCCGCAGAGAGAGCACCACAGTCTCCAACGGTGGAGCCAATTTTGACTGCTGCCACCACGGAGCCCGGGGCGCCTGGGTCATCCCCCCTACCGCTACCAACACCAGCACGATCACCCCACCCCGTGCTGCTCCAAAAATCGCCCCCAGAAGCCGATCCAGCGGCCCGAGTCCAAGAGCATGAATGCCGCCGCGCAGCATCAGCTTCGCCAGCCCTGCCAGAAACAGCACCGCCACGAAGACTACGCCAACGCCGCCGGCAGTCCAGATGAGCGGTTCGCGCACCCAACCCCCTAGCAGCGCCTGCCCGACTTCCGCGCCAAACGCCTTGGCTGCTATCGCAGCCAGAACCCAAGCCGCCAACGCGAGAACCTCGGAAACCAACCCTCGCATGATGCCCAGCAACAAGGACACACCCAGGATGCCCGCTACACCGTAATCGAAATACGTCATCCCGGCTCATCGAGTCGCAATGACACCCGCCACCCCGGCCCGCTTGATCTGTTCCCGAGCTTTCTCTGCAGCTGCACGGCTGTCAAAGGGCCCGTGGCGAACCCGTGTCTTGGCGTCAGCGCCACTGCCAATGGTTTCAACCGTCACGGTAAACCCCTGTGCCTTGAGTTTTTCCTGCAACTGTCGAGCGTTGGCGGGATCGGAAAAAGTCCCCAGCTGCACCACGAACCGCTGGCCATCACCAGCCGCCCCTGCCGCATCGGCTTTGGCTTTTGCGGCGGCTTCTTTCTCGCCTCTGATCTTGGCCTCGAGTTCAGCCTCACGCTTGGCCTTGGCTTTCGCTTCCTGCTCAGCTTCGCGCCTGGCCTTCAACTCCGCCTGCTCGCGTTCCTGCCGCTGCTTGGCCTTTGCTGCTTCGGCTTCAGCTTCGCGCTCCCGCTTCACACGCGACTCCGCCTCGCGCTTCTCCCGGGCCGCCATCTCGGCCGCCTTGCGTTCCTTATCCGCAGCCTCTTGAGCTTTCGCGGCATCGGCTTTCACGGGCTTGTTGTCGGCCTTGGCGGGCGGCTTCTTCTCGGGGGGCGGAGCAATCGCCGGAGCCAGGGGCGCACCGGAGGGCGAAGCCTTGGTTTGCGCGGCAGCCGCCGCGGCGGGCGGCTGTGCCTTCGCAACACTTTTGCCCGGCTCTTCAGCAGGTTTCACGCTGCCGCTATCAGGCTCGCTCATCGGCTTGTTGTCGCCGCCTTCCATGGGCGGCGGCGCATCCTGCCCGGGGATGCGCATCTGGATACTATGGTTGGACTGGCGAGGTTCCCCCTCCATCACCAAGGGCAGTACGACGGCCCCGGTCAGCGCCAACGCCACCGCGCCAACCAACCGGCGGCGCGCTCTCTTCTTGAATTCGAGTTGGCGATCTTCTTCGGCCATGAATGTCACTGCAGGTGGGGAACGAGGCCTTCGGCACGCATTGCACCGGCAACCGTTAGAAAAGATCCGAAGACCACGATTCTATCACTTTCGCCTGCCCGGTCTTTCGCCGCTGCCAGAGCCGCTTCCGCAGATGCGAACAGACTGACATCACCGCCAGCACCGGTTCGTTCAAGCGCTTGAGCCAGTTGTGCCGCGGAAGCCGCGCGGGGCCCATCCAAATCGGTCAGCAGCCAATGGTCCACCCGACCCTGAACGGCGCGAACAACACCGTCCACGTCCTTGTCGCCCAGCATCCCCAATACGGCATAAGTCTCCGGGAAGAAGCCCATGTTACTTAAATTGTCAGCCAATACCGCTGCCGCATGAGGATTGTGCGCAACATCCAGCACGATGGCAGGACGCCCCGGCAGCACCTGGAATCGCCCGGGGAGCTCAACCAGCATCAAACCGAGCCGGATGTCCTGCATGCTCACCGGCAGCCGCTCTTTCAGGCAATCGAGCGCGGCCAATGCACCGCTGGCATTGAGCAGTTGATTGGCGCCGCGCAGCGCAGGATAAGCCATTGCAGGCCTGCGCCCCTTACGGTTCCAGTAATGCCACTGGGAACGATCCCCCGTGAACCCGAAATCCTGACCACTGACAAGGAGTTGCGCCCCGATCTTGAGGGCGTATTCCACGACGCTTCGGGGGGGGGCCGGGTCGGAAACAATGGCCGGTTTGCCGGTGCGAAAGATCCCGGCCTTTTCATAGCCGATCTGCTCCCGGTCATTGCCCAGAAAAGCCTGGTGGTCCAGATCGACGCTGGTCACGATGCCACAGTCTGCGTTGAAGGCATTCACCGCATCCAGGCGCCCCCCCATCCCGACTTCCAGGATGGCTACATCCACGCACGCCTGTTCAAACACCAGCCACGCAGCCAGGGTGCCGAACTCAAAATAGGTGAGAGGCGTATTGCCTCGCGCCGCCTCAACCTTGGCGAAAGCGGCGCAGAGTGCTGCATCATCCACCGCTTGTCCAGCGACCCGCACCCGCTCGTTGTAGCGAAGCAAGTGAGGAGATGCATACACACCCACGCGATAGCCCGCGGCCCTCAGGATGCAGTCCAGCATGGCGCAGGTCGAGCCCTTGCCATTCGTGCCAGCCACCGCTACCACCACGAAGGGCTGACTGCCTCCCAACGCTTGGCGCACTTCCAGCACCCGCTCCAGCCCGAGGGCGATCGGCTGATGATGGATAGACTCCATGTGCGTCAGCCAGTCGTCCAACGACCAGGAATGACTCATGTGCAGCACCGAACTGTCAGTTGAATCAGAGGGCTGGCTGACGTTGCAGCAGCGTCAGGAGCGCAGCAAGTTTGTCGCGCATTTCCCGCCGGTCCACAATCATGTCGATGGCGCCCTTTTCGAGCAGGAATTCAGAACGCTGGAAACCCGCAGGCAGCTTCTCCCGCACGGTTTGCTCAATCACCCGCGGGCCGGCAAATCCGATGAGGGCACCCGGCTCGGCCAGAACGACGTCTCCCATGAAGGCGAACGACGCCGATACCCCGCCCATGGTTGGATCGGAGAGCAGGGTAATGAATGGCAGGCGCCGCTCGGACAGCCAGGTGAGGGCAGCCGTGGTCTTGGCCATCTGCATCAGGGAAAACAGCCCCTCCTGCATGCGAGCCCCCCCCGAGGCCGTCACACACACAAAGGGCAGGGATTGCTCAACCGCAGCCCTGACGCCGCGCACAAACCGCTCGCCCACCACTGACCCCATGGAGCCGCCCAGGAACTCGAACTCGAAGGCCGCTACAACCACCGGAACCGTCTTGATCGCGCCCTGCATGACCACCAACGCATCGTTCTCGCCAGTGTCTTCATTGGCGCCATTCAGCCGATCGGGGTAACGCTTGCTGTCCTTAAACTTCAGCGGATCAACGGGAAGTACCTCGGCGCCGATCTCAAAGCGGCCTTCCGGATCCAGGAGCAGGTCCAGGCGTGCCCGGGCCTTCACGCGATGGTGATGGCTGCACTTGGGACAAACGCTCAGATTGTTCTCCAGATCCGAGCGATAAAGCACGGCTTCGCACGCCGGGCATTTGCACCAAAGCCCCTCCGGAACCGATTTGCGCTGTACCGACTCCGCCCGCTTGATCTTGGGCGGCAGCAACTTGTTCAACCAACTCACGCGCTCGCCTCCCCGCTCACAAGCTGACCATCCATCGCCGCGCGGATGGAGGCAATGAACGCACGCAGGCGAGCCTCCTCCGTCCCTGCCGCGGACTGTTCCAGTTCTTCGATCAGGCGGCTGCCAATCACCACCGCATCGGCCACCTCGGCGACCCTGCGCGCACCTTCGCCATCACGGATACCGAACCCCACTCCGACAGGCATCCCCACCAGCTCGCGAATGCGGGGGATACGCTCGGCAACCGCGGCCACGTCCAGGTGAGCCGAACCCGTCACCCCCTTGAGAGACACATAGTAAATGTATCCACTACCCGCCTCGGCCACGTCCCGGAAACGCTGCTCGCTGGAAGTAGGCGCTAACAGGAAGATGGGGTCCAGCCCGGCCCCTTTGCAAATCGATGCGAACTCCCGGCACTCCTCCGGCGGGTAATCGACGATCAATACTCCATCGACACCGCAGGACACCGCATCCCGCACAAACTGCGCAATGCCATAAGCTTCCAAAGGGTTGGCATACCCCATGAGAACCACCGGAGTGCATTCGTCCCCTTCCCGGAACGCCCGCACCATCTGCAATACCTGCCTCAGCCCCACGCCTTTCCTGAGCGCACGCTCGGACGCGCGTTGGATGGTGGGGCCGTCCGCCATGGGATCGGAGAACGGAACACCCAACTCGATCACATCAGCGCCACCCGCAACAAGCGCGTTCATCAGGGTCACGGTAAGCCCGGGATCGGGGTCTCCGGCGGTAATAAAGGGAATCAGCGCCTTGCGCCCTTGATGGGCAAGACGCTCAAAAGTTGAAGGAATTCGGGACATGAACGGCTCAGAATTCGATACCGGAGCGGGCGGCGACGGTATGCATGTCCTTGTCGCCCCGGCCGGAAAGGTTGACCAACAACACTTGGTCCTTGGACAAAGTGGGCGCCAGACGGGCCGCATAGGCAAGTGCGTGGGAAGATTCCAGCGCCGGGATGATGCCCTCCAGACGGCACAGGGAGTGGAACGCTGCCAAGGCCTCTTCGTCGGTGACAGTCACGTATTCCGCCCGGCTGCTATCCTTGAGCCACGCATGTTCGGGCCCCACCCCGGGATAATCCAGCCCCGCCGACACCGAGTGCGTTTCAATGATCTGGCCATTCTCATCCTGCAGCAGATACGTACGATTCCCGTGCAACACACCGGGCCGCCCGGCAGTGAGCGAAGCCGCGTGAGCCCCCGTGTCAAGACCATTACCACCGGCCTCGACACCAATCAGCCGAACCGACGGTTCATTGATGTAGGGATAAAAGATCCCCATCGCATTGGATCCTCCTCCTACACACGCTATCACTGCATCCGGCTGCCGCCCGACGAGTTCCGGCATCTGCACCCGGCACTCCTCGCCGATGACGCTCTGAAAATCCCGCACCATCATCGGGTATGGATGAGGCCCCGCCACCGTGCCGATGATGTAAAAAGTGTTGGCCACATTGGTCACCCAGTCCCGCATGGCCTCATTCAAGGCGTCTTTCAGGGTGCGCGAGCCGGAGTTGACCGGGACCACGGTAGCCCCGAGCAGCTTCATGCGATACACGTTCGCAGCCTGGCGCTGGACGTCTTCCGAGCCCATGTACACCACGCACTCCATGCCATACCGCGCCGCCACAGTGGCCGTGGCCACACCGTGCTGTCCCGCCCCGGTTTCAGCGATCACCCGCGGCTTGCCCATGCGCCGCGCCAGCAGCGCTTGGCCAATGCAGTTGTTGACCTTGTGAGCGCCGGTATGGTTGAGATCCTCCCGCTTCAGGAAAATCTGCGCGCCACCCAGCGTATCGGACCAGCGCCGCGCGTGATAGATCGGGCTTGGACGGCCAACGTAGTGCTTAAGCTCATACTCGAATTCCGCGCGAAAGCCCGGATCGCGCTGGCACTCTTCGTACGCCTGGCGCAATTCCGCCAGCGCGGGGATGAGGGTCTCGGCAACAAATACGCCGCCGTAAGGGCCGAAATGGCCCGCCGCGTCCGGCAGGTTATATGGCGTATCGCCCATCTGCATGTCTCGCCTCAGCGATGAAAGCGCGCAGCTTTCCGTGATCCTTGATGCCCTTGGCAGCCTCGACGCCACTGCTGACGTCCACGGCCCAAGGCTTAACGCGACTGATCGCATCCCCTACGTTTGCCACTTCCAGCCCACCGGAAAGCACAACCGGCAGGGGCAACGCTTGGGGGATCAGCGACCAGTCGAAAGTCTTGCCGCCACCGCCGTAGCCCTCAACGAAAGCATCCAGCAGCAAACCCGAAGCATCGGCAAAATTTCGGGCGTATTCTAACAGATCGACCCCCGCCCTCATCCGAGCCGCCCGGATATAGGGGCGCCCGAAGGCACGGCAATAAGCGGGATCCTCGTCTCCGTGAAACTGCAGCCATTGCAGGGGCACAGACGCATAGGTTTCACGCACCCGACCTGGTTCCGCGTTCACGAACAAGCCCACTACCGACACAAAGGGAGGCAGCGCGAGAACAATCGCCCGCGCTTGCTCAATGTCGACATACCGTGGACTGGGCGGGTAGAAGACCAATCCAATGGCATCCGCCCCCGCCTCGACCGCAGCGAGAGCATCCTCGACCCGCGTGATGCCACATATCTTGACTCGGGTCCGATTCAACGCGAAGCCCCCATCAGCAACGGAAGAGGCGCGATCATACGATCCCCGGACGGCAAGTTCCAGTGCTCCGGATAATCCACGCCCGTGAAGTACAGCCCCCCGGGATCAAAAGTTGGCGCAGCGAGACTTCGGTCCCTCGCCACCAATACGTCGCCCAACCACTCTTCCGGTCGGCGACCTGAACCCACGTAAACGAGTGCCCCCACCAGGTTGCGCACCATGTGATGCAGGAAAGCACTGGCCGCGAACTCAAACACCACCACCGGCCCGTGCCGGTAGACCTGCACTTCCCGCATTTCCTTGATCGGAGAGCGCGCCTGACAACCCGCCGCCCGAAAAGAGCTGAAATCATGCGTGCCCGGCAAGCAGCCAGCAGCCCGGGCCATCGCATCCACATTCAAGGGCCGGTGGAACCATCCCACCCGCCCGTGCTGCAATGCCGGACGAACGGGAGCATCCAGCAACAGATAACAGTACCTTCGCCCGAGCGCGGAGAAACGCGCATGAAACTCGGGCGAAACTTCTCTAGCCCAGCGCACGGCCACCCCGGAGGGGAGGAACCGATTCACCCCTCTTACCCATGCATTGACGGGGCGCACGGCATGGGTATCGAAATGGGCGACTTGTCCACTCGCATGAACGCCGGCGTCCGTCCTGCCCGCGCAACCGAGCCGCACGGGATGCCCGGCGATTGCGGCCAGCCCCTTTTCAAGCACATCCTGCACCGTCCGGCCATGAGGCTGCGACTGCCAGCCCTCAAACGGCGCGCCGTCGTACTCGACACCGAGAGCGATTCTCACACCGCCGCCCCCCAAGCCAAAGCCACAGCAAACCCGCCCCAAGCAAGTGCCAGCATTCCCCAATCATTGATTCGAGGTGCCGGTAGCGGCTCAACCCATACATTGCGCAATTCATCGTGGGCGCCTTTGCCCTCCAACCAGTCAATCAGATTGGCTGCGGACACAGGGCGTCGCAGATACTCGAGCAGCAACGCCAGCCGAAGCGAAGAACGCTCACGCCACCCAGCTACGCCCGAGACCGCCTGGAACACCCAAGTAAGCCCAGCCACTAGTCGCGACAAAGGCAAGACGTTGAGCAACAACGCCACCCAGGCGAGGCACCCCAGCAAACGGGCCGCCTCCTCCACCGCCAGGACCACCCCCTCCCGACTCACGCCGATCCCCAGTCCTGCCGCGAGGCGAGTGCCCGGGGTTTGCCACCCGTACACAACACCTAGCATGACAAACAGCCAACGGGAGCGAAACACAAGTTGCGCCAGAACAGCAGCCCCCCTTGCCCAGGCCAACCCTGTTAAAACCAGGGCTCCCACCAAGGCACCACGCCCATGGAGCACTTGATACGCAGCCAACCCCGCAACCCAACTGAGCAACAGAATTCCCGGATGCATCATGCCCTGAAAAAAACAAACGGGCAGGGATTCCCCTGCCCGTTCACGATCCATACCCACCCGCTCAGCCGAGTTTGCCGAGCATCGCCTTTGCCTGGGCCTGTTGATCGGGATTACCTTCCTGCAACACCTCACCCAGCAACTCCCGGGCACCTTCTTTATCCCCCATCTCTTCATAGGCTTTCGCAAGCTCGAGCTTGGTCGCCACCTCGCCGAAGGCCGCGCTATCCAGCGCGGGCACTTGGCTCGGGGCACTCGCCGCCGCGGCATCGCCCAAATCCAGATCAATGGATGAGAGATCCACCTGAGGTTTCGCGGCAGGCGTCGCAGCCGGCTCCGCCAGATCAAAGCTGAGGTCAGCCATCGGTCCCTTGCCCGATTCGGTCACAGTCTCACCGAGATCGAAATCCAGCGACATCTTGGGCTCGGTCTTGCCACCACCGGCAGCTGTATCCATGACGGACAAACTCGAAACGGCAGGCTTCGACTCCGGCATTTCCAGCCCCAGGTCGATATCGACTTTCGGTACCGCAGGCTCCGAGGCGGCCGGCGACAGAAAATCTGTGACAGCGTCTTTTGCGGCTTGCGCCTGACCTCCCGCCCATGCAGCAGCTCCAGTCACCGCAGCCGTGGCCACACCGCCAAGTCCCGAACCCTCCTGACCATCTCCACCATAGAGCGGATTGGTCGGATCAAGCCGCTGCCCCATCGCGGCCGCTTTTTCCCAGTCGGCACCAACACCACCCGTCTGGTTGTACAGCTCGGAAGCGATGGTCTCAAACTGCTTGGGGCTGTTGCGCTGGGAATAGATCTCCAACAACTTGAGATGGATGGCATGACGCGACGGCTCGGTCTTGAGCGCTTCGAGCAGAATTTCTTCCGCCTGGGCGTCACGGCCATAGGCAATATAGACATCTGCCTCCGCAACGGGATCGACCCCTTCGTCGTTCTCGGCCGCGGCAATGCTCGCTTGCGAGAAGTCGGTCTGGATCGAACTGCCACTCGAATCGGCAATGCTACCGCCCGCAGCACCAAACACTGAATCCAGCGCCGGCGTACCGGTCGTCGTGTTGCCCGAGATCGTGGGCTCCGCAACGGCATCGGCTTCAGCCTTGCGCTTCTGACGCGCCCGCAATCCAAAATAGCCAAGCAGCAACGCCAAAATACCGCCGCCACCCGCCAGAGCAACCGGATTCTCCATCAACTGCTCAACGATGCCGGGTTCCTCAACCTCTGGCTCGGGGAGCGGCACCGGCTTCTTGACAGGTGGTTTGGGTGTCTCCGGCTTGGGTGGTGCATCAGGCTTCACCGCGTCAGGCTTGACCTCGGGCTTCGCAGCTTCAACCGGAGGCTTGGCATCACCAGCTGCACCGGCGGGCTTCTCGGCAACCACCGGCGCCGGAACCACGGGCTTCGCTTCTGGTTCGACCTTCTTCGCCGCGTCAGCAGGCGATTTGCCACCCTGCGCTTGCTTTTGCAACTCAGCCAAGGACTGGTTCTTCAGTTCGAGCAGCTTGTTCAGCTCCTGAACATTACGCTCCAACTCAGCCACCCGGGAATTAGCCTCCTTGAGGGCCTTGTCTTTAGCGGCAACCTCTTCTTCGAGTGCCATGCGGCCCTTGTCCGCGCCTTCGGCACCCTTCGCTTTGCCAGCAGCCGGCTGGGTCCTGGAAACCTGCACACGATCCTGATCAGCCGCTTTGGGAGCCTTGTCCTCGACCTTCGGCGTGATCTTTCCCTTGGCTTCCTGCTGGCCAACGTCTTCCTTGGCGGGAGCCGCCCCGGCCGCGGCAGAGGCAACCTTGGTACGGTAGCTATTGAAGTCAGCCGCCTGGGCGCGAACAATCTTGCGCGCCTCGGCCGCACTCACGCTCTGCGCTGCCGTCTGATCAGGAAGATTCAGGATCTTGCCGGTTTTGAGTCGATTGATATTCTTGCCGACAAAGGCGTCTTCATTACCCTTCAGCAAAGCCACCAGCATTTGATCCAGGGACACGCCTTCAGCCATGTTGCGGTGGGCGATGCCGGCAAGGGTGTCACCCGATTTGACCGTATAGGTGCCAGCGGAGGACGCCGTCCCCTCCGGCTTTGCATCGGATTTTGGTTCAACCTCCCGCACGGCCTTGCCCTTCTTGCCCTTGCTGGCGGCAGCCACCGTACTCTTGGTCTGAGCGGCGGGAGCGGGCTCCTCGGGAATGCTCAGTTTGGGCTCCGCCTCGGTCTTGGGGGCAGACGGGGTTGCCACCGGGGGCTTTGCTTCCGGCAACGCTACCGGAGCTGGCACCGGCTTGGCAGGGGTTGCATCCGCGGGATCAAGCAGGAACGTGTATTCCCGGACGAGCCGCCCGCCCGCCCAGTTCAATTCGAGCAACAAATCGAGGAAGGGCTCGTTGATCGGCCGGTCGCTGGCGATCCGCACCACCCCTTGGCTCGCGCCCTTGCGATCCACCGAAATCTTCAGTCCGGAAAGAGCCGGCCCGAATTCGATCCCCGCCTGTTTGAACGCTTCAGGCGAGGCCAATTTGGCGGTGAGAGTACTCAACTCATCGGCCGACGCATTGAGCTCCACTTCTGCCTTGAGCGGTTGCCCAAGCGCACTTAGCACAGTCAACCGCCCCAAACCAGCCGCACCAGCCACTGTGGGGAGCGCGGCAATCAGCGCCGCCAGAATCGAAGCTCTCAAAGTCGTATTCATGTCGTTTCCTCAGCCGCTTATCCCATGCGGAGCAGTGTGCTAATTCTTAAAATAACATCATGAGGTTAGCGTTGCAAGCTAAACCAGCTTATCACAAGGGAGAACAACGACCACCCGAAAATACACGAAAAACCTGCTTAGTTCGGGTTTTTCCACATTCCAGGAGTGTAATGCGAAGGAGATGAACGGGCCGAATATTCGTCGGCCCGTTACAAAGGTGAAATGATCAAGCCTCCAGCAGGATGCGCAGCATCCGGCGCAGGGGCTCGGCAGCCCCCCAGAGGAGTTGGTCGCCACAAGTAAAGGCGCCGAGATACTCCGGCCCCATAGCCAGCTTGTGCAGGCGGCCTACGGGGATGGTCAACGTGCCGGTCACGGCGGCAGGGGTCAGTTCCCGCTCGGTGATTTCCCGCTCGTTGGGCACAACCTTGACCCAGTCATTGGCCGTGCCAATGATCTGAGCAAGCTCGTCCAGCGGCACATCCTTCTTGAGCTTGATGGTAAGTCCCTGAGAGTGGCAACGCATGGCACCGATTCGCACACACAGCCCGTCAATCGGGATGCTACCAGGCGTGCGGAATGCCGGCTTGCCAAGAATCTTGTTGCACTCTGCCCCGCCTTTCCATTCCTCCTTGGACTGGCCGTTCTCCACCGGAACGTCGATCCATGGAATCAGCGACCCAGCCAAGGGCGTGTTGCGGAAGTTGCGCGTGGGGAAATCGGCGGAACGCATGGTTTCAGCCACCTTGCGGTCGATATCAAGAATGGCTGACGCCGGGCTTGCCAACTGCGCCTTCACCGCGTCGTGGAGCACCCCCATCTGCGACAACAATTCGCGCATGTTCTGCGCGCCGGCCCCGGAGGCAGCCTGGTAAGTCATCGCGGAAACCCACTCGACCAGATCGTTCTGGAACAACCCACCCAAGCCCATGAGCATCAGCGAAACCGTACAGTTTCCGCCAATGTAGTTCTTGATTCCGCGAGCCAGCCCGTCCTTGATGACGCCGAGATTGACCGGGTCCAGCACGATGATGGCATCGTCCGCCATGCGCAGGGAGGAAGCGGCATCGATCCAGTAGCCATTCCAACCTGCAGCACGCAACTTGGGAAACACTTCCTTGGTGTAATCACCCCCCTGGCAGGTCAAGACTACATCCATCTGCTTCAAGGCATCGATGGACATGGCGTCCTGCAACTGCCCGGCCTCCTTGCCACCAAAGGCCGGGGCAGCCGTGCCCGCTGCCGACGTGGAGAAATACACCGGCTCGAACAGGGCGAAATCTCCCTCCTCGCCCATGCGCTGCATGAGTACCGACCCGACCATCCCGCGCCAGCCAACCAGACCAACTTTCTTCATAAGCGTCATCCCAATCTAGAAATCAGTTCAGCTTCACAGGGCTGCCAGCACAGCATCGCCCATCTCGACCGTACCCACCTTGCGGGTACCCGGCTCAAAAATGTCGCCCGTCCGGTAGCCGTCGGCCAGCACCTTTTTCACCGCGCGTTCAACCCGAACGGCGGCAGCCTCTTCGTTGAGCGAATAACGCAGCATCATCGCCACCGATAGAATCATCGCCAAGGGATTGGCCAATCCCTTGCCAGCAATATCAGGCGCGGAGCCATGGATGGGCTCATACATACCCTTGTTGTTCTCGTCGAGCGAAGCGGAGGGCAGCATTCCGATGGAGCCGGTGAGCATGGATGCCTCGTCGGACAGGATGTCGCCAAAGATATTGCCGGTCACCATCACGTCAAACTGCTTGGGGTTGCGCACCAGCTGCATGGCGGCGTTATCCACCAGCATGTGCGACAGGGCAACATCCGGATACTCCTTGCCGACTTCTTCCATCACGTCGCGCCAAAGCTGAGTGCATTCGAGGACATTCATCTTGTCCACCGAGCACAGACGGCGGTCACGCTTTTGCGCCGCCTGGAACGCCACGTGGGCAATACGGCGCACCTCGGATTCCGAGTAGATCATGGTATTGAACCCGACCCGCTCTCCACCGCGCACCTCAATGCCACGGGGCTGACCGAAGTAGATGTCGCCTGTCAATTCACGGACGATCAGAATATCCAGCCCGGCAACAATCTCCGGTTTCAGCGACGACGCATTCGCCAACTCCGGGTAGAGCACCGCCGGCCGCAGGTTGGCAAACAGGTTCAGTTCCTTGCGGATGCCGAGCAAGCCCCGCTCGGGCCGTTGCTCCCGCGGCAGTACGTCATACTGCGGTCCTCCTACTGCGGCCAGCAACACTGCATCGGCTTCCCGACCCAGTTTCAAGGTTTCTTCCGGCAGGGGTTTGCCGGTCGCATCCACCGCCGCACCGCCGATCAAGGCAGTTTCGGTCTCGATCTTCAAGCCATCCGAGCGCAGGGCATCCACCACACGCAGAGCCTGCCCCATGATTTCGGGGCCAATGCCATCACCCGGCAGAACACAGACTTTCATGCAATCTCTCTCTTTGATATTGGATGACCCAGGTCGGATCACGCAAACAGCCAAGGCTGCTCGATGCGGCGCCGGGCCTCGAACTCGCGAATCTTCTCCGCGTGCCGCAAAGTCAGTCCGATGTCGTCAAAGCCGTTGAGCAGGCAGTACTTGCGGAAGGGATCAATTTCGAATCCCAGCACCTTGCCGTCCGGACGCGTCACTGTCTGCGCCTCGAGATTCACTCTCAGCCTGTAACCCGGCTCGGCAAACGTCTGGGCGAACAAGGCATCGACTTCCACCGCGGGCAACCGAATGGGCAGCAACCCATTCTTGAAGCAGTTGTTGAAAAAAATGTCGGCAAAGCTCGTTCCGATCAATACCCGGAAACCATAGTCCTCGATCGCCCAGGGAGCGTGCTCCCGGGACGACCCACATCCAAAGTTGTCCCGCGTCAGCAGAACCTGCGCCCCCCGGTAACGGGGCTGATTCAGCACGAAATCCGGATTCACCGGTCGATGGGTGTTATCCATCCCCGGCTGTCCAACGTCCAGGTATCGCCATTCGTCAAACAGATTCGGGCCAAAGCCCGTCCGCTTGATCGACTTCAGGAACTGC
This sequence comes from Rhodocyclaceae bacterium, assembly GCA_036824045.1. Taxonomy (GTDB): domain Bacteria; phylum Pseudomonadota; class Gammaproteobacteria; order Burkholderiales; family Rhodocyclaceae; genus DAITAZ01. Next base: position 38,151 of record DAITAZ010000021.1, read on the forward strand.
TTGGGGATGATGGCGTCGGTATCCACGTTGGCGCGATCCATGGGCGCCACCAAACCATCCAAGCTGGTGAATTTCTGCATTACTGGCCCGCCTTTTTCTGAATGCTCTCGCCAACCTTCTCGATGTCTTTGCCCACGCCCTGAACCGTGTTGCAGCCGATGGCTGCCAAAGCAAGGAGGATGGTCAGGGTTACGGAAACGATACGCATGATGGTGCTCCCGTTCAGATCAAGTCACGTACATCAACAAAGTAGCCGAACACTGCCGCGGCTGCAGCCATCTGCGGACTGACCAGATGGGTACGCCCCCCCGCCCCTTGGCGGCCCTCGAAATTACGGTTGGAAGTCGAGGCACAGCGCTCGCCCGGCTCCAGCCGGTCGGCGTTCATGGCCAGACACATGGAACACCCCGGCTCACGCCATTCAAACCCGGCGGCCTTGAATACCTGGTCCAGCCCCTCTGCTTCAGCTTGGCGCTTGACCAGTCCCGAGCCCGGTACCACCAGCGCCTGCTTGATGGTGGGCGCCACTTGCCGCCCCTTAACCACCACTGCCGCCGCGCGCAGATCCTCAATGCGGGAATTTGTACATGAGCCGATGAACACCCGGTCCATGCGAATGGCCTTGATCGGCGTCCGGGGCGTCAGCCCCATATACTGCAATGCACGCCACATCCCTTCGCGCTTCACGGGGTCGATCTCCAGTGCCGGGTCCGGCACCTCGCCATTGACCTCGGTCACCATCTCCGGAGACGTACCCCAGGTCACCTGCGGACGAATGGATGCCGCGTCAAGCTCCACCACCCGATCAAACTGGGCGCCGATATCGGACGTCAGGCTGCGCCAATACGCCACAGCGCGATCCCAGGCTTCTCCGGTCGGCGCAAAAGGACGGCCCTTGACGTAATCGATGGTGACCTGATCCACCGCCACCATTCCGGCACGGGCACCCGCTTCGATGGCCATGTTGCACAGGGTCATCCGGCCCTCCATCGAGAGGCCGCGGATGGCACCGCCGCCAAACTCGATTGCGTAGCCCGTACCGCCCGCTGTTCCGATCTTGCCGATGACTGCCAGTGCCACATCTTTGGCCGAGATTCCCTTTCCCAGCTGGCCTTCCACCCGAACCAGCATGGTTCTGGACTTCTTCTGCAGCAGGCATTGGGTCGCCAGTACGTGCTCAACCTCCGAGGTGCCGATGCCATGCGCCAGGCAGGCAAAGGCACCGTGGGTACTGGTATGCGAATCTCCGCACACGACAGTCATCCCCGGCAGCGTCGCGCCGTTCTCCGGCCCGACCACATGGACGATGCCCTGGCGCGAGTCCCGGAAGGGGTAATAAGCCAAGGCCCCTACTTCGCGGATGTTCGCATCCAGGGTTTCGACCTGTTGGCGGGAAATCGGGTCTTCAATGCCGCGGTCCCAATGGTCCGTCGGCGTATTGTGGTCCGCCGTCGCCACGATGGAACTCACCCGCCAAGGTTTGCGCCCGGCCACTTTGAGTCCCTCGAAAGCCTGTGGGCTCGTGACTTCGTGAATCAGATGGCGATCAATATAGAGGAGCGCCGTTCCGTCCTCCTCCACATGCACCACGTGGCTGTTCCACAGCTTTTCGTAAAGCGTTTGCGCGATCATGCCTGCCCGCTGTCTAAAGTTAGCCGACGATTATTTCACAACACCTTGGGCCGCAACAAATGTCAAGGCACCAAGACTGGGCGGGAGCGCTTGCCGGTCTTCGGCGCTCCCTGGGTGAGACCCGCGCCTTGAACACCCCCCGCCTCATTTGCCCGGGCGGTAGTACTGCATGGCCTCGGGCAGCCACCCTTCAATCTGACGAATCCGCGTGGAATCAGCGGGATGAGTGGAAAGTAGCTCCGGCGGTTTGCCACCTTTGGCGTTCTCCGCCATGCGCACCCATAGATCACGTGCTGCGGTGGGGTTGTAGCCAGCTTTGGCCATGTAGATCAGCCCCATGCGGTCAGCTTCGGATTCCTGCAAGCGCGAATAGGGTAGCAGCACGCCGACGGTCAATCCCGCGCCAAGCAAACCTGCGTAAAGGTTCGCCCGGTCTGACTTGCCCGAGGCCATCATGCCCACGGCCAGCGCAACCGTCACGCCCTGGGCAGCCATTTGATGGCTTACCCGTTCACCACCGTGGCGAGCAATGGCGTGCGCGACTTCGTGGCCGATCACCGCGGCCAGGCCCGCCTCGTCCTTTGTGACCGGCAGAATCCCCGTGTACACCGCCACCTTGCCGCCCGGCAAACAAAAGGCGTTCACCGTCTTGTCATTGTCGATGACCTTGAACTCCCACTGGTAATCCGTCTTCCCGGTCGCCGCAGCAATCCGGCGCCCCACGCGGGTCACCAGCTCGTTGGCCCGGGGGTCGTGGGAGATCTTTTCTTTCTCCAGCACTTCTCTGTACGCCGAATACCCCATCTTCACTTCTTCCGGTTCGCTGATGAGCAACATCTGCGACCGGCCCGTGATCGGCACAGTCTGACAAGCAGCAAGATAGACTGCCGCAATCGCCATCGCCGCCAACCAGGATCGGGTGTTCCTTCGCATGAATCCCTCCTCTCATCGCACTCGTGGATCCCTGAAGATGCTCGTTCAACGTGCCATCGCGGAATCCGCTGACCGCTCCCGCCACCCCGCGGCGAGCCACAGCAAGCCCACCAGCGCAAACGCGGACCCAAGACTATAAGTCAGCGCGGGGCCTGCCCAATCCCACGCCCATCCGCTCGCCAAGCCCCCGAGCATGCCACCGGCACCAAACGAAACACTCCCGTACAACGCCTGTCCCCTCGCCTGCAACCGACCGGGGAACCATTTGCTGATCACGGCCACTGTCGCTGCATGATAGGCGCCGAAGGTCGCACCGTGCAGCAGTTGCGCAAGAAAGATGATTGAGGGATGACCCACCCCCCAGCCGATCATCAGAAAGCGTACGACCGCGCAGCCAAAGCTCGCCACCAGAATCTGCCTCGGACTGGCCCGGCGCAACAGCCTTGGCATGACCAGAAACACCCCGATCTCTGCCACCACTCCCAGTGACCACAAAGCGCCCACCGCCGCCTTGCTGTAGCCATTGGCAACGAGGAAGATGGAATAGAAAACGTAGAGCGCCCCATGCGCCGCCGACATGAAAAAGCATGCCCCCAGGAGCGCCTGCACTTCTTTCCGGCGTAGCGTTTCCCGCAGCGAATCCACTGCCTCCTCAACTGGACGCGTCGGTACAGCAGGCAGCAGCAGCGCGCTGCCAAGAATGCCCAGTAGCAGCAGCAAAGCCATCCACAGGAACGAGGAAGCGGGGAAACGATCCAGGGCTTGCCCAATCAGCAACACCGCCGCGATGAACCCCACCGACCCCCAAAGCCGGATCGAGCCGTAGCGATGGGTATCCTTGCCCAATTGCCCCAGCACCAGCGCCTCCACCAGTGGCAAAGCCGCACTCCAGAAGAAAGCCAGCACCGCCATGGCCAGGAATACGCCACCAAAGCTGGTCGTGAAGAAAAACCCGGCAAAGCCGAGCACGCTCATGAGTGCCGAAAACCGGACGATACCCACAGCGCTCCGGCTGTGATCAGCCAACCATCCCCACAGGTTGGGCGCCACCACCCTCATGACCTGCATCAGCGACATCAGAACGCCAATATCCCACGCGTTGAAGTCCAAGGACTTCAAGTACAACCCGAAGTAGGGAGACAAGGCGCCGATGAAGGCAAAGTAGAAAAAATAATAGGCGGACAGCCGCCAGAAAGACGTCATGAGCCCGATTTTATCAGGCGGGGCCTGTTTCTCCTGCCCGCTCGCCAAAAATGAAAAAGGGCGCCATCCTGTCGATGACGCCCTCCCGAGTGCAAAGCCGATGAATCGCGGTCAGCTCACCTCCGCGGCTTTCAGCATTTCATAAAGCTGGTCTTTCAGACGCAGACGGATCTTCTTCAGATCCTCCAATTCGAAATCCGTTGCCAGTTCAGCATTCTCCTCGATCCGGCGAACATGGCGATCCGCCTCATGGTACTCGTCGAACAAACGGGAAAAGTGCTGGTTGGAGGTTTTCAGGGTATGAATCAGATCCCGGTACTCCGGAAACTCGTGGTGCAGGTCGTGGTGCTCCAGAACCATGGTGTTTTCCTTCTGGTTATTGATTGGAATCTTTGAGCAGCGCTTGGGCCACCCATGCCATCAACCCTACTGCCGCCCCAGCGCCGTCCGCTTGATCCCCGTCAATCGATCCGGCATCCAGCCCCGGCGTCAGCCCAAGCGTGTGGCCGCTGCCGGCACCCTCGGCGTTGCGCAGCGCACATCGCCACACTGGGCGCGATGCCGCAAGGCGTGATCCATCAGCACGATCGCCAGCATCGCTTCCGCGATGGGGGTCGCCCGAATCCCCACGCAGGGATCATGCCTTCCCTCTGTGGCCACGGTTACAGGCCTGCCTTCCAGGTCGATGGTTCTCCGCGGCTGATAGATCGAAGCCGTGGGCTTGATCGCGATGTTGACCAGGATGTCCTGTCCGCTGGAAATCCCGCCCAGAATGCCGCCAGCGTGATTGGAGAGGAAACCCTCCGGAGTGATTTCGTCGTTATGCTCGCTGCCCTTCTGAGTGACGCAGCCAAAACCCGCCCCAATCTCAACCCCCTTGACGGCGTTAATCCCCATCATCGCGTAGGCGATGTCTGCATCCAGCCGGTCATAGACCGGTTCTCCCCAGCCGGGGGGAACGCCACTGGCAGTCACCGTAATGCGGGCACCCACCGAATCACACGACTTGCGTAGCGCGTCCATGTACTGCTCCAGCCGGGGCACAACCTGAGCATCAGGCGCAAAGAAATCATTGGCATCAATCTGCGCCACATCGGTAAACGGAATTTCGATCGGCCCCAACTGGCTCATCCAGCCCCGCACGACAACACCGTAACGCTCCTTGAGCCACTTGCGGGCAATGGCGCCCGCAGCCACCCGCACCGCGGTTTCCCGGGCAGAAGAACGCCCGCCACCACGGTAGTCACGAGATCCGTACTTCTGGGTGTAGGTGTAATCCGCATGCCCGGGACGGAAGGTGGTGGCAATGTTGCCGTAGTCTTTGCTGCGCTGATCCTGATTGCGGATTAACAAGCCGATGGGAGTACCCGTGGTTCGGCCCTCGAACACCCCAGACAGAATCTCCACGGTATCGGGCTCCCGCCTCTGGGTCACATGGCGGGACGTGCCCGGCCGGCGCCGGTCCAGTTCCACTTGGATATCCTCCGCTGACAAAGCCAGCCCGGGCGGACACCCATCCACCACGCAGCCGATGGCCGGCCCATGGGACTCGCCAAAAGACGTGACCGAGAACAGTTTGCCAAGGGTATTTCCAGACATGGGGACACCGGATGAGCAGGAAACGGGGCGCAGAGTCTAGCACAGCGTCTCCACCTCCCCCTTCCAAGCCGATACCGCCGAGGGCAAGGCGACGCCCCCGCCCTCGACGACCCGGCCACTATTCGAAGAAGCCCTCCAGACGCTCGAAGACCTCGTGCTCGGGGCCGTGGCGGCGCAGAGCTACTACGTCCTCCAGTTTGTCGAGTTGCTTCAGCATTTGCGGCAGGCGTTCGTCCTCGAATACCTGCAGCCAGATGCGGCTGCGCTCGCCGCGCCCCAGCGGCATGCACAAAATGCCCTCCACGTTAAAGGCCCGACGGGCAAACAACCCACAGATATGTGACATCACGCCCGGGTGATTGTTCACCTCCAGCTCCAGCACCGCTTTGGCCGGGGTGGTCATGTTCATCGTCCTCTCGTTCATTTCACTCTCCGATCATCTCGCTGTTGGCCGCACCCGGGGGCACCATGGGGAACACCATCTGGTCCACATCGATCGACGCGTGGATGAGGCAGGCGCCCGGCGTCTGCAGCGCATCGGCAAGGAGAGCCTTGGGGTCTTTGGACAAATCCAGGTCCACCGAGCGGATCCCGAAACCAGCGGCAATCTTGCAGAAATCGGTACGAATGTTGTACTTCGAGGCAAAAACCCGTTCGCCGTAAAAGAGGTTCTGCTGCTGATGGACCAAGCCCAAGGACTGGTTGTTGAACAGCACCACCTTGATGTTGACACCCTCTTCAGCGGCGGTGGCCAACTCCTGGATGTTCATCTTCAAGCTGCCATCACCGGAGAAACACACCACCGTGCGCTTGGGCTCGGCCAGCGCCGCCCCAATCGCGGCAGGCATGCCAAAACCCATGGTTCCCAGCCCGCCGGAGGTGAGCCACTGGCGCGGCCGCCGCAGGGGATAGGCCTGCGCCACCCACATCTGGTGCTGGCCCACATCGGTGGTGATGATAGCGTCGTCATCGAGACTGTCGGCCACCGCCTTGATCAGGCCGTAATGGGTGCGCACGTCGTCCTGACCTGGCAGACGCATGGGGAACGCCGCGCGCAGTTCCTCAACCCGCGCCAGCCAGGCGTCGCGTGAGCGCGCCTCCACCTGCGGCAGCAGTGCCTCCAGGGCCTGTGCCACGTCCGCCTGGATGGCCACATGTGCAGTCTTGATCTTATGCAGTTCGGAGGCATCGATGTCCACATGGATGATCTGGGCATTCGGACAGAATGCCGCCACCTTACCCGTGGCCCGGTCGTCAAAGCGAGCGCCCACGGCAATCAGCAAGTCCGCTTCCGGCAACAGACGATTCGTGTAGCCGGCCCCGTGCATGCCCAGCATGCCGATGGACAACGGGTGGTCCACCGCCATTGCCCCGAGCGCCATCAGGGTCATCGTGGTGGGCAACCCGGCCTTTTCCGCCAAGTCCACCGCAGCCTTGGCCGCGCCGGAATGCACCACTCCCCCCCCCAGATAGAGGATGGGGCGCTGCGACGCGTTGATCATGCGTGCGGCCGTGGCAATTGTGCTCGCCGCGGGCGCAGGCGCGGGCTCGGCAGCGGCGGGATCCGGCAAGGTGTCAATCTCGATCACCGCGGTCTGCACATCCTTGGGCACGTCCACCCACACCGGGCCCGGACGGCCAGAGGCTGCAATCCGGAAAGCCGCAGGAATCACCTCCAGCAAGTCCTCCACCGAACGCACCAGGAAGTTGTGCTTGGTGATCGGGATGGACATCCCGTAGGTATCCACCTCCTGGAAGGCATCGGTACCAATCATGGGTAGCGGCACCTGGCCCGTGATACACACGAGCGGGATGGAATCCAGCTTGGCGTCGGCGATGGCCGTCACCAGATTGGTCGCACCGGGACCGGAGGAAGCGATACACACCTCCGGCACGCCTGAAACCCGCGCCATGCCCTGTGCGATGAACCCAGCACCCTGCTCATGACGAGTCAGCACGTGACGAATCACTGTGCTTTGGGAGAGCGCATCGTAGAAGGGAAGAATGGCGCCACCCGGCACGCCGGCGACGGTGCGCACGCCCTGCCGCTCCAGCAAGCGGACGATGAGCTGTGCTCCTGTGTATTTCATGTTCGACTCCAGATCAGGAGCCGGCGATACGGCGGGGCTCAAAACAAAACCCCCGCCGACTTGCGCCGGCGGGGGTTTGAGGATTCTGCTGTTTGTCCCGGTCCGCTACGGCGCAACGCGCTGTACTACGCCTACTACCAGCAGTACCGATACCGCTTTGGGGGCGGACGCGAACTTGGGCAGGCGGCTGTTCATGGCGTGATAGGGGGTGGCGGTTCAAAAAACGAACCCGGACTCTAAACCCAAACCTCCTCATCGCGCAACACCTGCGGCGAAGATTCAAGAGGCCTGGCGCTCATCCTCGTCGCGCAGCGCCCGCCGCAGAATCTTGCCCACGTTCGTTTTGGGCAGTTCCTTGCGAAAAACGATGTGCTTGGGCAATTTGTAGCCTGTCAAATAAGCCTTGCAATGCTCCCGCAGCGCCGCCTCCGTCAGCAGTGGATCCTTCGCTACCACGAATACTTTCACCGCTTCACCCGAATGCTCATCCCGTACCCCAATGGCCGCCGCCTCCAGCACCCCCGGATGCATCACCACCACTTCCTCCACCTCGTTGGGGTACACGTTGAAGCCAGAGACGAGGATCATGTCTTTCTTGCGGTCCACGATCCTGACATAGCCCGTGCCGTCCATGACCGCCACATCGCCCGTGCGCAGGAAGCCATCGGGGAAGAAAGCCTTCCGCGTTTCGTCGGGCCGATTGTAGTAGCCACTCATCACCTGCGGCCCCTGGACGCATAGCTCGCCAGCCTGACCAGGAGCGAGGGCATTCCCGTCGTCATCGCGGATTTCCACTTGGGTGGATGGCAGCGGCAAACCTATCGAACCGTTGTACTCGGCCAGATCCAACGGATTGATCGTGACGGCGGGCGACGTCTCCGTCAGACCATAAGCCTCGATCAACGCTACCCCTGTCACCTGCTTCCATCGAGCCGCAACGGCCCGCTGCACCGCCATCCCTCCACCCAGCGCGATATGCAGGTGGCTGAAATCCAACCGGGCAAACTCTTCATTGTTGAGCAGCGCGTTGAACAGGGTGTTGACCCCGGTAATGGCTGTGAAGGGGTATTTGCGCAATTCCTTCACGAACCCCGGGATATCCCGGGGATTCACGATCAGCACGTTTCGCGCGCCAACCTTGAGAAAGGTCAGGCAGTTCGCCGTCAATGCGAAGATGTGGTACAGCGGCAGCGCGGTAATGATCGTTTCCGGCTCGTCCTTGAGCAGCACCGGGGACAACCATGCCGACGCCTGCTGCAGGTTGGCCATGATGTTGCGGTGACTCAGGACCGCCCCTTTTGCCACGCCCGTGGTCCCGCCCGTGTACTGGAGGAAGGCCGTGTCGTCGAGCCCCACGGGAACACTCACGAACGGATGGGCGGTGCCTCGCTGCAACGCATCGTTGAACCCGATGGCCGACGGGAGCTGCCAGGCTGGCACCATCTTCTTGACGTGGCGGACAACGAAATTCACCAGCGTTCCCTTGGGGAAGCCAAGCAGATCGCCCAAGCCCGTCATGATCACGTGCCGGACCTGCGTAGCCGCCAGCACCTGCTGAAGGGTAAAGGCAAAGTTCTCGACGATCACGATGGCCTCGGCCCCCGAGTCCTTCAACTGATGCTCTAATTCCCTGGGGGTGTAGAGCGGATTGCAGTTGACCACCGTGTATCCGGCCAGCAGTGCACCGAAGATTGCCACCGGATACTGCAGAAGGTTGGGCATCATCACTGCCACCCGCGCTCCGCGGGGCAGTTTCAGATCGTTCTGCAGGAACGAACCGAACTGTCGGGCTCGCTGTTCCAGTTCGGCATAGGACATGGCCCGGCCCATGCTGATGTAGGCATCCCGCCCGGCGAACTGGCGGCAACTCCGGGTAAATAAATCCCCTAGCGAAGAATAGGCTTCCACGTCCACGTCGGCGGGAATACCTTGTGGATAGCTATTCAGCCAAATCCTCTCCATCTCGTCTCCTCCTGCAGTCGCTTTTTATAGTGTTCCCCGGCCGACACTGCGCCGGGGGCTCCTTTGACGAGCATAGACCTCAGGAACTGCTGGCCGCCCCGCCGGGGCGGCCTGGTCAGGTGTTGTCCTCTTCCACCTCCGGCCAGTCGCGAATGTAGTTCTTGAGCATCTTGTTCTCGAAGCTTTGTTCTTCGAGCACCGCCTTGGCCACGTCATGGAACGAAACCACACCCAGCAAGGTGGTGTCTTCCATGACCGGGAGATAGCGCTGGTGGTGATCGATCATCAGCCGGCGCAGGCCATCCAACTCCATGTTGGCCGACGCAGTGAGAGGCTCACGCAGCATTACGTCGGAGATGGTGACCCCCCCCCAACCTGCCCCGTGCTTGTTGACCGCCTTCATCACCTCCCGGAAGGTGAGCATGCCTACCATCTTGCCGTGCTCCATTACCACCAGGGAGCCCATGTCTTGTTCAGCCATGACAGCAACCCCCGCCGCCAGGAATTGGCTCGGTCCGATGGTGTAAAGCACCTTCCCCTTGATTGCGAGAACCTCACTCACCTGCATTGTTCAAACCCTCCATGTTTTGTTGGGGTGCATCGGAATTCATGTTATTCCATTGCAGAAGGCGCGAAAAGACCGGATTCTCCCGAATCCGGCTCCGCATTCAATTCCAGCAGTTCCCCTTGGGCAAATACCAGCGCGCACCGCACCACTCGCCCCGGATACAGTTGGCGGACTGCGGTGCGATAACCCTCCAACTGTCGGCGATAGGCCGCCAGCAGATCGGGGTCCGGCGTACCGGTCTTGTAATCGAGCACCCACACCGCTTCGGGGAGATCCACCAGACGGTCGATGCGCCCCACGCCGCCGTCTGGCAGTACGAACTCCAGTTCATTTGCGGCGGAGCGATAGCATCCGGCATCAAAGAATCGGCGCAAACGGGGCGCCTGGAATAACTGCGCTGCCTGCCGCTGAACCTCTGGCGGGACGGGCGCAGCGAAAGGGTCCCGCCCGGGTATCTCCGTCAGCCATTCCAGAGTTTGATGCAGCAAAGTGCCGAACCGCTGCCCCTGGCTTGATGGGGCACGCCGCTCGCCCACCGGGGTGGGAGGCAAGCGCAAAGCGCCGGGGAGCGCCGCCTGCTCCGCGGGACAGGGGGGCTGCTCGGGCAAAGCATGGGGCTGGTCGAGCCACACGCCCTCTGCGCCCCATGCCTGGGACGCCTTGCCTTGCTCCCCTCCCAGGCCCGAAATGGCACTGACCACCCGGTCGTACCAGCTGGACCGCTCACTACGGCGCGCAGGCTCGATCCCGCTCAGGAAGAAGTACTGCTTGGCCCGGGTGAGCGCGACGTACAGCAGGTTAAGCTCCTCCCGCTCCCGCGCCTGAGCCTCCGCTTCCAGCAGGTGGGCGCGCCGCCGGCCGCGCCCCGCGGTATCCGAAAGCAGCGAAAAATGTGCCGGCGAATCCGCCTCGGGAGGCCAGTCCAGGAGCACCCCGTAATTCTCCGGGAGGCGATGCGTATTGTGGGCATCGATCAACCACACAACCGGCGCCTCAAGCCCTTTTGCCCCGTGAATGGTGAGAATGCGGACCCGCCCCTGCCCGGCCTCCAGCGCGATCTCGCCCTCATCCGGCGCGTCATCGCCCCCCTGTGCGAACGCGCCCAGTTCGTCCAGAAAACGGGAAAGGCTGGGATAACGCCCAGCATCCGTCTCCAGGGCCACTGCAAGGAACGCCTCAAGGTTGGCCAACACTCCGGGCCACTGCCCCGCCTGCACGGCAGCGCGGTAGCGCCCCATCACTTCGCCTTCGCCGTAAATCCGGTCGAGCAGATCATGCACGGGCAACCGCGTGGCCAACTCCCGCCAATAGCCAAGCAGTTTGCCCGCCCGTTGTAGCGCCCCGGACGCATCCGGCTGGGTCGAAAGCTCCCGCAAGCGCACCAGCCAACGCCCCGGTCCGGTAGCCGCCAGGGAGAGCAAGTCCTCATCGCCCAAGGAGAAAATCGGGCTGCGCAGCGCATGAGCCAAGGACAAGGTATCCGTGCGGGACGACAGACAGCGCAGCAGCGCCAGCAAATCCGCCGCCTCCAGCGTCTGCAGCAGCCCTCCCCTGCTGGCGTTGACATAGGGGATGCCCGCTCCGCGCAGGGCGCGCTCGTACTCCACCAGACGGGTACGGCGGCGCGTAAGGATGAGGATGTCCCCGTAATCAGCGGGTCGGTCTGCGCCCCCCTCCCGCACCCGCCAGCGGCTCACCACGTCCTGGATGCCCGCGACGAGTTGCGCTGCCTCCCGCTGCCTGCGCACGTCTTCCTCCAACACCAGCGGCGTGGTCAGCGGATTGCGCATTGCGGCGGCGGGGCTGGCCAATGCCTCGTCTTCCCCTTTGCCATTCGCGCACAAGGGCCATGCTTCCACGCGCCCCGGGACCCCCGCCGCAAACGTGGTTTGCGGCCGGAAGTCCGTAAAAAGGGGCTCCGCGCCAAACAGCTTGTTGAGCACCTCCACCACCGCCGGGGCATTTCGCCGGGTGGCATCGGCTGCGAGGGCCACGGCCCCGAAGCGTTCTTCCAGGTAAGTGCGCGCTGCGGAGAAAATCCGAGGCTCCGCCCGGCGGAAACGGTATATGGACTGCTTGGGGTCTCCTACCAGAAACACCCGGGGCAACGCACCGTCGTCGCCGTAGGCATCGAACCAAGCCCGCAGGATGCGCCACTGCAAGGGATTTGTGTCCTGGAATTCGTCCAGCAGAACGTGTTTGTAACGCGCGTCCAGCTTGGCCTGCAGGTAAGCCGCTTCGGTTTCGTCGCGCAACAGCCGGTCTGCGTGCCATTCCAGATCGCCAAAATCCATCAATTGCCGCTGCCGCTTCAGGCGATCCAGGCAATCGAGCAGCCCCTGACCAGCCTTGATCCCGTGGCAGTTAAAAGCGAACGCGGCCTCTTCGGTCATCGACGCCTTCACTGCCTGCACCGTCTGACCCAGGCGCTCGTGAAGCTGCAGGAAGCGTTCAGTCCGCGCGCCCAGGCGCCCCTCGAGAGCCTTGGTCCATTTGCGCGACTTCAATTCGCCTTTCTGGGTAAGCAGGGCGGATGCCGCGCTGGACAACCGCGCATGGGCTGCCATCGCCGCATCCCGCCAGGCCAAGCCCAGCGCATCCCCGGCCCCCACGTCGGTCGCCGTGCCGTTGCAGATCAGCAGTTCAGCAAACTCGCACATCTGCTCCCGGACGGCAGGATCGTCGGCAAAGGTCGCCAGCGCCCCGCTCCCCGGCGCCAAGTCAAACACCTCACGCAGGCGCTCCGCGACCGCCTGCGAGTCGTCTGCCCCCTCCCCCCGCCACGCATGCCATTCCGCCCGGCGTACGACGAACCGGGTCAGCAGATTGCGGGTATTCGCGGCGCCCACCTCGGCATACAACCACAGCAGGGAAAGCGCCTCGGGAGAATCCGGCGCACGGGCACACTGGCGGGCCAGCATCGCCCAGGCCTCGTCGAGCAGATCGGAATCCCGCTCCACCAGCGTGTAACCCGCCAACCCGCTGGAAAGGGGGGCCCCTTGGAGCAGGCGGGCAAACCAGCCATGGAACGTGGTGATCGTGAGCCCCGGCGAGGCACCCAGCACCCTCTCCAGCAAGCCCCGAGCGGCGGGCAAAGCGGCAACCGCGGCGGTGTGCTCCAGACCGCGCTCCTCCAGAAACGCCCGCGCACGGTCATCATCCACGCTCGCCAACAGCCGCAACCAGTCGTCCAACCGCTCTTCGATCTCCCGCGCCGCCTTGCGCGTATAGGTGATCGCCAGAATGGCGCCCGGCGCCACACCCGCCAAAAGCAGCCTCAGCAATCTGGAAACCAGCAACCACGTCTTGCCGCTGCCCGCGCAAGCCTCCACCACCACGCTAAGTTCGGGCTCCAAGGCGGTCAGCAAGGAATGACGCCTGTTCATGCAGCGTAGGCCCGACGACACAGGCCACCCATCTCACACCAGGCACACCGCGTGTCAGCACCATTGGCCGGGAAGGAAGCCCCCCCACGCAAGTCGGTGAAGACGCCCGTCAGGCGCCGGAGGTTTCCCGACACGGCGCTCTTCAGATCCTCCAAGGCAACCATCGCGACCTTCTCGTCATCAAGGGCCACGAACCCGGCTTCAGCCACGGCGTCCCCCATCAACATGCCATAGAAAGGCAGTTGCACGTCTTCCCCCGGGTCCTTCGCACGTTGTTGCAGGGGGCCCCATCGCTGGGTCTTGTAATCGAGCACCGCCAGTTCTCGCCCCTGCTCCCCGGCACGTCCTTCGATCCGGTCGAGCACCCCGTAAACCTTCAGGGAACCCCCATCCTCGAGCGCCAGGCATGTCTCCCTCCGGCTTTCGCGTTCCATCACCTTCCACCCCTCTGCTTCCCGCGTCCGGGCCCAGGCAACATAAGCGGGCACTCTCTTAAGCCACCGCAACCGCCAGGCGTGATCCAGGAAATTCCGCGCCACGGCTTGGTCAAATACGGCCTCGCTCAACGTGGCCAGTGCATCCTGCAGGGCGGGCGTGTCGTGGCCGGCCAGAACCGGGAAACGCTCGTGAAACTGCCGCAGGATTTCATGCACCTGTTCGCCGTAATCGCTTTTCTCCATTTCCTCCGCCACGGATTCCTGCTCCCCCAGGCCCAGCACGTAACGGGCGAAATACTGGTATGGGCAGGCCACCAGGCTGGCGTAGGCACTGGCGGAGATCCGCTCCGGCAGGCGCTCTACCGGGCATGCCGGCGCGCAGGCCGCGCCCACGCCCCCTGCAATGTTCGCGGTAACCTGGGGTTCTGCGGGCGGCGGCACTTTCAATGTCTGGCCGGTTGCCAAGGTGTAGGCCAGGTCCAGCAGGTCAATCTCAGCCGCGGGCAGATTGGGTTCATCCCCCCTGCGGGTCTGCCAGGTCACCACCACCTCGCCCGCACACCCCAGCATCAGCGCCAAGTCATCCCGCAAGCGGGCGACAGCCTGGTCCCGCCCCGGCAATCCCAGCTCCCTGCGCACAGACTCGCCAAAAAACAAGGCTGGCGCTTCGGGGGGCCGCAAAGACTCCCGATCGGCACCGACGACAACAACGGCGTCAAAGCTGCGCATGCGCATCGCAGCAAGATGCGTCAACCTCACCGGGCTGGCCACCGCGGGATCCCGGAACATCTCCGCCTCGAACAAGCGATCCAGCCACTCTCGCCACACATCCACCGGCACCGCGGTGGAATCATCCGCAAGCTCCAGCAACTGGGTTTGCAGCAAAGTCAGCAACTGCAGGCCGGCCGCATCGGCCTCCAGCGCGGCATCCGCCCCAAGATCCTTCAGCGTCGCCATCAGGGACTGCAGCCATTGCCCAATGCTTCGCGCGCCACCGGTCATCCGGTTGCGCGCGCGCTCCAGTTGCCCCAGCAATGCCTCAGCCTCCGGGTTGGAGGACGACAAAGCGGCCAGTCCGGCACGCATGCTCCCGATCCCACCCGCCATTCCTAGCTGGGGCAGGACCGTTTCCAGTTGGCCCACTGCGCGGTTTTTCTCCTCGCGCGATCGCTGTGCGAACACGAACGGGGACTTGAGCAGATCCAGGAGCGCCCTGTGATGACCGTCGGTTGCTACAACTTCGAGCCAGGCATCGATCAACGCCGCGGCGCGCGTCGTGGATAGTTTCCAGCCGGTTTCATCCTGCAACAGCACATCCGAGCGCTCCAGCAAGGCGCGCGCCCGTCGGGCAGCGAGGCGATCGGCCGCTACCAGCGCGATGTTGCGTCGGCCCGCCGCCAGCCAGTTGCGGATCACCAGACTCACCGCCCAGGCTTGACGCTCGAGATTCTCGCAGGGCATTAACTGCACGCGGCCGCCGACCTCGGTCAGATTCAGCGGCACGCTGGCTGCCGCCCGCGCCAGCAGGTGCCCAGCCCCCCCCTCCGCAGGCCACGCGAGATTTGCCAGGCGCACGGCTGCATGCTCCGCCAAGCGGCGATCGGGCAAATAAAGGGTCACGGCCTGACGATCGGCATAGGCCTTCACGAAAGCAAGCTCCCGCGGAGCAAGCTCGCCCTCCCAGATCATGTGGAGCGGCTTGTCGGCTTCGGCGGCCAGCCTGGCCAGCGCCAGCGCCCTGGCTGCGCTACGCGACAACCCTTCTTGAGCATCCGCCCGCCACAACGCGTGAATGAGGCTTGCCTCGAACCTCAACGGCCCGCAACTGCGTAGTGCATAGGCGGCCTCCAGGCGGTCAGACAACTCTGCCTCACTAGGGGGCAGCCCTAAGCCCAGCTCGGTCAGCTCATCGAACAGCGCCACCAACTCTGCGGCAACCGCCCAGAGGTCGGCACCATCAAGCCAGCGGCGAGCCTTCAGTGCATGGAAAAGGTCAACCTGCCGGCGGTTGTCCGATCTGCAAACAACCCCGGACAACCGGCTTTCCGCCCACTCCCTCAGGGTAACGATACGCGGAAGGATAAGTGCTCGACCGGCAGCCTGACCCAGGGCGGCACGCACCTCGGGGCCCATCGCCAGGCTGGGTACAACCAAGACGACGCCCGAAAGATCCGGCAGATCACGAGCGTATTGTTCAATCATCGCCCGGGCGATCCTGGGCACCATCTCGCGATCTGGCGCAAGGCGGACTATTTTGAAGGCGTCGTCACTGGACATGGAAAGGCGCGCTCCTGCACGGGCAACTGAATCTCCGGAGCAGTTGCCGGCAGGTCAGGGTAAGTCAGCGTTCCAGTTTGTCGAACTTGTCTGCGACCTTGGCCCACGCATCCGCATCGGGCAACGGATCCTTACGCTCGACAATCACTTTCCACTTGGCCGCCAGTTCGGCATTGAGTGCAATGAAATGCTGCTGCTCCGTAGGCACGTCATCTTCCGCCATGATGGCCCCCACAGGGCACTCAGCCACACACAGCGTGCAATCAATACACTCCTCGGGATCAATCACAAGGAAATTCGGCCCTTCGTGAAAGCAGTCCACCGGACAAACATCCACGCAATCCGTGTATTTGCACTTGATACAGGGTTCTGTGACCACATAGGCCATGAAGGATCCTCCAGCAAAGGGTTCTGCACACGCGGCCCACGCCCGCCCACGGGGCACGGACTATAGCTTACCCGTGCCATGGCACACATGGAGGGCAGCGGGCTGTTTTCCGTGCATGTCCCACACATTTGACCCGGCAATTTCCACAGACCAGTTTTTTTTCGCTAAGATTTCTTCAGTAGACAGTAGCCGTTTCATGGCTGCGTACCGGGTTTGCCCTCAGCAACTGTTCCTGCCGTGGGGCTGCAGACATTCAACAATACTCTCTGACACGTTGCGAGGAGTCATGAGCGAACATATTCACCACGTTACTGACGACAATTTCGAAGCGGAGGTGCTGCAGTCGCAGACTCCGGTGCTGGTAGATTACTGGGCCGAGTGGTGCGGCCCGTGCAAGATGATCGCCCCCATTCTGGACGAGGTGGCACAGGATTACGCGGGACGCCTGAAAGTCGCCAAACTCAACATCGACGACAACCCGACCACCCCGGGCAAGTTCGGTATTCGGGGCATCCCTACCCTGATGTTGTTCAAGGGCGGAAACGTGGAAGCCACCAAAGTCGGCGCACTGTCGAAATCCCAGCTCACCGCCTTCATTGACAATAATCTCTGAGCCTATTACATTTCCCCCGCGCCTGTGATCAGATTTCCAGGCGCGGGGTCTTTAGTCGGCAAATCGTTAGTCGGCCAGTCTTCTGGTTGTTGAGTAGTTTGTCGCATCCCGGCACGCATTGGGCCCGGCCACCGTCAGCAACGTGGAAATAGGCGCTCTTCCGCCATTTTCCCGATTCGATTCTCCGCGCTGAATTCGTTTTAATCTGGCGTTTTCACGCCCACTTTCCTCCCTTCTTATATCCCGCTATGCATCTATCGGAGCTCAAGGCCCTCCACGTCAGCCAGTTGCTGGAAATGGCCATTGCCAACGAAATTGACGGAGCAAACCGCCTTCGCAAACAAGAACTTATTTTCGCACTGCTCAAAAATCGTGCGAAAAAAGGTGAAAGCATATTCGGGGACGGGACACTGGAAGTGTTGCCTGACGGCTTTGGCTTCCTGCGTTCGCCCGATACGTCCTATCTTGCGGGCACGGACGACATCTATGTTTCTCCGTCTCAAATTCGCCGCTTCAACCTTCACACCGGCGACTCCATCGAAGGCGAGATTCGTACGCCGAAGGATGGTGAGCGCTACTTCGCATTGGTCAAGGTAGACCGGGTCAATAGTGAGCCCCCGGAGGCCTCGAAACACAAAATCATGTTCGAGAACCTCACACCCCTGCATCCGACCAAGCCGCTGAAGTTGGAGAGGGAAATGAGGGGGGAGGAAAATACCACCTCCCGGGTAATCGACATGATTGCCCCAATCGGCAAGGGTCAGCGGGGACTACTGGTTGCAAGCCCCAAGAGCGGCAAAACCGTGATGATGCAGCACATTGCTCACGCCATCACGACCAACCATCCTGAGGTGGTGCTAATCGTTCTCCTGATCGACGAGCGCCCCGAAGAAGTGACGGAAATGATCCGTTCGGTCAAGGGTGAGGTGGTTGCCTCGACCTTCGATGAACCTGCCACCCGGCATGTGCAAGTTGCCGAGATGGTGATCGAAAAAGCCAAGCGCCTTGTGGAGCACAAGAAGGATGTGGTCATCCTGCTCGATTCGATTACCCGTCTTGCCCGCGCCTACAACACCGTCGTCCCGGCTTCGGGCAAGGTTCTGACCGGTGGCGTCGATGCCAACGCCCTGCAGCGGCCCAAGCGCTTCTTCGGCGCCGCTCGCAATATCGAGGAAGGCGGCTCTCTCACCATCATCGCCACTGCACTGATCGATACCGGCAGCCGGATGGACGATGTGATCTATGAGGAATTCAAGGGTACGGGCAACATGGAAATCCACCTTGATCGCCGCATGGCGGAAAAGCGGATCTATCCTGCCATCAACGTGAATCGCTCGGGGACGCGCCGCGAGGAACTGCTTTTGAAGCAAGACATCTTGCAAAAAGTCTGGATTCTCAGGAAATTGCTTTACCCGATGGATGATCTGGAAGCAATGGAGTTCCTGCTCGACAAGATCCGAGCAACAAAGAATAACGCGGAGTTCTTCGATGCGATGCGGCGAGGCTGATGCAGCCGCATTTGTGTTGCACCGTAGAGGGAACTCATAGATAATGCCCGTTTTTATTGGGCGGGCCACACCCACCCGCCGCACACTGGGAACCAACTCATGAAAGCCGGAATCCATCCCGATTACAACGAGATCGACGTGACCTGCAGTTGCGGCAACACGTTCAAGACTCGTTCCACCATCAAAAAGCCCCTTCACGTGGAAGTTTGCTCCGCTTGCCATCCCTTCTACACCGGCAAGCAGAAGATCGTGGATACCGCAGGGCGGGTTGAGCGCTTCCGCCAGAAGTATGCGCAGTTCAGCCGCAACGCCTGATTCAGAAGCGGTGCTGGAAAAAGGGCAGCCACACCGGCTGCCCTTTTTGTTGGCGCACTTGGCCAGGAATATCTCCTGAGGTAAGCGTATGCCGTTTACGGCCAACACGGTCGTTCCCCAACGCCCCTCTCTGACAGCCCCTCCACAGTGGCTGTTGATCACGCTGAGCCTGTTGTACGTCCTCCCCGGGCTAACGGGTCACGATCCGTGGAAGCCAGACGACGCGACCTACATCGGGGTTGTGTTCCAGATGGTAAAGAGCGGGAACTGGCTTGTACCGGCACTTGCCGGGGAGCCCTATCTCGAACACCCTCCCCTTTATTATTGGGTGTCGTCAGTCTGTGCAAAGGCCCTCAGCCCGACAATCCCCTTTCACGACGGCGCCCGATTGGCCAGTGGTCTGTTCGTCGTGGCCACGCTCTACGCGCTGCGCACCACGGTCAGGCTGCTGGGCCGTCCGGACCTGCAGGACGCGTGCCTCCTGCTCGCCATGGGCACCCTTGGTCTGATTGCCCATGCTCACGAAACCCAGCCCATCCTGGCCGTTCTTGCCGCGTCGAGTTTTGCTTTGCTTGGCTTTGCCCGCTTCCTCCAAAGGCCTTGGGAGGGAGCCGTGGTGGCGGGTGCGGCTCAAGGACTCGCCTTTCTGGCAGGCGGAATTGATGGCGCGCTATGCACCCTTCCCCTGTGGGTTGCACTGCCACTGTGCTCACCGGCCTGGCGCACACGTGAGGCGTTGCTGGCGCTCCCCTTTGGCCTCGTGCTTGCCGCCCTGATTGCCGCAAGCTGGCCTTGGCAGCTCCATGTTCACGCGCCAGACGTACTGCAGTCCTGGTGGTCACAAGAGGTTAAACAAAACGCACTGTCCGACGTCACCCGGGACAACTTGCAAATCATGGCCCGACTGCTCTCGTGGCACAGTTGGCCCGTGCTTCTGCTCGCATTCTGGGCGTTGTGGCGAGCACGCCATCACCTGAGGGTATCCGAAGTACTGCTCCCGATGGGCGCCTTGCTCTCAGCGCTTGTCGCGATTTCACTTGCGCATACATTGCGTAGCGCCACGCTGCTGCCACTCATCCCCGCTTTGATTCTGCTTGCCAGCTTGGGCTTGCCGACCCTGCGTCGTGGCGCCGCCAATGCGCTGGATTGGTTTGCAATGATGACCTGGTCGGTCGTGGCATTGCTGATCTGGTTAGGATGGATCGCAATGGTGTGGGGGTGGCCTCATCGGATCGCCCGAAACTTCGCCAAATTGGAACCAGGCTTTCAGATGGAGTTCTCGCTACCGGCTGTGGCACTGTCACTGCTCATGTGCGCAGGCTGGGCCATGCTGATTGCTCGGACCCCAAGGTCCCCCATGCGGGGCTGCTTGCATTGGACCGCGGGAAGCATTCTTGCGTGGGGATTGACGATCGCACTGCTATTGCCGTGGATCGACTACGGAAAAACCTACCGGCCCATTGCCCAGTCCCTGGCGCGCACACTCGCCGATGACAAACCAGTGTGCATCGCATCAAGAGGGCTGGGCGCCCCACAGCGGGCATCGTTCCACTACTTTGCCAATCTGATGACTGAAACAGGCCCGGAAGCTGAAGCCCGCTGCTCCAGACTGTTGGTCCAGACAACCGGGCGGGGTCGCACCGCCGACCCCGGGCCACGGTGGGAACGGGTTTGGGAAGGTCGCCGGGCCGGCGACAAGTCAGAGATCTTCCAGCTGTTCGCAAGGCGGCATTGACCTTCAGCCCCTTCCCCCGACGTCTTCCGGCACGCTGAGCGGTCTTCACTCGCACAAGTGAACACTCACAAGCGGAGAAAATGGGTGCGATAGTGCTTGAGTTCTTCGATGGAGTCTTGAATGTCGGATAGTGCCTGATGCGTACCACGCTTTTGAAGGCTCTTATAAACCTCTGGCCGCCAGCGCCGGGCTAGTTCCTTGAGGGTACTGACATCCAGGTTCCGGTAGTGGAAGTACGCCTCCAGGCGAGGCATGTACCGGGCCATGAAGCGGCGATCCTGACAGATCGAATTCCCGCACATGGGGGAAGAACGGGACGGCACATGCTGCTGAAGGAATTCGAGCGCCGCCATCTCCACTTCGGCCTCCCCCATGGCGGAAGCCCTCACCCGTTCGGTCAAGCCCGAGCCTCCGTGAGTTTTGCGATTCCATTCATCCATGCCCGCCATGACAGATTCCGACTGATGTACAACATATACCGCAGACTCGGCGAGCACATTGAGATGCGCGTCCGTCACCACCAAAGCCAATTCGATGATGCGATCCCTGTCCGGGTCCAGCCCGGTCATCTCCATGTCCAGCCAGACAAGGTTGTTTGGGTCTTGTGCCATAATTTGCCGACGTTACAAAAACGGCATTGTGTCACAAGCTGAATGCGTTCCACCCCATGACTGAGAGCCTGTTCTCTTCCCTCTTCCTGTCCACTTTGGCGCTCGTGACCATGGTGCGGGTGTGGCTGGGCATTCGCCACATCCGCCATATTCGGCGCAATCGAGTTCAAGTCCCCCCGGCCTTTGCCGCGATGATCAGCAAGGCTGACCACGAGAAGGCAGCCGATTACACCATCGCGAAAACCGAGCTCAACCTGCTGGATGTCGCTCTGGGTGCGGGGTGGGTGACGCTGCTGACCTTGGGTGGAGGGCTCCAGTGGCTCCACGATGCGTGCGGCACGCTGCTCGAACCCGGCGGCTACGCCCATTCCCTGGCATTCGTCGGGGGTCTCGCGCTGGCATCGACCTTGCTGGATCTCCCCTTTGCGGCCTATCGCACGTTTGCCGTTGAGACGCGCTTTGGTTTCAACCGCATGTCTCCGCGACTGTTCATGGCAGATCTTCTGCGGGAGGCCCTTTTGGCGGTCATCCTTGGCGCTCCGCTACTCATGGGTGTTCTATGGTTGATGGCCCATATGGGGGGAAAGTGGTGGCTCTATGTCTGGGGTGTTTGGCTCGCCACCAACCTGCTCATCCTTCTGATCTACCCGTCATTCATCGCTCCCCTCTTCAACAAGTTTGCACCGATGGGCGATCTGGCGCTGAAGGAACGGATCGAGCGTCTGCTGGAACGATGCGGTTTTCGCTCAAACGGCCTTTTCGTGATGGACGGCTCGCGTCGCTCCGCCCACGGCAATGCCTATTTCACCGGATTCGGCAAGAACAAGCGGATCGTCTTCTTCGACACATTGCTCGAAAGGCTCTCGCCGGACGAGATCGAGGCAGTCCTCGCTCACGAGCTGGGGCACTTCAATCACCATCACGTGTGGAAACGAGTCGTACTGATGGGGTCAGTCAGCTTTGTTCTACTCGCATTACTTGGCTATCTCAGTCAGCAGGTGTGGTTCTTCCGCGGCCTGGGAATGGAAAGCTCGGGCACAGCTGTCAGCCTGGTGCTCTTTACCCTGGTAGCGCCACTCATCTTGTTTGGCCTGACGCCAATTTCAAGCCTGGTCTCCCGCAAGCACGAGTTCGAGGCCGACCGGTATGCCGCGGAACAAACGCAGGGAAGCGATTTGGTTTCAGCCCTGCTTAAGCTCTACAAGGACAACGCGTCAACCTTGACCCCTGATCCGTTGCACTCTGCTTTCTACGATTCACATCCCTCAGCGGCGCAGCGCATAATGGCGCTGCAAAGAACAGGAGCAAGCACTTGATTTTCTCGATCCCGATGGGAAGTCGGTGACGCTCCCCGTGGACAAGACGGGAACCATTGTTGCCGCATTCGGGCGCCACTACGAGGTCGCATTTCCGGGTGAAGCGTCACTAAACTGCGTTCCTCGGGGAAAGAAATCTTTATTTGCCTGCGGCGACCACGTAAAAGTTCTGCCCACCGGCCCGGGAGAAGGCGTCATCGTCGGGCACGAAACACGGGCTTCGCTACTGTACCGAAGCGACGAGTTCAGGGAAAAACTGATTGCCGCCAACTTGACACAAGTTATCGTGGTCGTTGCTACGGAGCCTGGATTCAATCCCGAACTGGTAACCCGGTGTCTGATCGCCGCTGAAGATCAGGGGCTGAAAGCGCTCATACTGCTCAACAAGGTGGATCTCGTCGCGCACCTGGATCAAGCCCGGGCTCAATTGGAGTGCTTCCGCGCAGCGGGTTATCGAGTGCTGGAGGTGTCCGCCTTCCTCGATCTTGCATCGCTTGCCGAAGCCCTAAGCGGCGAACGCAGCATACTTGTCGGCCAATCCGGCATGGGAAAATCATCGCTCATCAACGTCCTGGTGCCGGAAGCCCGGGCAGAAACCCGAGCCATATCCCTTGCCCTCGACAGCGGCAAGCACACGACCACGTACTCACGGATTTACTCCCTGCCAGGCCACGGCGAAATCCTCGACAGTCCTGGGCTCCAAGTATTCGGTCTTGCGCATGTGGGCGCCGAGCGGCTGACTGCGGCCTTCCCAGAGTTTCGCGAGCATCTTGGCACGTGCCGTTTCCGCGACTGTGCCCACGGGGAAGAGCCGGGCTGCAGCCTGCACATGGCGATGCAGCAGGGAGGCATTACCACGACTCGGATGGAGCACTATCGGCGGATACGTGCGGAGTTAACTGCCCTGCCCGAGTGGCAGCGGAAGAGTGGAAAACGATCCGCTCCGAATTTCTGAAATCGCCTGGCTACAAATCCAAGGATTCAAATAAAAACAGGACGCTGGCAATCAAGCGTCCTGTTAATTGAGCACCGAGAACCGATAACCCGACGATATCAGAGCAGCAGCTACTTGCGTAGTTGCGTCGCAGTCAAGAAATCCTGATAGGTCAGGCGGATCCCTTCTTCCAGCCCGATGCTTGCCTGCCAGCCAACGGCCTTCATCCGCGACACATCGAGCAGCTTGCGGGGAGTTCCATCGGGTTTGGATGCGTCGAAAACCAGCTCCCCACCAAATCCAACCACCCGGGCAACGGTTTCCGCCAACTCGCGGATCGTGACATCCGTCCCCGTCCCCACGTTGAAGAGCCCCTCGCCCACGCCGTTTTCCATCAGGAACACACAGGCGTCCGCCATGTCGTCCACATGCAGGAACTCCCGCATGGGCTTGCCCGAGCCCCACACAAGCATCTGGCTTGCGCCACTCACCTTGGCCTCGTGCGCTTTGCGGATCAGAGCAGGCAGCACGTGGCTATTCTGCAGATCGTAGTTGTCGTTGGGCCCGTAGAGATTTGTGGGCATTACGCTCGCGTAACGCGTCCCGTATTGGTGATTGAACGCGTCGCACAACTTAATACCTGCAATTTTTGCAATCGCGTACGGCTCGTTGGTCTGTTCCAGCGGTCCCGTCAGGAGGCTGTCCTCCTTGATAGGCTGAGAACAATCCCGGGGGTAAATGCAACTGGAACCCAGGAACAGCAAGCGCTGGACACCCGCTTCAAAAGCCCCCCGGATAACATTGAGCTCGATCGCCAGATTGTCGTAGATGAAATCCGCCCGGTAAGTATTGTTCGCGTGGATCCCACCAACCTTGGCCGCCGCCAGGAAAACGTAATCCGGTCGCTCCGAACGCATGAAGGACCGCACGGATGCCTGATCGGTCAAATCCAGTTCGGCATGGCTGCGCGTTACCAGATTATGGTAGCCAGACTTCTCCAAGCGACGTACGAGGGCGGAACCCACCATGCCCCGATGCCCAGCCACATAAATCCTGGCGTTCTTGCTCAATGCTTGCACCGCTGTCATCTCCTGCTCAACGCTTACTCGTGATGGTCGTAAGCTTTATAGCCATGCCGGCGTACCAGAGCATCCCGCTCCGCCGCCTGCAGATCAGCCCGGGCCATTTCCTGCACCAGCTGCTCGAAGCTGATGCCGGGTTTCCAGCCCAGTTTCTCACAGGCTTTCGTGGCATCGCCAAGCAGGGTTTCCACCTCCGTCGGACGGAAGTAACGGGGGTCCACACGAACGATGGCCTGCCCGGGCTTGAGCGGGCAGTTCGGGCGGGAAACTTTTGCCACTTTGCCCACCTCGTCCACACCCTCGCCTTCCCAAGCCAGTTCCACGCCCAGTTCCCGGGCTGCTGCATCGATGAATTCACGAACGCTGTACTGCACGCCCGTAGCAATCACGAAATCCTCAGGCGTATCCTGTTGCAGCATCAGCCACTGCATTTCCACATAGTCACGCGCATGGCCCCAGTCCCGCTTCGCGCTCAGGTTGCCCATGAACAGGCAGTCCTGCAGACCAAGAACGATACGGGAAAGCCCACGAGTAATTTTACGCGTGACAAAGGTTTCGCCGCGATTCGGAGATTCGTGGTTGAACAAGATACCGTTGCACGCATAGATCCCGTAAGCCTCCCGGTAGTTCACCACGATCCAGTAAGCGTAAAGCTTGGCCACCGCGTAGGGGCTACGGGGGTAGAAGGGCGTCGTCTCCTTCTGGGGGATCTCCTGGACCAGGCCATATAACTCGGAAGTAGACGCCTGATAGAACTTGGTTTTCTTCTCCAGGCCGAGAATGCGGATCGCCTCGAGCAACCGGAGAGCCCCCAGCCCGTCAGCGTTGGCAGTGTATTCGGGCTCCTCGAAGGACACTGCCACATGGCTCTGAGCAGCCAAGTTATAAATCTCGTCGGGCTGGACGGTCTGAACGATGCGCACCAAGCTCGACGAGTCGGTCATATCCCCGTAGTGCAGGATGAACCGGCGCTCCGTTTCATGCGGATCCTGGTAGAGGTGATCGATGCGATCGGTGTTGAACAGGGAGCTACGGCGCTTGATGCCATGCACTTCATAGCCCTTTGAGAGCAGGAACTCGGCCAGATAAGCCCCATCCTGCCCAGTTACCCCTGTGATCAAAGCTTTTTTCGCCATAGCAAGAAAGTCCTATTCGGAATAATTGAAACCTGTCAAATCGGCCTCACGACACCGCTTATCGGTTCGGATGCCACAACTCATTCAGTTGGCCTGATCCGCTGAGAGCAGAACTTCCACAATTCGCTCAGCAGCCCGTCCGTCCCAGCGCTCGGGAACCCTTCCCGACGGCCAACGCCCTTCCAGCACCTCGGCCGCTGCAGCCAGAATCGCCTCCTGACCGCTGCCTACGACTCGATTCGTGCCTTCAAGACAGGTAATCGGCCGTTCCGTGTTGGACCTTAGCGTAATGCAAGGTATACCCAACACAGTGGTTTCCTCCTGCAACCCACCGCTATCCGTGAGCACCACTCGGGCATTCATGTTCAGATGCATGAACTCCAGATAGCCTTGCGGCTCCAGAGTGATGATCCCCCTTCCTGCCTCCGGTTGCCCGAGGTAGCCCGCGAGCCCAAACTCGTCGATCATCTTCCGGGTTCGCGGATGCATCGGGAACACGATCGGAAGTTGCCGGGCAATTTCAGCCAAGGCCGCGAGAATGCCCTCCAGGACATCCCGCCGATCCACATTGGATGGCCGGTGCAACGTGACCACCCCGTAACCACCGGGCACCACTCCAATCCCCTCAAGTAACTCCAGCCCTTCAGCCAGCGCTCGATGCTTGAGCAGGGTATCGATCATCACGTTGCCAACGAAGAATACCTTATGGTCCGCGACACCCTCGCGGGCAAGATTCTCACTTGCAACACGGTCAGTGGTGAACAACAGGTCGCAAATAACGTCCGTGCACAACCGGTTGATTTCCTCCGGCATGTCCATGTCGCCCGACCGCAAGCCCGCTTCCACATGCGCAACGCGGATTCCCAGCTTCTTGGCGGTAATGGAGCACGCAAGTGTCGAGTTCACATCACCCACGACGACAACCCAATCGGGTCTTTCTGCCAGGCAAACCTTTTCAAACGCCATCATGACCCGGCCCGTTTGCTCGGCGTGACTACCCGAGCCAACCTCCAGATCCACATCTGGCCGCGGCATGCCCAAGGCTTCAAAAAAAGAGCGGCTCATCCGCTCATCGTAGTGTTGCCCGGTGTGAACCAACCGATGGCAAATTTGATCCGGATGACGGCCCATTGCCTCAATGAGAGGCGCCATCTTCATGAAGTTGGGGCGGGCCCCGACCACGTTAAGGATCTTGATCATCAATGCATCCGAGAGAAGCCGGGCAGGCGCCGCGGCCCCCTGCTCCGAGCAGGGGGCCGCGGCAACCAGAGGAGTTGTGGAGCCTTCAGCGCCCCTGCCAGTAGAGCTCTTCCGACAGTCGCTTGCTGTCGATGTGACCCGAAAGGATGTGCAGACGGATCAGGCCGGAGTTACGGAAATCCGGATCATTGAAGCCGGCGGCACGCAAACCGGAAACCAGCCCTTCCACAGTGCTTTCCAGGGTTTCCAGGGGCTGATGGTTGGGGGCCAGGCGCTCAAACTTGCTGAAATCGACCTTATAGGAACGCTTGTCAGGTTGCGCATCCGGATTCAGTTGCACGGTAACGCCCGGCAGACACGCGGCCACGCCGTTTGCCAGATCCCGGATCTGGTAGTTCCACTGCTTGGAACCCACATTCACCGCCACGAAATCATCCCCGTCACGCCCAACGGCCCAAGCCATCGCCCGAGACATGTCCTTCACGTGAATCAATGGGCGCCAGGGCGAGCCATCGCTCATGATCTTGATGGACTTGGTCACCAGAGCATTGGCGACGAAGTCGTTAAGGACCAGATCCAGTCGCAGGCGCGGACTCATCCCGCAGGCAGTGGAGAAGCGCAGGCTGGTTACCTTGAACTTGCTGTCGGCCAACGATTGCAGTTTTTGTTCAGCCTGGACTTTCGAACGGGCATAGGCGGTCAGCGGATTGAGATCGCTGGTTTCGGAACGCGCCTCGTTGCCTTCCGCCGCGCCATAAACGCTGCAGCTACCCGCAAACACGAAATGGCTGGCTCCCGCCTCCTTGGCCATGGAGGCGATCCGCAGCGCAGCAGCGCTGTTGATATCCATGGTCTGATTCTCGAAACGGTTGCCCATGGGATCATTGGAGATAGCCGCCAAGTAAACTACCGCATCCACCCCCTTGAGCACTTCGGGTTGCAGGCGCCGGACGTCACCGAAGTACTGCACGTCGTAGTTGGATTCCGGCAACACAGGCGCGCCCACGAGGCAATGGCCAAAGTAGGCTGTATCGAAGCCCGTCAAGGTTGCCTCCGGATAATGCGCGCGCAAAACGGGCCCAAGCACCGGGCCGATGTACCCCATGTTACCCACCACCAGAATTTTCATCCGATCTCTCCAGACAAGATTGAAGGGGCCTGATCAGGCCCGAGTTATCGACGACGCCACATGCGCCCCAATGGCCAGGGAGGAGGTCAAACCCGGCGACTCAATGCCGAACAGGTTGATAACACCCTTCAAGCCATGCACATCCGAACCCTGAATCACGAAATCCGCGCTCCCCAGGTCTTTGCCCACGATCTTCGGCCGGATACCCACGTAGTCAGGCATGAGATCGTCTTCATTCACCGCGGGGAAATACCTGGCGATGGCACGGGCGAACGCTGCCCGCCGACTTTCATCCACCACATAGTTTTCCTGGTCGATCCACTCCACATCGGGGCCGAATCTGGCCCGCCCCTCCAGATCGAGCGTAAGGTGGATGCCTAGCCCCGCGGCTTCGGCAATCGGGTAGATCAGGCGGGAGAAAGGGCTGCGGCCGCGCAACTTGAAGTAGTTCCCCCGGGCCAAGTAGGCCTTGGGTACGCAGTAACCCGGCAACCCGGCAATCCGCTCCGCCACCGCTACAGCCCCCAATCCAGCAGAGTTGATGAACCAGTCGCAGGCAAGTTCGTTGAGCGCCCCTCCGGACTGGTAGCGCACCACCGTCCCGGAACTGTCCGGCTCGACAGCCTGAACATCGCTATCCACCACCACCATCCCCCCCGCAGCCTCTAGATCAGCCTGCAGCGCGAGCATGTACTGATGGGTATCGATGATGCCGGTGTCGGGCGAACTCAAGGCGGCAACCGCATTCAGTCCGGGCTCAAGACGACGGCAATCGGACCCCGTCATGGGCGCAATGCTGTCGACACCATTGGCACGAGCGGAAGCCATGTACTTCTCCAGGACATGAGCTTCACTCTCGGTGGTGGCGACGATCCACTTGCCAATTCGTTTGTGGGGAATGTTCCGCGCCGCGCAGTATTCGTAAAGCTGGTGGCGGCCGTGCACGCACAGTTTTGCTTTAAGGCTGTTTACAGGGTAGTAGATACCCGCGTGGATCACCTCGGAATTCCGGGAGCTCACCCCTTGGCCGATCAACCGCTCGCGTTCAAGCACCACCACTTCCCGACCGGCCTCGGCCAAGGTTTTCGCGATTGCCAGCCCAACGACACCCGCTCCGACTACTACGCACTCAACTTTATCCATTATCTGACACCACGCCCGTTCGAAGAGAACTGCTCAGCCCTTTCGGGCATTGCTCACCACAGCTCGGGATCAAGCCACCGTTCTTGCCGGGAACAGAATGCCCAGACAGACTACTGTGGGTTTGAGCATCGGCAAACGGGAGTAACAACTTAAGAAAAACCGGTACAACGAGGCGAAACCAAAGGTTTCAAAGAGGACACAACTCTGACGACTTCCTGCAAGGGCGTCGAGGGCAAACATCACAACTGGAGCATAGCGCGAACGAGGATCCTGCTTGGCTAAACACCTGCAAACAAGTGCTTCAGCATTCGCCCTTTGGGCCCATGCTGCGCAATAACACCCAGACAAAAGCAAAACGGCCACCTGATCAGGTGGCCGTTTTGCTTGAAACTTGGTTGCGGGGGAAGGATTTGAACCTTCGACCTTCGGGTTATGAGCCCG
>DAITAZ010000022.1:0-61946 GCA_036824045.1 Rhodocyclaceae bacterium
CCTACAGCCCTACACATCAATATTCCGCGCGTTGAGTGCGTTGTTCTCGATGAACATGCGCCGGGGTTCGACGTTGTCGCCCATGAGGGTGGTGAAGATTTCGTCGGCGGCGATGGCGTCGTCGATCTGCACTTTGAGCAGGCGGCGGACGGAGGGGTCCATGGTGGTTTCCCAGAGCTGCTCGGGGTTCATTTCGCCGAGGCCTTTGTAGCGCTGTTTGCTGAGGCCGCGTTCGACTTCGGCGAGCAGCCAGGTGATGGCGTCGGAGAAGGTGGCGACGGGGTGGCTTTTTTCGCCGCGGCGGGCCTGGGCGCCTTGGCCCATGAGGCCGGAGATGAGGGTGGCGGCGTGGCGGATCTGGCGGTAGTCGCCGGAGAGCAGGAATTCCTCGTCGATGTGGCCGAGCTTGAGGTTGCCGTGGTGCATGCGCGCGATGCGCAGGCGCCAGCGCTCGTGCTGTTCGTCGTAGTCGGGGGTGACGGTGAGGGCGGGCGGCAGGTGCGGGGCGAACAGGTCGGCGCCGGCCTGGGCGCTGGCCTGGTCGGCGAGGTTGAGCTCGATGTCGTGGGCGAGCAGGGCGTGCAGGACCTGGGAGTCGATGAAGCCGGCGAGCCGGTTGATGACGGCTTCGGCGAGCAGGTAGGCGCGGGCGAGGCTGTCGAGGGCTTCGCCGGCCAGGGGCTCGGCGCCTTCCCGGGGGGTGAGCTGGGCGTCTTGCAGGGCGAGGCGGAGCATGTGCTGGTTGAGCTCGTGGTCGTCCTTGATGTAGCGCTCGCTCTTGCCGTGCTTGATTTTGTAGAGGGGCGGCTGGGCGATGTAGACGTGGCCCCGGTCCACCAGCTCGGGCATTTGCCGGTAGAGGAAGGTGAGGAGCAGGGTGCGGATGTGGGCGCCGTCCACGTCGGCGTCGGTCATGATGATGATGCGGTGGTAGCGCAGCTTGGCGATGTCGAAGTCGCTGGTGCCGATGCCGGTGCCCAGGGCGGTGACGAGGGTGATGATCTGTTCGCTGGAGAGGAGCTTGTCGAAGCGGGCTTTTTCGACGTTGAGCACCTTGCCGCGCAGGGGCAGGATGGCCTGGAATTTGCGGTCGCGCCCTTGTTTGGCGGAGCCGCCGGCGGAGTCGCCCTCGACGATGTAGATCTCGCACAGGGCGGGGTCTTTTTCCTGGCAGTCGGCGAGTTTGCCGGGGAGGCCGACGCCGTCGAGCACGCCTTTGCGGCGGGTCATCTCGCGGGCGCGGCGGGCGGCTTCGCGGGCGCGGGCGGCTTCGACGATCTTGCCGCAGATGGTTTTGGCGTCGATGGGGTTTTCGAGGAGGTAGTCGGAGAGCTTTTGCGCGACGACTTCTTCGACCGCGGGCCGGGCTTCGCCGGAGACCAGCTTCATCTTGGTCTGGGAGGCGAACTTGGGGTCGGGCATCTTGACGGAGAGGACGCAGGCGAGGCCCTCGCGCATGTCGTCGCCGGAGATGTCCACCTTGGCTTTCTTGGCGATCTCGTTTTCTTCGATGTACTTGTTGATCACCCGGGTCATGGCGGTGCGCAGCCCGGTGAGGTGGGTGCCGCCGTCAGCCTGGGGGATGTTGTTGGTGAAGCACAGTACCTGTTCCTGGTAGCTGTCGTTCCACTGCATGGCCACTTCCACCGAGAGCTCGACGGTGTGGGCGTCGGTGGTGACGTTGGTGGCGCCGGTGGCGTAGAAGACGGAGGGGTGGAGGACGGTCTTGGTGCGGTTGATGTACTCCACGAAGCCTTTGACGCCGCCGGAGAAGGCGAAGTCTTCTTCCTTGCCGGTGCGCTGGTCGATGAGGCGGATGCGCACGCCGTTGTTGAGGAAGGAGAGTTCGCGCAGGCGCTTGGCGAGGATTTCGTAGTGGAATTCGACGGTGCCGAAGATGGAGTCGTCGGCCAGGAAGTGCACCTCGGTGCCGCGCCGGGAGGTGTCGCCGAGCACGCGCATGGGGGAGACTTCGACGCCGTTCTGCACTTCGAGCACCCGGTCCACGGGCACGCCCTTGTTGAACTCCAGGAAGTGCTTCTTGCCGTCCCGGCGGATGGTGAGCCGCAGCCACTTGGAGAGGGCGTTGACGCAGCTCACGCCGACGCCGTGGAGACCGCCGGAAACCTTGTAGCTGTTCTGGTTGAACTTGCCGCCCGCGTGCAGCACGCACATGACGATTTCGGCGGCGGAGCGCCGGGGCTCGTGCTTGTCGTCGAACTTGATGCCGACGGGGATGCCCCGGCCGTTGTCGGTCACCGAGATGGAGTTGTCCATGTGGATGGTGACGACGATGTCGTCGCAGTGGCCGGCCAGGGCTTCGTCAATGGCGTTATCCACCACTTCGAACACCATGTGGTGCAGGCCGGTGCCGTCGGACGTGTCGCCGATGTACATGCCCGGGCGCTTGCGCACGGCCTCCAGGCCTTCGAGTTGCTGGATGGAGGATTCGTCGTAGGTGTTCTGAGGCGTGGTGGGTTCGGTCATGGGGTGCTGAATCTAAGTGGGTACGCAGGGCGCGGCGGGGCCGCAGGGGCGGGCCCGGCATGGTGGCCGGGCCGGGCGGGGATCAGATGCGCATGGGCATCACTACGTACTTGAAGGTTTCGTTGCCGGGCACGGTGATGAGGGCGCTGGAGTTGCTGTCGTTGAGGCGCAGTTCGACTTCTTCCGCCCCCAGGTGGTTGAGCACGTCCAGCAGGTAGGTGACGTTGAAGCCGATGTCCAGGGCCTCGCCGGCGTAGTCGATTTCCAGCTCTTCCTGGGCTTCTTCCTGCTCGGTGTTGGTGGAGATGATCTTGAGCGCGCCTTCTTCGAGCAGCAGGCGCACGCCGCGGAACTTCTCGGCGGTGAGGATGGCGGCCCGCTGCAGGGCCTGGAGCAGCAGCACCCGGGAGAGTTTGATGAGCTTGGGGTGGTTGCGCGGGATGACCCGGTCGTAGTCCGGGAACTTGCCGTCGATAAGCTTGGAGATCAGCTCCAGGGGGCCGAAGCGGAACACGGCCTGGTTGCCGGCCAGGGAAAGGCTGAGGGCGTCGTCGCTGTCGGCGAGCTGGCGGGAGAGTTCCAGCACGGTCTTGCGCGGCAGGATGACTTCGGTGCGGGGGCGCTCGCCCCCGATCTCGCAACTGGCGAAGGCGAGGCGGTGGCCGTCGGTGGCCACGGCCCGCAGCTCGGCGCCTTCGGCCACCAGCAGCAGGCCGTTGAGGTAGTAGCGGATGTCCTGCTGGGCCATGGCGTACTGGACGGAGGCCAGGAGCTGCTTGAACTGCTTCTGGGTGAGGTCCAGTTTCTGGGCCTCTTCACTGGCCGGGGTGATGCGGGGGTAGTCCGCCGCCGGCAGGGTTTGGAGGGTGAAGCGGCTCTTGCCGGCGCGCAGCAGCAGGCGGCGGTCTTCGATCACCAGGCTGACGGCGGTGTCGGCGGGCAGGGAGCGCAGGATGTCCTGCAGCTTGCGGGCGCCCACGGTGATGGCGGCGTTCTCGGCGCCGGTGCCGTCGGTGGTGATGGTGCGGATCTGGATCTCGATGTCGGTGGCCAGGAAGGTGAGTTCCTCGCCGTGCTTCTCGATCAGCACGTTGGAGAGAATGGGCAGCGTGTGGCGCTTTTCGACAATCCCGCAGACGGACTGAAGGGGGCCAAGCAGGGCGTCGCGTGTGGTGTTGAGCAGCAGCATCAGCGTGGGTCTCCGGGAATCAAGGGTGGCGCGTCAGGGTTATGCCGTGGGTGGTCGGGCTGCGCGGCTCAGCCACGCAGCACCTGGGTCAGTACATGTAGATCGTGGTTCAGTTGCTGGTCCGTCAGCCGCAGCTCGGTGATGGTGCGGCAGGCGTGAAGCACCGTGGTGTGATCGCGGCCGCCGAAGGCTTCGCCTATGGCGGGCAGGCTGGAAGGCGTCAGTTCCTTGCACAGCCACATGGCCACCTGGCGCGGCCGGGCTATGGCCCGGGTGCGCTTCTTGGAATACATGTCCGGCACCTTGATCTTGTAGTAGTCCGCCACGGTTTTCTGGATGTGCTCGAAGCTTAGCTGGCGGTTGTAGGCGCCAAGCAGGTCTTTAAGGGCTTCTTTTGCCACTTCCAGGGTGATGTCGAGGCCGTGGAAGCGGGCATAGGCCAGCACCTTCTTGAGCGCGCCTTCAAGCTCCCGCACGTTGGAACGCAGGTTCTTGGCAATGAGGAAGGCCACGTCGTCGCTCACGTCGATGCGCTCGGCCTCGGCCTTCTTCTGCAGGATGGCCACCCGCATCTCCAGCTCCGGCGGTTCGATCTGCACCGTGAGGCCCCAGTCGAAGCGGGAAATGAGTCGGTCTTCCAGGCCCTGGATATCCTTGGGGTAGGTGTCGCAGGTGATGACGATCTGCTTGCGCGCTTCGGTCAGGGCGTTGAAGGCGTGGAAGAATTCTTCCTGGGTGCGGTTCTTGTTGTTGAAGAACTGGATGTCGTCGATCAAGAGCACGTCGAGCGAGCGGTAGTAGCGCTTGAAGACATCAAAGCTCTTCTGCTGGTAGGCCCGCACCACATCGGCGTAGTAGTCCTCCGCGTGCACGTAGCGGATGACGGCCTTGGGGTTGGCCTTGAACACAGCGTTGCCCAGGGCGTGGATCAGGTGGGTCTTGCCCAGCCCGACGCCGCCATAGACAAACAGCGGGTTGTAGGACACCCCCGGGTTCTGGGCCACCTGCATGGCGGCGGCGCGGGCCAGATCGTTGGCGCGGCCGGTGACCAGGTTGTCGAAGGTGAAGTCCGCGTTGAGGCGGGTCTTGTCGTAAATGCCGGTCTCGGCCGGGGCGGCGGGCATCGGGGGCGGCGGCGCGGAGGGGGCGGCCGCTGCCGGGGCGGGTTCGCCGCCGCCGTTTGCGGGCCGGCGCGTATCCGTCACGGGGGCCTTGGCGGCACTGCCCACGCCGAGGGAGATGGTCAGTCCGTCCAGCCCATGCTCCCGGGCGAATTCCTCGATGCGGGTCAGATAGCGCTTGCGCACCCAGTCGAGAATGAAAGGGTTGGGCGCGAGCACGCGCAGCTCGGAGCCATCGGCGGGGAGGGATTCATCCATCCGCAAGGCCTTGATCCAGGTGTTGAACTGCTGGGCGGGCAGTTCCTCCTGGAGGCGGGAAACGCAGTAGGACCAGAACTCTTTGCTCACGTCAGACGCTGCTCATGTGCCAACCGCCCTGCATGGCGGCGCGGAGCGGCCAAGGGGCGGATTTCTCAGGGATTCGGGAGGACGCATGCCGCGCCAGACATAGAGGCTTCGCCCTGCCAGGGCGCGAGGCCAAGCGGCCATTCTACCCATTTCGGAGAGAGTTATCCACAGCCCGCGGGGGAAGGCACTGTTGCGAGAGAGTTGACAAGAGTGCCGCGGGAACGTGTAATTACGCGTTTACTTTTTTACTTCCTTGGAGTTCCAGCGATGAAACGCACTTATCAACCGTCGAAGGTTCGGCGCAAGCGCACCCACGGCTTCCTGGTGCGCATGGCCACCCGCGGTGGTCGCGCGGTCATCCGTGCTCGGCGGGCGAAGGGGCGGACGCGCCTCGGCGTCTGAGCTTCCACCGTCTGTTCGGCGGGGGTGCCGGGTGGGCTACGGTTTCGGCAGGCAACTGCGATTGCGAAAAACGGATGAGTATTCATCCGTTTTTGCTTTTCGCAAGGCGGTTCGTTCGCCGCTGTTCGAGCTGCGTTACTGCCCCGGCGCGACACCCAACCCCCGGCTCGGGCTGGTGGTGGGCAAGCGCTTTGCCCGGCTCGCCGTGCAGCGCAATCTGGTCAAACGGCTGGCGCGGGAGCGCTTCCGCCAGTTGCGCAGCGAGTTGCCGGCCTACGATCTGGTGCTGCGGGTGCGGGCAAAGGTGATGGATGATTGCCGCAAGCGCCTCGGTCAGGAGATCGAATTCCTCTTCCGCCGGCTGCCCCGATGAAATGGATCCTGATTGGCCTGCTGCAGGCCTACCGTTACCTCCTGAGTCCCATGCTGGGGCGGAGTTGCCGTTTCGAACCCAGTTGTTCCGCCTACGCCATCGAGGCGCTGCGGCGCCACGGTGCGGTTCGCGGGACGATGCTGGCGGCGCGGCGGGTTTCCCGCTGCCATCCGTGGCATCCGGGCGGTTATGATCCGGTACCTTGAAAATTCTGGATGCGATGGATACCCAACGGATAATTCTGCTGCTCGTCTTTACCTTCTCCCTGTCCATGCTGTGGACGGAGTGGCAAAAAGCCGAGCAAGCCAAAAACCCGCCCCCGGCCCAGGTGGCGGCCCAAACGGCCAGCGGCGCTCCGGTGCCGACGGTGACCGCGCCAGCAGGCTCGCCTGCGGTGCCCGCAGCGGCCGGCGCCGCAGCAACCGGGCCCAAGGTGACGGTGAAGACGGACGTGCTGGAGGTGGAGATTTCCGCCCAGGGCGGCGATCTGGTCAAAGCCTCGTTGCTCAAGCACCCGGCTACCGAGAACAAGGACAAGAGCTTCGTCCTGCTGCACACGGATGGGCAGAGCACTTACACGGCGCAGAGCGGGCTGATCGGTGACGGTTTGCCCAGCCACAAGACGCTGTTCGAGATCCAGCCCGGCGAGCGGGAGTTGAAGGACGGGCAGGACGCCGTGCAGGTGCGCCTGACAGCGCCTGAAGCCAATGGCCTGGCGGTCACCAAGGTGCTGACCTTCCGCCGTGGCAGCTATCTGGTGGATGTGGCCTACGAGCTGGAAAACCGCGGTGCGAACCCGGTCAGCCCCCATGCTTACTTCCAGTTGCTGCGGGACGGCAACCCGGCGGCGGGCGACTCCAAGATGGTGAATACCTTCACCGGGCCGGCCGTCTACACCTCCGGCGAGAAGTACCAGAAGATCAGCTTCGAGGACATCGCCAAGGGCAAGGCCAAGCACGCCCAGAAGACGGATAACGGCTGGGTGGCAATGGTCCAGCATTACTTCGTCAGTGCCTGGGTGCCCAAGGGCACGAGTGAGCGCGAGTTCTTCACCCGCAAGGTGGGGGACAATCTCTACGCTGCGGGGGTGCTGCTGCCGGTTGCAGCGCTGGCGCCGGGTGCCAAGGGAACGGTTGAGGCGCCCTTGTTCGTGGGGCCCCAGGAGCAGGACAAGCTCCAAGCGGTGGCCGAAGGCTTCGATCTGGTGGTGGACTACGGCTGGCTCACGGTCATCGCCGCGCCCCTCTTCTGGGTGCTGCAGTGGTGCCACAAGCTGGTGGGCAACTGGGGCTGGGCGATCATCCTGCTGACGGTGCTGGTGAAGCTGCTGTTCTTCCCGCTGTCCGCCGCCAGCTACAAGTCCATGGCCAAGATGCGCACCCTGACGCCGCGGTTGATGCGGCTCAAGGAGCAGTTCGGCGACGACAAGCAGCGACTGAACCAGGCGATGATGGAGCTGTACCGCAACGAGAAGGTGAACCCCCTCGGGGGCTGTCTGCCGATTCTGGTGCAGATTCCGGTGTTCATCGCGCTGTACTGGGTGCTGCTGGGCAGTGTGGAAATGCGCCACGCACCGTGGGTGGGCTGGATCCAGGATCTGTCGGTGATGGACCCGTATTACGTGCTGCCGCTGATCATGGGCGCCACCATGCTCATCCAGACCAAGCTCAACCCGACGCCTCCGGACCCGATCCAGGCCAAGGTGATGTGGATCATGCCCATCGTGTTTACTGGCATGTTCCTGTTCTTCCCGGCGGGTCTGGTGCTGTACTGGACGGTGAACAACCTGCTGTCCATCGCCCAGCAGTGGCAGATCACGCGCATGATCGAGGCTGGTGGAAAAGCCGCCAACGATTGACACCATTGCGGCCATCGCCACCGCGCCCGGGCGGGGCGGGGTGGGCGTGGTCCGCCTCTCCGGTCCGGGCTGTGAAACCCTGTGCCGGGCCATCACGGGGCGCCTGCCGGCGCCCCGCCACGCTTCCTACGCTTCCTTCCGCAACGCTGATGACTCGGTGATTGACCAGGGTCTGGCGATCTACTTTGCCGGCCCCCGTTCCTACACCGGTGAGGATGTGCTGGAACTGCAGGGACACGGCGGTCCGGCAGTGATGCAGGCACTACTGGGTCGCTGCCTGGAGCTTGGTGCCCGTCTGGCCGAGCCGGGCGAATTCACCCGGCGTGCCTTCCTTAACGGGCGGCTGGACCTGGCCCAGGCGGAGAGCGTTGCCGATCTGATCGAAGCCTCCACCCAAGCGGCTGCGCGTTCGGCTGCACGCTCCCTGAGCGGGGAGTTCTCGCGGCTGGTCCACGGTCTGGCTGACGAACTCGTGGAGCTCCGGGCGCTCGTGGAGGCCACGCTTGATTTCCCCGAGGAAGAAGTGGAGTTCATCGAATCCGCACGGGTGGCGGAGCGGGGCGCGCGTCTGCTGGAGGCTCTGGCGCGGCTGGCGGATCAGGCGGGGCAAGGGCGCTTGTTGCGGGACGGGATGCAGGTCGTGCTGGCCGGGCGGCCGAATGTGGGGAAATCCAGCCTGCTCAACTGCCTGGCGGGGGAAGAGCGGGCCATCGTCAGCGCCGTGGCGGGCACGACCCGTGATGTGCTGCGTGAATCCATCCACATCAACGGTGTGCCGCTGCACTTGGTGGACACCGCGGGCGTGCGGGTGACCGAAGACGAAGTCGAAGCGCTGGGCGTGGCCCGCTCCTGGAAAGAAATCCATCGGGCCGACGCGGTGTTGCTCCTCCTGGACGCCGCCGAGGGCTGGACGGAGGCGGATGAGGCGGTGTTCGCGGGCCTGCCCGCGGGCGTGCCGGTGGTGGTGGTTTGGAACAAGCTGGATTTGCCCGGCGCGCGGCCCGCTGGCGCGCCGGCGGCGGGCATCGCCCGCGAACTCCGGATCTCGGCGCGGACCGGGCAAGGGCTGGAAGCGGTGAAGGATGCCCTGCTCTCGCTGGCCGGTTGGCACACCGGTAACGAAGGGGTGTTCCTGGCCCGGGAACGGCATGTCCAGGCCCTGGCACGCACCCGTCAGCATGTGCAGGCCGCCGTGGCCGCACTGGGGCAATTGGAAATCCTCGCTGAGGAACTGCGCGTGGGGCACGAGGCCCTGTGCAGCATCACCGGTGAATTCACCCCCGACGACCTGTTGGGTGAAATCTTCAGCCGCTTCTGCATCGGGAAGTAAGGGGGCTGGCCCGACCGTGGCCACGCCCTAAAGCAATCCGGCATCGTTTCCGTAATCCCCGGGGAAGGCACCGAGCCCCCGGTCGCCACACACGGAACTTTTTGCCCGATGTCACGCTTCTGCCCCCGAACGCCTGTGCGCGGTTTCACGTTGGTGGAAATCGCTCTGGTGGTCGCCATCACGGTCATCCTGGCCCTGGTGGCTTTCCCCATGTACCAGAGCCGCGCCGACAAGGCCAAGGAAACCCAGGCGATCGCCGACATCCGCGAAATCGAACTGGCGGTGGAGCAGTATCGGGCGGCCACCCATGGCGCGCCCGCCAGCCTTGCAGATGTGGGCAAGGATGCCCTGCTCGATCCGTGGGGGCGCGCCTACCGCTATCTGCTGCACGCCGATTCGAATGCGGCCCAGCAGCGCCAGGACACGGCATCGAAGCCGGTCAATAGCGAGTACGACCTCTACAGCGTTGGCAAGGATGGGCTCACCAGCGCCGCGCTCAGCCACGCGAACAGCCGCGACGACGTGGTGCGTGCCAAAGACGGGAGCTATGTTGGACTGGCGTCGGCTTATTAAGCCGTGGAGCGCCGGGGACGGCGCTTTCCTGCGTAGCCGCGTGGCGCGGCGGATCTTTGGCCTGCTGGTGCTATCCGCCTTCGTGCCAATTGCCACCCTGGCCTACCTTTCCATGGGCCAGGTGGCGGATCTGCTGACTCGCCAGGCGCAGCAGCAGCTCAGCCGCGCCGCCGAGAGTTTCGGGCGGGCCGCCTATGATCGCCTGCTGCTGGCCGCGGCCATGGGCGAGCAATTGGTGCAGCGTAGCCAGGCGGCGGGCGGGGGCGCCGCCGCCGTGCCCTCCACGAGCTCCGCGCCGTATCTGGAAGCGGCGACGCTCATCGCTCCCGGAGTGCCCCAGACCTACCTGATTGGCACTCTGGACCCGGCGCCGGAATGGCTGCGCCAGGCGGAAGAAGCCTTGCGGGTCTCACCCGATGGCAACCCGGTGGTGCTTACGGTAAGCGGTGGGGGGCCGCGCACCCGTCTGCTGCTGGTCCGCTACCAGAATCTGCCTGCCGGCCGGGGCATGCTGGTGGCGGAACCCAAGTCCGACTTCATCTGGGGTGACCGGGAATCGCTGCCCTACCTCACCGATCTGTGCGTGATGGTGCCGTCGGGTGCGCCGCTCTACTGCTCCCGGGAGATGCCGCTGACTGCCGTCGCCACGGCCTTGCGTGGCGCGCGGGAGAACAACGCCGGCCATTTCCAGTGGGAACAGGAGCGGGTCCGGCAACAATCCGCCTATCGACAGTTGACGCTCCGTGGGCATTTCAGCGGTGATCCGTGGACTGTGGTGGCCACAACGCCGGAGAGCGTGGCCAATGCGCCCGTGGAGTCATTCAAGCGGGTGTTCATCCCGGTGCTGGTGGCCAGTCTGTTGTTCGTGGCGCTCCTCAGCTCGACCCAGATCCGCAAGATCCTGGTGCCGCTGGAGTTGCTGATCGCGGGGACCCGCCGCATCACCCGGCGGGAGTTCGGCCAGCCGGTGGTGGTCAATGGGCCGCCGGACGAGTTCAGCGAACTGGCCCAGTCCTTCAATGAGATGGCAGACAGCCTGAACCGGCAGTTCAATTCGCTGTTGACCCTTTCGGAAATCGACCGGCTGATCCTGTCCAAGATCGAACTGAACAAGATCATCAGCCTGGTGCTCGAGCACCTGACGCGGGAGGAGCCTGCGGTGTTCGCCGCGCTGCTTGCCCCGGACCGGCACCATGCCGGGCGCGCCCACCTGACGCTGAAGCCGGCGGGCGGGCCGGAGCAGCCGACGAAGATGCAGCCGGTCAACCGCCAGGACCTGAACAAGTTCGGGGAATGTGTCAGTGGCGTGTGGGTCAAGCCCGCGGCCCTGCCCAAATCCATGCAAAGGGCGTTGGGTGACATGGGCGCATCCCGTTTTTACCTGGTGCCATTCTCGTGGGACCCGAAAGCCTGCGCACTGCTGGTCCTGGGCTACTGCAAGAAACCTTCCGGCGCCAGTGAGCGCAGTGGCCAGATCCGCGGTCTGGCGGACCGGATTGCCGTGGCGGTTGCGACTGTGGCGCGGGACGACCAGCTCATGCATCAGGCCCGACACGACCTGCTGACCGGCCTGCCCAATCGCCTGCTGTTCAAGGACCGCCTGAGTGTGGAGCTGGCCCGGGCCCACCGGGAGCGTTCCTCCTTTGCGCTGTTCTTCCTGGATCTGGATCGCTTCAAGGCCATCAACGACACCCTGGGGCACACTGCCGGCGATACGCTGCTCAAGGAGGCGGCCGCGCGCCTGCGGGCCGTGTTGCGGGAGACGGACACGGTGGCGCGGATCAGCGGCGACGAGTTCACGGTCATCCTGCCGGGCGTGAATGAGCCCCGGCAGGCCGGCGTTGTGGCGGAAAACATCATCAATGCGCTGTCCCGCCCCTTCATCCTGGAGGGGCAGGAGCGATATGTGAGCGCCAGCGTGGGCGTGGCGATCTATCCCCAGGACGGTGCCAGTGCCGAGGAACTCCAGCGCAATGCGGATACCGCGATGTATCACGCCAAGGATGCGGGCCGCGGCACCTACGTGTTCTTTGAAGAGAAGATGAACCGGGAGGCGGTGGAACGCGCCACCCTGGAACGTGAGCTGCGCTTGGCCATCGAGCGGGACGAACTGGTCGCTTACTTCCAGCCCCAGATGTACACCAACAGCCGCCGCATGTCGGGCGCCGAGGCGCTGGTGCGCTGGCACCACCCCACCCGTGGCTTGCTGACGCCGGGGGCCTTCATCTCTGTGGCCGAGCAGACCGATCTGGTCAACACCCTGGGTCGCCTGGTGCTGCGCAAGGCCTGCGCCCAGTATCGGGTGTGGACCAAGCTGGGCGTCGCGCCCGAGCGCATCTCGGTCAACGTGTCCACGCGGCAGTTCCGTGACCCGGATTTCTATGACTTTGTTGCCACCACGCTTCAGGTCTGCGCGATTCGCCCGGAATGCCTGGAGCTGGAAATCACGGAATCGCTGCTGATGGACGAGCCGGAAGCGACGCGCCAGTTGCTGACCCGATTCAATGCCCTGGGGGTGCGGGTTGCCATTGACGACTTCGGGACCGGGTACTCGTCGCTGGCTTACCTGAAAGACCTGGCGGTGGATGTGGTCAAGATCGACCGCGCTTTCGTCAAGGACCTCACCAAGGACGATAGTGCTGGCACCATTGCCGAGGCGATCATCGCCATGGCCCATTCCTTGCGCAAGGAGGTGGTCGCCGAGGGGGTGGAAACGGAGCAGCAACTGGAAACCCTGCGCCGTTTCGGTTGCGACCAGATCCAGGGCTACCTCTACAGCAGACCCCTGTCCCCCGAGGAATTCCTGCGTTTCGCCACCGGCGGGCGGGCACGGGTGACGCCGAGCCAAAGCCCGGCCCTGGCCTGAGGCGCCGGCTGCCGGCCTGGCCGGGGCCGGGGAGGCAAGGCCCACGCGGCGAGGAGGGGCTCGCCTATCCAAGGGGGGAGCTTGAGCGTATGATTTCGCTCCTTTTGCGCTGGGCCCCCAGAGGTTCGCCATGCTGTATCCCACTGCGTACGACGTGATCGTGGTTGGCGGCGGTCATGCAGGTACCGAAGCCGCCCTGGCGGCTGCCCGCATGGGCTGCCGCACCCTGCTGCTCACCCACAATATCGAGACCTTGGGGCAGATGTCCTGCAACCCTTCCATCGGAGGGATCGGCAAGGGGCATCTGGTGAAGGAAGTGGATGCCTTGGGCGGCGCCATGGCAGCCGCCACCGATGAGGCTGGCATTCAGTTCCGGATTCTCAATTCCTCCAAGGGACCGGCGGTGCGGGCGACCCGCGCCCAGGCGGACCGGGTGTTGTATCGGCGAGCCATCCGCGGTCGTCTGGAGCGCCAGCCCAATCTGCACATCTTCCAGCAGGCGGTGGATGACCTCTTGGTGCAGGGTGACCGGGTGGCGGGAGTGGTGACCCAGATCGGTTTGCGCTTCGAGGCACCCACGGTGGTGCTGACCGCCGGCACTTTTCTCTCCGGTCTGGTCCATGTGGGGCTGGAACACTATCCGGCCGGCCGGGCGGGCGATCCGCCCGCGGTGTCGCTGGCCCATCGTTTGCGCGAGTTGCAATTGCCGGCTGGCCGGCTGAAAACCGGGACGCCGCCGCGCCTTGATGCCCGGAGCATCGATTTTTCGGTGATGACCGAGCAGCCCGGTGATGATCCGGTTCCCGTGTTTTCCTTTCTGGGCCGGTCGGCGCAGCACCCTCCCCAGTTGCCGTGCTGGATTACCCAGACCAACAGCCGCACCCACGACATCATTCGCGGTGGACTGGATCGATCGCCCATGTATACGGGCGTAATCGAGGGGGTGGGGCCCCGTTATTGTCCTTCGATCGAGGACAAGATTCATCGTTTTGCCGATAAATCCAGCCACAACATCTTTCTCGAGCCAGAGGGGCTGGAAACGACCGAGATCTATCCGAACGGAATCTCCACTTCCCTGCCCTTCGATGTCCAGCTTGCGCTGGTGCGCAGCATTCGCGGGCTGGAACAGGCGCACATTGTCCGTCCGGGCTA
Organism: Rhodocyclaceae bacterium; assembly: GCA_036824045.1. Classification (GTDB taxonomy): domain Bacteria; phylum Pseudomonadota; class Gammaproteobacteria; order Burkholderiales; family Rhodocyclaceae; genus DAITAZ01. The sequence goes on from DAITAZ010000022.1 coordinate 13,700, forward strand.
TGCCATCGAGTACGACTTCTACGATCCCCGCAACCTGAAGGCGTCGCTCGAGACGAAGTCGGTCGGGGGATTGTTCTTTGCCGGACAGATCAACGGTACCACCGGCTATGAGGAAGCCGCTGCCCAGGGGCTGCTGGCCGGCCTCAACGCTGCGCTTCAGGCCCGGCAGAAAGAGGCTTGGTGGCCCCGGCGGGATGAGGCTTACCTGGGCGTGCTGGTGGATGACCTGATTACCCGGGGCGTGAGCGAACCCTACCGGATGTTCACGTCCCGTGCCGAATACCGCCTCAGCCTGCGGGAGGACAACGCGGATTTGCGCTTGACCGAACATGGCCGTGCGCTCGGCCTGGTGGATGATGCCCGGTGGGAGGCCTTCAACCGCAAGCGCGATGCGGTCGCCGCGGAACGGGAGCGCCTGCGCGGCATCTGGGTCAATCCGCGCACTGTGGGCGACGAGGAGGCCGCCCGGGTGCTGGGCAAACCCCTCGAGCGAGAGGCGAACCTTTTCGATTTGTTGCGCCGGCCCGATGTGACCTATGCGCAGCTGGTCACCCTGCCGGGAGCCGCTCCCGGCGTGGATGATCCGGCGGTGGTGGAGCAGGTGGACATCCAGGCCAAGTACCAGGGCTATATCGACCGCCAGCACGACGAGGTGGCGCGCAACCGCGCCAATGAGAACCTGCGGCTGCCCGGGGATCTCGACTACATGCAGGTGCACGCTTTGTCGATCGAGGTGCGGCAGAAACTGAATCTGCACCGACCCGAGACGCTGGGGCAGGCGTCACGTATCCAGGGCGTGACGCCTGCGGCCATTTCCTTGTTGCTGGTGCACCTGAAGCGGGGCGGGCTCAAGCTTGCTGCCGCGCAGGGCGACCGGTCTGCGCCCAGGCCATGACCCGGGAAGCGTTGCTTCGGGAAGGCTTGCGCCGTCTGGGGATCGATCCGGGCGACGGAGCATGTGACACGCTGCTGCGGTATGTGGACTTGCTTGCCAAGTGGAATCGCGTGTACAACCTGACCGCGATACGTGATCCGCAGCAGATGCTGGTCCAGCACCTTCTGGATTCCCTGTCCGTCCTGCCAGTGTTGCCGGCCATGGCAACACTGGCGGATGTGGGTACGGGGGGCGGGCTTCCGGGCATTCCGGTGGCGATCATGCGCCCCGCCATGCAGGTGAGTCTGATCGAAACCAGCAGCAAGAAGGCCAGCTTTCTGCAGCAGGCGCGTATCGAGTTGGGGCTGACCCGGGTCGAGGTGTGCTCGGCGCGAGTCGAGAATCTGGTTGAGCGGCAGTTCGAGGGGATCATTTCCCGCGCGTTTGCCGAACTTGCCCTGTTTGTGGATCTGTGCGGCAAACACCTTGCGCCGGGAGGGCGCTTGTACGCGATGAAAGGCGTTTATCCACAGTCGGAAGTCGCTGCCTTGCCACCAGGATGGGAGGTCGAGTCCAGTCACGCATTGGACGTGCCCTTCCTGGAGGCGGAGCGCCACCTCTTGATTATTCGGAAGGCTTGAGATGGCGCAGATCTTCGTAATCGCCAACCAGAAGGGCGGGGTGGGCAAGACCACGACCGCGGTCAATCTGGCTGCAGCGCTGACTCTCGCGGGGCAGCGGACCTTGCTGGTGGACCTGGACCCACAGGGCAATGCCACGATGGGTACGGGCATCGACAAACGAGACCTCGGGCGCAGCGTCTACCACGTGCTGCTCGGCCTGGCGACGGTCGATCAGGCCCGCCGGCCTGCGGTATCCGGGGGTTTTGACGTGCTGCCCGCGAATCGGGATCTCGCCGGCGCGGAAGTGGAACTGGTGAACCTGGACAACCGGGAAATCCGCCTCAAGGCGGCGCTCGGGGCCCACGCGGCAGAGTACGATTTCATCCTCATCGACTGCCCGCCTTCCCTTTCCATGCTGACGCTCAATGGTTTGTGCGCAGCCCACGGCGTGATCATTCCCATGCAGTGCGAGTACTACGCACTGGAGGGGCTGAGCGATCTCGTCAATTCCATCAAGCGGATTCATGGCCAGTTCAACCGGGACCTGAAGGTCATCGGCCTGTTGCGGGTGATGTTCGACCCACGCTCCACCCTGTCGCAGCAGGTGTCCGCTGAACTGGATCGACATTTCGGCTCGAAGGTTTTCAAGACCCTTGTGCCCCGCAATGTGCGCATGGCGGAGGCGCCGAGTCACGGGATTCCCGGGGTGCTGTTTGACCGCTCGTCGCGGGGCTCCCAAGCTTATATTGCCTTCGCCGCCGAGTTGATCGAGCGGGTAAAGTCGCTGTGAAAGGTCGCTGATGGCAGCAGGCAAGCTCAAAGGTCTTGGTCGCGGGCTCGATGCCCTGCTTTCGGCCAACAAGGAAACGGAGGGTTACACCCGATCCCTGCCGTTGGTCCAGTTGCAGCCCGGAAAGTACCAGCCCCGCACCCGCATGGACCCGGGCTCCCTGGAAGACCTTGCAGCTTCGATCAAGGCCCAGGGGATCATGCAACCGGTGTTGGTCCGGCCGATCGGTGCCGATGTGTTCGAGATCGTCGCCGGGGAGCGGCGTTGGCGGGCGGCCCAGATCGCCGGGCTGGAAGAAGTGCCAGTGCTGGTTCGAGAAATTCCGGACGAGGCTGCGTTGGCCATGTCCCTGATCGAGAACATCCAGCGCGAGGATCTCAATCCGCTGGAGGAGGCGGCGGGTCTCCAACGCCTGATCGACGAGTTCGGCATGACGCATCAGCAAGCGGCCGATGCGGTCGGGCGCTCCCGGCCGGCGGCTTCCAATCTGCTGCGCTTGCTCCATCTTGCCACCCCTGTCCAGGAGCTTCTGATGGCCGGGGATATCGAAATGGGCCATGCCCGGGCGCTTCTGCCCCTTGCTACCGACGCCCAGCTGGACGTGGCAAACCGGGTGGCCGCCCGGGGGTTGTCGGTGCGCGACACAGAGCGCTTGGTCGGTCGCCTGCTCAATCCGCCGCCAGCGCCTGCGGAAGAGCCTCCCGACAGGGATGTGGAGCGCCTGCTGGAAGAATTGTCTGATCGCTTTGGCGCGAGAGTTCAATTGAAAACCGGCAGGAAGGGCGCGGGAAACCTGAGCTTTCACTTCGATAGTCTCGATCAGCTAGACGGAATCCTGGACAAGCTCCGATAGGCTTACGGTATTTGTGCCACGCAAAAATCGAGAAAATTCGCCAATTTCCGACGTCAACCCTCTGATCATCCGGGCTTTTCCCTGTCCGGTCGTTTGAAGTAAATGTGCACCACATGTTTGACGCGTTAGGGAAAACCCTCTATATTTTCCGTCTTTGAAGTGAATCAGCGGGCCACCACAGAAGTGCCGCATATCCGGAGCAGGCATGCTTAAGGTCATTGTTCTGCAAATCGGAGTGACGGTCATCACCGCGATCGCTTCGGGCATGCTGGCCGGCGCCAAAGGCGCTCTGTCCGCAGCCGCAGGGGGGGTAGCCTGCATCATCCCGAATCTCCTGTTTGCGCTGCGGCTGCAGATCGTCATGCACAAGGCTGCGCCGTCCTATGTTGCCGAATTTTTTGTCGGGGAGTTCCTCAAGGTCGCCTCGACAGTCGGATTGCTGTTACTGGCTGTCAACCTGATCGACAACGTCCAATGGCTGGCGTTGCTCGTCGGGGTGATTGCTGCGCTGAAAGCGAACCTATTTGCATTCTTGAGTAAGTCGTGACCATGTCAACAGAGCACGCCCCAACCGCTTCCGAGTATATCGTTCATCACCTGACCCACCTCACCAGTTCGGGTCACAAGCAGACATCGATCATTGACTGGTCGGTGTTCAACGTGGATACCCTGTTCTTCTCCGTTGTGCTTGGCCTGCTGGCAGTGTTCCTCTTGGCCAAGGTTGCGGCCAAGGCGACCTCTGGTGTGCCCGGCCGCCTGCAGGCGGCAGTGGAGATTGTGGTCGAGATGGTGGCCGACCAAGCCAAGGGGATCGTGCATAGCGCCGAGTCCCGGAAATTCGTGGCGCCTTTGGCTCTTACGGTGTTTGTGTGGATCTTCTTCATGAACGCCATGGACCTTTTGCCCCTTGATCTGCTGCCGATGCTGGGCGAGAAGGCCGGGGCCCATTACCTGCGTGTTGTGCCGAGTGCTGACCTTAACGGCACGCTGGGTATGTCGATCGGGGTGTTCCTGGTTTGTGTCTACTACAACATCAAGATCAAGGGCTTTGGCGGCTGGGTGCATGAGTTGTTCGCTGCGCCGTTCGGTAGCCACCCCCTCCTGGCGCCGTTCAATTTCCTGCTCAACATGATCGAGTTCCTGGCCAAGACTGTTTCCCACGGGATGCGGTTGTTTGGCAACATGTACGCTGGCGAACTCGTGTTCATGCTGATCGCCCTGATGGGTGCTGCGTGGAGCGCGAACACCACCGGCGTCCTTCTGTGGATCGGCCATGTGCTGGCTGGCTCTGCTTGGGCCATCTTCCACATTCTGATCATCACGCTGCAGGCATTCATCTTCATGATGCTGACGCTGGTCTATATCGGCCAGGCGCATGAAGGGCATTAAGCTCTGTTTTGTCCACCCAACAGTTCTGCTTTTACTTTTATATCTTTAAGGAGTGATCATGGAGCACATTCTGGGTCTCGTCGCACTGGCCGCTGGTCTGATTATCGGTCTGGGTGCTATCGGTGCTTGTATCGGTATCGGCATCATGGGTTCCAAGTATCTGGAAGCCTCTGCTCGTCAGCCCGAACTGATGAACTCCCTGCAGACCAAGATGTTCCTGCTGGCCGGTCTGATCGATGCTGCGTTCCTGATCGGCGTCGGTATCGCGATGATGTTCGCTTTCGCCAACCCGTTCGTTCTCAAGTAATTGAGGGTTTCGGTTCCATCATTTGAACGGGGGCTGATACCGTGAATCTCAACGCAACGCTGTTTGCCCAGCTTGCGGTGTTCTTCATCCTCGCGTGGTTCACGATGAAATTCGTGTGGCCGCCGATCATGAAGGCACTGGACGAGCGCGCGAAGAAAATCGCTGATGGGCTCGCGGCTGCGGACAAGGCCAAGTCTGATCTGGCCCACGCCGAGAAGAAGGCGGTGGACGAAATGCGCAAGGCGCGTGAGTCGGCCGGCGATCTTCGGGCTGGGGCTGAGCGCCAGGCCTCGCAGCTGATCGATGAAGCCCGGCAGGAAGCGGCCCGCATTATTGCGCAGGCACGTGAAGCCGCGGAGCAAGAGGCCGGGGTTGCTGCCCAGCGTGCCAAGGAAGCTCTGCGCGATCAGGTTGCCACGCTGGCAGTGGCCGGTGCCGAGCGCATCTTGCGCCGCGAAATCAATCCGCAGGTGCACGCCGATCTGTTGGCTAACCTCAAACAGGAACTTCAGTAACCATGGCCGAGAACGTCACCATCGCTCGCCCCTACGCCGAAGCCGCCTACCAGCTGGCAAAGGGGGGCAATGCGCTGGGGCCCTGGGCTGATGCACTGGACCGGATGGCTGTTGTTGTGCAAGACCCTCAGATGACGGAGTGCATCGCCAGTCCGAATCTGTCGTCTTCTCAACTGGGCCAGCTGTTCCTCGACGTCGTTGGGACTGGCGTTTCGGACGAGCAAAGAAATTTCGTCCAGGTGCTGGTCGAGAACGACCGTTTGAGCGTGCTACCCGAGATCCGTGACCTGTTCGTTTCGCTCAAGAACGAACACGAAGGTGTCAAGGAGGCGCAAGTCTCCTCCGCGTTCCCGCTGGACGATGCCACCCTGCAGACGCTCGTGGCAGATCTGGAGCAGAAGTTCGGCTGCAAGATCGATGCGACCGTCAGTGTCGAGCCGGAGTTGCTCGGGGGGGTGCGCGTCACGGTTGGCGACAAAGTGATTGACGCCTCGGTTCGCGGCAAGCTCGCCGCCATGGCCACCGCGCTAAAGAATTAGGAGTTTTCTGATGAATCTTAACCCCTCTGAAATCAGTGACCTGATCAAGAGCCGGATCGAGAACCTGCAGCTGGCCGCGCAGGCACGTACCGAGGGCACGGTGGTTTCCGTGACGGACGGTATCTGCCGCATTCACGGTCTTGCAGATGTCCAGCAGGGCGAAATGCTGGAGTTCCCCGGCAATACCTTCGGGCTGGCGCTCAATCTGGAGCGCGATTCCGTCGGTGCTGTGGTGATGGGCGAGTACGAGCACATCACTGAAGGCAATCCGGTGAAGTGTACCGGGCGAATCCTTGAGGTCCCGGTCGGCCCCGAACTGATCGGTCGTGTGGTCAATGCATTGGGCCAACCGATTGACGGCCAAGGCCCGATTCCCGCGAAGATGACCGACAAGATTGAAAAGGTCGCTCCGGGCGTGATTTGGCGCCGGTCCGTTTCACAGCCGGTGCAGACTGGTTTGAAGTCGATCGACTCCATGGTTCCGATTGGTCGTGGTCAGCGCGAGTTGATCATTGGTGACCGTCAGACCGGGAAGACGGCCGTTGCGGTTGATGCCATCATCAACCAAAAAGGCCAGGACATGATCTGTATTTATGTGGCGGTGGGCCAAAAGGCCTCGACGATCGCCAACGTGGTGCGCAAGCTGGAAGAGTACGGCGCGATGAAGTACACCATCGTGGTGGCCGCGTCCGCTTCCGAATCCGCCGCGATGCAGTTCATTGCACCTTACGCTGGCTGCACGATGGGCGAGTATTTCCGCGATCGCGGTCAGGACGCTCTGGTGGTGTATGACGATTTGACCAAGCAGGCTTGGGCTTACCGGCAGATCTCCCTGCTGTTGCGTCGTCCCCCGGGTCGCGAAGCCTACCCTGGCGACGTGTTCTACCTGCACTCCCGCCTGCTCGAGCGTGCCGCTCGGGTGAATGAGGAGTACGTCGAGCGCTACACCAACGGTGAAGTGAAAGGCAAGACGGGTTCCCTGACCGCCCTGCCGGTGATCGAGACGCAGGCTGGTGACGTGTCCGCTTTCGTGCCGACCAACGTCATTTCCATTACCGACGGTCAGATCTTCCTGGAAACGGACTTGTTCAACGCTGGTATCCGCCCTGCGATCAACGCCGGTATTTCGGTGTCGCGAGTCGGTGGTGCTGCTCAGACTAAAGTTATCAAGAAGCTCGGTGGCGGTGTCCGTCTAGCTCTGGCCCAATATCGCGAGCTCGCGGCGTTTGCGCAGTTCGCATCGGACCTTGACGAAGCGACCCGGAAGCAGCTCGAGCGGGGTCGTTTGGTCACTGAGTTGATGAAGCAGCCCCAATATGCGCCCATGCGTGTGTCGGAAATGGCTGTGACGCTGCTCGCTGTGAATAAGGGTTTCTTCGACGATGTGGAAGTCAAGCGGGCGCTGGCCTGTGAGGCTGCCTTGCACCAGTTCATGTCCAGCAAGCACGCTGCACTGATGGACAAGGTGGAGTCGTCCAAGGATCTGGATGCTGACGGCGAGAAGGCCATGACTGCCGCCATCGAAGAGTTCAAGAAGAGCTGGGCTTAAGCGGCGACGGAGACGGATATGGCTAGCGGTAAAGAGATCCGTAACAAGATCAAGAGTGTCCAGAACACGAAGAAGATCACCAAGGCCATGGAGATGGTCGCGGCTTCCAAGATGCGCAAAGCGCAGGAGCGGATGCGTGCGGCTCGACCCTATGCCGACAAGATCCGCCGTCTCGCCGCCAACTTGTCCCAGGCCAACATCACGGACTACAAGCACCCGTTTTTGGAGAAGGCAGAAGGCGCCAAGCGCGTGGGGGTGATCGTCGTGACGACCGACAAGGGTCTGTGCGGCGGTCTCAACACCAACGTGCTGCGCCAGGTCACCAACTCGATGCGGGAGTGGGAAGGCGCTGGTGCCCAGGAAATCCGTGTTTGCTGTATTGGCAACAAGGGGCTGGGGTTCATGCAGCGCTTGGGGGCAAAAGTTGCGTCCCAGGTCACGCAGCTCGGCGACACGCCGCACTTGGACAAGCTGATCGGACCAGTGAAGGTCGTATTGGATGCGTTCCAGGCAGGCGAACTCGATGTCGTTTATCTGGCTTACACCCGCTTCATCAATACGATGAAGCAGGAGCCGGTGGTGGAGCAGTTGCTCCCGCTGACCGGCGAGCGCCTGGGTGCCCCAGAGGGCACGTGGGATTATCTCTATGAGCCCGATGCTCAGGTCGTGATTGACGACTTGCTTGTTCGGTACGTGGAGGCGCTCGTGTATCAAGGTGTAGCGGAGAATATGGCTTCCGAGCAGAGCGCGCGCATGGTGGCGATGAAGGCGGCGTCCGATAATGCCGGGAACGTGATTGGCGAACTGCAACTGGTCTATAACAAGACCCGGCAGGCGGCGATCACGAAGGAGCTCTCCGAGATTGTCGGCGGCGCGGCGGCGGTGTAACGGTTTATCAGAGTTTTGAGGAAATGACGATGAGTCAAGGAACTATCGTTCAGTGCATCGGCGCCGTGGTGGACATCCAGTTCCCCCGGGAGCAGATGCCGAAGGTGTACGACGCGCTCGTGCTCGACGAGGCAGCCGGCAGCCACACCGCCGAAGATGGCCTGACGTTCGAAGTGCAGCAGCAGTTGGGTGACGGCGTGGTGCGTACCATTGCGCTGGGGTCTTCCGACGGTCTGCGTCGGGGGATGAAGGTGCGAGGTACCGGTGTGGGCATTTCTGTACCGGTTGGCCACGCAACACTGGGTCGAATCATGGACGTGCTCGGGCGGCCTATTGATGAGGCGGGTCCGATCGGCACCGACGAGCGTCGGGCGATTCACCAGAAGGCCCCCAAGTTCGATGAGCTGTCTCCGTCTGTGGAGTTGCTCGAAACCGGCATCAAGGTGATCGACTTGATCTGTCCGTTCGCCAAGGGCGGTAAGGTGGGTCTGTTCGGTGGCGCCGGCGTGGGCAAAACCGTGAACATGATGGAGCTCATCAACAACATCGCGAAGCAGCATAGCGGTTTGTCGGTGTTTGCCGGCGTGGGTGAGCGTACCCGTGAAGGGAACGACTTCTACCACGAGATGAAGGACTCCAACGTTCTGGACAAGGTCGCGATGGTGTTCGGTCAGATGAACGAACCCCCGGGGAACCGTCTGCGCGTGGCGCTGACGGGCCTGACCATGGCCGAGCGTTTCCGCGACGAAGGCCGGGACATCCTGTTCTTCGTGGATAACATCTATCGTTACACCCTGGCCGGTACCGAAGTGTCTGCGCTGCTGGGTCGTATGCCTTCCGCGGTGGGCTACCAGCCGACGCTGGCGGAAGAAATGGGGCGCCTGCAGGAGCGGATCACTTCCACCAAGGGTGGCTCAATTACCTCGATCCAAGCAGTGTATGTGCCTGCGGATGACTTGACTGACCCGTCGCCCGCGACCACCTTCCTTCACTTGGATTCGACAGTCGTGTTGTCCCGGGACATCGCTGCGCTTGGTATCTATCCTGCGGTTGATCCGCTGGATTCCACTTCCCGCCAGTTGGATCCGCTGGTTGTGGGTGAAGAGCACTACAGCACTGCGCGTGGCGTTCAGCAGACTCTGCAGCGTTACAAGGAACTGCGGGACATCATCGCGATTCTGGGTATGGACGAGTTGGCGCCGGAGGACAAGCTCCTCGTGGCCCGCGCTCGTAAGATCCAGCGTTTCCTGTCCCAGCCGTTCTTCGTGGCCGAGGTGTTTACCGGTTCTCCGGGCAAGTACGTGCCTCTGAAGGAAACCATCAAAGGCTTCAAGATGATTGTTTCCGGCGAGTGCGATCATCTGCCCGAACAGGCCTTCTACATGGTCGGCGGCATCGAGGAAGCCTTCGAGAAGGCTAAGACCCTGCAGTAAGAGGGTAACCGGCGCCCCTCCTTCGGGAGGGGCGACACTAGAGAGGCTGATATGGCGATGACAGTGCATGTGGATGTGGTGAGCGCGGAAGAGCTCATCTATTCCGGCCTTGCCGAGTTTGTGGTGCTCCCAGGAGCCGCCGGCGAACTTGGTGTGATGCCGGGTCATACGCCGTTGATGACCAGGATTCGTCCGGGCGCGGTGCGCCTCAAGGTTCCCAACCAGGCCGAGGAGGAGTTGATCTTCGTAGCCGGGGGGCTATTGGAGGTGCAGCCGAACTTGGTGACGGTTCTGGCAGATACGGCGATCCGCGGCCATGATCTGGATGAGGCGAAGGCCGAGGAAGCGAAGCGCAAGGCGGAGGAAGCCATGCAGAATCGTTCGTCGGAGTTTGATTACGCCCGCGCCCAAGCCGAGTTGGCGGAGGCAATCGCTCAACTGGCTGCGATCAAGAAGTTGCGCAAGCGTTAAGCGAGCTTCAAGGCTTCACCGCAATAAAAAAGGCAGCTGCAAGCTGCCTTTTTTATTGCGGTTGTTCCATAGTGAAGAGGTCGAGGCTTTATTGCCTTGGAAAGTTAGCTTCAATGGATTCAGAGCGCATATGAAGCCACTGGGATGACAGCTTGACCTATTCCCGATCTGTTGTGGAAGAGATTGGAGTTGGCGAACTGATGTGCGCAAAAGCCCGGCGTTGTTACGGAACTCAAGGCAGCTCGACAGTGCTGGTGTGGTTGCGCAATTGCAGCCACGGACGCCGCAACGCTGCGCTACGCGATGATCAGGATCGGCTTATTGCGCGCCATGCCCGGTTGCGCGATCCCCGGATCGGAGTGCAGAGGTTGTACGACCCGTTTGCGAGCGCGATGAAGGCGAGCATATTACAAGAATACGGCATGCCATCGCTGTTTAGACCCTCTTCCAATCTGCTGAAGGAAGGCGTTGGGCATGTCGTTCCGTGTGGGCTGGAGCACGCATGGGGTGCCGACATTACCTCCCCGCCTGCCTCGGACCAGGGGAGCTTGTACCGGATTGGCACACTGAAAAGGGGTTCATCGCCAGCGCGGCCGCGCTGCTCCATGACTGCCAGCCAAAACGGCCCCGGGGTGTTTAGGCCGGCGCGTCAATGAGATGCTCGAGGAGGGGGTGTTGCGGGAACGACTTGCCGATTTCGCCCGCGCAAGCCAGATGGTGGATCAGTCGATACGCATCGACCACGCAGAAATGGCCCGGCCCAACCTGTCCGTGGGACAAAAAACGCCCGACAAGGCGTATCGAGCATCGTTAGTCTCGATCTGATCATCGAAACGACACGTCGGCACCCCGTCGCGCCACCGTAGCGCGGGTCAAGTGACCTAAATCTTAAACTCGAATTTGCGCAAACGCGCCTCAAGTCTGGCCATGTCGTCCCGGATCGCGTCAACGGATGCGGCGAAGCCGTTCAGCGCATCCCTTGCTACGAGCGGCCCCAAGTTCCCGGCACTTCGTTCATGCAGCATTTGCAGGCTACGTTCGAACAAGGCGCGAGGCACCACCACGAACCGTTCGACCCCTGTGGCTGCGCGTTGCGCGGCGATATTGCCAACGAAGCGGGAAAGGTCTTCGGCAGGGTCAGGCGACAACTCCCGCATGACCGACGAAATTGCCTCGGCGAACTCGGCGTTTCCCCTGATCAACGCCCGCCGCGTCACGGCGGAGAAGCCCTGAGGGAGTGCGGCCAGTGCCTCAGCCGGAACTTCGATCTGCAAGTCGGGATGAGCGTGTTCGGGAGGGGCGCTGAGGAAGCCGTCAGTTCCGATCGCGAATCGAATGCTAACTCCCAATGCCTGCAACTCGGCAATTCGACCTTGGTGCGGTCGCAGCACACTCCGCGCCCACTCATCCCGACTCAGCAGATGGTTGGCGACATGGACAACTGGATTGAGCATTGCAAGCCCCGTAAACGAATTGGCCCAAAGGTGGCGACAGCCACGCATCGAGCGCGGGAAGGCGTGTCCTTTCCCGGAGCGCTCAGAGTTTGTAACCCCTATGGAGGGCCACAATTCCGGCGCTCAGGTTGAAATAGTCCACACGCTCCAGGCCAACTGCTTCCATCATGGACTTGAGGGTGGGCTGATCGGGATGCATCCGTATGGATTCAGCCAAGTAGCGATAGCTGTCGGCATCCCCCGCGACCTTCTTGCCCAGCCAGGGCAGGAGACGGAAGGAGTAGAAGTCGTAGGCGGGCGACAGTGGCTCCCAGATGCGGCTGAATTCGAGCACCAGGAGTCGCCCCCCCGGGCGTAGCACCCGCCGCATCTCAGCGAGCGCAACTTCCTTGTGCGTCATGTTGCGCAAACCGAAAGCCACCGTGACACAGTCGAAAGTGTCCGAGGGGAACGGGAGCTTCTCCGCGTCGCACCTGGCCGCTGGAATCGGAGAGCCCTTGTCCAGGCACCTGTCCCGGCCATGGGCAAGCATGGCGGCGTTGATATCCGTCAGCACGACCTGCCCGCCAGGACCAACACGACGGGCAAAGGCCAGCGAGAGATCACCCGTCCCCCCCGCCACGTCCAGCACCCGGTCACCCGAACGGACGCCGGAAATTTGAATGGTGAACGCCTTCCACAAGCGGTGAAGTCCGAACGACATCAAGTCGTTCATCACATCGTAGTTGCTGGCAACCGAGGAAAACACCCCGGCAACCCGGGTAGCCTTGTCGTCCTCGGCAACCGTTTCGAAGCCGAAATGCGTGGTTTTGTCCTGACTCATGAACTCAATGTTTTCCGCAACCGCCGCCGGTTGAAGGGGCCGTGGTGGTGTCAATGTCGCGGCTGCCGCTGGCCGCGTCGAGGCGGGCCAGATACTCAGCCCACAGGGCTTCCTGTTCCGTACCCAGCCAGTAAAGGTAATCCCAGGAATAGATGCCGGAATCGTGCCCGTCGGTAAAGACCGGACGGACTGCGTAATGGCCTACCGCTTCGACCTGCTCGATCCCTACGTCCCGTTTTCCCGTCTGGAGCACCTCCTGCCCGGGACCATGACCCCTGACCTCCGCCGAGGGGGAAAACACCCGCAGAAATTCGTAGCTGAAAGAGAACATACTTCCATCGTCGAACTCCAGTTCCATCACCCTGGATTGCTGACGAAGCCGGATCTGTGTGGGCACCGGCGTATTCTGCTCCAATCCCGCCATGGCATTCCTCTGCATCGAAACGCGAATAATACCCCGAGACGGCCGGGCCGGCCGGCCAGTTCAAGAGGATCGTCTCGGGTGTTTCAGGCTCTTGGTCTGTCATCATTTTGTCACCGAGCTGCAATAAAGTGAGGCGGCAACGGAAAAGGATCTGAAGTCATGCCCGCAACCATTCTCGTCGTCGAAGACGAACCCGCCATCCAGGAACTTCTCACCGCGACCCTGCTTCGCGCCGGGCATCAGCCCGTGACCGCGGCCGATGCGGAGACCGCGCTGCGTGTGGTGCGCGACGCCTTGCCCGACCTTGTGCTGCTCGACTGGATGCTCCCTGGAATGTCGGGTATCGAACTGGCGCGGCGCTTGCGCGGGGATGAGCGAACCCGGGCCGTGCCGATCATCATGCTCACCGCCCGGGGCGAGGAGCACGACAAGGTGTCCGGTCTGGAAGTTGGCGCCGATGATTACGTCACCAAGCCATTCAGTCCGCGGGAGTTGATTGCCCGGATCAAGGCCGTGCTTCGCCGTCGTGCGCCAGAAGCCACGGACGATCCGGTAGAGGTGGGGGCGCTGCGGCTTGATCCCGCCACCCACCGGGTCAGCGCCGGGCAACTCGCCGTGGACCTCGGACCCACTGAGTTCCGCTTGCTGCACTATCTGATGACGCATCCCGAGCGCGTGCATTCACGGGCGCAATTGCTGGACCAGGTGTGGGGGGACCACGTGTTCGTGGAGGAGCGGACGGTGGACGTCCACATCCGGCGCTTGCGTGGAGCTTTGGAGGCCAGTGGCTGTGATCGCTACATCCAGACCGTACGCGGAAGCGGCTATCGATTTTCCCTGGTGGCGCAGGCTTGATCGTGGAGCCGTCGGATCCACGCCCGGATGGAGGGTTTTCCGCAGTTACGCCGTTCTGGGCAACGGGCTTGGCCGCGCTCGCGGGCGTGGCCTGTGTGGCTTGCGGAATCTGGCTGTTCGAGGGAGTGGTGCCGGCCCTGGTTGCAGCGCTGGCGGGTGTGACCATGTTGTGCGTCAATCACTTACGGCAGTTGCATCGCCTCATTCGCTGGGCCGATCAGCCGATCGGGAACTCGGTGCCCAACTCCCATGGTGTCTGGGACTATGCGTTCTCTGCCTTGAGCCGCAGGAGCCGCCGCTCCCTGGGGCAGCGCGCACAGCTCTCGGCCGCCTTGGAGCGTTTCCGGGCGGCCTCCCAGGCCATGCCGGACGGTGTGCTGATCCTGGGCCGGAGCAACGACATCGAGTGGCTCAACAACTCCGCGCAGGCGCATTTCGATCTCCGGGACCGGGACATGGGGCAGCATGTGGCCAACTTCATCCGCCAGCCCGAGTTTCTCGTTTATCTGGAGGGTGCCCGCTACGCCGAGCCTCTGGTGCTCCGCTCCATGAGGGCGGGGGGTTGCACGCTGACCGTGCAGGTGATCGAGTTCGGGGACGATCAGAAACTGGTGCTCACGCGGGACATCAGCCGTCTGCAGAAGCTGGAAACCATGCGACAGGACTTCGTTGCCAATGTCTCCCACGAACTGCGGACCCCCCTGACCGTCGTCGCAGGGTGCCTGGAAACGCTCAGGGACGAGCGGACCGAGATGTCCGACGAGGAGATTGCCCACTACCTCACGCTTGCCGATGGGCAGGCAGTCCAGATGCGCCGTCTGATCGACGATCTTCTTGCCTTGTCGGCGCTGGAAACCGGTAGTCCGCCGCCCCAGGAACAGCATGTGTCGCTGGTGCCGCTGCTGGCGACCCTTGAGCAGGAAGCAAAAGCATTGTCCGCCGGCCGTCATCGGATCAGCCTCGTTCAGGCCCAAGGAGACGGACAGTTACTGGGCTCGGAACGGGAGCTCCACAGTGCGTTTGGCAATCTGGTCAGCAACGCTGTCCGCTATACACCGGAAGGCGGGACGATTGAGCTGGAATGGGTGGCTACCGGAGAGTGGGTCGAGTTCCGGGTCAGGGACACCGGCATCGGAATCGAGCGCCACCATCTGCCCCGCCTGACGGAGCGCTTCTACCGAGTGGACCGGGGACGCTCCCGGGAAGTGGGCGGGACAGGATTGGGGCTAGCGATCGTCAAGCACGTGCTGACCCGCCATCAAGGCAGCGTGCAGATCGAAAGCGCACCCGGGCGGGGGAGCTGTTTTGCTGCCCGCCTGCCCCGCTGGCGTTTCATTCCTCGCCCAAGCTGAAGCGGTCGAAATCTCCGCCCGACTGGAGCAACTTATCAAGCAGCACGGTGTGCCCACGCACACCCAGCACCTCGATGAGGTCGCCTGGCTCGGCACTCCCGGTGGGCAGTACCACGGAAGCCTGCTCCCGCAACGCTGCCACGCCCGACATCAGGAACCCTTGCAGGGCATTCGCGCTGGCACGGCTCTGGTTGCGCACCCGAACGGCTTCGGGCGTACCCGGGACCATGGCAATGCCGATCTGGAAGGTGCCGTCCCCTTCGAACATCAGCCAACTGACGTGGGCAAGGAGCATCTTGCCGCCGCCAGAGGGGCGCAGGCCCAGGAGCTGCCCCTGATCCAGTGCGCGCCCCCTCTGCCTTCGCACCAGGCGGAAGCCGCCCAGGCTTTCGTCGGCAACTTCCCACTCTTCCAGACCCTTGTGATGTTGCGAATGGCCGTCCTGACCAGCGGCTTCGCCCCACACGTGGAGGAAGATGCTCGGGAAGCCGGCGCAGAGCTGAGCAGTGCCGTTACCTTTGCGGCGGGGGAAGCGACGGGCGGCAGCGCCCAGGCACCAGGGCCGGTACAGGCGTGTCAGCAAGTGGCGGGTGTCCTCGTCCGACAGCGGGCTGCTCAATCCCTGCTCCCGGAGCGAACTCCCCGCTTTGAACTGACCCAGCACGGCCTGGAGCGATTTGCCCAGCCCCTCATGCACCAGGCACAGCGTGCCCGCTGGAACATTGCCTCCTTGCATGCTCCGCACGGCTTGATCGGAACTGGGATCGACCACGTAAGTCTTGGCGGGCTCGCCGCCGCGCGCGGGAATCAGTTCCACGCCCCGGGCGAAGTAAAAGGCCCAGTGGATGATCCCCCGCAACTCTGGCAGGCCCCTGCTGTAGGGGTTGGCGAGGTCAACGAGCAAGAGCGCCGCGTGGCTTTCCCGGGGCGACAGCAAGTGCTGGCCCCAGGCGTGCAGCAGGTCCGGCACGCGCAGGCTTGCCGCCTGTCGCTCGGTCGCCTGCTGCAAGCGCCGATGCAGGGTCAGCCAGGCGCCTGGGGGCGCTTTGCGCCGGGCGAGGAAGTGTTCGATCAGCAGCTGGCCTTCCAGGTCAACGCTGCGCTGCGCTGCCAGAGCCAGCCAGCGGGCGTTCTGGCTTCGGCCCGCGTCGGCAGCCAGGCGTTCATAGGTGTTTCCCAGTTCTTCCAGGACCTGCACCATGAGGCTAAAGGCGGCATCCTCGGGTGAGTCGGGCGCCACCGCATGGCGGCTTGTGGTGGCGCTGATCTGGTCCCGCAGATGGGCCACCGAGGGGCGCAACAGCTCAAGCGTATCCAGCCGGCCCTGGGGCTCTTGCGGCTCTTCGCGCAGGCTCGCCAGGAAGTGGAGCACCCTCCGGCCGGCAGCCAACGGGTCGTTCAGCGGCAACTCCGCGAGCACGGGAGCCAGCAGCGCGGCGGTGCGGTCGTTGGCTTGGCGGGGGGCGTTCATAGCCGCTGAAACTCCACTTGCTCGTGGTCAGGCCCCTGGCACACGGAGGCGGTCAGTTTCACCGGGAGCCGGCCGCCAGCGAAGACTTCCAGTTTGCGTCCCTCCTGGTACCAGGAGCAGGGAAGCAGCAGGGTTTCACGGGCGTCCAGGCGCGGAACCCCCGGGAGCATCAAGGCTTGACGGTAGGGCTCGCCCACGGGGTGGGCCGCGTCGCGAATCGCCACGGCCCGGGCCAGCCCCGGCATCAGGCCCACTCCGCATTCGATTTCTCCGCCCCCGGTTTCCTGCAGCCACTGCACGGTCCCAAGGCTGATGCCGTGTCCGGCGCCGCTGCGCACAGCCACCAATTGGCCGATGCGCAAGCGCTTGTCCAGTTCCTGCGGCGTACGGCGGACGCGGAGGCCGCCCGGGCTGTCGTCCACCACCTGCCAGATGCTCGCCAGGTGCTCCTGTCCCGGTGCGGCAGCGCTGGTCGGCAGGATGGGCGAGCGGGTGACCTCCGGCTCCGGCGCTTCCGCTCCCCGAGCGGCGGGGCGGCTGCTGCGATGGCCGGCCAGCAACGCGTGAATGGCGTCCAGGCCGGCAGTCAGCTCCAGTTGGCCGGAAACCCCGAAGCGGCCGTGTTCTCGACGCACAGCCCGGGACCGGGTGTGCCGGTAGACATGCAGCAAGAGCTGCTCGCAATCCGGCATGACCGCGTCGGCCCCAAGGTTCAGGCGTTCCGGTTCCATGCCACCGCGCAGGGCGATAATCCGCTTCTTGATGCTCCGGCGCAGTTCGGCCGCGTCAATCCAGCGCAGGTTGCCCCCAGCGGGCGGCTGCCGGGAGGGCGGTTCATCCGCGTCCAGGTCGGCGATCAGCAGGCTGGTGTTCTTGCCGGCAGGGGCCGTGGTGCTCACCATGATCTTGCGCGACCACAGCTGCAGCCAGCGGCGCACCTGGCTTTGCTGGCGGGCAGTCAGCTCGTAAAGGCTGGCCGCCTGCAGTAGCGCGCTCAGGGCATACGTGGCGCGGGGCGTGCTTTGCGCCTGGTCCGCATGCAAGGGATCGGGCACCACGCACTCGGTGACGCCCAACTGCTCGGCTGCCAGGTAGGTGGCGTGCAGCCGCCGCCACAGATCAGCGGGGATCTGCCGCTGGGCGCGATACAGATCGAACTGTTCGGCGACGATGGTGGCGAGCGTACGCTGAACTACTGCGCCGCTCTCGGTGACCACGCTGGCGTCGCCATCCAGGCAGCCCTCCAGGCACAGCACGTAGTTGGCGCCGAGGTGGCGCCAGATACTCAAGGTGCCGGCCAATGCGGTTTCTTCCGCGGGCGCCAGCGGCAATGGGCGGCCGGAAAACTGCCGGGCAGCCTCGTTCTGCGAAAAGTGCAGCGAGGCGCGCAAGCGTTCGAGGATGCGGAATCGCTCTCCCGGCGCCATGGCGAAATGCCTCAGCCGGTTGAGTTGATCGAGCAGCGCGCCTTGCAAGTGGGCGGCATTCGCCAAAGGCTGGCTGGCCAGCCAGCGGCGGCATTCGGTTTCGGTGGTGAAGGCGGGCATCGCGCCCTCAAGGTTACCGGTCTGGGTCATCAAGGCGCCTCCCCCGCATCCGGGCCGAGCAGGGTCACCAAGGCGCGCCGCAGGGCCTCAACGGCAGGCGCACCATGCGCCGCACCCTGGCGCTGCGCCGTCCCCCACACGGGCTGGGGGAAATGGGTGTCATCGGCAAAGCGGGGGATGACGTGCCAATGCACGTGGGGCACCATGTTGCCGAAGCTGGCCAGGTTGATCTTCGTCGGCTGGAGCAACTGCCGCAGACACGCCTCAACCGCAAAAACCACACTCATCAGCGCGTGTTGCTCGGGTGCTGGCAGATCCGTCATTTCGGCCACATGCCGGTTAAGGATCACCCGGCAAAATCCCGGGTAAAGCGGGTCTGCGACCAGCACCACACGGCACAAGCCGTTGCGCCACAGGAGGGTGCCGCCGGGCTGCTGGCAAAGTTCGCAATCGGGTGCGGAGTGGGACATGCTCATCGGGGATAGCTTCCGGGGACGACACTGCCTGCTTTTACGGCCACTTCGGGGGATAACTTGATTTCAGGTGTTGGGTCGTCAGGTAGTGCTTGAGGGCGTGGGACACGGGCTACCCTCCGGCCGTACAAAGGCCAGCGTCAGGCCCTGGCGGACGGGGAGTCCGTCCCTGAGGAGCGTCAGGCTTCCGGGCGGCAGCGTGGTCCAGGTTTCGTTATCCGTCAGTGGGGTGGTGGCAACCACGGCAACCCGGTCGTTCGGCGTGGTGACCTGGCTGAAGTCGATGCTTACATCCTGATCGGTGAGATGGGCATGGGAGAAGGGCGCTTGGCGCACGATGTAGGCCAGACGCGAGGCGCAGTGGGCGAACAGCCAGTCCCCATTGGACAGAAGAAAGTTGAATTCGCCATGGCTGGCGACGCGGGTGGCAAGGGATTGCAGCGCGTCGAACAACTGGTCGTCAGAAGGGGGGCTGTCGAAGCGCTCGGCCAAGGCCTGCAGCAGGAAGCAAAAGGCGCGCTCCGAGTCGGTACAGCCCACCGGCCGAAAGGGCCCGACGAGGGGGGGATCGAACGCCACGAGGTTGCCGTTATGGGCGAAGATCCAGTAGCGGCCCCACAACTCCCGCTGGAAAGGGTGAGTGTTTTCCAGGCTGATGATTCCCTGGGTGGCCTTGCGGATATGGGCGATGACGTTGGTGGAGCGGATGGGATAGTTGCGCACCAAGTCGGCGATGGGCGACTCCGCGCTTGCCTGGCTGTCCAGGAATACGCGGCAGCCGCGCCCCTCGAAAAAGGCGATCCCCCATCCGTCCCGGTGTACATCGGTCAGCCCGCCCCGGGCGTGAAAGCCGGTAATCGAAAAGCAGATGTCGGTGGGCGTGTTGCAGTTCATCCCCAGCAATTGGCACATAAGTGCAGCGCCTCCTCAACCAAAGGAGCTATTTAGCCTGTTTGCAGGTTGGCTGGCAATCTGCCCTGCGGCATGCGCTTTTCTTGCCCGGTGCGCTTGACGTGAGCCAGTGGAGTATCGACCATCGCCGGGATCAACTCACCGGAGAATGGGCATGGAGGCAGCCATCAGGGAATTCGCCGGATTGCTGAGAAACGCCCGGCGCATTTTGTTCATCACCGGTGCGGGCATCTCGGCCGATTCCGGTTTGCCCACCTACCGGGGCGTGGGCGGGCTCTACGAGGATGGGCTGACCGTCGAGGGGCTATCCATCGAAGAGGCGCTTTCCGGCCCGATGTTTCGGGCCCGCCCGGATCTGACCTGGAAGTATCTGGCCCAGATTGAGCGCGCCTGTCGGGGCGCTTTGCCCAATGCCGCGCACTTGGGCATCGCCGCTCTGGAGTCCGGGAGGGAGCAGGTGGCGGTGCTGACCCAGAATGTGGATGGCCTGCATGAGGCTGCCGGGTCGCGGGACGTGATCGAGATCCACGGCAACCTGCGCCACTTGCAGTGCACCCGGTGCGGTACCACGCAGCAGGTTGAGGACTACGCCGCGTTGACCATCCCTCCCGCTTGCGGACGCTGTGGGGGCATGGTTCGGCCCCAGGTGGTGCTCTTTGGCGAAAGCCTGCCTGGATCGGCACTGCGGCGTCTGCGCGATGCGCTCCAGGCTGGCCCGGACCTGGTGTGCACGATCGGAACAAGCAGCGTGTTTCCCTACATCGTGGAGCCCGTGTGGTGGGCAAGGCAGGTGGGTATCCCGACTGTGGAAATCAATCCCGGCGAAAGCGAGGTCAGCGCCGTTGTGCAACTGCGTTTGCCCATGGGGGCCGCAGAGGCGTTCACGCGCTTGGCAGACTACGGCTGGGTTTGAAAAACAAAAAGGGAAGCCCTCGGCTTCCCAGTGACCAGCGGGTGGCTCCGGTGTGGAGCCAAGTCCGGACAGACCTTACTTGGCAGCGGCCTTGGCGTCAGCTTCGCACTTCTTCATGAAGGAGTTCTTCGCCGCGCCAGCAAGTTTCTTCTCAGTGGCTTTGGCGGCGCAGCCGGAGTCCGCAGCGGGCGCTGCGTTGCCCTTGCATTTCTTCAGGAACGAGTTCTTGGCGGCGCCGGCCAGTTTCTTCTCGGCGGCTTGGGCATCGCAGTCATCCGCGGCCAAGGCCGTACCTTGAGCACCCAGGAACAGCGCAGCAGCGGCCAAAGCAAACAGTTTCTTCACGACAAACCTCCTCTGGATAAGTGAGCACTTGGTCAAGCGGACAATCTGCGCGTCAGCAAACGCACGATGCTCAGACGTCGTCACCGCTGAGCGCCTGGCGTTGCCGTTCCACGAATTCCTGTGTGGAATTGATGCCGCGCAGTTGAAGGATGGTAGTGCGGACCGCTGCTTCAAGCAACACGGCAATGTTGCGACCCGCCGCCACCGGGATGGTGACGCGGCGGATTTTGGCACCCAGTATCTCCTGGGTCTCGGCCTCGAGAGGCAGCCGTGGCGTATCCGGGCTGGGGGGCCGCGCGCGCTCCAGGTGCGCGGCGAGCTTCAGGCGCATCCGCCGTCGGCAGGCGGTCTCACCGAAGATGGTGCGGATGTTGAGGATGCCAAGCCCCCTCACCTCGAGAAAGTCGCGCAACAACTCCGGGCTTCGGCCCTCAAGGGTGTTCGGCCCGACGCGGGCGATCTCGACTACATCGTCTGCCACCAGGCCGTGCCCCCGGCTGATGAGCTCCAGTGCCAACTCGCTTTTACCCACGCCCGAGTCACCTGTGATGAGCACACCGAGGCCCAGCACATCCATGAAGACACCGTGGACCGAGGTGTGCTCGCCCAGGGTGCGGGAGAGTTGGGCGCGGAGTGTGTCGATGACGCTGGCGGCTTCGCGCGGGGTCGAGAACAGGGCGATATCGCGGGACTGGCAGGCGTCCAGGATGACCTCCGGCACTGGGCAGCCATCCGCCACCACCATCGCCGGCGGCGTGGCCGCGCTGATCTCCTGGACGTGGTGACGTACCTTGTCGGCGGGCTGACGTTGGGCCCAACCGATCTCCTCCAGACCGAGCACCTGAATGCGTTCCGGGTGAATCAGGTTGAGATGGCCCACCAGATCAGCCGGCCAGACGCGACCGCTGTCCGCAACAACCAGGCGCAGCAGGTTGCCGCACAGATGGTGAAGGGCGAGGCGCTCCTGGTTGGCCTCAAACAGCGTGGCGACGCTGGTCTGAGCCATCAGCTCCCCAGTTGGCGATCAGGGTGTGGGCGGTGGAGGGATCGCCCACACTGGCCAGTTGTTCGCGGAAAAGCTTGTCGCTGAACATCTGCGCCAGTTCAGACAGGATCTGGAGGTGGAATTCGGTCGCCTGCTCAGGCACGAGCAGCACGAAGAGCAGGCTCACGGGTTTGCCGTCGGGGGCGTCGAACTGGACCGGGGAGGTCAGCCGAATGAAGGCGCCGACGGCTTCCTTCAGGCCTTTGATGCGGCCGTGAGGGATGGCAATGCCCTGCCCCAGGCCGGTCGAGCCCAGCCGCTCGCGGGCGAAGAGGCTGTCAAAGACCTGACTGCGGGCGATGCCCTGGTGGTTTTCGAACATCAGCCCGGCTTGCTCAAAGACTCGTTTTTTGCTGCTGGCTTCCAGCTCGAGCGCGATGTTGGCGGGGGACAGAAGGTGGCCAATCAGGTTCATCGTCTTGAGTACAGTGAGGCGCCGGGGGCGCGAACGAACGGGGAATACACGTGAAACCGGGCGTTCTACCCCCGCTTGGGGGAAATGAACGCCCGATTATACGCCGGGGGTGACCAGCGCGAATGTGCCTTATTCGGTGAGCTGGTGTTTCAAGGCTTCGCGACCGTGATCGCTGGTTTTCTGCTTGTGCTTGAGCACTTGGCGGTCCAGCTTGTCAGCCATGGCGTCGATGGCCGCGTAAAGATCCTCTTCCTCGGATTCGACGAAAATATCCTTCCCCCGCACGTGCAGGGTCACTTCAGCCTTCTGGCGCAGCTTCTGAACGCTCAGGATCACACTGGCACTCGTGACGTGGTCAAAGTGACTGAAGACGCGCTCAAGCTTGGTCTTCACATAGTCCCGGATGGCGGGAGTCACTTCCAGGTGGTGCCCGGTGATGGTCAGGTTCATGATCACTCCTTGGGTTAGATCGACTTGCGGAGATTGACCGGCGGGATATTCAGCGACTCCCGGTACTTGGCGATGGTGCGCCGGGCGACGACGATACCCTGCTGGCCGAGAAGCTCGGCAATTTTGGCGTCCGAAAGCGGTTTGCGGGTGTCTTCCGCGCCAACCAGTTGCTTGATGAGCGCCCGGATGGCCGTTGCGGAACATGCACCCCCCGCTTCGGTGGCCACGTGACTGCCGAAAAAATACTTCAGCTCGAAAACCCCCCGCGGCGTGGCCATGTATTTCTGAGTTGTCACGCGGGAGATGGTGGATTCATGCAACCCCAACTGATCAGCGATCTCGCGCAGCGTCAGTGGGCGCATGGCTACGTCGCCATGATCGAAGAAACCGCTTTGCCGGTCCACGATCGCCTGCGACACGCGCAGGATGGTTTCAAACCGCTGCTGGACGTTCTTGATCAGCCACTTGGCCTCCTGCAACTGGCTGCTCAACGAGGCGGTGCTCGAACTGGAGCGGTGTTGCTGCAGGATGTCGGCGTAGACCTTGTTGATCCGCAGCCGGGGCATGGCTTCGCCGTTGAGGCTGGCCACCCACTGGTTGCGCACCTTGCGCACCACCACATCCGGTACCACGTAGCGGGTGTCAGCGGGGCCAAAGGCAGCGCCCGGCCGTGGGTTGAGGGTGCGAATGAGATTGTGGGCGTCACGCAGGGCCTCGTCCGTACAGCGGAGGAGGCGCTTGAGCTTTGCCGAATCGCGGCTGGCGAGCAACTCCAGGTGCTTGCGGACGATGGCCAGTGCCAACTCGGAAACCGGGGTGGCGGGGAGGTTGATCAGTTGCAACTCCAGACACTCGACCGGGTTGCGGGCGCCGACGCCCGGAGGGTCCATGTGCTGAAGGTGATGGAGGGCAATATGCAGCTCTTCCGGATCCACCTCCAGTTCCGGCGGCAGCATGGCGTGGAGCTCCTCCAGATCCTGGGTGAGGTAGCCATCGTCGTCCAGCGCCTCGATCAACAGGCGCACCAGGGAGCGATCCCGGTCGGACAGTGGTGTCAGGCCCAGCTGATCGACCAGATGATCCCGGAGGCTGGCCGTGGCAGCCTGGATGTCCCGGTAATCGGAGTCATCGTCGTCATCTTTCCGGCTGCCGCCACTGTCGCTCGACCAGTCACTCAGTTCCGAGCTGTCGTAGCTGTTGTCTTCAGCGGCGGGTTCGGGGCGCTCGGGAGCTTCCTGGGGGTGGTCGTTTGTGGGGGTGGGGCTCGAACCTTCATCCCCGCCGAGCGTGTCTTCCCGCTCCAGCATGGGGTTATCGCTCAGGAAACGCTCGATTTCCTGATTCAGTTCCAGCGTCGACAGTTGCAGCAGACGGATCGACTGCTGCAACTGAGGCGTCAGGGTGAGATGTTGGGATAGTTTGAGCTGTAATGTCTGCTTCATAGCCGACCCATCTCTGGTCGGGTGCGCTGTCCGGAGCCCTCACAGACTCCGGAGTCCTTCCGCAATCGCTTACAGGCGGAAGTGCTCACCAAGATACACCTTACGCACACTTTCATTATAAACAATTTCCCCCGGACGCCCGCTGGCCAGCACTTCGCCGTTGTTGATGATGTAGGCCCGGTCGCAAATGCCCAAGGTCTCCCGTACGTTGTGGTCGGTGATCAGGACACCGATCCCCTTGTCTTTCAGGAAAGAAATGATTTTCTGGATGTCGAGCACGGCGATGGGGTCCACGCCGGCAAAGGGCTCGTCGAGCAGGATCAGTTTGGGGTTGGACGCCAGTGCCCGGGCAATCTCCACCCGCCGCCGCTCACCACCCGACAGGGAGATGGCCGTGTTATCGCGCAGATGGCTGATGTGCAATTCGTCCAGCAGTTCATCCAGGCGTCTTTCCTGACTCTCCCGGTCCAGTTCCTGAAGCTCCAGTACGGCTTGGATGTTTTCCGCCACCGAGAGTTTGCGAAATACCGACATTTCCTGGGGCAAGTAGGAGAGTCCCAGCCGGGCGCGGCGGTGGATGGGCTCGTGGGTGACATCCCGATCGCCAAGCAGGATGTGCCCTCCGTCGGCGGCCACCAGCCCGACGATCATATAGAAGCAGGTGGTCTTGCCGGCACCGTTCGGACCCAGCAGACCGACCACCTCCCCCACGTTGACGTCGAAACCGACGTTCTTCACCACTTCGCGGGACTTGTACTTCTTGCGCAGACCGCTGACGGCCAGCAGGCTCACTGGATTACCCTCCTGTCCCTGCAGGACATCCTCCCTGAGGGAGGCTGCCCGCCTCCTTCTGTCGGCCGGCCCGGGGGGCTCATTCTTCCCTCCCGCGCAGCAGCCTGTTGATGATATCGGCTGAAAAACCCCGGTTCTGCAGAAAGCGGGCTTGCCGCCCATACTCCCGTGGATCGCCGGGGACCTGGGCAAACTTGCGCAGCCAGACTTCCCGGGCACGGGTCATCTCAGACTCCCGATCGAAACGGGTTGTCTGCTCGATCAGCGATTCGTCCACCCCTTTGCGACGCAGATCGAATCGGAGCCGGGCGCTGCCAAAGCGCCGTGCCCGGCTGGCGACGAAGGATTCGGCGAATCGCACGTCGGAAAGCAGGCCCTGGCGCTCCAGGTCGGCCAGCAGGGAGGCGATTTCCTCATCCGTGCCGTGGCCTTCAAGCTTGCGCGCGAGTTCGCTCCGGCTATGGTCGCGCTGCGCCAGCGCACGCAGGGCTCGCTGGCGCAGTCCGCTGCTCATGCAGGCTTCAGGCGGCCGGGGCCGCCTCCGGCAGCGCCGGCAGGTTCACTGCGGCCCGGATGCGGTTTTCGATGTCGCGGGCCATGTCCGGATGCGAGCGCAGGAACTCGCGCACGTTGTCCTTCCCTTGTCCGATCCGGTCGCCGTTGTAGGAATACCAGGCACCTGACTTTTCCACGATCTTGTGGATGACGCCCAACTCGATGATCTCACCCTCGCGGGAGATTCCCTCGCCGTAGAGGATGTCGAAGTTGGCTTCGCGGAACGGTGGTGAAACCTTGTTCTTGACCACCTTGACCCGGGTCTCCGAACCCACCACCTCGTCGCTCTTCTTGATGGTGCCGGTGCGCCGGATGTCGAGCCGGACGGAAGCGTAGAACTTGAGTGCGTTGCCGCCGGTGGTCGTTTCCGGGTTGCCGAACATCACGCCGATCTTCATCCGGATCTGGTTGATGAAGATGACCAGCGTGTTGGTGCGCTTGATGTTGGCGGTGAGCTTGCGCAGCGCCTGGCTCATCAACCGGGCTTGCAGGCCGGGAAGCTGATCACCCATTTCGCCTTCAATCTCGGCCTTGGGGGTCAGCGCCGCCACCGAGTCGATGACGACGATGTCCACGCCGCCCGAACGCACCAGCATATCGGCGATTTCGAGCGCCTGCTCCCCCGTGTCGGGCTGCGAGATGAGCAGTTCGCCCACATTCACCCCGAGCTTCTGGGCATAGGACACATCCAGCGCATGTTCAGCATCGATGAAGGCCGCGGTGCCCCCCAGCTTTTGCATCTCGGCAATCACCTGCAGGGTCAGGGTGGTCTTGCCGGAAGATTCCGGGCCGTAGATTTCCACCACCCGGCCGCGGGGGAGTCCGCCGATCCCCAGGGCGATGTCCAGGCCCAGCGAGCCGGTGGACACGGCGAGGATGTCCTTCTCCACTTCGCCGTCGCCCATCCGCATGATCGAACCCTTGCCGAACTGCTTTTCGATTTGCGCCAGCGCGGCGGCCAGCGCCTTGGTTTTGTTCTCGTCCATCCGGTGTGTCCTTAGATCGGGAATGAAGGATTATGGCACAGTTCTTGCGCTAGGCCGATGCACTCCGGGCATGGCTTAGCGCGCCTAGGAGTGCATGTTCCACCGCGGCGCGTCGAATCGCAGCGCGGTCGCCAGTGAAGTGTTGTGTCTCGGCCGAGGGCGGCTCGCCCCGCAGGCACCAGCCGAAGCAGACGGTGCCCACGGGCTTGGCAGGAGTACCGCCGGTGGGGCCGGCAATGCCGGTGATCGCCAGGGCGAAGTCGGCCCGGCTGTGGGCCAGGGCGCCAACTGCCATCTCCCGCGCTGTGGCCTCGCTCACCGCTCCATGGTGGGCGAGGGTGGCGGCGGAAACGCCCAGCAGTTCCTGCTTGGATTCGTTGGAATAGGTGATGAAGCCCCGCTCGAACCAGGCGGAACTGCCGGCAATCGCGGTGAGGACCTGCCCGACCCAGCCGCCGGTACAGGATTCGGCGCTTGCCAGGCGCAGCCGGCTGGCAAGAAGGGCTGTGCCCAATTCGGCAGCGAGGGATTCGAGGTCGGCTTGGCTCATGCCGCAACCCTAACCCAGAACATGGTGGGCCGCAGCCAGGCAGAACAGGGTATAGCCGGCGGCGATGGTGTCGTCCAGCATCACGCCCAGGCCGGTTTTCATGTGTTCATCCACCCATTTCGCCGGATGCGGTTTGGTGATGTCGAACAGGCGGAACAGGGCGAATGCCAGTACTTGCCAGGCCAGCCCGGGCGGGGTGAGCCAGAGCACGAACCAGAAGGGCACCATTTCGTCCCAGACGATGGCGCCGTGGTCCACCTCCCCCAGCGCCTGGCCAGTGCGCTGGATGGCCAGAATGCCCACCACGAAGCAGGCCAGCAGCAGCAAACCAAAGGCGGTGTCGGACAGGGGTGCCCGCAGCAACGGATATATTGCCCAGGCAGCGAGCGTGCCGGCCGTGCCCGGCGCCCAGGGCGAGAGTCCGCTCCCCAGCCCGCATGCGAGCAGGTGGGCGGGATGATGGAGCAGGAAGCGAAAGGTGGGCCTCATGGGAGCGTGTCCAGGTCAGGCACCGAAATGGTCGTAACCGCGTGCAGCCAAGGTTAGCACGCGGCCATCCACTTCACGCAGGCGCAGGCCGCGCTCCACCTCGATGCGCCCGATGGGGTGCAGGGGCAGGTTCAGTGTGTCCGCCAGGGCGGCCAGTTGCGCGCGGGCGGATTGCGGGGCGCAAAACAGCAGTTCGTAATCGTCGCCGCCATGGAGCACGGCGTGGCGGGCCTGTTCGGGGCTGATTGGTCCGGCGCTCGGGAGTGGCAGCGATGCGGCGTCGAGGCATGCGCCCACGCCAGAGCGTTCGAGAATGTGGCCAAGATCCCCCGCCAGTCCGTCCGAAACATCCAGCATGGCGGTGGCTATGCCGCGCAATGCCTGCCCCAGCGCCACCCGTGGCTGCGGACGGTGCAGGGCGGCCAGCGCTTTGCCTGCGGCCGCCGGCTCGAGGCTGATCCGGCCTTGCAGGTGGGCGAGGCCCAGCGCCGCCCAGCCGGGTTCGCCGGAGATCCAGATATCGTTTCCCGTGCGGGCGCCATCTCGCCGGATGGCTTGGCCGGCGGGCACTTCACCCAGGATGGTGGGGGTGAGGCTGAGAGCGCCGCGGGTGGTGTCGCCGCCGATCACATCGATGCCGAAGGCTTCCGCGCAGGCGAAAAACCCCTGGGCAAAGGCGGCGATCCAGGCTTCCTCCGGCGCTGGCAGGCTGGCGGCGAGCAGGGCCCAGCGGGGTTCTCCCCCCATGGCGGCAATGTCCGACACGTTCACCGCCAGGGCTTTCCAGCCCAGGTCGGCGGGGTCGGCATCGGGGTAGAAGTGGGTGCCGGAGACGAGGGTATCGGTGGAAACCAGCAGTTCCGCCCCCGGGCTGGGGCGGAAGATGGCGCAGTCGTCACCCACGCCCAGCACCGTGTGCCGCGCCGGGCGGGTGAAGTACCGGCGGATCAGGTCGAATTCCGAGGCCATGGGCCGCCGGTTGGCTGCCGCCTCAGCGCGGACTGCGGGCGGCGCCGACTTCTACCGCGCGCAAATCGGCGGCCAGCTTGTCGAGTACGCCGTTGACGTACTTGTGACCGTCGGTGCCGCCGAATTCCTTGGCCAGTTCGATGGCCTCATTGATCACTACCCGGTAAGGGGTCTCCGGGTGCTGGCGGAACTCGAAGGCGGCGATCATCAGGATCGAGCGCTCGATGGGCGAAAGCTCCTCGATAGGCCGGTCCAGGTGTTGGGCCAGGTCGGCGTTCACCTGTTCGGCCTGGTCGATGCAACCCCGCAGCAGGGCGCGGAACATCTGGCGGTCGCACTTGCTGAATTCGCCTTCGTCAGCCGTGTGGGCTTCGATGGCAGGCCAGTCGTGGCCGGCCACTTGCCATTGGTAGAGCCCCTGCAGGGCGAATTCCCGGGCGCGGCGGCGTGAGGATTTAGGCTTCATCAGCGCGATACCCGGAGGAGATTGGCCATTTCCACCGCGGCGCAGGCGCAGTCGGCGCCTTTGACGCGCATGCGCACAAGCGCCTGGTCGTCGTCTTCGGTGGTGAGCACGCCGTTGGCGATGGGGACCCCGGTGGCCAGCTGCACGTCGGTGATGCCCCGGGCGGACTCGTTGGATACCACTTCAAAGTGGTAGGTCTCGCCCCGGATCACGGCGCCCAGTGCCACCAGGGCGTCGAAGTTGCCGCTCGCTCCCCAGGTCTTGAGCACCAAGGGAAGCTCCAAGGCGCCGGGTACGGTGGCCAGACGGATGTCCTCGGCCTTGACGCCGAGCTTGAAAAGCTCGGCGGTGCAGCCCGCGAGCAGTCCTTCGCCCACGTCCTGGTTGAAGCGGGCCATGACGATGCCGATGCGCAGCCCGCTGCCGTTGAGGTTGGGTTCGTATTCGTAGATGTTGTCGTAGCGTGCCATGGTGTGCTCAGTTGCTGTGTTCGGGCGAGAGGAAGCCCAGGACTTCCAGGTCGAAGCCACCCATGCTGGGGATCTTGGTGGCGGTGCCGAGGATGCGCATCTTGCCCACGTTGAGGTCGCGCAGGATCTGTGCGCCCACGCCGTAGGAACGCGGGTCCCACTTGGCGGCGGACTTGCGGGCGCTGCGCCCGCCGCGCAGGGCGGCGAGCACGTCCGCGCTGGATTCCTCCCGCCGCATCAGTACCACCACCCCCTTGCCGTGGCTGGCAATGTGGCGCATGGCCCGGTCGATGCCAAAGGAGCGGGAGCCGTTGTCCAGGTCGAGGAAATCCAGGACCGAGGCCGGCTCGTGGACCCGCACCAGGGTTTCTTCTTCGGGGCGGATCTCGCCCAGGGTCAGCGCCAGATGCACCTCGCTGGTGGTGATATCCCGGAAGGCGTGGAGCTTGAAGTCGCCGTACACCGTCCGGGCCGTCTTTTCGAGCACCCGCTCCACCAGGCTTTCCGAGGCGGCGCGGTAGTGGATCAGGTCGCGGATGGCGCCAATCTTCAGGTTGTGCTCTCGGGCGAATTCCACCAGGTCAGGCAGCCGGGCCATCGTGCCGTCATCCTTGAGGATCTCGCAGATCACCGCGGCGGGCTCCAGCCCGGCCAGGTCTGCCAGGTCGCAGCCGGCTTCGGTATGGCCCGCCCGCACCAGCACCCCGCCCTTCTGCGCCATGAGGGGGAAGATGTGCCCGGGCTGCACGATGTCGGTGGGCTTGGCGTGGCGGGCCACGGCGGCGCGCACCGTGCGCGCCCGGTCCTGGGCGGAAATGCCGGTGGTGACGCCCTCCGCCGCCTCGATGGAGACGGTGAACGCGGTGCCGTGGGGGCTTTTGTTGTCCCGCACCATGAGCGCCAGCCCGAGCTGGGCGCAACGTTCCTCGGTCAGGGTCAGGCAAATCAGCCCGCGACCATGTTTGGCCATGAAATTGATGGTTTCCGGCGTGACGTGCTCGGCGGCCAGCACGAGGTCGCCCTCGTTCTCCCGATCCTCCTCGTCCACCAGCACGACCATCTTGCCGGCGCGGATGTCGGCGATGATGTCCTCGATTGCGGAGAGCGCCGTCATTTTGCTGCCTCCACATCCCAGGCCAGCATGCGTTCCACGTAGCGGGCGATCAGGTCGATCTCCAGATTGACACGGCTGCCGGCCTTGAGGTGCTTGAGGTTGGTCACCGCCACGGTGTGCGGGATCAGGTTGATCGAGAACTCGGCGCCTTCCACCCGGTTGACCGTGAGGCTGACGCCATTGATCGTCACCGAGCCCTTGCGGGCAATGTAACGGGGCAGATCGCCCGGGGCGCGGATGATCAGTTCGTGGCTCTCGTCCACCGGCTCAAAGCTCACCACCTCGCCCACGCCATCCACATGGCCGGTGACCAGATGCCCGCCCAGGCGGTCGGCCAGGCACAGGGCCTTTTCCAGGTTGACCTCGGTCCCTTCCTGGTCGAGGCCGACCGTGCAGCGCAAGGTTTCAGCGGAAACGTCGAAGCAGACGGTGTTGCCGGCTTTCTCGATGACGGTGAGACAGACGCCGCTGTTGGCGATGGAGTCGCCGATGGCAACGTCGGATAGATCGAGTGCGCCCACATCCACGGTGAGGCGTACCCCGCCTTCCAGCGGAGTGATCCGGTTGATCCTGCCGGTGCAGGCAACAATGCCAGAGAACATGATAAAGAGCGGTATTCGGGGAAAGCCGGAATTCTACGGGAAAGCGCCGAGGGCGGCAGAACCGGCGAAAAAGAAGCCCGTGACCCGGCCGGGGGGGACCGGGCCACGGAAAGCGGACAGGGAGGTGAGTCCGCGGTCTTGCCAGGGGAAGGGAAACGATGAACCGTTACTGCGCTCAGGCGGCGGGTTTGTCCTGGGCGCCGCCCCGGTGATGCCGGTGATGGCCGTGGCCACGCTCCAGCCGCTGCGCCAGGAACTTGGCCGCCGTGCTCTTCTGGCCGGCGTCCAGCTTGTCGTACAAGGCCAGCCACTGGTCGCGCACGACTTTGCGGTCCGCCTCGGCGGCGGCATGGATCTTGTCCTGCTCAGCGGCCAGCGCGCGCAGGTCCGGGCTGGGGGCCGCCAAGGTCTTCTGCGCCTGTTCGCGTAGCGACTGGTGGCGGGCGCGCTGGTTCTTCCAGGATTCCTCCATCGCAGCGCTCGCTTTTTTCCACAGCGCATCCTGCTCGGCGTTCAGTTTCAGTTCGGTGTGCAGCTTTTCCAGCCGGGCCGCCGCCGGACCTTCGCCGGGCAGAGGCCGGCCATCGGGCGCGGCCAGGGCGTTGCCACCCGCGCTCAGGCCCAGCGCAATGGCGGAGATGGCCAGAAAACTGCGGCTGTAGTACTTGATGGTCTTGTGGGTATTTTTCATTGTGCTGTGCTCCTGTTGTCTCTCGCGGGGCCGGGTGGCGCCGTCGTTGGAGTGCATTCTCCCGGAGTGTCCCGGGGAATGCTTTTCAACTTTGGGTGGAAGCGTTTCAAGATGTTTCAGAATTTCGGCCCCGTGGCGGGGCGCGCCTAGAATCCGGGCATCGACCCCGCGGCCCGCCTCACATGCGCAAGAAGATTCTGGTGGTGGATGACGACGCCGAATTGCGGCAGCTCCTGTCCGCCTACCTCACCCGCCAGGGCTACGACGCCCTGCTGCTGCCAGATACCCGCCAGCTCGACGCCTACCTGGCCCGTTACCAGCCCCACCTGGTGGTGCTGGACCTGATGATGCCCGGCGAAGACGGCTTGGCCGCCTGCCGCCGCCTGCGTACGAAGGGCGAGCAGGTACCGGTGATCATGCTGACCGCGCGGGATGAAACCGTGGACCGCATCGTCGGCCTGGAGATGGGGGCCGACGACTACGTGGGCAAGCCTTTCGATCCCCGGGAACTCACCGCCCGCATCGAAGCGGTACTGCGCCGCCACGGCGGGCGTCCGGCGGGCGCACCCGATCCCGGTGCCGAGGTCTACCGCTTTGGTGATTTCACTTTTGACCGGGCCACCCGCCAGCTCAGCCGGGCGGATGAAGTGCTGCCCCTTACCAGCGGCGAATTCGCGCTGCTCAACGTGCTGGTTGCCCATGCCCACAAACCCATGAAGCGGGAGCGCCTGCTGGAAATGACCAAGGGCGACGAGGCGGAAAACTTCGACCGTGCCGTGGACGTGCAGGTGCACCGCCTGCGCCGCCTGATCGAGGCCGACCCCGCCCGGCCCCGCTACATTCAGACCGTGTGGGGCGTGGGCTACGTGTTCGTGCCCGATGGCACCCCCCGGAGCAACCCGTGAAACTGCTGCCACGGACGTTGACCGGGCGCACCCTGCTGCTGGTGTTCGCCGCCGTGCTGCTCTCCGAGGGCCTCACTTTCTGGGCGGCCGATTTCTTCCGGCGCGGGCTCCTGCATGAGCAGCACGCCCATCGCCTGGCCGACGCCGTGCGCACCGTGGCCGCCGCCCTCGAGGCCATGCCCCCGGAAGGGCGCGCCCGCTTCGCCGATCCGGCCCGGCCCGGGCAGCGGGTATTCCCCCTTGTGGCGGTGGCGGAGCCCGGGCCTCCTTTGCCCGGCGACATGGCTGAACGCCTGAGCGAGCTGCTGGGCGAAGCCGTCGAGGTGCGTGCCAGCCGCGAGCCCGCCAGCCTGTGGATCAGCTTTCCCGCCGCGGGCGAGCGCTGGTGGTTTGCCAGTCCCCGCCGTCGGCTTGATCCACCCCTGCCCTGGGCGCTCATCGGCGCGGTGGCCGCCGCCATCGGCGTGATCCTGGGCCTCTCCGCCGCTTTTGTCGCCAACATCGCCCGGCCCTTGCGTGCCTTGACCGCGGCCACGGGAGCGCTGGGGGCTGGCCGGCCGCATCCGGTGCAACCCAACGGCCCGACCGAGGTGCGCACCCTGGCTGAGCGTTTCAACGCCATGCTGGCCGAGCTGGAGAACGCCGAGGCCGAGCAGCGGGTCATGCTCGCCGGCCTGCCCCACGATCTGCGAGGCCCCCTTGCCCGCCTCAAACTGCGGCTGGCCCTGCTGGACGACGCCGAAGCCCGCGCCGGCATCGCCCGCGACGCGGAAGACATCGAGCGCATCGCCGCCCAGTTTGTCGCCTATCTGCGGGGGGCAGGCGTGGCCGTGGCCGATCGGGAGGCGCTGGCCCTGGATGGGTTGGTGGAAGAATGCGTCGCCCGCTACCGGCAACTGGGCGTGGACGCACACCTTGCCGCGGTGTCCCCGGCGACGGTGCTCGCCAGCCGCGAAGCCCTCGCCCGGCTGCTCGACAACCTCATGGAAAATGCCCGCCGCTATGCCCCGGGCCGGGTCGAGTTATCCGTTGGGGCGGATGACCGGGAGGCCACGCTGGCCGTGCGCGACTTCGGTCCCGGGATTCCCCCGGAGCGGCGCGAACAAGCCCTGCAACCCTTCACCCGCCTGGACGCCGCCCGCGCAGGCAGCGGCTGCTGCGGCCTGGGCCTGGCCATCGTCGAGCGCATCGCCCGCGCCCATGGCGGGCGCGTCAGCCTGGAAGACGCGCCCGGCGGCGGGCTGGCGGTGCGGGTTGTGTTGCCGCTGGCACCTGCCGGGTAGGTTCCCGGCGTCGCCCCCCGCGACAATATGCCGCATCGCTCCGCCGCCACGCTGCTCCTACCATTCGCCCCATTTGCGGGCGCGCCTCGGGTGATGCCCGCCTGACAATAATCCTGGGAGGGGTTGGGCGATGGACAGGGGAATCAGGTTGCGGCCGGTGGTGGCCGGGGTGGCGTTGGCGCTGGCGCAGATGGCGGGCGCCCAGGATGCGGCGACGCTTTCGGAGGTGGTGGTGTCGGGGTCGCGGGCGGCTACGCCCCTGCTGGAGACGCCCGTTTCCATCGGCGTGGTCAAGGCGGACGCATTGCGCCGGGACAAGCCCAAGAGCATGGGGGATGTGCTCAACCGCATTCCCGGCGTGAGCTGGAACGATCTGGGCAACGAGCAGCACAGCATGGGCATCCGTCAGCCCAACAGCACCAACGCGATGTACCAGTACCTGGAAGACGGCATTCCCATCCGGCCGCTGGGGGTGTTCAACCACAACTCGCTGAACGAGATGAACATGGCCGGCGTGGAGCGGGTGGAGGTGGTGAAGGGCGCAGCCTCGTCCCTGTACGGCAGCAACGCGGTGGGCGGGGCGGTGAACTTCCTGACCGCGCGCCCTTCCCCCACGCCTTACGCCAGCATCGGCTACCGGCAGGACGCCGTGAATGGTTTCCGCCGCGTCGACACCGCGGCCAGCAACACCTGGGGGGACCTGGGCTTGCGCTTTGCCCATTACTCCTCGCGCCGGGATCGGGATAACTGGCAGACCTACAGCTACGGCGACAAGGACAGCTTCACCCTGCGCGGGGATCTGGCACTTGCCGGCGGCTCCCGCGTGGTGGCCACGCTCACCCACAGCGATCTGGATTCCGCCATGCCCGGCAGTCTCTTCGAGGACGACTATCGCAACGATCCGGGCAAGAGCCTCAACACCTTCACCTACCGCAAGGACAAGACCACCCGGATGAATCTGGCCTGGGAAGGCGAAACGGTGGCGAACGGGCTCACCACGGCCACCCTCTTCCTGCGCCGCAATGACCACGGGCAGATTCCCAGCTACACCATCTCCGGCAGCGCCGCCGCCGTGCGCGCCGGCACCATCAACAACAACCACGTGGAATCGGTGGGGCTGGACGTGAAGCACGAGCAGCTCTTCGCGGCGCTCAACGGGCGGCTGGTGGGCGGCGTGTATCTGGACTTCAGCAAGAACCCCTACTGGAGCAACAACCTCAGCATCGTCCGCGACCCGGTCACCGGTCGCCACCTGAGCTATACCCTCAACAACACCGCCAACCCCACGGGGGTGCGCGACTACACCACCGACATCGTCAATACGGCCCTGTTCGCCCAGTACGAGTTCAGCCCCGTCCCCAGGCTGCGGGCCGTGGTGGGCGGCCGCTTCGACGCCATCGAGTACGACTATCACAACAACCTGACCGCGGGCGCCAACTATGGTGCGCCGGACCAGAAGAAGCGCTTTTCCCGGTTCAGCCCCAAGGTGGGCGCCACCTATGCGCTGACGCCGGCCAGCGGGATCTTCGGCAACTTCAGCCAGGGCTTCACCCCGCCCGAAGTCGGTTCGCTCTACGGCAAATACGCGGTCCCGGACCTCAAACCCTCGGTCTACAACAGCTACGAGCTGGGCTACCGGGCCGCCTTCCTGGACGGCAAGTTGCGGCTGGAGACGGTGGCCTATCGGCTGGATGGCCGCGACACCATCCTCAGCTACACCCTGGCTCCCGGCGTGTCCGAATCCCGCAATGCCGGGCGCACCCGCAGCACCGGGCTGGAACTGGGTGTCAGCGGCGACCTGGGCATGGCCGATTTCCGCCTCGGCACCACCCTCGCCAACCACCGCTTCGTCGAGTACGCCACCTCCTCCACCCAGGACTTCAACGGCAAAACCATGCCCGGCGCACCCCGCCATTTCACGTCCGCCGAGGTGGGTCTGAAGCCCTTGCAGGGCGTGCGGGTGGCGTTGGAATACGTGCAGCAGGCTGGCTACTGGATGAACAACGCCAACACCGTCCGCTATGCCGGCCACCGGCTGTGGAACCTGCGCGCAACCTATGCCTTTGCGCCCGGGTGGGAAGCCTGGCTCCAGGGCCGCAACCTGACGGACGCGCGTTACGCGGATTCCGCTTCCAGTGCCTACTCTGGCGTCGGCGCCTACAACCCCAACACCATGAACCAATACACCGCAGGTGCGCCCCGTAGCGTGCTGGTGGGCCTGAGTTACACCTTCGACGGCACGGGCCGCTAGGCGATCCGGCGGTGGGGCCCGCGGCCGAATGGTGGCCGCGCCGTGGCGGGCCTTTCAGCGGGCGGCCAGCCGGCCCAGGGTGTGCAGCGCGGCTTCCACCTCGGGGGTGTGGGGGTGGCCGCAGCTCAGGCGCAGGGCATGGTCGTACCGGTGGCTGTTGGTGAACAGATGGCCGGGGGCGATGCGGATGCCTTCCCGCAGGGCGGCTTCGAACAGCGCCTGGCCGCTGAGGGCGGGGGGGAGTTCCACCCACAGCAGCAGCCCGCCTTCCGGCACCGTCAGGCGGGTGCCCGCGGGGAAGTGTTGCGCCACGCTGTCGGCCATGCGTTCCCGCTGCTGGCGCAGCAGGCCGCGCAGGCGGCCCATCTGGCGTTCGTGGGCACCGGCGCCCATGAACGCCGCCGCTGCCATCTGCCCCAGGGTTTCGTTGGGATGGCTCTGGGCGTACTTCAGCATGCACAGCCGGGCGTGCCAGCGCCCGCCCATCATCCAGCCCAGGCGCATCCCCGGCGCCAGCGCCTTGCTGAGCGAGGCGCAATAGATCACCCATCCCTCCGTGTCCCAGGCCTTGGCGGGTGGCGCGGGGGTGTCGGCGAGCGGGCCGTAGGTGTCGTCTTCGATCAGGGCGATGCCGGCCTGCTGGCACTGCTCGACCAGCCGCGCCTTGTGCGCCGCGGGCATGGAGCAGCCCAGCGGGTTCTGCAGGTTGGGCATCACCACCAGGGCGCGCAGGCCCGGCTGGGTTCGCAGGGCCAGTTCCAGCGCCTCGGGCGATAGCCCGGTGTGGGGGCTGGTGGGGATTTCCAGCGCTTTCATGCCGAGGCTTTCCAGCACCTGCAGCAGTCCGTAATAGGTGGGCGATTCCACCGCCACCGTGTCGCCCGGTCCGGCCACGGCCCTCAGGGCGAGAGTGAGCGCTTCGGTATTGCCGTGCACCACCAGGATGTCCTCGGCCGAGGCCGCCAGTCCCATGGCCAGCGCCCGCCGGGCGAGCAGGTGCCGGAAGCCCGGTTCCCCCTGCACCGGCGCCGGGCGCACCAGCAAATCGGGGTGCAGGCGCAGGGCCCGCTGTGCCGCATGCTTCAGCCCCTCGGCGGGATAGGCTCCGGGCGCGGCCACCGCCTGGGCCAGATTCACCCGCACCGGGTGGCGCTGGCAGCGGGCCAGGTAATCGGAGACCCGGTCGTGAATGCCCAGGTACTGGGCCGGGTCCGGCGCGTGGAGGGCATCCGGCTCGCTGGCCGGGAGCATGCGCGCGCGCACCGGCTGCTGCACGAAATAGCCGGAGCGGGGCCGCGCCACCAGCCAGCCCTCATCCTCCAGCCGGTGGCAGGCCTGCACGGCCGTGGCGAGGCTGACCCCGTGCTGGCGCGTCAGGGCCCGCACCGAGGGCATCCGCTGCCCGGGCGGCAACTGGCCGGACTGGATTGCCCGGCGGTAGTGCGCCGCGAGCCGCAGGTACAGCGGGCTGGCGTCGGCGGGAAGAGGGATGGGGGCGTCCATGGGGGGATCTTGCGGGCTGCGGCGTCGATGCGACAGTGACAGATGGCGTGAGCACGGACCATAACAGATGGCGCCACGGCCCTCTGCTGCGATACAGAAGGCACGGGGCTGTGTCTGCCGGCGGATGGCGGGTTTTCCTAAGCTGGAGGCCCTATCCCGAGCGGAGCACATCATGGGTCAGACAGGCAGGACGACGGAAATCTCCCTGGCCGCTGGCGTTGAGCAGTGGGAGCACCTGCCCGCCGGCGCGTTGCTGATTGCCCGGCGCGGGGCGGTGGAACTGCGCCTGCCCCGGCAATGGCTGGCCGATACGGCGTTCGAGCGGCCTGTCCGGCTGGCGGAAGGTGAGGCCTGCGTGCTGTCCCGGGGTGGGCTGGTGCGGCTTGTCGCCCCCCGGGGCGGGGCCGTGGGGTGCCTGCTGCCCGAGCAGGGGGTGGCGGCCGGGCCGCGGGCCATGGCACTGCTGCGTGCCCTGGCGAACCGGCTGCGGCGTCCCTCGGCGGCGTGAGCCCGGGAGCGCCGGCGGAGCGCTTATTGCGGAGTGAAGCCCCGTGGGCAGGGGCGCTATCGCCCGAACTCCATCTCGAACTTTCCCCCCGCCGAGTGTTCGCAGGTGCCCGCGCCTTTGGCGGGCTCGGCCAGCACGTAGTGGCACTCCAGCCGGTTGCCCCGGCCGCCGCTGGCGATAGCGATGCCTTGGCGGCCGATTTCGGCGCGGGCCGCCTGGCCCTTGAAGTGCTCACCGCCGATGATGGCGACAAAGCGCCCCCGGCCGCTGGTGTAATCCACCAGCCGGGCGCCGGCCAGCCCCAAGGCGCGGGCGGCATCGTCGGCGGCGGTGAGGCGCACGGAGATGTGATCCTCCCGCGGGCGGGGGCCGGGTTCGGGCCCCGGCTCGGGGAGGCTGGCGCAGGCGCCCAGGGTGAGGCTGATGGCCGCCAGCGCGGCGCGCGGGAAGCGGGACTGCAGGGTACGTGGGGGTGCGGACATAGGGCTCCGGTCGCAGGGCGCCGAAGCCTCTGCGAACTTATGGGGTCAAGGCTCGCTCCAGGGCGAGCAGGAATTTCTCGGGCGGCTGGTAGCCCACCACCCGCAGGCCGGCGATCTCCTGACCGGCGGGGTCGAAGAAGACGATGCCCGGCGGACCAAAGAGCTTGAAGCGGGCAAGCAGTGCGCGGTCCGCTTCGCTATTGGCGGTCACATCCGCCTGCAGCAGCAGCATTTGGCTCATGCGGGCCTGAACTTTGGCGTCGGAAAACGTGAAACGTTCCATTTCCTTGCAGCTCACGCACCAGTCCGCGTAGAAATCCAGCATCACCGGGCGGCCGGCGCTCTTGAGGCGGGCCTCCAGGGCGGCCACGCTCGCCACCCGCTCGAAGCGCGGGGCGGCTTCCAGGGGGGCGGCGGCGCTGCGCAGGCCCGCCAGCGGCTGGAGCGGATCCCGGCTCCCGGAGAGCACCCCGACGAGGAGCGAAGCCCCCAGCACCAGGGCGATGACGCCGATGCCTTTCCAGAAGCGGTGCCAGCCCCGGGCGTGGGGCGGCAGCGGGTCCAGCGCGTGCAGGTAGATGGCGCTTACGATCAGCAGCGCGGCCCAGGCAGCCATGGGCAGGGCCGGCGGCAGCACCGGCGAGACCAGCCACACGGCCACCCCGAGCAGGATGACCCCGAAGCCTTTCTTGACTGCCTCCATCCACGGCCCGGCCTTGGGCAGCCAGTGCCGGGCCGCCACGCCCACCACCACCAGGGGTGCGCCCATGCCCAGGGCCAGGGCGAACAGGGCCGCCCCCCCCAGCCAGGCGTTGCCGGTCTGGGCGATGTAGAGCAGCGCGCCGGCCAGCGGCGCGGCCACGCAGGGGCCGACGATCAGCGCCGACAGCGCACCCATGGCCACCACGCCCGCCAGCGAGCCACCCCGCTGGTGGCTGGAGGTTTCCGACAGCTTGCTTTGCCAGGCGGTGGGCAGTTGCAGTTCGTAAAAGCCGAACATGGAGCAGGCCAGCACCACGAACACCAGCGCGAAGCCACCCAGTACCCAGGGGTTTTGCAGGGCGGCGGAAAGCAGCGTGCCCGAGAGCCCCGCCGCCACCCCGGCCGCTGCATAGGTGATGGCCATGCCCAGCACGTAGGCCAGGGAGAGCCCCAGCGCCCGCCCGCGGCTGATGTGCTGGCCGTGGCCGACGATGATGCCGGAGAGGATGGGGATCATCGGGAAGACGCAGGGCGTGCCCGCCAGCAGCAGGCCGAAGCCGAAGAAGCTGGCCACCACCAGGCCGAAGCTGGCGTCTTGGAGCAGGCGGGCGATCTGCCCCGCCTCGTCGCCCTCCCCGGCGGGCGCCGGTGCCGGCGTCGAGGGGGCGTCCGCCCCGGGGGCGCTGCCACGGGCCTTGTCCAGCCAGGAGGCCGCCGGGGCGGGGGTGCTGGCGGCAGCGAGGCTCAGCGCCGCGGTCTGGGTGAGCGGCGGGTAGCACACGCCAATGTCGGCGCAGCCCTGGGAGGTGGCCTTGAGGGTGAGGCCGCTGGCGGCGTCTTCCACCGGAAGGGTGATGAGCAGTTCGCCCCGGTGGGTTTCCACCTGGCCGAAGCCCGGGTCGTCCTTCATCTTGCCCGGCGGGATGGCCGCCGGCCCAAGCTTGGCGCTGGCCGGCTCGGCGGCGAACTGGAATTTGTCCCGGTACAGGTAATAGCCGTCGGCGATGCGGTAACGCACCTCCACGGTGTGGGCGTCCACCAGCCGGGCGGAGAAGCGGAAGGCCTTTTCCGGCTCCAGCAGGTCATCGGCGCCGGCGCTCCAGGCGGGCAGCGCAAGGGCGAGGAGCAGGAGCCACCACAGGCGGCGGACGAGGGTGAGCGGGGGAGACATGAGCGGGCGCATGGAGGGTGGATCAGCAGGCGGTGAGGTCGGGGTTGGCGGGGCGGGTTTGCGCTTCCACCCAGGTCAGGTAGTCCGGCAGGCCGGCCACCACTGGGACCGCCACGATCTCCGGAAGTTCGTAGGGGTGGGCGGCGCGCAGGGCGGCCTGCAGCGCCGGGTAACGGGCCTGGGTGGTCTTGATCAGCAGCGGCACTTCCTCCGCCTCCTCCACCACGCCCTGCCAGCGGTAGACGGAGCGGCAGGGGGCGAGGATGTTGACGCAGGCAGCGAGCTGCTGCGCCACCACCGCCTGCGCCAGGCGCAGGGCAGTGGGCTGGTCGGGGGCGTTGCACAGCACGATCAGGCAGGCGGGGCTGGTGTCCACGGATGGGTCCTTCACTTCAGCAGGCGGCGGCGGGCCAGCACCACCGCCAACACGAAGCCGAGCAGGGCGTAGGCCAGCAGCACCGCCACATGGGCGGGCACGTCCACCGGCCACTGCCCCGCCAGCAGCGGGCGGATGAGCTGTACCACGTGGGCCAGGGGCAGCACCTCGGCCACGGCAGCCACCGCGGGGGGCAATTGGGCGGCGGGAAAGAACACCCCGGAGACCAGCGCCATGGGCGTGAGCAGCAGGGTGAAGTAGTACATGAAGAAATCGTAGCTGGGGGACACTGCTGTCACCGCCATGCCCAGCGCGGCAAAGGTGAGTCCGGTCAGCGCCAGCACCGGCAGCGCCCACAGGGCGTGCAGCGGATCGGCGTAGCCCAGGGCGCCCACCACCAGCAGGATGGCGGTGCCGGAGAACAGCGCCTTGGTGCAGGCCCAGAGGATCTCCGCCAGCACGATGTCGTCCAGCGACACGGGGGCATTCATGATCGCCTCCCAGGTTTTTTGCACGTGCATGCGCGAAAAGCCCGAGTACAGCGCCTCGAAGGTGGCGGAGTTCATGGTGCTGTAGCTCACCGTGCCGGCGGCGAGGAAGGCGATGTACGGGCCGCCGGCCACCTCCGGCACCAGTTGCCCCAGGCCGTAGCCCAGGCCCACCATGTAGATCAGCGGATCGGCCAGGTTGCCCAGCAGGGAGGGGATGGCCAGCTTGCGCCACACCAGGAAATTGCGCCGCCACACGGCCAGGGTGCGCAGGCTGAGTCGGGGCGGGGCAAGGAGGTCAGAAGCCATGGTCGTTCCTCACGCGGCGCGGCGCCAGCCGTTTTGCATCAGCATGGCCAGGGCCCCGGCCACCAGCCCCCAGAAGGCGGCGCCGATGCCGAACAGGGTGAGCCCGGAAGCGGTAACGAGAAAGGTGATGAGCGCCGGCTCCCGCTGCCGTTCCTCCTGCATGGCCACGCTCAGGCCGCTGGCGATGGTGCCGAACAGGGCCAGCCCGGCGATGGTGGCCACCAACTCCCGGGGGAAGGCGGCGAACAGCGCGCCCACCGTGGCGCCGAAGAGTCCGGTGATGGCGTAGAACACCCCCGCCGCCACGCTGGCCCGGTAGCGCAGCGCCGGGTTCTCGTGGGCTTCGCGGCCCATGCAGATGGCGGCGGTGATGGCGGCCAGATTCACCGCGTAACCGCCGAAGGGCGCTGCCACCAGGGTGGTGAGGCCGGTCCAGGTGATGAGCGGCGACACCGGCACCGTGTAGCCCGAGGCGCGGATCACCGCCACGCCCGGCACGTTCTGGGAGGCCATGGTTACCACGAAGAGCGGAATGCCGACGCCGATCAGGGTGGCGGGGTTGAAGGCGGGCATCACGAACTCCGGCCGCGCCAGCGCCAGCGCGAACCCCTCGAAGCGCAGCAGGCCCAGCGCCCCGGCCAGGGCCACGCCCAGCAGCAACACCAGGATCACCGCGTAGCGGGGCCACAGCCGGCGGCACAGCAGGTAGGCAATGAACATGGCCAGCGCCAGCACCAGCTGGCTCTTCATGGCCACGAACACCTCCATGCCAAAGCGGGCGAGCACGCCCGCCAGCATGGCTGCGGCAATGGGCAGCGGGATGCGCCCCAGCGCCCGCTCGAAGACCCCGCTCGCCCCGCACAGGAAGATCAGCAAACCGGAGAACAGGAAGGCGCCCACCGCCTCCGCCATGGGCACCCCGGCCAGGCTGGTGGCCAGCAGCGCCGCCCCGGGGGTGGACCAGGCGGTGAGGATGGGTGCCCGGTAGCGTAGCGAGAGCCCGATGCAGGTCACCCCCATGGCCAGGCCCAGGGCCAGCATCCAGGAACCGATCTGCGCCGGTGTGGCGCCCGCGGCGGCCGCGGCCTGGAAGACGATGGCGGCGGAACTGGTATAGCCCACCAGCACCGCCACCAGCCCGGTGCTGACGCTGCCCAGCCAGCCGCCTGCCCAGGTGTGGGTGGTGGCCTTCAATCCCGCAGCTCCCGTCCGGTGAGCTTGAGAAACACATCCTCCAGATTGGCGGGCCGGTGCAGGTAGCGCAGCCCCGGCTGGGCCTGCAGGTGCGCCAGCAGCGGCGCCGGCTCCGCCAGGTAACAGAAGGCCGTCTCGCCGCTCACCTCGAAGCGGCGGGCAAAGGCCCCGGCGTGGGCCTGGGCCCAGTCCCCCGCGCCGGCCCCGTTCCATTCGCCGAAGACCTCCACCACCTGGGGTTCCACGTGGGTGGCGATCATCTCCCGGGGGCTGCCCTGGGCGATCAGCCGGCCGGCATCCATCACCGCCAGCCGGTGGGCCAGGCGCTCCGCCTCGTCCATGAAATGGGTGGTGAGCAACACCGTTTTGCCTTGGGCGATGAGCTTTTTCAGCCGTTCCCAGATCAGGTGGCGGGCCTGCGGGTCCAGCCCGGTGGTGGGCTCGTCCAGCACCAGCAGCGCCGGGTCGTTCACCAGTGCCCGGGCCAGGCTGAGTCGCCGCTTCATGCCGCCGGAGAGGGCCTGGATGCGCGTGTCGGCGCGGCCTTCCAGCCCGGCGAATTCCAGCAGCGCGGGGATGCGGCACCGGATCTCGCCATCCCTCAACCCGAAGTAGCGACCGTAGATCAGCAGGTTTTCCGCCACGGTGAAGTCCGGGTCCAGGCTGTCCATCTGCGGCACGATGCCGACCCCGGCGCGGGCGGCCAGGGCCTGGGCCGGCACCGGGTGGCCGTTGAGCCGGATCTCGCCGCCATCGGGGCGGGTCAGCCCCATGGCCAGGCGCAGGGTGGTGGTCTTGCCGGCGCCGTTGGGTCCGAGCAGGGCGAAACACTCCCCCGGCTGCAGGCTGAAGGAAACGTCGGCGACCACA
Organism: Rhodocyclaceae bacterium; assembly: GCA_036824045.1. Lineage (GTDB taxonomy): Bacteria > Pseudomonadota > Gammaproteobacteria > Burkholderiales > Rhodocyclaceae > DAITAZ01. The sequence continues at coordinate 57,578 of DAITAZ010000022.1, forward strand.
TCCCGGTCGCCGTAGCGCTTGCGCAGGTGGGAAACGCTGAGTGGCATGGGGCGCCGGGCTGGCTGCGCTAGTGGCGCCAGGCCCGCTGGATGATGTCCCGCAGCAGGTGCAGGCGGCCGTGGAAGAAATGGTCCGCACCCGGCACCAGCACGATGGGCAGCTCCTGGGGACGGGCCCAGTCGAGCACATTGGCCAGGGGTACGGTTTCGTCCAGTTCGCCGTGGATGATGATGGAGTCCGCCGGCACCGGCTCGGTGGCGTACTGGCGCAGGCCGGGCACGGTGCCCGTGGCCGCACCCACCAGCACCACCCGCTGGGCCGGGCGGCCGGATTCGGCGAGCCGGCGGGCCACGCGGGTCTGCACGAAGCCGCCAAAGGAAAAGCCCGCCAGCACCACCGGCAGATCGCCAAAGCGCTGGCGGCCGTAGGCCAGCACTTCCAGCATGTCGTCCGTCTCGGCGCCGCCGTGGTCGTGGGTGCCGCTGGTCTTGCCCACGCCGCGGAAATTGGCGCGCAGCGCGGCATAGCCCAGGTCGCGGAAGGTGCGGGCCAGGGTGTGGGCCACCTTGTTGTCCATGGTCCCGCCAAAGAGCGGGTGAGGGTGGGCGATCAGCGTCAGGCCCTTCACCTCGGCGGGGGCGTCCACCGCCACCTCGATGCTGCCGGCCCCCCCGGGGATGGTGAATCGTTCGGGCGCGGGGCGGCTCATGGCAAGCGTCTCCCGTCCCCGGCCGGGCAGCTGGCCCGCCCGGCGTGCGCAGCCATTGGGCTCATACCTTCAGCCGCTCCACCACGCGGCCGTGCTGGAAGTGCTCTTCCACGATCTCGTCGATGTCGGCCTTGTCCACATAGGTGTACCAGACGCCTTCCGGGTACACCACCATCACCGGACCGTTGTCGCAGCGGTCCAGGCACCCGGCGGAGTTGATGCGTACCTTGCCCGGGCCGTTGAGCTTGAGGGCCTTCACCTTGTCCTTGGCGTAGTTGCGCAGCTCGGTGGCGCCGTGGTTGTTGCAGCAGTCCTTGCCCGCTTCACGCTGGTTGCAGCAGAAAAATACGTGATGCTTGAAGTAGTTCATGACCGTTCCGGCAGGTTGCAAGACCCCGGATTATCCGTGAAATCGGTCGCCCTCGGGCAGCGGCGCCAGCCACCCCTGCCGTCGCCGGAACAGGCCGGCCTCGGTCGCCACGTAGTCCAGCGGCTGGTCGTGGGCCTGCGGCCGCAGGTCCGCCACCCGGGCCAGCTCGAAGCCCACGCCCACCGCCAGCGGCCGCGGGGCGAGGGCCGCCAGGGTGCGGTCGAAATAGCCGGCGCCATAGCCCAGCCGGTGGCCGGCTGCGTCGAAGGCGTTGACCGGGATCAGCAGCACTTCGGGCTGCAGCAGGGCACCCTCGGTGGGGGTGGGGATGCCGTAGCGGTCCTCCCGCATCGGGGTCGTGGCCGTCCATTGCCGGAACTGGAGCGCCTGCCCCGCCCCCGCCACCACCGGCAGGACCGCCCGGTGCCGGGGGCTTCCGGCCAGCCAGTTGGCTAGCAGCGGGCGCAGGTCCGGCTCGCCGCGGAAAGGCCAGCACCAGCCCACCACCTGCGGGGCCAGCGCTGCGAGCAGATTTGCCAGATGCTCCCGGATGGCGGCTTCCCACTGCGCCCGCAGCGGGGCGGCAGCGGCCTGACGGGCGACGATGAGCTTTTCACGCAGAGCGCGCCGGGAGTCATGTTCAGTCGCGTTTGCGGCCTTGGGCGCGGGGGTCAATGTGCTATCCTCGAAGCCGGTTGATAGGTAAAGGTCATATCAATGATTGTGCATTTTCGCACCCTATGGCGTGCGGGCATCGCGCTGCTGGCAGGGTGCCTGGCCAGTGCCGCGCTCGCCGCCGGGGACGATGAAATTCTTGCCGCCCAGGACGCCTTCCGTGCCAATAACACGGCCAAGCTGCGCGCCCTGGCAGAATCCGACACGGTGCTTAGCCACGAGCTGGGCCCCTACGTGGAGTTCTGGTCCATCAGCCGGCGGCTGGACAACACCCTGGCCGTCCAGCCCGAGGTGCAGGATTTCCTCCAGCGCCAGACCGGCACCGTGCTGGCCGAGCGCCTGCGCAGCGACTGGCTGCGCCGCCTGGGCCGGGGGCGGGAATTCGAGCTTTTCGAGGCGGAAGTGCCCCGCCTGGCCAGCCCGGACGCGGAGCTGCAATGTTACGGCTTCCTCGCCCGGCTGCGCAGGGGCGGTGACGACGTGGCCCGGGAGGCCCGCACCTACTGGGCCGGCCTCAATGACAACATGCCCGAGGGCTGCACCGCGCTCACCAACTGGCTGGCGGCGGCCGGCACCATCACCGATCAGGACATCTGGGAACGGCTGCGTCGCCTGATCGAAGCCAAGAAGATCGCCCCCGCCAAGAGCCTGGCCGCCTACCTCCCCGCCAACCAGAGCCCCGACCCGGCTACCCTGGACCGCATCGTTGCCGCCCCCGACCGTTACCTGGAACGCCTGCCGCCCAACTTCTCCGCCACCCGCATGGGGGCGGAACTGGCCATGATGGCGCTGGCCCGGCTGGCCCGCAACGACATCCACGCCGCCTCAGCCCGCTTTGACGCGCTCGACCAGCACTTTTCCTCCGACGAGCGCCTCTACGTGCTGGGCCAGCTCGGCTGGGCCGGCGCCATGGCCCACCACCCCCGCGCCAATGACTGGTACAAGCTGGCCGGCCGCATCCCCATGCCCGCCGAGCAGCAGGAATGGCGGGTGCGCGCCGCCCTGCGCGCTGGCGACTGGCGCGGCGTGCGCCAGGCCCTCGACGCCATGTCCCCCGAACTGGCCCGGGACCCCGCCTGGGTCTACTGGCTCGCCCGCGCCCACCAGGCCCAGGGCCGCAAGGAAGACGCCGCCCGCTTGTTCCAGAGCATTGCCGGTCAGCACCACTTCTACGGCAACCTGGCGGACGAGGAGCTGGGGCGCCAGGTGCAGGTCCCCCCCCGCGCCGCCCCCACCACCGACGCCGAACTGGCTGCCACCGGCAACCTGCCGGGCATGCGCCGCGCCATGGCCCTGTTCCGCCTCGGCCTGCGCAGCGAAGGCGTGCGCGAATGGAACTGGGCCCTGCGCAGCATGAACGACCGCCAGCTCCTGGCCGCCGCCCACATCGCCCACCGCAGCCAGATCTGGGACCGCGCCATCAACAGCGCCGAGCGCACCCAGAGCGAACACGACTTCAGCCTGCGCTTTCTCGCCCCCTACCGGGACTACGTGGACCCCAAGGCGCGGGACGTGGCCCTCGACCCCGCCTGGGTCTACGGCCTGATGCGGCAGGAAAGCCGCTTCATCACCTACGCCCGCTCCGGCGTTGGCGCCTCGGGCCTCATGCAGCTCATGCCCGCCACCGCCCGCTGGGTCGCCAACAAGATCGGCCTGCGCAGCTTCAGCCCCAGCCAGGTCAACGACATCGACACCAACGTGCTCTTGGGTACCAACTACATGCGCATCGTGCTCGACGGGCTGGACAACCATCCGGTGCTCGCCTCTGCCGCCTACAACGCCGGCCCCGGCCGCGCCCGCCGCTGGCGCGACGTGAAACCGCTCGAAGGCGCCATCTACGCCGAAACCATCCCCTTCAACGAAACCCGCGACTACGTGAAAAAGGTGATGAGCAACGCCGTCTACTACTCTGCCCTCTTCGACGGCAAACCCCAGTCGCTCAAAGCCCGCCTGGGCGTGATCTACCCCGGCAGCAGCGAACCCGCCGCCGCCCCGCCGGAGCGGGAGATCACCGCCGCGCCCGCCCCCTAACAGGCCTGCCCCCCTGCCCCGCCAAGCCGCCATGACCCCCCGGGAACTGTGTGCCAACTACCTCGCCGCGCTCAATGCCGGCAGCCTCGAACGCGTCCTCGCCCTCTTCGCGCCCGGTGCCCAGGTGGTCTCGCCCCTCTACGGCACCCTCCCCGCCGAACGCTTCTACCGGGCGCTCCTCGCCGACACCGGGCGCTCCGAAACGCGGCTGCTCAACGTCTTCCTCCCCGCGGGCGAAACCGGTCAGGCGCAATCCGTGGCGCTGCACTTTCACTACCGGTGGACGCTCAGCAGCGGCAAGGTGGTGGAGTTTGAATGCGCGGACGTCTTCCAGCTCACCCCCGACCGCAACCGGTTCGCCGCGCTCACCATCCTCTACGACACCGCGCCGATTCGCGGGGAGTTTGAGGTGGGGCGGAGGGGTACGTAGGTTGTTGGTGGATGATCTACGCCAAGGCTGAGCAAACCAGCATGGGCCTTGCGGAGATCGAAAAGGTTGAGCGCGGATGCGGGAGAAGCCCGGCTTGACTGAGGGCCGGTTTGCCGAACTGATCGCAACGCCGGTGGCCACGCTACACCACTGG
>DAITAZ010000023.1:0-60729 GCA_036824045.1 Rhodocyclaceae bacterium
ACTAATCAACCCCTCCCATACATACAACTCGCAACCTCGAAAAACGACGCTTGCCCACCTGAGCTACATATGCCCCCTGGAGCAATATCAGCGATTTGTCCTCGATTTTCTGGCCATCGAGACGAACCCCCCCTTGGCCGATCATCCGCAGCGCCTCAGAAGTGCTGGACGTCAGCCCGGCTTGTTTAAGCGCCTGCACCAAGGGCACCCCCTCCCCAGGCGTCGGCAGGATCACCTCCGGCATGTCCTCGGGCAAGACACCGTGACGAAATCTCGCCTCGAATTCCTCCAAGGCACGCTCTGCAGCATGCGCTCCATGAAAGCGCGCAACAATCTCCTGCGCTAAAGCAACTTTCACATTCCTGGGGTTTTCTCCCTCCTCTATGGAACGCTTGTAAGCAGCCACGTCGGCAATGGACTTGAACGACAACAGTTCAAAGTACCGCCACATCAGGTCATCCGAAATTGACATGAGTTTTCCAAAAATCTCTTTCGGCGATTCATCAATTCCCACGTAATTTCCAAGCGACTTCGACATCTTGTTAACGCCGTCCAGTCCCTCAAGCAGCGGCACCATGAGCACGACTTGGGGAGACTGCCCATAATGCTTCTGCAATTCTCTACCAACCAGCAGGTTGAACTTTTGGTCAGTCCCTCCCAACTCTACGTCCGCCCTCATCGCCACCGAGTCGTAGCCTTGGCACAAAGGGTAGAGAAACTCATGAATTGCGATGGGTTGGTTCGCGCCATAGCGCTTGGAAAAATCATCGCGCTCCAGCATCCGAGCGACCGTGTGCCGCGCGGCAAGCTTGATCATGCCAGCTGCCCCGAGAGGCTCCATCCAAGTCGAGTTGAAGCAGATCTCAGTTCGCTCGGGATCAAGGATCTTGAAAACCTGCTCTTTGTAAGTCCCAGCATTCGCCGCGATCTGCTCCGACGACAGCGGCGGGCGGGTAGCATTCTTTCCAGTGGGATCACCAATCATTCCTGTGAAATCTCCAATCAGAAACATCACGTGATGGCCGAGGTCCTGGAAGTGACGCAACTTATTTATGAGGACGGTATGTCCAAGATGTAGATCAGGCGCAGTTGGATCAAAACCCGCTTTCACCCGGAGCGGACGCCCCGATTTCAGCCTCTCAACCAACTCAGATTTCAGCAGCAGTTCCTCTGCACCGCGTTCGATTAACGACAGCGAATTTTCGATATCCATGGACATCCCGACGCAAACTTCCGAAGCGGCTTCACTTATGCAAAAAAGTGCCCGCGAGAAAACGCAAAGGGGCGCCGAAGCGCCCCCACCTGTCAACCACCAAATGCCCTAAACGGAAAACGACGACCCGCAACCGCACGTGCTCGTGGCGTTTGGATTACGGATGACGAACTGAGAGCCATCCAAGCCCTCGGTGTAATCTATCTCAGCACCTACCAAGTACTGGAAGCTCATCGGGTCAATCAATAAGGTCACCCCATTCTTGACCATCACCGTATCGTCTTCATTGGTCACTTCGTCAAAAGTAAAACCATACTGAAAACCTGAGCACCCTCCTCCGTTCACAAACACCCGGAGCTTGAGATCGGGGTTCCCCTCTTCGTCAATCAACTCACGAACTTTCCCTGCAGCACTATCGGTAAACACGATGGGCGAAGACAGCTCAGACACAGCATTCATACTCGAAGACTCCAAAGAAACCTTAAACGGGCTTTCGGCAACTTAACTACTCGATGCAAGCTTCAATTCGACGGTCTTGCCTATCCCCGCCCGGTGGATCAAACGACCTTCCACAACGGCCCCAACATGCATTTCCAACGTGTTGTAGCTCACGTCTCCTGCGACACGCGCGCGCGGCTGGAGTTCCAACTGTTCCGCACAGGACACGGGACCGATCACCGTCCCGTTCACCACAACATGGGTAACGTCGATTTCCCCTTCGACCCGGGCCTGCTCACTGATAACCAAGGTGGCAGACTCCCCGTCCACCGCGCGAATGTTCCCTTTCAACTCCCCGTCAATGCGGAGACCGCCAGTGAACGTGATATTCCCTTCAATCGTAGTGCCAGCGCCAATCAGGCTATCGATTCGACCCTGGTTGGCATTTGCGGGCTTCTTGCTGAACATAATTCGCCGACCTCACTAAAAAGCAACGGATTTGGTGGCCTTGGTCGTCCCATCCTGCACCAGACGAGCCTCCACATTAACGACATGGGCCCCTGGTGGAACATCAAACACCCCTTCGACCCGTTGAAGCTGACGAACGTCCAGCCGGAACCGATCACGCCCCGCCTCGTTCGCACCTGGTATTGTCATCATAGCATTTTTGCCATCCTGGACCAGCTTCACCGAAAGCTGGTACCCCCCCTTGAACGAGGGGTTCTTACCCTGCCCCTGCACCGACACAAGCATCCGGTAATGAAAGCGGCCGGGCTTGGCGGCATCCGGGTCGACTTGCAGAGTATTGATCACAGGCCCCGACGGGCCATTCCCGCCAGAAGAAATATCACGAATGACACCCAACTCCTGGCGAAGCTTTGCGTTTTCTTCCTCGAGCGTTTTGACCCTGCGGAGCAACTGGTCCTGCGCCGCCTTCTCGATCGTCAGTTGGCTTTGAGCGGCTTGCGTCGATGCGCGGAACTCACTCAACTCCTTGTCCTGATTATCGAGCTTGCTCCGCAGTGCAGCCAACTCCTCCGGGGTTATGGGAGGCTCTGAGGTCATGGCCCGTGTGGCATAGTCATAACCCAGCAGACCACCGGAAACTCCTAGTGCCACAATCAGAAACCACCCAAGTGAACGCCAGTACCACGGCGATTCAGTCCGAACGGAAACCTTCGCCGCTGCGATCCCGTTCCGCCCCCGCCAACGCCGCAGCATCAGGGCAAAACGGGAATCTGATCTAGACCTGCGCATTCGTCCAGTCCGAACATGATGTTCATGTTCTGTACCGCCTGACCGGCGGCACCTTTAACCAAGTTGTCGATAACGGACAGCACAACCAACGTACGTCCGCCCTGCGGTTGATGCACGGCGATCCGGCACATGTTCGCTGCCCGCACCGAACGCGTATCAGGATGGCTCCCGGCGGGCATCACATCTACAAATGCCTCATCGGCATAGCGGGACTCGAACAGCTCCTGCCACGCACGATCTTCCACACACTCCACATAAATGGTGGCATGGATGCCACGAATCAGAGGCGTCAGATGCGGCACAAAGGTCAAACCCACCTCGCGCCCCGCCATCCGAGCCAGGCCTTGGCGAATCTCGGGCAAATGCCGATGCCCACCGACCCCATACGCCTTGAAATTGTCGGCCGCCTCGGAGAACAACGAACCCACCTCGGCTTTCCTGCCAGCCCCGGACACGCCCGACTTGCAGTCAGCAATCACGCGTGAAACATCCACCGCTCCAGACTCGACCAGCGGCAACAAACCCAGCTGAACTGCAGTGGGATAGCACCCCGGGTTGGCAACAATCCGTGCTTCCCGGATTGCAGCGCGGTTTACTTCTGGCAACCCATACACAGCCCTTTCCACCCAATCGGGAGAAGCGTGGGCCATGCCGTACCACTTCTCCCAGACGGCAACGTCACGAATACGGAAGTCGGCAGCCAAGTCGATGACACGTACACCAGCCTCTAGCAATGCGGGGGCCTGCTGCATAGCAATCCCGTTGGGCGTGGCGAAGAACACGACGTCACACTGCTCAAGCGCAGCATCTTTCGGATCGGAAAACGCCAAGGAGATCCGCCGGCGCAAGCTCGGGAACATCGCCATTACCGGCAAGCCCGCCTCGCCCCGCGAAGTGATGGCCGAAATTTCAACTGCGGGATGCTGCGCCAGGAGCCGCAGCAGTTCCACGCCGGTGTAACCAGTACCCCCAACCACACCTACCTTGATCATGGAGCCCCCGCCAGAAAGCTTCTATCTTGCCCCGTAAGCAAGGCCAACTGCAACATCCATTGCACCATCACAGCCCCGTCAGCACACGGCAATATGCCACTTCACACAGCAAAAAGCCGCCCAAACAGGCGGCTTTTTGCATACAGCACGGGACAGGTCCCGCATCAGCGCTTGGAGAACTGCTTGCGCCGACGTGCCTTGTGGAAACCCACTTTCTTACGCTCAACCTCGCGGGCATCACGCGTGATGAGACCAGCCTTGCGCAGCGGCGCCTTCAGTTCGGGATCATACTCTGCCAGAGCCCGAGCGATTCCGTGGCGCACGGCTCCCGCTTGACCGGATTCACCACCACCGCACACATTAACCATGATGTCAAACCGATCAACATTGTCGGTGATCACCAGCGGCTGGCGAATGATCATGCGACCGGTTTCACGAGAGAAAAACTCGTCGGCAGGCTTGTCATTCACCACCAGCTTGCCTGAACCCGGCTTAAGGAACACACGGGCCACTGCGGTCTTGCGACGCCCGGTACCGTAATTGTAATTTCCGATCATCTGAGACCCCGTCAGATTTCCAGCAACTTGGGTTGCTGGGCAGTGTGCGGATGAGCCGCACCCGCGTAGCACTTTAACTTCTTCAGCATTGCGTAGCCAAGCGGCCCTTTGGGCAGCATGCCTTTGACAGCCTTTTCCAGCACCCGGCCGGGGAAGCGCTGCTGCATCTTCGCGAAGTTGGTTTCATAGATGCCGCCCGGGTACCCGGAGTGGCGATAGTACTTCTTGTCCAGCGCCTTGTTGCCGGTAACGCGAACCTTCTCCACGTTCACCACAACAATGAAATCCCCCGTATCAACGTGCGGGGTAAACTCCGGCTTATGCTTGCCGCGCAGCCGGCGGGCGATCTCGGCTGCGAGCCGCCCCAGCACTTTGTCGGAAGCGTCGACCACAAACCAGTCACGCTTGACCTCGTGCGGCTTGGCTGAAAATGTCCTCATGGTGTTTCCTCGAACCGATCCCTGCCTGGGCAGGCGCAACGCAGAAAAGCGCGGATTTTATGGTCACAATGTTCTGCGTGTCAATAACGCGATTCTCTCAACTACGCCCCAGGATCACCTCAAGCACAAATCGGCTCCCCACGTAGGCCAGGAGCAATGCGACAAAGCCTGCCAGGGTCCACCGTAGCGCTCTGCGTCCACGCCACCCCCACAGGTGGCGGCCCACCAACAGGACGCCGAACAACGCCCATGAGATGGTCGCGAACACAGTTTTGTGATTGAGTTCAAAGGCTTTTCCGAACAGGGTTTCGGAAAATAGCACGCCGGTCAGCAACGTAAGGGTGAGCAGAACGAAGGCAATGGTGATCAGGCGAAACAGCAAGGCTTCCATCGTCAGCAGCGGCGGCAAGCTTGCCAGCGCCCGGGAAATCTGCCGCTTGTGCAAACGGTTTTCCGCCACCGCCATGAGCAAGGCGTGCAGCGCAGCCAGCGTGAACAGGCTATACGCCAGCATGGCCATTAAGAAGTGGGCTCGGAAAACCGGAGTGCTGGCATTGGGCAAAGCATGCTGCCCCGGGAATAGGGCAGGCAGAAACGCGCATACCGCGGCAACCGGCAAAGCCAGCGTTTGCAGACCATCGAGACGGGCATAGAAGTTCTCGACCCAATAGAACAACACGGCCAGCCACAGCATGAGGGACAGGGCACCGCTGAAACCGAAGCGCATTCCCCCGCCCGGAAACAGTTCCCCGTACAGCACGAACCCATGAAGCAGCAGGGCAACCAGCAGAGCCCCCCTTTCCCAAGGGAGCATGCCGCGTTGCGGAGCAAGCCGTGCCTCCACCCAGCGGGTTTTCCAGAAATGGACGCTCAGCAATGCGTAAAGCGACGCAGGAAGCAGATGCAGTAATATTGGCGCCATTTCGCCAGTTTACCCCATCCAGTCACCATGCTCGACAATCTGACGCAACGGCTCGCGCGAGTCGTCAAAACTGTCCGCGGCCACGCCCGTCTGACCGATGACAACATCCAGGACGCGCTGCGCGAAGTGCGCATGGCGCTGCTGGAGGCCGATGTAGCGCTGCCAGTGGTCAAGGACTTCGTGGCTGCGGTCAAGGCCAAGGCCGTTGGCGAGGAGGTCATCGGCTCGCTGACACCCGGGCAAGCCCTGGTGGGGGTTGTGCATCGCGAACTCACGGCGCTGATGGGCGGCACCCACGCCGGGCTCAACCTGGCTACCCAGCCCCCCGCTGTCGTGCTCATGGCCGGCCTGCAGGGTGCCGGGAAGACCACCACCACCGGCAAGCTCGCCAAGCTGCTCAAGGAGCGGCAGAAGAAGAAGGTGCTGGTGGTCAGTACCGACGTGTATCGCCCGGCCGCGATCGAGCAGTTGCGCCTGGTGGCCGAGCAGGCTGGAGTGGAGTTCTTTCCTTCCAGCACCGACCAGAAACCTGCCGCAATCGCGACGGCGGCAGTGGATTACGCCCGCCGCCATTACTTTGATGTCCTCCTGGTGGATACGGCAGGCCGGCTCGCCATCGATGAACTGATGATGGCCGAGATCCGGGAACTGCACAGCACGGTCAACCCGATTGAAACCCTCTTTGTGGTGGACGCCATGCTGGGCCAGGACGCGGTCAACACCGCCCGCGCCTTCAACGAAGCCCTGCCGCTCACGGGGGTGGTGCTGACCAAGCTGGACGGGGATGCCCGGGGCGGGGCGGCCCTTTCAGTACGCCACGTCACAGGCAAGCCACTGAAGTTCGCGGGTGTGGGGGAAAAGCTGGCCGGGCTGGAGGAGTTTCATCCGGAGCGGATGGCCTCCCGCATCCTGGGCATGGGCGACATCCTTGGCCTGGTGGAAGAAGCACGCAAAGGCGTCGATGAAGAGCAGGCCAAGGCATTTGCCCAGAAACTCAAATCCGGCAAGGGGTTTGACCTCAACGACTTCAAGGACCAGATCGGCCAGATGCGCAAGATGGGCGGTCTGGGGGCGCTGCTCGACAAGCTTCCCGCCCAGTTCGCCCAGGCTGCGCAGCAGGTGCAGGGCGGTGTGGAGGAAAAAGCCGTGCGCCGCATCGAAGGCATCATCAATTCCATGACGCCGCTGGAGCGCTCCAAGCCGGAGCTGATCAAAGCCTCCCGCAAGCGCCGCATTGCCGCCGGGGCGGGCGTGCAGGTGCAGGAAGTCAACCGTCTGCTCAATCAGTTCGAGCAGACGCAGAAAATGATGAAGCAGTTCTCCAAGGGGGGCATGCAGAAAATGATGCGGGCAATGAAAGGGATGATGCCCGGCATGATGCGATAAAAAAATGCCGCCCCTGCTTTGGGGGCGGCTTCTCCGCGAAAGCTCGGGCACAGATGGCCATGGACGGCCATCCCCTGAGTCTGAAGACTTGCTTTTGTTTCCGGACCGCGCTGTTCGGCCGGATGAGGACAGGCGCTAGCAAGCCGCTTGCCAGTTTTGACAACTGGCTGTTTACACGGATATTCAGCTTGCGGCCCGCTCCACGTCAGCGCATGTACATGTGGTTTCCCGCGCGAGTGTCAGGCTGATCGACGCCGACGCATTCCCGCCCCACCGCTCGGGCCGGTCGAAGCGGCAAAATCATGCCGGGATCGCCGCGAACGCTCAGGCCACAGGGCAGAATCGCCGTTTGGAGCCCGCATCAGTCAGTCGCAGCTCACATTCATGTAAGAAATTCCGACAATCGGGAGCCGACGATGGACCTCTCAACCAGCGCACGCAGAGCCGCCGAACTCATCGGGGCTGCGGACGGCCTGCTCATCACCGCCGGCGCGGGCATGGGCGTGGACTCCGGGCTCCCCGACTTCCGTGGCACCACGGGGTTCTGGCAGGCTTACCCGGCCCTGGGTCAGGCGCGCATCCGCTTTGAAGAGATTGCCAACCCGGCTGCCTTTGCCCGGGACCCTCGGCTCGCATGGGGCTTCTACGGCCATCGGCTTGCGCTCTACCGGGCAACCCGGCCCCACGCGGGGTTCTCGCTCCTGCGCCACATGGCGGATCAACTGCCTGCCGGCGCCTTCGTGTTCACCAGCAACGTGGACGGACAGTTCCAGCGGGCCGGCTTTCCCGCCCAAGCGGTGTGCGAAGTCCACGGCAGCATTCATCACCTGCAGTGCAGCCGCCCCTGCTCAGACCGGATCTGGTCCGCCGAGGCACTGCAGCCACGGGTGGACGAAGTCCGGTGCCACTGGCTGGACGAGCTCCCTCTCTGTCCGCATTGCGGCCAACTCGCCCGCCCGAACATCCTCATGTTTGGCGATTGGGCCTGGCTTGATCACCGTACCGCCGAACAGGAACACAGGCTGCAACGCTGGCTTGGGCAAACCCGCCGGCCGGTGATCATTGAACTGGGCGCCGGCACCGCCGTGCCCACCGTGCGCATCACGGGGGAACGGCTCGCCGCACCCATGATCCGGATCAACCCCCGCGAACCCGACACCTCCTCCCGCCGCGACATCGCCCTCCCCTGTGGCGCACTGGCCGGGCTTACCGCCATCGCCAAAGCCCTTGCGCAAGCCGGCTGGCCGTTTCCGCCAGACACCACCTCGCACCTGTAAGAAAACCCCACCCCGGGGCGACCATCTCCCGGAGCGGGCCGGTGCCCGCTCTCCCGATTCCCGGGAAATCCCTGAAGCCGCAACCGCCCCGGTGCCTGCATACTGGTGGCGGCCACTCGAACAATAAGTCGCGTCCCGACGGAGAAAGCCATGCGAGACACCCTGCCCCAACTCAGCCGCATCACCTTCCCGCCCCTGCGGCGGGGCCCCCTCGCAACCCTTCAGGCCAACCTCGGGTATCGCTGCAACCAATCCTGCTTCCACTGCCATGTGGCAGCCAGCCCCAAGCGGACCGAGCAAATGGGGCAGGAAACCATGGAACTGCTGCTGCGCTTTGCCCGGGAGCAAGGCATTGCCACGCTGGATCTCACCGGCGGCGCGCCAGAACTCAACCCCCATTTCCGGGAACTGGTTCTTCGTGCCTGCAGGCAGGGGCTGCGGGTGATGGACCGCTGTAACCTCACCATCCTCGAAGAGCCCGGGCAGGCGGATCTGGCCACGTTCCTGGCGAGCCAGCAGGTTGAGGTGGTGGCCTCGCTGCCCTGCTATCTGGAAGAAAATGTGGACCGCCAGCGCGGCGATGGCGTCTTTGCGGCCAGCCTGGCGGGGTTGCGCCGGCTCAACGCGCTCGGCTACGGCCAGCCGGGCGGCAACCTCACCCTCAATCTGGTCTACAACCCCGCCGGTGCCAGCCTGCCCCCCGGGCAACTAGCGTTGGAATCCGCTTACAGGGAACAACTGGCCACGCGCTACGGCATTGTATTCAACCACCTGTACGTGCTCGCCAACATGCCTATCCAACGCTTTGGCAGCCAGCTCGTCAGCCGCGGGGAACTGGAAGGCTATATGGCCCTGCTGCAGAGCGCCCACCGGGAGGAGAACCTGGCCAACGTCATGTGCCGCAGCATGGTTTCGGTGGATTGGCGAGGTTACGTCTACGACTGCGATTTCAACCAGATGCTTGGCCTCCCGCTGGGGGGCGCGACCGGGCCCACCCACCTCTCCGCCCTCCTGGGGCGGGATCTGGGCGGTGCCCCCATCCGCGTTGCCGGCCACTGCTATGGCTGTACCGCCGGCCAGGGCAGCAGTTGCGGCGGCGCGCTGGAAGCCGCCCCCACCGCAGCTGCCACCGCCTAGGGGCGCCCCATGTCCGCCCGCAAACTGCTGGTGCTGCTTGCCATTGGTCTCGCCCTTGGCGCCTATTTCGCCTTCGACCTGGGGCGCTTTCTGAGCCTGGAAACCCTCAAGGCGCAGCAAACCGCCCTCGCCGCTCTTCACGCGCAACGCCCGCTGCTGCTCGCGGCCCTGTATTTCGCGCTCTACGTGGCGGTCACCGCCGCCTCCCTGCCCGGCGCCGCCCTGCTCACCCTCGCTGGCGGGGCCGTTTTCGGGCTGCTGTGGGGCACGGTGATCGTCTCCTTCGCCTCCACCCTGGGGGCCACCCTGGCCTTTCTCTCCGCCCGCTTCCTGGCCCGCGACTGGGTCAGCGCCCGTTTCGGCCAACGCCTTGCCGCCATCGACGAAGGCATCCGCAAGGAAGGGGCTTTCTACCTCTTCACCCTGCGCCTGGTACCCATCTTCCCCTTCTTCCTGGTGAACCTGCTCCTGGGGCTCACCGCGATGAAAACCCGCACCTTTTACTGGGTCAGCCAGGTGGGCATGCTGGCGGGCACCGTCGCCTACGTGAATGCGGGCACCCAGCTCGCCGGCATCGAGTCGCTGTCCGGCATCCTTTCGCCCGGGGTGCTCGGCTCCTTCGCCCTGCTCGGGGTCTTTCCCCTGCTGGCCAAAAAGGCCGTGGATGTGGCCCGGGCGCGCAAGGTGTACGCCCGCTGGCAACGCCCCGCGCACTTTGACCGCAATATCGTGGTCATCGGAGCCGGCAGCGCCGGGCTGGTCACCGCCTACATCGCCGCCGCGGTCAAGGCCCGCGTCACGCTGGTGGAGAAACACCGCATGGGCGGCGACTGCCTCAACACCGGCTGCGTCCCCTCCAAAGCCCTGATCCGCTCCGCACGGCTGCTCGCCCAGATGGCGCGCGCGTCGGAACTGGGCATTCGGGAAGCCCAGGCACGCTACGACTTCGCCGAAGTCATGGCCCGCGTGCGCCGCGTGGTTCAAGCGGTGGAACCCCACGATTCCGTCGAACGCTATACCGGGCTGGGGGTGGAGGTGATCCAGGGCAGTGCCCGCCTTGTCAGCCCCTGGGAGGTGGAGATCGTGGGTGCCGATGGCGCCCGCCAGCGGCTGAGCACCCGCAGCGTGGTCATTGCTGCCGGCGCCCGGCCCCTGGTTCCCCCCATTCCCGGCATCGAGGCCATCGACTACCTGACCTCCGACACCGTGTGGAACTTGTCCACCCTGCCCCGCCGCCTGCTGGTGCTGGGGGGCGGCCCCATCGGGTGCGAACTGGCCCAGGCCTTCGCCCGCCTGGGTGCCCAGGTCACCCTGGTGGAAATGGCGCCCCGGCTGATGCTGCGGGAGGATCCCGAAGTATCGGCGGCGGTGGCAGCACGCTTTGGCGCCGAAGGCATCCGCCTGCTGCTTGCCCACAAGGCCAGCCGCTTCGCGCTGGAAGCCGGGGAAAAAACCCTGGTGGCCGAGCACGCGGGCACCCAGGTGAGCATTGCATTTGACGCCGTGCTGATCGCCCTGGGCCGGGTGGCCAACCTCACCGGCTACGGGCTGGAGGAACTGGGTATCGCCACCGGCCGCACCATCGCCACCAACGAGTTCCTCCAGACCACCTACCCCAATATCTACGCCGCGGGCGACGTGGCCGGCCCCTACCAGTTCACCCACACCGCGGCCCATCAGGCCTGGTACGCGGCGGTCAACGCTCTGTTCGACCCCTTCAAGAAGTTCAAGGCCGACTATTCGGTGATCCCCTGGGCCACCTTCGTCGAACCCGAAGTGGCCCGCGTCGGCCTGAACGAGCAGGAAGCCGTGGAGAAAGGCATTGCCTTCGAGGTCAGCCGCTACGGCCTGGACGATCTGGACCGGGCCATCGCCGACGGCGACGCCCACGGCTTCGTCAAAGTGCTCACCGTTCCTGGCAAGGACCGCATCCTCGGCGTCACCATCGTCGGCCCCCATGCCGGAGATCTCATCGCCGAGTACGTGCTGGCCATGAAGCACAACATCGGGCTCAACAAGATCCTGGGCACCATCCACATCTACCCGACCCTGGCCGAGGCCAACAAGTACGCCGCCGGCGTGTGGAAGAAGGCCCATGCGCCCCAACGCCTGCTAGCCTGGGTCGAGCGTTTCCACACCTTGCGCCGGAGGTGAACATGAACGCCGCACCATTGAGCCTTGCCGCCCTCCTCCTCCTGCCCGGCCCGGCCGGAGCGGCCCCCCTGTGGGTAGGCCACTTCTCCGGCCCCGAGGGCGATCCGCCCGCCCCGTGGCGGCTGCAGCGCTTTGACGAAAAGATCCCCGCCACCCGCTACCGGGTACGCCAGTGGGACGGCGTGTGGGCCATCGAAGCCCATGCCGTTCGCAGCATGGCCCTGCTGCTGCGGCCGCTCACGGTGGACCTGGGCAAGACGCCGGTGCTGTGCTGGCGCTGGCGTATCGAAGCCCCCGTGGCCGCCGGCGACCTCACCCGCAAGAGCGGTGACGACTACGCCGCCCGCGTGTACCTGAGCTTCGACATCGCCCCCGAGCACCTGGGCCTGGGCACCCGGACCAAGCTTGCGCTGGGGCGCAGCCTGTTCGGCAGCCAGGTGCCCGACGGGGCGGTGAACTACGTGTGGGACAACCGCCAGCCCGTGGGCACCCTGCGCGACAACGCCTACACCGATCGGGCCAAGATGCAGGTGCTGCAAAGCGGCGGCGCCCAAGCCGGGCGCTGGGTGAGCGAACGGCGGGACGTGGTGGCGGACTTCCAGCGCGCCTTCGGACACCCGCCGCGCCGGATCACCGGCCTGGCCATCGCCACCGACACCGACAACACCGGCGAGGAAGCCCGCGGCGGCTTTGCCGACTTTCACTTTGTCGCCGCCGACGAGGCCTGTGTCGATGGCTGAGCCGGCACTCTCCGTCATCGTTCCCACCCTGGACGAAGCAGCCGGCATTACGCCGCACCTGGCGGCCCTCGCCCCCCTGCGCGCGGCAGGCGTCCAGCTCATCGTGGTGGATGGCGGCAGCCGGGACGGCACCCGGGCACGCGCCCACCCCCTGGCGGATACGGTGCTGACCGCACCCCGCGGCCGCGCCCGGCAGATGAACGCCGGCGCCGTCCACGCCCGGGGTGACATCCTGCTCTTCCTGCACGCGGACACCCGCCTGCCCGACAACGCCCTGCCCGCCATCCGCGAGGCCATCGCCAGCGGTCGCGTCTGGGGCCGTTTCGACGTGCGCATCGTCGGCCATTCCCGGCTGCTCCCGGCGGTGGCGGCGCTGATGAACCTGCGCTCCCGCCTCACCGGCATCGCCACAGGCGATCAGGCCATCTTCGTCCGGCGGACCGATTTCGATGCGCTCGGCGGCTTCCCCGACATTCCGCTGATGGAAGACATCGTCCTCTCCCGCCGGCTCAAGGCCCGGGGGCGCCCCGCCTGCCTGGGGCTCCGGGTGCTGACCTCCGGACGCCGGTGGGAACAGCGCGGGGTCGTGCGCACCATCCTCACCATGTGGTGGCTGCGGCTGCGCTTCTTTCTAGGCGCCAGCCCGACCCGGCTGGCCCGGGACTACGGTTATGCGGCCGACGAAAGCTGAGGCCGCCGTTCGCATCGCCGTGCTCGCCCGAGCCCCCGTTCCCGGGCGGGCCAAAACCCGCCTCATTCCCCGCCTTGGCGCCGAGGGTGCCGCCCGACTGCAGGCCTGGCTGATCCAGCGCGCAGTGGGCACCGCCCACGCCGCCGCCCTGGGGCCGGTGGCACTGTGGTGCACGCCGGATGCTCGCCATCCGGCCTTTGCCGCCCATGCCCGCCACGCCCACCTGCTCACCCAGCCCCCAGGGGATCTCGGCCGGCGCATGCTTGCCGCCTGCGCCGGCGACCCGCACGGCGCGCCACCCCCGGGCATGACTGCCGCCCCATCCGTCTCCGCCACGCCCACCCTGGTGATCGGCACCGACTGCCCCGCCCTCTCGCCGGAGCATCTGCGCGCCGCCGCCGCCTGCCTGCTGGCGGGCGACGACGCGGTGTTCTACCCCGCCGAGGATGGCGGCTATGTGCTCGTGGGGCTGCGCCGGGCCGATGCCCGCGTGTTCCAGGCGATCGACTGGAGCACCGCCCGGGTGATGTCCCAGACCCGGCAGCGGCTGCGATCCCTGGGCTGGCGCTGGCAAGAGCCGGAAACCCTTTGGGACGTGGACCGCCCGGACGACTTTGAACGCCTGCTGGCTTGGCAGCCGGCGCTGGCATCCCTTACGATGCCCCACGGTCAAGCACAATCACAACAAGCGCCCCCCGCATCCACTTGAGCCCGCACCCGCCCATGCGCCCCAGCCTTTCGCCCACCGTTCTCCTGGCGCTGTGCCTGCTGGCCGCAGTGGCGATCGCCCTGCTCCCCGGCCCGCTCACGGGCGGGCTGGATGCCGCGCTCTCGGCCTTGAAGCTCCGGCAACGCGAGCTGCAAACCGCCCTCGCGGCCCACCCGCTGAGCGTTACCTGCGTTTTCTTCGGCGTGTATGTGGCCCTGTCGGCGCTCGCCCTGCCCGGCGGCTCCGTGCTCATGCTGGCAGCCGGCGCCGGCTACGGGCTGCTGCCCGGCACCCTGCTCAGCTTGAGCGCCTGCACCCTTGGCGCCACGCTCACCATGCTCGCTGCCCGCCACCTGTTGCGCGGCCCCGCACGGCGGCATTTCGGCGCCCGGCTGACCACGCTCGACGCTGGCCTCGCCCGGG
This sequence comes from Rhodocyclaceae bacterium, assembly GCA_036824045.1. Classification (GTDB taxonomy): domain Bacteria; phylum Pseudomonadota; class Gammaproteobacteria; order Burkholderiales; family Rhodocyclaceae; genus DAITAZ01. The sequence goes on from DAITAZ010000023.1 coordinate 14,337, forward strand.
ATGGCGGCTTCTACCTTTTCAGCCTGCGCATGCTCCCGGTGATTCCCTACGCGGCCGTCAATGTGCTGGCGGGGCTCACCGGCCTGCGCACCTGGACCTTCGCCTGGGTGAGCTTCGCCGGCATGCTCGCCGGCACGGTGGTATACGTGAATGCCGGGCAGGAACTGGCCCGGGTCGAAAGCACGGCGCAACTCCTGTCACCCTCGCTCCTGGCAGCGCTGGCCGCCCTCGGGCTCCTGCCCCTGCTGGCCAGAAAGCTCTTCGCCCGGCCGCCCGACGACAGGCAGATCGTCCAGTGAGCTCGCCCCGCACCCTGGTGCTCTTCAACTACGACTGGGACGCCGCCGGTTTCGAGCGCTGGCGCCATCAGTTCCCGGTGGATGCGGAAGGCTTCGACCTTTTTTCCTTCCCCAGCAACGCGCGGCTCGCCTTTTTCGATCTGGAACGCTTCGTCCGCCGTCTGGCGGCTCGGGCACCTCGCCGCGGCTGGCGGGCGGTCACCTCCAACCACGAGCAATTTGGCGCCCTGGCCGCGGCCTTGCTGGCCGAGCGCATGGGCTGGCCGGGCACGCCGGTGGGTGCCGTGCTGGCCTGCCAGCACAAGCTCTACGCCCGCCAGGTGCTGGCGGAAGTGTGCCCCGACGCCAATATCGACTTCGCCCCCCTCGCCGCCCGGTATGGCGACCCGGCGCCGGAAGGGCTCGCCTACCCCCTGTTCGTGAAGCCGGTGAAAGCCGCTTTCTCTGTGCTCGCCCGCACGGTCCCCAGCCGCGACGCGCTGCAGGCGCTGACCCGCTTCGGTCCCTGGGAACTGTGGGTGATCCGCCACCTGGTGGAACCCTTCGAGCGCATCGCCCGCGTCCGCCTGCCCCAGGCGGGTAGCGCGCACCGCATGCTGCTGGAAGCCCCTGCGGCAGGAAACCAGTACAACCTGGACGGCTACGTCTTCCGTGGCCAGGTACGCCCGCTTGGCGTGGTGGAATCCGTGATGTACCCGGGCACCCAGGCCTTCATGCGCTTCGACCTGCCCTGCGCCCTGCCGGAGCAAGCGCGTGCTCAGGCCCTGGAGGTAGCGCAGCGCTTTCTGGAGGCCGTGGGTTTCGACCACGGCCTGTTCAACATGGAGTTCTTCCACGACCCGCACAGCGGCAAGCTCACCGTGATCGAGTTCAATCCGCGCATGGCTGCCCAGTTCTCCGACCTCTACCTGCGGGTCGAAGGGCAAGACCTGCACCGGCTGGCACTGGAACTGGCCCACGGCCGCGATCCGGCCCTGCTGCCCCGCACCGCGCCCAGCGCGGGCGCCGCCGCAAGCTTTGTCTATCGCAGTTTCGATCCGGCCCAAGCCCCGGCCATGCCCACGCCGGCGCAGGAGCAGGCATTCCGCGCGCGTTTTCCCGACGGCATGCTGTTTACCTTTCCCAAGTCGCCGGGTTCCCTGGCGCGGGATTTCAAGTGGCTGGGCAGCCACCGTTACGGCATTGTGCACCTGGGCGGACGCAACGCCGCCGACCTGCGCGCCCGCTGCGAAGCCGCCAGCGCCCTGTTGGGCTGGCCCGCCCCCTATGCCGACGCCGCCCAGGCGGAGACGGAAACTGCCTTGCGCGCGCTCAAGCCCCTGGCCCTGGAGACCCCCTGATGAAATCAATGAAGCGCCGCCCCGCCCTCGCCGCCTGTGCCCTTGCCCTGGCACTGGGCGGCTGCGCCATGGTCACCCAGAACCCCGCCAGCGCCCTCAAGCCGGTCAACGCCGTGAGCGAGGGCGAAGACAGCCGCCTGCTGCTCAAGGGCGCCGACGTGGTGGCCTACTTTACCGAAGGCCGCTACCTGCCCGGCGACCCACGCTTCAAGAGCGCCTATCAGGGCGTCACCTTCCGCTTCGCCAGCGCCGAGCACAAGGCGCTCTTCGACCAGTCGCCGGAAAAGTACCTGCCGCAGTTTGGCGGCTACTGCGCCAACGGTATTGCCTACGGCATCCCCTGGGGTGGGGACGCGGACATCTGGAAACTGATCGACGGCAAGCTCTACATCTTCGGTGGCCAAGGCTCCAAAGACGCCTTTGAACTGGATGAGCCCCGCAACCTCGCCCTGGCCCACAAATACTGGGCGGAGGAAGTCGCGGGCAGCAACAGTTTCCTTCAGCGGGCCAAGCGGCTGGTGTTCCGCGTGCCGCACTACCAGACCGGCGAGCAATTGGCCCAGGCCGTCGCCGAGGCCAAGGCGCGCAAGCAGCCCTGACGGACAGGGCGTAGCACACACAGCCCCGCCCCCCGCTCTCCTCCGGAAGAGAGGGGCAAACGGAGGCGCTTCGCGAGTCTCGACCGCGGCATTCACATCAAGGCCAACCCGATGCCCGCTCCCACCCTCATCCAGCTGGACCGCCCGGACCCGGCGGCCATCCGCGCCGAGCTGCTGGAGGGCATCGCCGCCCATCCGGCCCGCACCGCGCCCAAATACCTCTACGACGCCCTGGGTTCCCGCCTGTTCGCGGCCATCACCGAGTTGCCCGAGTACTACCCCACGCGTACCGAGGCTGCCATCTTCGCCCGCCACGGGGCAGAGATGGCGGCGGCGCGACCGGCCGGAGCCACCACCCTGGTGGACCTGGGCGCCGGCAACTGCGAAAAGGCAGCGCGGCTGTTCCAGCCCTTCGGCGTGGAACGCTACGTGGCCGTGGACATCTCCGTGAGCTACCTCGAGGATTCGCTGGCCCTGCTTGCCCGCCGCTATCCGGGCATCACGCTGGTGGGTGTAGGCACCGATTTCTCTGGCCGCCTGCACCTCCCCCCTGCGGCGGGCGCGGGGCCACGGCTCCTGTTCTACCCGGGCTCCAGCATCGGCAACTTCACCCCCGCCGAGGCGCTGGGCTTCCTGCGCCAGGTGCACGCCACCAGCCAGGGGGGCGGGCTTCTGATCGGCGTCGATCTGGTCAAACCAGTGACGGTGCTGGAACCCGCCTACGATGATCCCCTGGGGGTCACAGCTGCCTTCAACCGCAACCTGCTGCGCCACATCAACCGGCTCGCAGGGACCGACTTCCGGCTCCAAGACTGGCGTCACGTGGCCTTCTTCAACGCGGCCGAATCCCGCATCGAGATGCACCTGGAGGCGCTCGGAGCGCTCACCGTGCGCTGGGCGGATGGGGAACGCTCCTTTGTCCGCGGCGAACGCATCCACACCGAAAACTCCTACAAGTGGCAGCCCGGAGATTTCGCCGCCCTGCTGGGCGAGGCGGGCTTCCGGCCGCCCCGGCAATGGACGGATGCGCAGGGCTGGTTCGCCCTCTTCATGGCCCAGGCCTGACGGACATGCCCCCGGGAAACCCGCCCCGACCATGACAACGAGCGAAGCGAAGTTTCGAGCCTGCGGTCAGACCATGTGCGCTTCCCGCGTTCCCGGCCCCGCCCGCTCCCCCTCAGGCACGGCAGAGCGGGCATGGGGCCATGCGCCGCTCCTGTGCATCACGGCCAGCCAGCGCTCACCGCGGGCAACTGCGAAAGCCGGTGTGGACGTCGTTGCGTTCGGGGGTGAAGTAATTGCGGTACTTGGGATGCGCCATGCGCGGATCGGTAGCGCGGCTGGCGCCCTTGAGCACGTAGCGATGCTCCGCGAAGCCGAAACGGGAGTAATCCCGGTAGGGATGCGCCTCGAAGCCGGCAAAAGGCGCAAAGCGGCTGGCCGTCCATTCCCACACATCGCCCCAGGCAAAACCCGGCAGGGTCAAGGCCGCGTATTCCCATTCCGCCTCGGTGGGCAGACGGCGCCCGGCCCAGCGGCACCAGGCCTGAGCCTCGTCCCAAGTGACGTGTACGGCGGCGGCATCCGGGTCCACGGCCTCCCAAGCGCCAAAGCGCAGCGCTTCCCACCCCCCGGCGCCCCGGCGCAGGTAACGGGGCACGCTCACCGCCCCCGCTTCCACCGCCGGGAGGAAACGTCGCCAGCTCACCGCCACGCTGTCGATGGCAAAGGGCTCCACCGCCACTTCGCCGGCAGCCAGCTCGTTGTCGAAAGCGAATCCCGGTCCGTGGTAACCCAGCGTCCAGGTGGCGCCCGGGGCGGCGAGATCCCGCGCTGGCCCCAAGGGCCGTGCCCAGGGCCGCAGATGGGCCGGCAGGGGAATATCCAGGGCCTGCGCCATGTAGGTACCCGCCTCGGCGTGCATGTCTTCATGGAACAGGGACAAGCGGTAGAAGTAAAGGGCCTCGGGGGTGGCCGGCTCGCGGGCCAGCAGCGCCAGGGTTTCTGCCAGGCTGTCCTGGAGCAGGGCGCGGGTGGCGGCCAGATCCGGCAAGGGCAGTTCCCACCGCCGGGTGTGGGCCACCAGACTGGAGTTGTAGAGGGCATCGGCGTCGGGCAGGCGCCCCTCGGGCCGCGCGTGCTCGGGGTCGCAGGCCAGGCCCAGGTGGCGCTGCTGGTTGCGGGCGATCCATACGTCGTGGAACCAGGCCACATGGCCCACCTCCCACAAGGGCGGGTTGAGCTGGCTGGAATACGGCACCCGCAGCTGCGGCCCCAGTTCGGCCACGTAGGCGTCCAGCAGACCCAGGGTGCGCCGGCGGGCATCCTGCAAGGCAGTAGCCAGGCTTTCGGCGGCACCGCACCGGGCCAAACGGGCAAGGGAGAAATCGGTACCCATGCGAATCACCAATCCTGAAAAGCCCCCGGGGGGAATCGTCATTGTCACCCCGGCGCTGGCCGATGCCAATAACGGCAACTGGCGCACGGCCCGGCGCTGGCAGGGCTTCCTCGCGGCGCTGCATCCCGTTCGCCTGAGCCGGGACTGGCCGGACGCGAAGGCCGACGGCGACCAGGCCATGATCGCCCTGCACGCCCGCCGCTCCGCCCCGGCCATCGCCGCCTGGCACGCGCGGCACGGAAACGATGGCCTGGCGGTCGTGCTCACCGGTACCGACCTGTACCGCGACATCAGCACCGATGGGGCGGCGCGGGCGTCCCTCGACTACGCGCAAGCGCTGGTGGTGCTCCAGGAATGCGGCCCCGGAGCCCTGCCGGAGAGCGTGCGCCCGCGGGCTCGGGTGATCTTCCAGTCCGGTGGCGTGCGCCAGCCCTTGGCCAAAACCCGTGCCCATGTGCGGGCGCTGATGGTGGGCCACCTGCGGGCCGAGAAATCCCCGGACACACTCTTTGCCGCGGCGCGCAGGCTGGCGCGGGAACGCGGAATCCTCATCGATCACGTGGGCACGGCCCTGGACCCGGCGCTGGCCGAGCTGGCCCGCGCCACCATGGCGGACTGCCCCGCTTATCGCTGGCTGGGCGGCCTGCCCCATGCAGCCACCCGCCGGCGCATCCAGCGCGCCCATGTCCTGGTGCACCCCAGCCGCATGGAAGGCGGCGCCCATGTGGTGCTGGAAGCCGTGGCCAGTGGCACGCCGGTGCTCGCTTCCCGAATCGACGGCAACGTGGGCATGCTGGGCGCGGACTACGAGGGTTACTTCCCCTGGGGCGACGATGCAGCCCTGGCTGAACTGCTGCGGGAGTGCCGGGCCTCCCTGGGCCGCGCCGACGGCCTCCTCGCCCGGCTCACCACCCAGTGCAATGCCCGCGCCCCCCTCTTCAGCACGGCCCGGGAGCGGCTGGCGGTACGGCAACTGGCGGCAGACCTGGTGCAAGGAGGCCCCTGAATGCGCCCTTCCGACCCCATCGTACTGCGGGATATCGTCCTGATTGGCGGCGGCCACAGCCATGTGGGCGTGCTGCGGCACTTCGCCATGCGGCCGGAGCCGGGGGTGCGGCTGACGGTGATCTGTACCGACACCCACACCCCCTACTCGGGCATGCTGCCCGGCTACATCGCCGGCCACTACCGTTACGACGATGTGCACATCGACCTGCGCCGGCTGGCGGAATACGCCGGCGCCCGCTATTTCCGGGATGAAGTGGTCGGACTTGACCGGGTCGGGCGGCGGGTGCTGTGCCGACAACGGCCGCCGGTGGCCTACGATCTGCTCTCGATCAACATTGGCTCCACGCCCCACCCGGGCGACGTGCCAGGGGCCGAGCACGCCATTGCGGTCAAGCCCATCCGCCGCTTCGACGAACGCTGGCAAGCCCTGCTGCAGCGGGTCTGCAACCACGCCGGGCCGACCACGCTGGCAGTGGTGGGGGCAGGCGCCGGCGGGGTGGAACTGGCCCTGGCCATGCACTACCGCCTGCGCCGGGAGTTGTCCGCGCGGGGGCGGGACCCGGAGGCGCTACAGCTCCACCTGTTCGCCGCCGGGCCGCACATCCTGCCCACCCATAACCCGCGAGTGCGGGCGGCCTTCACCCAGACGCTGGCGGAACGGGGCATCACCGTGCATTGCCGCGCGCCGGTCTCAGCGCTGGCGCCGGGCCGTCTGAGCACCGCCGACGGCGCCAGCCTGGCGGCAGACGAAATCGTGTGGGTTACCCAGGCGGGCGGAGCCCCCTGGCTGGAGCAGACCGGGCTGGCGCTGGATGGCGCCGGCTTCGTGCGCGTGCGCGACACGTTGCAAAGCCTTTCCGACCCCCTGGTTTTCGCCGCTGGAGACTGCGCCGCGCTGGAAGGACACACGCTGGAAAAAGCGGGCGTATTCGCCGTGCGCCAAGGCAAGCCGCTGGCGCAGAACCTGCGGCGCGCCCTGCGCGGGCAAACCTTGCATGCCTACCGGCCCCAGCGGCGATGGCTCGCCCTGATCAGCACTGGCGACCGGCACGCGGTGGCCTCCCGGGGCGCGCTCTACGCTCGGGGAAACTGGGTATGGCGGTGGAAGGACTGGATCGACCGCCGCTTCATGGCCCACTTCAGCGATCTGCCCACCATGCCGCCTGCGCCACACCGGGCGGCGAACACCCTGCCGCTGGAGCGTGAAGAATCCGCCCAGGCCATCTCCGCCATCGCCATGCGCTGTGGCGGCTGTGGCGCCAAGGTAGGGGCGACCGTGCTCGCCCGGGCGCTGGCGGCGGTACACCCAGTGGAGCGGCCAGACGTGCTGATCGGCCTCGCCGACCCGGACGACGCGGCCATCGTCCGCGTGCCGCCCGGCAAGGCCATGGTGCATACGGTGGACTTCTTCCGCGCCTTCATCGACGACCCCTGGCTCTTCGGGCGCATTGCCGCCAACCACGCCCTGAGCGACATCTTTGCCATGGGTGGCGAGGCCCAGTCCGCCACCGCCATTGCCACCGTGCCACCGGGGCTGGAGCGGCAGGTGGAGGAAACCCTGCGCCAGATGATGACTGGCGCCGTGGCCGTGCTCAACGAAGCCGGCTGCGCCCTGGTGGGCGGCCACACGGGCGAGGGGAAAGAGCTTGCCCTGGGCTTTGCCATCAACGGGCTGATCGACGCCGCCCTGACCGGCGTGCTCACCAAGGGAGGCTTGCAACCCGGCCAGGCGCTGATCCTCACCAAACCCATCGGCACGGGCACCCTCTTTGCCGCCCATGCCCGGCTGGCGGCCAAGGGCCGCTGGATCGACCAGGCGCTGGACACCATGCTCCAGTCCAATCGGGCGGGTGCCGCCTGCCTGCAGGCCCACGGCGCCACGGCCTGCACGGACCTCACCGGCTTCGGGTTACTTGGCCATCTGGTGGAAATGACGCGCCCCTCGGGCGTGGATGTGGAACTGGACATGGCAGCCCTGCCGGTGCTGGAAGGCGCCGAGGAGACTGCCGCCGCAGGCATACTCAGCTCGCTGCAGCCCGCCAACGTGCGCCTGCGCCGGGCCGTGCGCAACCAGGCAGAGGCGGTGACCCACCCCCGCTACCCCCTGCTCTTCGACCCCCAAACCGCCGGCGGGCTGCTCGCGGGCGTGCCCGCAAGCCAGGCCGATGCATGCGTGCAAGCGCTTCGGGATTCGGGATATCGCCAGGCAGCGCGGATCGGTACGGTGCACCCGGCAGGGGAAGATCCGGCGCCTGTTCGCCTGCTGCGCTGACCGCGCTGCGCGACCAATCCCGCGGATTCCGGGCTCAGCGCTGCGCCAGCCGCACCAGATTGTAGGACCAGTCCCGCTCCCACACGGCGCGGACCAGATTGGGGTACTCCGGCCGGCCCAGGCTGCCGTTGTAGCGGCCCAGTGCCCGGTAGAGATCCCCGCGCTCGATGTCCAGGTAATGGCGGAGGATGGTGCAGCCGTAGCGCAGGTTGGTGCGCAGATGGAAGAGGTTGTGTTCGGAGGTGCCTATCTGCCGCACCCAGAAAGGCATCACCTGCATGAAGCCGCGGGCACCGGCACTGGAAACTGCGTACTTGCGAAAGCCGCTTTCCACCTGGATCAGCCCCATCACCAGTTGCGGGTCCAGCCCCGCGCGCTTGGCTTCGTAATGGACGGAGCGCAGGAAATCCATGCGCGCCCCCGCATCCGGGATGCGCCGCTCCAGCCTACGGGACATCTCCGCCAGCCAGGCATTGCGCTCGGCCGGATCGCCCAGGGCGGCATCCGGCGCCACCCGATCGCTCACCGCCGCGCTGAGCGAGGCACGCACGCTGGCGGCCAGCAATTCCTCCTGCTGGGCACCCGCATGGGCCTGCGCGGCCAGGGCCAGCGTCAGGATCAATCCGGTCAAACTGCGTCTCACACCATCCTCCTTGAACGATCGCTCACCGCCCCAGTCGCTGGCGCACAAACGCCGCCAGCTCGGCCACCGGCACCTTCTGGGCAGCGGCATCCCGCCGGCCCTGGTATTCGGCCACACCTTCCTTGAGGCCCCGGTCGCCGATCACCACCCGGTGCGGAATACCGATCAGCTCGCAATCAGCCAGCATGGACCCGGGGCGTTCGTCCCGGTCGTCCAGCAGCACATCGATGCCCGACGCCACCAGATCGTCGTGCAACTGGTCGGCCAGGGTGCGCACCGCCTCGCTCTTGCGATAGGCCATGGGCACGATCACCACCTGGAAGGGGGCCATGGCTTCTGGCCAGATGATCCCCCGCTCATCCCAATTCTGTTCGATGGCCGCCCCGAGGATGCGCGAGACACCGATGCCGTAGCACCCCATTTCCATGGTCTGCTCCTTGCCCCCTTCATCCAGGAACACGCATTTGAGGGCTGCCGCATACTTGGTGCGCAACTGGAAAATGTGACCCACCTCGATGCCCCGGCACAGTTCCAGCCGGCCTTTGCCATCGGGGCTCGCATCACCTGCCACCACGTTGCGGATATCCGCCACCAGGGCCGGCTCGGGCAGATCCCGCCCCCAGTTCACCCCCGTCAGGTGGAAGCCTTCTTCATTGGCCCCGCACACGAAATCGCTCATGGCCGCCACGGTTCGGTCGGCCACGATATTGACCGAGCCGCCCACGCCCACCGGCCCGATATAGCCGGGCTTGCACCCCAGATGGGCCTGCACTTCGGCATCGGTGGCAAAGCGGAAGGGGTCGAGCTGGGGGAGCTTGGCAGCCTTGATCTCGTTCAGCGCGTGATCCCCCCGCACCAGCAGCAGCCAGAACTGTTCGTCGTGCATCAGGGCGATGGCCTTGACCGTGCGCTGGACCGGCAAACCCAGAAACTCCCCCACATCCTCGCAACGGGTCCGCCCGGGCGTAGCCACCTTGGCCATTTCCAGAGCACCCGCAGCACGGGGCTCGGCGGGCGCGACTGCCTCCGCCAACTCCACATTGGCCGCGTACTCGGAATCCGGGCAGAAAGCGATGGCATCCTCTCCGGAATCGGCCAGCACGTGGAACTCATGGGAGCCAGTACCGCCAATCGAGCCGGTATCCGCTGCCACGGCCCGGAAGCCCAGCCCGAGGCGGCTGAAGATCCGGCTGTAGGTGGCGTACATGTTGGCGTATTCCCGCTGCAGGTCCTCGAAGCTGGTGTGGAAGGAGTAGCCGTCCTTCATCAGGAATTCGCGGCCCCGCATCACGCCGAAACGGGGGCGGATCTCGTCACGGAACTTGGTCTGGATCTGGTAAAAATGCAGCGGAAGCTGGCGATAACTGCGCACCTCGCGGCGCACGGTGTCGGTGATCACCTCCTCGTGGGTCGGCCCGACCACGAAGTCGCGCTGATGGCGATCCTTGAAGCGCAGCAGTTCGGGCCCGTAATGCTGCCAGCGGCCGGACTCCTGCCACAGCTCGGCTGGCTGCACCGCCGGCATCAGCACCTCGATGGCACCGGCCCGGTCCATTTCTTCCCGCACGATGGTTTCGACCTTGCGCAACACTCTCAAGCCCATGGGCAACCAGGTGTAGATGCCGCCAGCCAGGCGCTTGATCAGGCCAGCCCGCAACATGAGTTTATGACTCACGATCTCGGCGTCGGCCGGGGCTTCCTTGAGGGTGGAGATGAAGAACTTCGTGGCGCGCATGGTCGTCCCTTGAGAGGTGGCAACAGAAACGGGGTGTGGAAAAGCGCGCCATTCTACCCGAGCAGCACATCAGGCTGCGGGGCAGGGGGTGTTCGGGCCGGCAGGCCTTTCCAAGCCTCGCTTTCCAAGGCCCCGGGTTTGTGAAAAAATTCGCCGCAGTTTAATGCATTCAAGGGCTCCGTCATGCTCGACCGGGAAGGCTACCGCCCGAACGTCGGCATCATTCTTGTCAATACGCGCAACGAGGTCTTCTGGGGCAAACGGATAGGCGAGCATTCCTGGCAATTCCCGCAGGGCGGCATCAAGCACGGGGAAACACCAGAGCAGGCCATGTTCCGGGAACTGCACGAGGAACTCGGGTTGCGGCCCGAGCACGTGCACATCCTCGGCAGGACCCGCCACTGGCTGCGCTATGACGTGCCCCGCCACTGGGTCAAGCGGGAGTGGCGTCACGTCTATAAAGGTCAGAAGCAGATCTGGTTCCTGCTGCGCATGGTGGGCCGCGATTGTGACGTGAGCCTGCGCGCCACCGACCATCCCGAATTCGATGCCTGGCGCTGGAGCGAATACTGGGTGCCGCTGGAATCGGTCATCGAGTTCAAACGCCAGGTGTACCGGGATGCGCTCTCCGAGCTCTCCCGGTTGCTGTTCCGCCAGGGCGGCCGCCGTCCTCGCCTGGCACCTCTCGCCCCCGGCGTGGCGGCGCCATCCACAACCCCCACCATGCCGGAAGACGGCATGCTTGCGCCCTCGCCTCACGGTAACCGGCCCTGAGCCGGTCACGGCTCCACCCCCTCCTTTTCCCTGATTGACGCTCTCGATGCACGAGGTCTAACGTGCGTCCACGATTTAGATTTTGTCTAAATCCATAACAACCCGCCCAGGGACAGAGAGGCAAATCCGGGTGCGGCCCCCACGTCGCACCCGGACCCACAGCGAAAAGGAGCGCACCATGAGTCTGAAAGGATCGAAAACCGAGGAGAACCTGAAAGCAGCTTTTGCGGGCGAGTCCCAAGCCAACCGCCGTTACCTGTATTTCGCCGCCAAGGCCGACGTGGAAGGCCAGAATGATGTGGCGGCCGTCTTCCGCTCCACTGCCGAGGGCGAAACCGGCCATGCCCACGGCCATCTGGAGTACCTCGAGGCGTGCGGCGACCCGGCCACCGGCCTGCCCATTGGCGCCACTCGTGCCAACCTGGCTGCCGCCATTGCCGGCGAAACCCATGAGTATTCCAACATGTACCCCGGCATGGCCAAGACCGCCCGGGACGAGGGATTCGACGAGATCTCCGACTGGTTCGAGACCCTGGCCAAGGCCGAGCGTTCCCACGCCAATCGTTTCCAGAAGGCCCTGGACAACCTGACTGACTAGCCGGCCCGGCTCCGCCAGCCCCCTATCTGGCCGAAGCACCCACGAGAAAGCGCGGCCAGTGCCGCGCTTTTTTCATGCCCCGCGCTCACCGCCACCCATTTGAGGGAGTACGCACCATGACTGTCCGCGAAGGAAGCCTGGAAGCCCCCACCCGCCACCCCGTCCCCTGGAAGGAAGCCAGCTTTTACGACGAGGAAACCCTCTACGCCGAAATGCATCGGGTGTTCGACATCTGCCACGGCTGCCGACGCTGCGTGAACCTGTGCACCGCTTTTCCCACCCTGTTCGACGCGGTGGACGAGAGCCCGAGCGGCGAGCTTGACGGGGTTGAGCGCAAGGCCTACTGGAAGGTGGTGGACCAGTGCTATCTGTGCGACGTGTGCTACATGACCAAATGCCCCTACGTGCCGCCTCATGCCTGGAATCTGGACTTCCCCCACCTCATGCTGCGAGCCAAGGCCGTCAAGTTCCGCAAGGGAGAGGTCCGGCTCCGCGACCGGCTGCTCACCAGCACCGATGCGCTGGGCAAGCTGGCCGCCATCCCCGTGGTGGCGCAAACCGTGAATGCCGCCAATCGCAACCCGGCCGCCCGGGGGTTGATGCAGACGGTGCTGGGCGTGCACCGGGCGCGGGAACTTCCCCCCTACGCCCCCCGCCGTTTCCGGGCCCAGGCCCGGCCTCAGCAGGGCTTTCCGGTGCGCGACGGCAGCCGCACCCCGGGCAAGGTAGCGGTGTTCTCCACTTGCTACGTGAATTACAACGAACCGGGCATCGGACAGGATCTGCTGGCCATCCTCGCCCACAACCAGATTCCCAGCCGGCTGGTGGAGCAGGAAGCCTGCTGCGGCATGCCCAAGCTGGAACTGGGTGACCTGGAAGGCGTGCAACGGCTGAAGGAGATCAACATCCCGGCCCTGGCCCGGCTGGCCGCTGACGGATACGCCATCCTCACTCCGGTGCCCTCCTGCACGCTGATGTTCAAGAGCGAACTCCCACTGCTTTTCCCGGAAGAGGAAGATGTGAAACGGGTGGCCGCCGCCATGTTCGATCCCTTCGAATACCTGGTCCTGCGCCACAAGGACGGGCTGCTGCGCACCGACTTCACGCACCCGCTGGGCACGGTGTCGTACCACATACCCTGCCATGCGCGGGTCCAGAACGTGGGCCAGAAGACCCGGGAGGCACTGCAACTGGTGCCGGAGACACGGGTCAACACGGTGGAACGCTGCGCCGGGCACGATGGCACCTGGGGCGTGAAGGAAGAGTATTTCGCCAATTCCATGAAAATCGGCAAACCCGTGTTCAAGCAGATGGCTGGCGCCCAACCCGACTACATCAGTTCCGACTGCCCCATTGCCGGGCGGCACATCCAGCAGGGCATCCGCGACAACCAGCTGGAAAGCCACGCCACCAAGGCCCACCCGCTCACGCTGCTACGCACCGCCTACGGAATCTGAGGCCCGCCATGCCCGCCATTGCCCGCGACAGCCTGCTCTCCCTCGAAGCCTATGCCCGAAGCCGCCCCGAATTCCGGGCCCGCGTGCTGGCCCACAAAAAGCGCCGCACACTGGCACTGGGCGAGCATCTCACCCTCGTCTTCGAGGACGAACTGACCATGCGCTACCAGATCCAGGAAATGCTCCGGATCGAACGCACCTTTGAGGAAAGCGGCATCCAGGACGAGCTGGACGCCTATAATCCGCTGGTTCCGGATGGCAGCAACTGGAAAGCAACGATGATGATCGAGTACCCCGACCCCACCGAGCGGCAGCGGCAACTGGTCCGGCTCAAGGGGATCGAAAACCGGGTATGGATCGAGGTGGAGGCTCACGGGCAAGTCTGGGCCATGGCTGACGAAGATCTGGCGCGGGACAACGGCGAAACGACCTCCGCCGTTCACTTCCTGCGCTTTGAACTGACCCCGCCCATGGCCGCCTCCGCCAAGGCGGGAGCCCCCATCCTGGCAGGGATCGACCACCCGGCCTATCGCGTTGCCCCCACGCGTCTGCCGGAGGAAATCCGTTCCGCCCTGATCGAGGATTTGGCATGACCCGAAACACCGGCCCCGGGGCCGCCCTCCGCCTGCTGATGGCGCTACTGGCCTTGGCCACCACCCCTGTCGGCGCCGCCGACGATGACGAAACACCCTGGCAGGAGGGCACCGCCGCCCTGCCCGCCTACCCGGCGGAGAAAAACCTCCTGGCTTTTTCCGACGGCAGCCTCACCAGCAACCGCTTTTTCATCGACGGCAGCACCCTCAAGCTCGACGACGACGGCGTGTTTCGCTACACCCTGGTGATCCGCAGCGCCTCCGGCGCCGAAAATGTCAGCTTCGAGGGCATGCGCTGCGCCAACATGCAATACAAGATCTACGCCTACGGCAGCAACGGCAACTGGACCTCGGCCCGGGACCCGCAATGGCGCCCGGTGCAGGACCGCACCTACAATCGCTACCACGCCACCTTGGCGCAGGAATACCTCTGCCGCAACGGCGAGCCCATCCGCGACACCCGCGAGGCGCTTGAGCTATTGCGGGGCGGCGGCATCCAGCCTGCCTACCGCCGGTACTAAACCGGCCCGCAGCAACGTCACCCATCGGAACACTGGCATGATCGACGCACTCATCATCGAATTCGACAAGGCGCTACGCACCGTTTTCGCGCCCGCCCAGACCCGTCGCCCGACCCCGGGCGCAGACCTGCCGGAAGCGGAACTCTCCGAAGCGGAAAAGCGCCACGCCGCCGCCCTGATGCGGGTGAACCACGTCGGGGAAATCTGCGCCCAGGCGCTCTATCAGGGGCAAAGCATCATGTCGCGCAATGCACCCATCAAGGCGGCCCTGCGCCAGGCGGGCGAAGAAGAAACCGAGCATCTGGCCTGGACGGAACAGCGCATCAAGGAACTGGGCGGACGCAAGAGCTTGCTCAATCCCCTGTGGTACGCCGGCGCACTGGGCATCGGCCTGCTGGCAGGCCGGTTCGGCGACAAATGGAACCTGGGTTTTCTGGCGGAAACGGAACGCCAGGTGGAAGCCCACCTCACCGACCATCTGGGCCGTCTGCCGGATCAGGACGCCCGTTCCCGGGCCATCGTGGATCAAATGAAGGAAGACGAAGTCAAACACGCCGAGCTGGCGTTGGACCTCGGTGGGGCTGAACTGCCCGCCCCGGTCAAGCTGGCCATGCAAGCCGCCTCGCGGGTGATGACCCACACCACCTACCGGATCTGATGGCCACACTACACTGGGAAGTCCCCGCCCCGTGGGGACTTCCCGGCACTCAGGCCTCCACGATCTCCCAGTCGTGGGTGACCTGCGCGGACTTGGCCAGCATGGCGGAGGCAGAGCAATACTTGTCGGCAGACAAACGCACCGCCCGGTCCACGATATCCCCCTTCAACCCGACTCCGGTCACCACGTAGTGCAAGTGGATGCGGGTGAACACCTTCGGGTCCATGGCCGCCCGCTCTCCGGAAAGCCGGATCTCGCAGCCCGTCACCTGCTGACGCGCTTTCTTCAGGATCATGATCACGTCGATACCGGAACAGCCACCGGTGGAAGCCAGCATCAGCTCCATGGGCCGGGCGCCCAGATTCTGCCCACCGACTTCGGGCGAAGCATCCATCACCACCTTGTGGCCGCTCTCGGTTTCGGCCACGAAGCTCATCTCACCGCCCCATTTCACCACGCATTCCACGGCAACCCGCTCCTGATCGAATAATGGAGCGCGGATTGTAATGCAAGCCGCCACGCCCTCCGGCGCCGGAAAATGCTGCAATGCAGCACAATACAAGGCGCCGTGGTCGCCAAAACCGGCACAAGGCATTCACCTAAAGACGCTCAATTCGTTATTATTCAAATCATTAATCCATATCAGCGAGCGTTTCCACACTTTGCCGCACCACCTTTTCTCCCAAAAGAAAAAGACCTTGCGGCGCACAAAAAAACTCACCATAATGGGTTCAATCTTGAATGCTTGCTGGTGTTGCAGGTATTCGCGGTTTGTCTCCTCCACCCTCCTCCTTTGGTGTGGATTGAGCGCGATTCCAACCGAATCGCGCTTTTTTTTCGTACCGCCGCAGCGCTCAAGCGCCCTTCACGGCCACCGTGGGCTCAACCCTTGCGCCCGCGCAACGCGGCCCCGTAGGCGCTTCGAGCCCAGGGCGTGAGCGCCTCAGCCCCCTCCAAGGCATCCTCCGGCGCCCGGTAGTAACCGAGGGCGACCCATCGCCCCTGGCGCACGTAACGAAACGGCTCGCTCCCGGCCCCTTCAAATTCGGCCTGGTTGTCCGCATCCACCTTGAAGTACAACTCCTCGTCCACAACGATGGCGAACATCACCCCGTCCAGATACAGCCCGTAACCGCCAAACATCCGCCGCGCGGCCACCGGACCCAACGGCTGAAGCAACTCCTGCAGATAGCTGACGAATTCGGATGGTCGCCCGCTGCCGGCCCGCGTCATGGCGCTACCCCGTCAGAAAAGGAAAATCCGGCTCAGGCTGACGCCCGGCCACGATGTCGGCCAGCGCCTTGGCTGAACCGCAGGCCAAGGTCCAGCCAAGCGTACCGTGGCCCGTGTTGTAGTACAGGTTGGCGTACCGCTGGCTCAGGCCGATGCACGGCACGTTGCCCGGCGTGGCGGGGCGCAGCCCGGCCCAGAAACGCGCACCCGTCCACTCCGCCTCAAGTTGGGGGAAAAGGCGCACACCATGCTGCAGGATTGCCCGGCAGCGGCGCACATCCACCGCGGTGTCGTACCCCCCAATCTCCGCAGTGCCCGCCAGCCGCAACCTGTCCCCCAGTCGGGACACCACGATCCGGGCCGACTCGTCGGTCAGGCTCACCCGGGGTGCCCGCTCCGGCTGCAACAAGGGCACGGTCACGGAATAGCCCTTGAGCGGGTAGATCGACAACCGCTCCCCCAGCGCCGAAACCAGGGCCGGCGAAAAACTCCCCAGCGCCACAACCACTGCATCCCCACGCAGGGTGTATCGCCCGCCCTCCGTGTCCGTCAGCTCGGCCCCGGTGACCCGCCCGTGGGCCACCGCCAGGGCACGCACCGTTACGCCGTGGAGGAAGCGCACGCCCGCCTTCCCGCACGCGTCAGCCAGGGCACGGCAAAACAGATGGGCGTCCCCCGATTCGTCCTCCGAAGCGTACATGCCGCCAGCCAATGGCAATGCGCTTGCCGCCAGGGCCGGCTCCAGCGCCCGGCAGCGCGGGGCGTCCACCACTTCCACCGCCATGCCGAATTGCCGCAAGCGCGGCTGGCGGCGCTCCATCTCCGCCAACTCGCGAGCCGAGAATGCCAGATGCAGGATGCCGCGGGTCTGCTGGTCGTAATTCAACCCCAGCCCGGTGCGCAGCGCTTGCAGGCGGGCCCGGCTGTAGAGCGCAAGTCCGGCAATATGGGCGGTGTTGCGGTGGTGAGGGCCGGGCAGGCACTGCCCGAGGAACTGCAGGCACCAGGCCCATTGCCGCGGGTCCAGCCGGGGACGTAGCCGTACCGGCGCATTTTCGCGGAACAGCCAGCGGGCCAGGAGGCCGAACACCTGGGGGCTGGACCAGGGCTCCGGGTGGCTGACGGAAATCTGCCCGCCGTTGGCAAAGCTGGTTTCCAGCCCCGGGCCGGGCTGGCGATCCACCACCGTCACCCGGTAGCCAGCCTCGGCGAGATACCAGGCCGCGCACACGCCCGCCAGCCCCGCCCCGAGCACCAGGACGGAGGCACCGGCAGGCAGGCCCGGGCTAGGCAAGGAGTTCGGTGTCGGCATGGCTGTAGGCGGGCGCGCAGCAACACAGCAGGCGCAGGGGCCGGCGGCCGGTATTGCGGATGCAATGAGGGGTACCGGGCGGGATCACCACCGTGTCGCCCCGGCGAACCTCGAACACCCGCTCGCCCAAGGTCATCAGGCCGCGGCCGGCGGTGATGTGGTAAAGCTCTTCGGTGCGCAGGTGGCGATGCAGGAGCGTCACCCCCCCGGGGGCGACCGTGGCTTCGGCCAGACTCTGCTGGCGGGCGCAGTGGTGGTCCGGATGCATCAGTTCCCGGATCTCGGAGCCATCCTTGGTGAGGTAAGGCTCCACCGCCGCCAGGGCGGTTCGGAAAGGCTCGGACATTTGAGGGAAGGCAAGGGTGTCGAACCGCAGATGCGGCATTTTAGCACGGTGGTTTCAGCCCCCCGGGGCTAGCATCCGGGCGAGCCAGCCCGGGAACGCCCGGGATTGCAGCCGGATTCCCGGCAATCTCCGCAACGACTGCGGGCGCCCGCGGCGTTAAGGTAGTCCGGCCCCCGGGGATTGTCCCGCCGCCGCGCAGATGAGCGCTCGCGCACGGTGATTTCGGCGGCGAAACATCCGACAATTCCGCTTTTATCCAGTCATTCATACAACCAGAGGGAGTTTCATCATGGCAGGGATTTCGCTGTCCCGTTACCTGCTGGAGCAGGAACGGGCGGGCCACATCTGCGCCGACCTGCGCCTGCTCGTCGACATCGTCTCCAAGGCCGTCAAGGCCATCAGCAATTCGGTGGGCAAGGGCGCCCTGGCGGGCGTGCTGGGCGAAGCCGGCTCCGACAACGTCCAGGGCGAGGCCCAGAAAAAGCTGGACGTGATCGCCAACGAAATCCTGCTGGAGGCCAACGAGTGGGGCGGCCATCTGGCAGCCATGGCCTCGGAAGAAATGGATCTGCCGCACCAGATTCCCCACCGCTACCCCAAGGGCGAATACCTGCTCCTGTTCGATCCGCTGGACGGCTCCTCCAACATCGACGTGAACATCTCCGTCGGCACCATCTTCTCCGTGCTCCGCTGCCCCGAAACCAGCAACGGCGGCAACCAGGAAATCGGCGAGGCCGCGTTCCTGCAGCCCGGGCGGGACCAGGTCTGCGCCGGCTATGCGGTTTATGGCGCCGCCACCCTGCTGGTGCTCACCATCGGGCACGGGGTCGAAGTGTTCACCCTGGAGCGGGAGACCGGCACCTTCATCCTCACCGAGCGGGACAAGCAGATTCCCGCCGACACCAAGGAATACGCCATCAACGCCTCCAACCGCCGCTGGTGGGAAGCTCCAGTGCAGCGTTACGTGGAGGAAGTCACCGCGGGCAAATCCGGCCCCCGGGGCAAGGACTTCAACATGCGCTGGGTGGGCTCGATGGTGGCCGATGTGCACCGCATCCTGACCCGGGGCGGCGTCTTCCTCTACCCGAAGGACACCAAGGACCCGAACAAGCCGGGCAAGCTGCGCCTGATGTACGAAGCCAACCCCATGGCCTTCATCGTGGAGCAGGCGGGCGGCGCGGCCACCACAGGCTACCAGCGCATCCTCGACATCCAGCCCACCCAGTTGCACCAGCGGGTACCCGTCATCCTCGGCTCCAAGAACGAGGTTGAACTGGTCACCGGCTACCACAACGTGGCCTGATCCCGGCTGCGACCGGCTTCGGAGAAAAACGGCGCCCCGCGGGGCGCCGTTTTCGTTTGGCATCACCGCGCCACGAAAACCCGGCGGGAAAAAGCCGGCACCTCGGGGCGGTTGCTACAATCAGCCTGTGCCCAGCCCCCTGCCTCCTCCCACCCGCAGCCTGTCTGCGCCCGGCCGGTTTGCCGTCCTCGCCGGGACCACCTGCCTGGCCTTGGCCTGCCTGAACCCGGCCAGCGCCGCCTGGGTGCTCGACGCGCCCGCGGATCTGGAAGCCGTGCTCCAGCCCGCTCTGGAGAGCGTTGGCAGTGACACCCCCACCGACGAAGCCGCCGCCGCCCAGGCAGCCCGGCGCCTGCGCCAGGTACTCCTGGGCGTGCTGGCAACGGAAGGCTACTTCCGCCCGGAAATCCGGATCGGCGAGCCACAGCAAGGCGACCGGAAGGTGGACGTCCGCCCCGGCCCCCAGACACGGGTGAGCGAAGTCCGCATCGACTTCCGGGGAGAGGTGGCCGAATCCTCCTGGCTCGCCCGGCAAACCGCGTTGCGCAATGCCTGGCTCCTGGCGGCGGGCCAGCCCTTCCGCCAGGCCGATTGGGACCGGGCCAAGCAGAACCTGCTGCAGGCGCTGGCCGCCCGGGACTTTCCCTCTGCCACGCTGGCCGACAGCCGGGCCGAAATCGACCCGGCCTCGGATCAGGCGCGGCTCAGCCTCACTTACGACAGCGGCCCCGCCTTCACCCTGGGGGAGCTGCAGATCAGCGGTCTGGAACAGCGCAGCCCGGACTTCGTCCGCCGGTTGAGCCCGCTTCAGCCCGGCGAGCCCTATGATCAGGAACGGCTGCTCTCCCTGCAAAGCAGCCTGCAGAACACGCCCTATTTCAGCTCGGTCCTGGTGGATGTGGAGCCGAACCCGGAGCACCCCCAGCGCGTGCCGGTGCGCATCCAGTTGCGCGAATCGCGCAGCAAGCGCCTCACCCTGGGCGGCGGTTACAGCACCAATACCGGCTACCGCGCCGAAGCCAGCTTCCGCCACACCAATCTCCTCGACCGGGGCTGGGCGCTATCCAGCGGCCTGCGCTGGACCCAGCGGCAACAGCTGGCCTACGCGGACGTGCACCTCCCCGCCGCCCAGGCCCAGTGGCGCAACAGCTTCGGGGCGCTGGCGGAAAACAGCGATATCCAGGGCCTGGTCACCCGGCGCCAGGCCATTGCCGCGGTCCGCACCAAGGCCCGGGACAACATGGAATACCGGGTGTCGCTCAAATACACCCGGGAGCACGTGGACATCCACGACACCACACCCGACAGTTACCTGCGCCGGGCGCTGGCGCTGAGCTGGGCGCTGACCTACCGGGCCGTGGACAATCCTGCGGACCCGCGGGACGGCTACGTGGCCTACCTCTCCATCGGCGGCGGCGCACGCGCCCTGGCCTCGGACCAGAACTTCCTGCGCACCCACCTGCGCTACCAGCACTACTGGCCGGTGGGCGCGGGGGATGTGTTCAGCCTGCGGGGGGAAGCGGGGCTCACCGCCACGCCCAGCCGTTTCGACGTGCCGCAGGAGTTCCTGTTCCGCGCCGGCGGGGCCCAGTCGGTGCGGGGCTACGCCTACCAGGGCCTGGGCGTGCGGGAAGACGGCGCCACCACCGGCGGTCGCCTGCTCGCCCTGGGCAGCGCCGAGTACACCCGCTGGTTCGCCACCCGCAGCGCCGGTGGCCAATGGGGCGCGGCGGTCTTCTACGATCTGGGCAACGCCGCCGACAACTGGAGCCGCTACCGGGCCGTGGCGGGATATGGCCTGGGCGCCCGCTGGAAAAGCCCCGCCGGCCCGCTGGCCCTGGATCTGGCCTATGGCCATGCGGACAAACGCCTGCGGCTGCATTTTTCCGTCGCCATCACCTTCTGACCCATGACCGCGCCGGCAACGCAGACCCGCCCCCCGCCCGCGCCCCGCCCGCGCCCCCCGGTCGCGCTCCGGGTGGCCGCCCTGGCACTGGTGCTGCTGGCCGTGCCGGCCCTGCTGCTGGCCACCGGATTTGGCGCCCGCCTTCTGGCAAGCGGTCTTGCCGCCCTCAGCGGCGGACAAGTGCGGGTACAGGTGGCAGGGGGCACGCTCCTCGGTCCCCTGGATCTGGACAAGCTCGAAGTCCGGCAACGGGATCTGACCCTGGAAGCCAGCCAGCTGCGCCTGGACTGGCACCCGGCCCGGTTGTGGTCCGGCCGGCTCCACATCGGCACGCTCTCCGCCGCCCGGCTGGAAATCACCACGCGCCCGACCGATACCCCCGCCAGCGCGCCCTCCGACCTGAGCCTGCCCCTGCCCCTGCAGGTGGACGCCCTCACCCTCGGGGAACTGGTGCTGCGCTCCGCCCGGGGCGAGGACGCGGCGACCGAAACGCTGCGGCTTTCGGCGCTGTCCGCCACACTCGAGAGCGACGGCCGACGGCACCGGCTGGGCGCGCTGGCGATGCGCCACGCCCAGGGCACGCTCGCAGGCGCCGCGGAACTGGACGGCCACCATCCTTTCCCCCTGCAGGCCCGGGCGCATGCCGCCGCCACCGCCGATGGGCACGACTTCCGCGTCGATGCGCAAGCCTCCGGCACCCTCCTCGCCCCCCGTATCGAGGCCCGGGCCGAGGGGGCCGACTTCGAGGGCACGGCAAACTTGGCGCTCGCGCCCTTCGCCGTCCAGCCCCTCGGCCGCGCCCAGGTCGCGGTGGCGCGGCTGAACCCCGCAGCCTTCGCCACCGGCGCCCCGAAAGCCCAGTTCCAGCTCTCCCTCGACCTGGCCCCGCCCCCGGACGGCGCCCCCCACGCACTGAGCGGGCATCTCCAGGCCCGCAACAGCGCGCCCGCCCGGCTGGACCAGGGGGGCCTTCCCCTGACCCGTCTGCACGCCCGCGTGGACTGGGCGGCCGACACCCTGCGCCTGGACGCGCTAGCGCTGGAAGCAGGCCAAAGCCAGCGCGCCACCGGACACGCCACCTGGGCCGCGGGCAAGCTGGAGGCGCGGCTGGCGCTCCAGGACCTCGATGCCGCCGACTGGCACAGTCGTCTCAAATCCACGCGTCTCAGCGGCCCGCTCACC
The DNA here is from genome assembly GCA_036824045.1 of Rhodocyclaceae bacterium. Classification (GTDB taxonomy): domain Bacteria; phylum Pseudomonadota; class Gammaproteobacteria; order Burkholderiales; family Rhodocyclaceae; genus DAITAZ01. The sequence continues at coordinate 36,514 of DAITAZ010000023.1, forward strand.
CTTCGCGCCGATGCCCGCGAGCTGGCCCTCACCGCCACGCTGCAAGACCCGCGATTCGGACTCGCGCTGGACCTGGCCCGCGACCCCGAGACCCTCACCCTGCGCCAGATCCGGCTCACCGGCAGCCGGGGCGGCGCCCTGGAACTGAGCGGCACCCTGACACAGAACGCGCAGGCAGCCTTTGCCGCGGAAGGGCGGCTGCGCGACTTCGACCCTTCCGCCTTCGTGACCGCGCCGCGCGCCAGCCTCAACGGACAGCTCACAGCGCGCGGCCAGCTCAAGCCCCCTGCAACGGGGGCACTAGAGCTCAGCCTGGCGGAAAGCCGACTGTGGGCCCAAGGCCAGGCCTACCCCTTGAGCGGGCAGCTCGCCCTGAACGTGGAAGGCGATCGCCTCACCCGGGCCGAAGCGCTCCTGGATCTGGCCGGGAACCACCTGCAGGCCCGGGGCAACCTGGGCGCGGCCGGCGACCGCCTGCACCTGACCCTGGATGCGCCAGCCCTCGACCGCCTGGGCCTCGGCCTTGCCGGCGGGATCAAGGGAAGCGCCGCCCTGCAAGGCCGGTGGCAGGAGCTGGCCGCCAGCGTCCGGGTGGAGGCCGGCGCCCTCACCCTGGCCGGGGGCCACCAACTCGCCCGGGGCGAACTGATGGCCGAGCTTGGCGCCGGCCCTCAAGGGCGGCTGGATATCCAGATGGACCTGCGGGACTACCGTCAGGGGGATACCGAGATCCCCCAGGCCAGTCTGTCCGCCCAGGGCACCCGGGCCGAGCACGCCATCCGCCTGACCGGGCGCTTTGGCGAGGGCAACGCGGTGAGCGCAGCCGGCCAGGGCGGTCTCACCGACAAAGGCTGGCAGGGCCAGCTCACCCAGCTTGCGCTGGACGGACGCTGGCGGCTGGCCCTCCAGCACCCCGCCCCCCTGCAGGTGAGCCGCGAGCGGGTAGCCCTCGGCCAGGCCCGCCTGACCGGACCGGATCTGGAAGCCGTGCTCGCCGACACGGTGTGGACCCCCCAGGAGACGCGGACCAAAGGCGAGCTGCTCCGCCTGCAGCCCCTCCGGGCCGGCACCGGCGCCCAGGGCGCCACGCCGCTGCGGCTTGCCGGCGGCTGGGATCTGCGGCTGGCGGAGCAGGTCAGCGGCACCCTGCACATCGCCCGGCAGGACGGGGACCTGCCCCTGTCCGGGGATGGCACCCTGTGGGCCGGGCTCACCGCCCTGCAACTCCGGCTCGACGCCACGGAAGGGCGCCTGCGCGCCCGGGGCACTGCCACCGGCAGCCGCGTCGGCACCCTGGCCCTGGAAGCCGACGCGGCGCTCGCCCGCCGTGCCGACGGCTGGGGCCTGCTGCCCCAGGGCGCGGTGAGCGGCCAGTTGCGGCTCGACACCCCGGACCTGGCTTGGGCCGCCCAACTGGCAGGCGGCAACTGGCGCAGTGGCGGACGGCTGACCGGCACCCTGCGCCTGGCGGGCACCGCCGCCAGCCCGCGCCTCAGCGGCCAGGTGGAGGGGGACGGGCTCAGCCTCACCGCCCTGGACCAGGGCCTGTACCTGGAAGAAGGCCGGCTACGGCTGAAGCTGGAGGGCGACCAGGCCCGGCTTGAAACCCTGCACTTTGCCAGCCCCGTCCGGACCCGCCCGGCGGAACGCCGCGCGGTGCCAGAGCTGGGCGACGCCCCGGCCGAGCCGCCACTGCAGGCCAGTGGCGAAATCCGCCTCGCCGACGGCAGCGGCCGCTTCCACATCCAGGCCCATCACCTGCCGGTGCTGCAACTGCCCGGCCGCTGGCTGATGCTCACCGCGGACACCCGGCTGCACAGCGGCCCCCGGGGAATCGCCCTCACCGGCACGGTCAGCGCCGACGGCGGCTACTTTGAAATGCCCCGGGGCGATCTGCCCCGCCTGGGGGACGACGTGGTCGTCCTGGGCCAGGAGACACGCCGCGCCAACAAGCTGCCCGTGGCTGTGGATGTGGAGGCCAGCCTCGGCGACCACCTCTACTTTGAAGGCCGTGGGCTGGAAACCCGCCTCACCGGCCAGTTGCGCCTGCGCTCGGACGGGCGCACGCCCCTGCGCGCCACCGGTTCGATCCGCACCCGGGGGGGCGTATTCGACGCCTACGGCCAGAAGCTCAACATCACCCGCGGCATCCTCAATTTCCAGGGGCCGCTGGAAAACCCCGGGCTCAATGTGCGCGCCCTGCGCCGGGGTCTGGCGGTGGAAGCCGGCGTCGCCATCACCGGTAGCGTGAACAGTCCCAAGGTCAAGCTGGTATCCGAACCCGAAGTGCCCGATAACGAAAAACTCGCCTGGATCGTGCTCGGCCGGGGGCCGGACCAGGCCGGCGGCGGCGATTCGGCCGTGCTGCTGGCAGCGGCCACCTCCATCCTGGGCGGCCCCGGCAGCGGCGGCGGGCTGACCCGGCAACTGGCGCAGAATCTCGGCCTGGACGAGGTGAGCCTGCGCGCCGGCGACATCTCCAGCTCCGACAACCGCAGCCCGGTGCACACCGTGGCTGGCAGCACCAGCAGCGCCGGCACCGTCAGCGGACAGGTGGTGAGCCTGGGCAAGCGACTCTCCAGCGATGCCTATCTTTCCTACGAACAGAGCCTTTCCGGGCTGGCCAGCATCGTCAAGCTCACCTACGCCCTCAACCGCCGGGCCTCGCTGGTGGCCCGGGCAGGCACCGACAACGCCCTGGACCTAGTGTTTACATTTGTTTTCAAATGACTGCCGCAGGGAATAGAATGCCAATGTCCCCCACGGTATCGGGGCCCCGGCGAGGCAGATGATGGAACAGCAAAACGGCAGCACCCCTTGCTCACCAGCCACCGAGACCGCCTTGATCGGCGGCGGCTGCTTCTGGTGCCTGGAAGCCGTGTTCAAGGAACTCCAGGGTGTGGTGGGCGTGGCCTCCGGCTACAGCGGCGGCACCATGGCCAATCCGAGTTACACCGCCGTGTGCCGGGGAGATACCGGGCATGCCGAGGTGGTGCGGGTTGATTACGACCCCGCGTGCCTGAGCTACCGGGAGGTGCTGGAGGTGTTTTTCACCATCCACGACCCCACCACCGTCAACCGGCAGGGCAACGACATCGGCACCCAGTACCGCTCCGCCATCTACTATCTCGATCCGGCGCAGCAGGCCATCGCCCACGAAACCATCGCCCACCTCAACGGCCTGGGCATCTTTCCCGGTCCCATCGTCACCGAGGTGGCGCCCGCCGGCACCTTCTACCCTGCCGAGGCCTACCACCAGGATTACTACGCCAACAACCCGGAGCAGGCCTACTGCCAGTTCGTGGTGTATCCCAAGGTGGCCAAGTTCCGCGAGAAATTCGCCCACCGGCGCAAACCCGCAGGCTGAAGGCCCAACCGTTCCTCAGGCGGCGGCCTGTTCCAGGGCGGCCATTTCCTCGGCGCTGAATCCCGCCTGGGCGCGGGCTGCATGGTTGAAGGGGCGTGCCAGGCGGGGCGCCCGGTACTGCCCCAGCAACTGCCGGAAGCGGTTTTCCGCATCCAGGCCGCGCTGGGCACACAGATGCCGGTACCACCGATCCCCCAGCGCCACGTGGCCCACCTCGTCCCGCAGCACGACTTCCAGGATGCCCACGGCGGCCAGGTCGCCCGCCTCGCGCAGTTTTTCCATGATGCCCGGTGTCACATCCAGACCCCGGGCTTCCATCGTGCGCGGCACCATGGCCATGCGCACCAGCGGATCGTGGGCCGTTCGCACGGCCATCTGCCACAGGCCGCCATGGGCGGGGAAATCGCCGTAGTCATGGCCCAGGCCCTGGAGATGGCCCCGTAACAGGCGGAAGTGGAGCACCTCTTCCGCCGCCACCTGCAGCCACCCCCCGTGGAAATCCCCAGGCAGGCTGCGGAAGCGGTGCACGCAATCAAGGGCCAGGTTGATGGCATTGAACTCGATGTGGCACAGGGCGTGGATCAGCGCCGCCCGGCCGCGCGCGCTCCCCAGGCCACGGCGGGGCACCCGGGTGGGCTCCACCAGTTCCGGCCGCGGGGGACGCCCCGGCTCCACCACCGGGGCGAGGATGTCCTCTCCGGGCTCAACCGGGGTCAGCCCCTGTTGCCAGTCCTCCCACACTTCGCAGACCGCCCGGCCTTTGGCCTCCGGGTCCGCCAACATCAGGGCCGCCAGGGCCCGCTGGTGCACGTTCTCCATGATGGGCGGGATTGTACGCCGGCGCCGCCGCGGCGAACCGGGCGCCGGCGCCACGGTCCACCGGCAGTACCGTGTAAGGTCCGCAGCCGCTGCGGCGACCAAGGTGCACGGCCCCTGCATCCAAACCCGCCGCCGGCCCGAATAAGGGATGCAGGAACCCCGCCCCAACCCCATTGCAAGGACCCAGACATGCTTATCCGCCACCCCCCGGACCTGCCGGGCTCCGAGATCACGCCCCAGGGGCTTTACCTGCGCCGCCGGCAGTTCCTGCATCAGGCCGGCGCGCTGGGTGGTGCCGCCCTGCTCGGGGGTCTGGCCGGCCCCGCCCGGGCACAGGCCGGATTCGGCCCCCTGGTGAAAAGCCCCACCAGCACCGACGAAAAGCCCAACACTCGGCAGGACATCACCACCTACAACAACTTCTACGAATTCGGCCCCAACAAGGACGACCCGGCCCGGGTCGCCTCCCGGATGAAGACCCGCCCGTGGACGGTGCAGGTCGAAGGCCTGGTGAAGAAGCCCCTCACCCTGGGGCTGGAGGAGATCCTGAAACTCGCGCCGCTGGAAGAACGGATCTACCGCCTGCGCTGCGTCGAGGCCTGGTCGATGGTGGTGCCCTGGGTGGGTTTTCCCCTCAAGCGCCTGATCGACGCCTGCGCGCCTCTGGGCAGCGCCAAGTTCGTGGAATTCCAGACCCTGGCCGACCCGGAAGTCATGCCCCTGGTGCGCCTGCCCCTGCTGGACTGGCCCTATACCGAAGGCCTGCGCATGGACGAGGCCCTGCACCCGCTTACCATCGTGGCCGTGGGGCTCTACGGGGAGGTGCTGCCCCACCAGAACGGCGCCCCCCTGCGGCTGGTGGTGCCCTGGAAGTATGGCTTCAAGAGCGCGAAGTCCATCGTCCGCATCCGCTTTGCCGAACAATCGGTCACCACCACCTGGATGAAAGCCGGCCCCGGCGAATACGGCTACTTCGCCAACGTGAACCCCGAGGTGGAGCACCCCCGCTGGAGCCAGGCCCGGGAGCGGCGGCTGGGAGAATTCCTCAAACGCAAGACCTTGCCCTTCAACGGCTACGCCGATCAGGTGGCCGGGCTGTACACGGGGCTGGACCTGCGCCGCTGGTTCTGAAATCCTTCCACCCCACCCCACCGCACTGCGCCACGCACACCCATGCTGCACACGCCACGAGAAATCGCCATCGCCAAGGGCCTGCTGCTGGTGGTCGGGCTCGCGCCCGCCACCTGGCTGGCCTACGCCTTCGCCACCGACCAGCTCGGCGCCAACCCCATCGAAGCCCTGCTGCGCAACCTGGGGCTGTGGACCCTGCGCTTCCTGCTCATCACCCTGGCCGTCACGCCCCTGCGACGGCTCACCGGGTGGAACGGGCTGCTCCGGCTGCGACGCATGCTGGGGCTGTTCACGTTTTTCTACGCCTGCCTGCACCTCCTCACCTACGTGGTACTGGACCAGTACTTCGACTGGATGGCCATCGCGCTGGATGTGGTGAAGCACCCCTACGTCACCGTGGGCTTTGCCGCGTTCGTGCTCATGGTGCCCCTGGCCGCCACGTCCAACCACTGGAGCGTGCGCCGCCTGGGGGGCCGCCGCTGGCAGGAACTGCACCGCACCGTGTACCCCATCGCCATCCTTGGCGTGGTGCACTTCTGGTGGCTGGTGAAGCAGGACATCTCCCGCCCCGCCTTCTACGCCCTGGTCGCGGCGCTGCTGCTGGGCCTGCGGATGTGGTGGCGGGAGCAGGAACGGCGGCGCCAGCTCGCCGCGGCCCTGCCCCGGGGGCCTCGGCCCGGGGCACGGGTCATCCCCATCCAGCCGCGGCCCTGAGCCGGGCGCCACGGCGGCAGGAGGAGCAGCCCACCCGGTCCCGGGCGCCGCTCAGGGATGGGCGGCGCTTGCCTGCCGCTCCATGCTCTCCCGCACCGTTTGCAGCAGGCGCTGGCAGTCCTTGATGTGGCGCTCGCCCATCAGGCGCATGGCGGAGTAGCTCAGCCCCGCGGCCAGCGCCTGACCCGCCACGGGCACGTACTTGGCCGCCTGCTTGGCCGTCACCCGCACCCCGACCAGCTTGAGCGCCTGCATCACCATCCCTTCGGTGACCACCTTGCCGATCATGGCGCCGCCGAAGCTCACCATGGCCTTGTACACCAGTAGCTTGGTGCGGTGATCCAGGCGGGCGATCTGCTCCGGCGTCAGGCCGAACTCGGCGTTGATGCGGGAGATGAGCTGCACCAGCAAGGCCACGTCGGCCGCGATGTCCAGCCCCGGGATGGGTACCAGCACCGCGCCGGCGGACACCATGGCGCGTTTCTTCACCATGGCGGAGCACCGCTGGGCAATCGCCTCGAGTTCTTCCCGCTTCACGGGCAGATGGATCACCTGGGCTGTCATGTTCTCCTCCGGGTCATGGGTGATGGAAACCGCCCCCGCATCAACGCAGGATGCCGGCAGGAGGTTTACCCCCGCGCGGGTGCGCGGCTGGCGGGGCCTGCGGTGGACCCGCCCCGCCCCGGGGAAGTTCAGGCCATCTGGCCCAGGGTCTTGCGAAAGCGCGCCAGGGACAACGCGAACAGCAGGCCGCCGATGACCAGCAGGGCAGCGAAGGGCCGCCACACCACGTCAAAGCCCGCGCCCCGGTAGAGGATGGCCTGGGCCAGCTCGGTAAAGTGGGTGGTGGGGGCGGCGAGCATGATGTCCTGCACCAGCCGGGGCATGCTCTCCCGCGGGGTGACACCGCCGGAGAGCAACTGCAGCGGGATCAGGGTGAGCACCATCAGCAGGCCGAACTGGGGCATGCTGCGCGCCAGGGTGGCCATGAAGATGCCCATGGAGGTGGTGGCGAACAAGTGCAGCGCCGCCCCCAGGAGAAAGAGGGGAATGGACCCCTCCACCGGCACCCGCAGGGCGCCCTGCACCACCAGGTTGAGGGACAGGGTGGCCGCCACCAGCACCACCAGACCCATGGACCAGACCTTGGCCAACATGATCTCGGTGGGGGTGACCGGCATCACCAGCAGATGCTCCACGGTGCCGTGCTCCCGCTCCCGGATCAGGGCGGCGCCGGTGAGGATGATGGAGAGCATGGTGACCATGTTGATCACCTCCATCAGCGAACCGAACCAGGCCGACTGGAGCCCCGGGTTGAAGCGGGCCCGCAGCGCCAGGTCCACCGGCAGGGCCGTGCCGGCGCGATGCCGCTGCACGAATTCGCCCACCTCCGCCAGCACGATCTGCTGGATGTAGCCCGCCCCCGAAAAAGCCTGGCTCATGCGGGTGGCGTCCACGTTGAGCTGCAGGGCCGGGGCCCGCCCTGCCAGCACGTCCCGCTGGAAGTTGGCGGGGATGGTGAGCACGAAGCTGAAGCGGCCCGCGTCCAGGGCCGGGTCCACCTCGGGCGGGCGCAGGCGCACCGGGGGATTGAAGCGGGGCGGATAAAAAGCGGCGATCACCCGGCCGGAAAGCGGCGAATCATCCTCATCCACCACCCCGATGGCGGTGCGGTGCAGGGTCTCCGGCATGGCGGTGGCGGCGGCGTAGATCGCCACGCTGAAGGCGTAGACGATCAGCGCCAGCATCATCGGGTCCCGCCACAGGCTCCACAGCTCCTTGACGCCCAGGCGATAGATGTTGGACAGGCGACGTGGCATCTCAGCGCTCCTGTTTCTTCAGCAGCAGCACGGCCGCGCCCAGCACCACGGGAATGGCGGCCGCCAGAGCCCAGAACGCGGCGGACAAATCCGCCAGCCCCAGCCCCTTGCTGAACACCCCGCGGCTGATGACGAACATGAAGCTGGCCGGATACACCTCGCCGATGAAGCGCCCCAGCCCCTCCAGCGAAGCCACCGGATGGATGAGCCCGGAAAATTGCACCGCGGGAATCAGGGTGCCGATGAGGGCGAAGAACAAGGCCGCGATCTGGCTACGGGTGACCGCAGAAGCCACCAGCCCCATGCCCGTGGCGATGAGCGAAAACAGCAGCGCCCCCAGGCACAGCGCCCCCAGGCTGCCCTTGATCGGCACGCCGAACACGGTGACGGCCGCCAGGCTCATGAGCACGAAGTTCGCCATCGCCAGGAGCACGTAGGGGAGCTGCTTGCCGATCAGGAATTCGCTGCGGGTGACGGGGGTGACGTAAAGATTGATGATGGAACCGAGTTCCTTCTCCCGCACCACCGCCAGGGCGGTGAGCATGGCCGGGAGCATGAGCAGCAGCAGGGGAATCACCGCCGGCACCATGGCGGGCAGGCTTTTCACGTCCGGGTTGTAGCGGAAGCGGGTTTCGACGCGGGCGCTGGCGGGCAGGGCCAGCCCGGCACGGGCCTGCAACTGCTCGGCCAGCCAGTTCAGGTGGATGCCCTGCACGTAGCCCTTGATGGTTTCGCCCCGGGTGGGCATGGCGCCATCGATCCAGGCGGCGATCTCCACCGGCCGTCCGCGGGCTGCGTCCCGGGCAAAGCCCGGTGGAATCTCGATGGCCAGCGAGATGTCGCCGCTGCGCATGCGCCGGTCCAGCTCGGCGTAATCGGCAATGGGCGAGCGTTCCACGAAGTAGCGCGAGCCGCTCAGGCCCAGGGTGTAGTTCTGGCTCAGGGTGGTCTGATCCCGGTCCAGCACGCCGTAGCGCAGGTTTTCCACATCCAGGGTGATGCCGTAGCCGATCACGAACATCAGCACCAGCGACCCCGCCAGCGCCAGCGTCGCCCGCACCGGGTCCCGCATCAGCTCCAGGGTTTCCCGCCACAGGTAGCTGACGATGCGGCCCAGGCTGCGCCGCACCCGCCCGCGGGCCACCGGGGTGGGCACCTCCGGCCCGGTGGCGACGGGGGCGGGCGCCGCCGGCGCCTCGCCCCCGCCCGCCTCCATCAGGTAGTCGATGAAGGCTTCTTCCAGGGTGGGCGTGCCCCGCCGCGCCACGAGGACCGCCGGGGCATCGCTGTCCAGCACCCGGCCGGCATGCATCATGGACATCCGGTCGCAGCGGGCCGCCTCGTTCATGAAGTGGGTGGAGATGAAGATGGTCACCCGGTCCCGGCGGGAGAGCTCGATCATCAGCCGCCAGAAAGCGTCCCGGGCCACCGGGTCCACCCCGGAGGTGGGTTCGTCCAGGATCAGCAACTCCGGCTTGTGCACCATCGCCACCGCCAGCGACAGCCGCTGCCGCATGCCCAGGGGCAGTTGCTCGGGCAGGGCGTCGAGCACTTCCCCCAGGCCGAAGCGGCCCACCATCTCGTCCACCCGAGCCGGGATGTCCGCTTCCGGCACGTGGAACAGCCGGGCGTGGAGCACCAGGTTCTGGCGCACCGTCTGCTCGCCATAGAGCGAGAAACTCTGGGACATGTATCCCACCCGGCGCCGGGTTTCCATGTCTGCGGCGTCCACTTCCCGGCCGAACAGCCAGGCCCGCCCCGCGGTGGCGGGCAGCAGGCCGGTGAGCATTTTCATGGTGGTGGTCTTGCCGCAACCGTTGGAGCCGAGAAAGCCGAAGATCTCGCCGCGCCGGATGCGGAAATTGACGTGATCCACCGCCACGAAGTCGCCAAAGCGCATGGTCAGGTCCCGCGCCTCGATGGCGATGTCCTCCGCCCCCTCGTCCATCAGGGGCGGGATGACCACCGGTGTGTGCCCGAGGCGCTTGGCCTCGGGCAGCAGGGCGATGAACGCGGCTTCGAGGCTGGCGCACCCGGTTTGCGCCAGCAGGGCAGCCGGGCTCCCCGTGGCCAGCACCCGCCCATCGTCCATGGCCACCAGCCAGTCGAAGCGCTGCGCCTCATCCATGTAGGCGGTGGCCACCAGCACGCCCATGGCCGGCCGGCCGCGCCGGATGCTGGCGATCAGCGCCCAGAATTGCGCCCGGGCCAAGGGGTCCACGCCGGTGGTGGGCTCGTCCAGAATCAGCAGATCCGGGTCGTGGATCAGGGCGCAGCACAGGCCCAGCTTCTGCTTCATGCCGCCGGAAAGCTTGCCCGCCGGCCGGTCGAGAAAGGGATGCAGCCCGGTGCTGCGGGTGAGCGTGTCGATGCGCCGCCGCCGTTCGGCGCGACCGTGCCCGAACAGGCGCGCGAAGAACTGCAGGTTTTCCTCCACCGACAAGGTGGGGTAGAGGTTACGGCCCAGGCCCTGAGGCATGTAGGCGATGCGCGGACACACCGCCCGGCGGTGCGCGGCCTGGGCCATGTCGCCGCCCAGCACCTCCACCCGCCCCTGCTGCAGGACCCGTGCCCCGGCCACCAGCGCCAGCAGGCTGGATTTGCCCACCCCGTCCGGGCCGATCAGGCCCACCATCCGCCCGGCGGGGATCTCCAGGCTGACCTGGTCCAGGGCCTGCACGGCGCCGTAGCGCAAGCTCACGCCCTCCAGGCGCAGCGCCACCGGCGATGGCAGAACGGGGTTCGGAGCCATGCGCCGCCGTGCGCCTCAGTCCACCGTCACCGCCAGGCGCTCCGGCCACGCGCTCTGGGGGTCCAGCCTGACCCAGGCCACCCCCGGCAAGCCGGTCTTGACCTGTTGCAGGTGCTTGACCAGCAAGGCCCGGTCAATCTGCGCCTTGACCCGGAACATCAGCTTCTGCCGCTCGCTGGCGGTTTCCACGGTCTTCGGGGTGAACTGCGCCACGCTGGCCACAAAACTCACCCGGGCAGGGATCACATACTGGGGCGCGGCGTCGAGCACGATCCGCACCTCGCTGCCCAGCGCCACCCGCCCGGCCACCGCCTCGGGCAGGAAGAAGCTCATGTACACCTCCGTCAGGTCCACCAGGTTCAGCACCTTGCCCCCGGCGCCAAGCACCTCGCCCGGCTGGGCGATGCGGTACTGCACACGGCCGTCCCGCGGGGCGACGAGCAGGCTGTCGGCCAGATCGGCGTCGATGCGCGCCACCGTGGCCCGCGCCGCCGTCTCGCTGGCCCTGGCGCCCGTCACCTGGGTGCGGGCAGCCACCACGGCCGCGCCCGCCGCCTTGACCTGGGCCCGCGTTGCCGCCAGCGCGGCCTCCACACTGCGCACACGCGCCCGGTCGTCGTCCAGCTCCTGCCCCGAGGACGCCCCTTCCTGCGCCAGGGTCTCCGAGCGAGCCAGGCGCCGACGGGCGGCATCCAGTTCACTCTCCCGCTGCAGCACCACCGCCTGGGCGGCCTCCAGGTCCGCCTGGCGCAGGGCCACCTGGGCCTCGGCGCCCGCCACCCCGTGCTCGGCCTGCCACTGCCGGGCCGCGGCCTCGTCGCGCTGGGCCTGCACACTCTGCACCTGCATCCGCGCCAGGGGCTGGCCCGCCCGGACCAGTTCGCCCTCCGCCACCAGGACCGCGTCCACCCGGCCCGGCAGCTTGGTGGCCACGTCCACGTCGGTGGCCTCGATACGGCCATTGCCGCTGGCAAAACCCGGGCCGGGGCCCGTGTCGCGCAGGACCGACCAGGCGCCAAAACCCAGCCCCGCCATCAGCACCAGGGCGGCCGCGGGCAAGTATTTACGGTGTGAGGGGTTCATCGGTTCGCCCCGGGGGAAGAGGATTTCATGGTTCGCACCGGCCCGCGGCATCGGCGCCGCCACCCAGCGCCACATAGAGGGCCACCTGGGCACTGCGCACGGCCCGCCGGGCCTGCACCCGCTGCTGCGCCACGGCCAGCAGGTCCCGCTCCGCGTCGAGCACCTCCAGGTAGCGGGTGGCGCCGCTGTCGTAGCGCAGCCGGGCCAGCCGGGCCCGCTCGCGCTGGGTGGCCTGCATGGCATCCAGGGTCCGGGCCTGTTCCACCAGCCACGCCCGGGCGGAAAGGGCATCGGCCACTTCGCGGAAGGCCTGCTGCACCACCTGCTCATAGCGCACCACCGCCGCCTCGCGCCGAACCTGGGCCAGATCCAGCGCCGCCTGCCGACGCCCGCCGTCGAAGATGGGCAGGCTGATGGTCGGCGCAAAGCTCCACAGCGCACTGCCGTCCCGGAACAAGCCCTCCAGCTCGGCGCTGCCGGTGCCATAGGCGGCGGTCAGGGCAATGCGCGGGAAGAAGGCGGCACGCGCCGCGCCAATGTTGGCGTGGGCCGCGCGCAAGGCGTGTTCCGCCGCCATCACATCCGGCCGGGCGGCGAGCAGGCGCGAGGGCAAGCCGGCCTGCAGCGGGGCGAGTTCGTCCGGCGGGTCCGGCCGCGCGGTGTCCGCCTGGGGCAGGAGCGACGCGCCTCCCAGGAGCAGGTTCAGGGCGTGAGCCTGGGCGGCCCGCGCCTGCTCCAGTTGGGCCAGCAGCGCCGAGGCCTGCTGCCACAGCACCTCCGCCTGGGCGAGCTCCAGCCGGGAGGCCGCGCCCAGCGCCTCCCGGCGGCGGAAGATGCGCAGCGACTCGGCCCGGCTCTGGGCCGTACGGCGTGCCAGCCCGATGCGTTCATCGAGTTCGCCCAGGCTCAGATAGGCGTCGGCAGTCTGGGCGATCACCGACAGCCGCACGGCGCGGGCCGCGGCCTCGGTGGCCAGGTAGTTTTCCAGCGCCGCCGCGTTCAGGTTGCGCACCCGGCCCCAGAAATCCAGTTCCCAGGCGTTGAACCCCACCCCGAGCTGGAACTGGTTACCCAACAACCGGCGCCGGGAGAGGTTCAGGTCCGCCGGCACGCTGGCGCGGGTGGCATCGAACTCCGCTGCCAGCAGGGGCCAGCGCTCCCCCTGCTGGATGCCATGGGCGGCGCGGGCTTCCTCCACCCGCAGCAGGGCGGCGCGCAGATCGTGATTGTGCGCAAGCGCCTGGCGGATGGCCCCCTGCAGGCCAGCATCGGTGAAGTAGCCGCACCAGCTCAGGCCACGGGCATCCGCCCCATCGACCTGCTCATCCAGGGCGTACGCACCGGGCAGGCCCACGGCGGGGGGCTGGTACCCGGGCGCCAGCGCAACGCAGCCGGCCAGCAGCACGCCCGCGCAACCGGCCATCCAGGGGGCGAACCGTCCTGCGCCGCCTGCGGAGAAAGTGCCCATCGCTCACCTGTAGCCAAGCCCCGCCTGCGGGACGGGTGCCGCCCGGTCGGCACGGCTTGCGCGGCGGGGAATACGGCTCCCCCCTCCTTGCGCCTGTCTTACCGACTCGTTGGTCGGTATACTAAACAGGCTCCCGCTTCCAAAGTTCTGACCACGGTCAACCTTGCTGCACTGCAAAAGCGACGTCCATCATGCCCCCCTCCCCTGCCCGGCCCCGGCTGCGCCTGAAACCTGAAGCCCGCATTCCCCTGATCCTCGACGCCGCCCTGGCGGAGTTTTCCGCCCGCGGCTACGGGGGCACCCGCATGGACGACATCGCGCGCCGGGCGGGGCTCTCGAAAGGGGGGCTCTATGCCCACTTTGTCAGCAAGGAAAACGTGTTCGACGCCCTGCTACGGCGCAGCCTGAGCCCACCGCAACTGGATGTGGCCGCCATGCTCGACGGGGCGAGCACGCTCGAAGGGCTGGCGGATCAACTGGTGGCCGCGCTGCACGCGGGGCTGGCGGACGCGGCGTCTGTGGCCACGGCTCGCCTGCTGCTGGCCGAGGGCTACCGGGCGCCGGAGGTGGTTCGCCTGTGGCACACGAACCTGATGGAAGCCCTGCTCGGGCAGTTGGCTGACTTGATCGAACAGGCGCACGCCCGGGGACTGTGTGCGCGGGGGATACTGAGCGAGGAACCCCGGTTCATCGTCTCGCCCGTGGTGCATTGGATGGTGCAGCAGATCGCGCTCGGCCCCCTGGATGAAACCGGCCTGGCGGCCGCCCGGCAGACCCACGCCCGACTGCTGTGTGCCTTGCTCGCCCCCCGGGCCGGTGCCTGAGGGCTTACACCCTCACCACAAACCGGAGAGACGGCGTAGCCGGCTGGGCTCCGGACGGGGCTCCGGCCGCCGGGCCACGTAGACGAGCCCGGGTTCGATGAGCAATTCCCGATTACCGATCCGGGTCCGGTCCGGCGCTTCGGCCAAGCGGTCGAACTCATAACACAGGCCAGCAAAGCAGACCCGGTTGTAGATGGCCGCATCACCCATGCGGCCGATGACGTCGCCGCGCCCCTCCAGCGCATGCTCGTCCTGCAGATACACGCCCTCCTGATCGATGGCCTCGGCCCGCGCCCGGAACAGGCTGTCGAGCCGCAGCAACCAGGCGGGCACCAGCATCGCCACCACCAACACCACAGGCACAGGATCCATCTTCACCCGCCCTCACGTAAGCCCACGCTATCGCACATCACTCCGCCCCTGCGGAGCATCCTGTGGTCACGGCTGCCTGGGCACCCATGCACCACAATGGGGTTAACGGAGCCAGAGCCATTCACGTTGAAAAGTGTAAGAGAGCAAAAACCCGGGCAATTCACCCGTCGTTTTTCCAGGCACATCCAGACAAACCCTGTTCCAGCTACAACGACGCACCACCGCGGGGCTGGAAGCGGATGATTGCGCGCCCGTCGTCGGTCACCCGGGGCTGCGGGCGCCAGGCATGGCCGTACACCACCTCAAAGGTGGCCGGCAGGCGGTCTGCCGAACGCAAGGTCTCGTAGGCGTCCACCATCCGCGCCCAGGCATGGCGCCCCATCAGCCCCCGGGCACGGACATCGGCGGCCAGGGTGGCGCCATTGGCGCGCAGGTCCAGGGCCAGGGCGCGGACAGATTCATAGGTGAGCGTGATGGTTTCCATGTCCATCACCGGGTCGCCGAAACCCGCGCCCACCAGCATGTCCCCCAGATCGTGCATGTCGATGAAGCGGTGTACATGCACGCCGGGCGAGGCCTGGGCGAAGGCATCGCGCAATTCCCGCAGGGTGTCCGGCCCCAGACAGGCGAACATGAGCAGCCCCCCCACCTCCAGCACCCGATGCATCTCCGCCAGCACGGCCTGGGGCTCGGCAAACCAGTGGAGCAGGAAGTTGGACCAGAGCAGGGAGACACTGCGATCCGCCAGCGGTAGCGCAGCGGCGTCGGCCACGCACACTGGCCGCTCGTTGCGGGGCCGCCCCAGGCGGGCCAACCGGCGCAGCCAGGAGCCTTCTTCCCGCGCCGAAGCCAGCAGGGTGGCGCTGCGATCGAGGCCGATCACCCGCGCATCGGGGAAGCGAGCCGCCAGCGGCGCCAGATCGCTCCCGGTGCCACAACCCAGGTCCAGCACCCGGCCGGGCGCGACCTTGATGTAGTCCAGCCGCTCCAGCATGCGGCGCGCGACCTCCCGCTGCAGGACCGCCGCGGCGTCGTAGCTGGGCGCGGCCCGGTCGAAGTGGCGGGCAACCGTCCGCCGGTCGAGCGGATGGGGCGAACGGTCAGCCATGGGCGCGGCCTTGCCGGCTCAAACCGCCTTCAGGCCCAGGCGGGCGAACAACTGGCTGTCCCGGTCCTCCCCCGGATTGCCGGTCGTGAGCAAACGCTCACCCCAGAAGACCGAGTTGGCGCCCGCCAGGTAGCACAGCGCCTGCAGCTCGTCGGACATTTCCTGGCGGCCGGCGGACAGCCGCACATAGCTCCTGGGCATGGTGATGCGGGCGGCGGCAACGGTGCGGACGAACTCCAGCGGGTCCAGCCCGCCGGCCTGCCCCATGGGCGTGCCCTCCACCGCCACCAGGTTGTTGATGGGTACGGATTCCGGCGCCGGGCTCATGTTGGCCAGCTCCGCCAGCAGGGCCGCCCGCTGGCGCCGGCTTTCGCCCATGCCGATGATGCCTCCGCAACAGACGTTGATGCCGGCATCGCGCACCTTGTGCAGGGTATCGAAGCGGTCCTGCATGGTGTGGGTGGTGATCACCTGGCCGTAGAACTCGGGCGCGGTGTCGATGTTGTGGTTGTAGTAATCCAGCCCGGCGTCCTTGAGCTTTTCCGCCTGGCCGTCCTTGAGCATGCCCAGGGTGACGCAGGTTTCCAGGCCCAGATCCTTCACCGCGCGGATCATGTCCGCCACCTGGTCCAGGTCCTTGTCCTTCGGGCCGCGCCAGGCGGCACCCATGCAGAAGCGGGACGCCCCGGTGGCCTTGGCCTCCCGCGCAGCGCTCACCACGTCGTCCACGGACATCAGCTTCTCGCGCTCCACGTGGGTGTCGTAGCGGGCGGACTGGGAGCAATAGCCGCAGTCCTCGGAGCAGCCCCCGGTCTTGATGGAAAGCAGCGTGGAACGCTGCACCGCGTTGGCGTCGAAATTGGCCCGGTGCACCTGCTGGGCCTGCCACAGCAGATCGTTGAAAGGCAGCTCGAACAACGCCACGATGCGTTCCACCGTCCAGCGCTCGCTGGTGCGGGAAGCGGTTTCGGAGGCGGCGACGGCAACCGCTTCAGATGCAACAGAGACCATGGATCACTTCCGTAAATACAAGATAATTCATAATTATCCGAGAACGCCCTGCCCTTGGCAAACCAACCGTGGCCGCTCTGCCCCGCCCACCCACACCCCCTCGCGCGCACCGCTCCTGGTGGCGGGCGCTGACGCCCGCCACCCTGCTTGCACGGCTGCTCCCCCAGGCGTGTTACCTGTGCGCAGCCCCTGCCGGCCGGCACGTCCTCTGCCCCGCCTGCGCGGCGGCGCTGCCCGCCCTGTCGGCGGCACGCTGCCCCTGCTGCGCCCTGCCATCGCCCGGCGGCCAACGCTGTGGCGCCTGCCTCAGCCACCCGCCCGCCTTCGATGCCACCTGGGCCGCGCTTGCCTACAGCGGCGGGGTGGAACATCTGGTGCACGGGCTGAAGTACCGCCACCGGCTGGCGCTGGCCCCGGCGCTGGGGCAGATGCTGCTGGCCACCCTGCCGGCGCCCCCGGCGCTGGACTGCCTCATTCCCCTGCCCCTGCACGCCAGCCGGCTGCGGGGGCGCGGCTTCAACCAGGCAATGGAGATCGCCCGCCCCCTGGCCCGTGCCTGGCGACTTCCCTTGTGGCCGCTGGCCGCGGTACGGGAACGGGACACCACGCCCCAGGCCACCCTGCCCTGGAAGGCGCGGCAGGCCAACATCCGCGGCGCCTTCCGGGTGGAACGGCCGCTCACCGGCCTGCGGGTGGGCGTCGTGGACGACGTGATGACCACCGGCGCCACGCTCCACGCCTTTGCCCAGGCGCTCAAGGACCGGGGCGCCACCCATGTCACCAACCTGGTGGTGGCCCGGACCCTGCCGGGGCACGGACGGGAGTCCGGCTGAGGGTGTGAGGACATCCCTGCGGGGAATGGCGGGGGCGCATCCGGCCGGGCTTCAGGCACCGATCAGGATGGCGCGGAAATCGTTCACATTGGTCAGGGTCGGCCCGGTGACGATGGAATCCCCCAGGGCAGCAAAAAAGCCGTGGCTGTCGTTGTCTGTCAGCATCGCCAGCGGGTCCAGTCCCAGCGCCCGGGCGCGGGCGAGGGTATCCGGCCCCAGGCGGGCGCCGGCGATCTCCCGGGCGCCATCCACCCCGTCCGTATCCGCCGCCAGGGCGTGGATGCGCGGGTGGCCGCGCAGGGCCAGCGCCAGCGCGTGCAGGAATTCCACATTGCGCCCGCCGGCCCCCTGCCCTCGCACCGTCACCGTGGTTTCGCCGCCGGAGAGCAGCACGCAGGGCGGAGCAAAGGGCTGGCCCCGGTCCGCCACCTGGCGGGCGATGGCAGCCAGGGCCCGGGCCACTTCCCGGGCTTCGCCCTCGATGGCGTCGGACAGGATGTGCGCAGTCCACCCCAGCGCCCGCGCCTGGGACGCGGCCGCCTCCAGCGCCGATTGCGGGGTGGCGATCAGATGCGCCTCGCCCCCGGCGAAGGCCGGGTGGCCGGGCTTGGGCGTTTCCCCGCGGCCGCTTTCCAGGTGGGCGCGCACGGCCAGCGGCGCCGGGATGCCGTAGCGGGTCAGCACCGCCAGGGCGTCGGCGCAGGTGGTCGGGTCCGGCAGGGTGGGGCCGGAGGCGATCACCGCCGGGTCGTCCCCCGGCACGTCGGAAATCAGCAGGGTTAGCACCCGGGCCGGCTGGCAGGCCAGGGCCAACCGGCCGCCCTTGATGGCGGACAGGTGCTTGCGCACGCAGTTGATCTCGTGGATGGACGCCCCGCTCGCAAGCAGCGCCCGGCTCACCGCCTGCTTGTCGGCAAGGGTGAGGCCTTCGCCCGGTAATGCCAGCAGGGCCGAACCACCGCCGGAGATGAGGCCGATCACCAGATCGTCCGCGGTCAGCCCGCGCACCGCTTCGCCCAGCATGCGGCGGGCCGCGGTCTGGCCGGCGGCGTCCGGCACCGGGTGTGCCGCCTCCACCACCTCCACCCGCTGGCAGGGCACGCCGTGGCCGTAGCGGGTCACCACCAGGCCGGAAAACCGGGCCGGATCGCCCGGCCAGTGGCGCTCCAGCGCCTGGGCCATGGCGGCGCTGGCCTTGCCGGCCCCCAGCACCACCACCCGCCCCCGGGCGGCAAGCGGATGGCGGGCCAGGAAGGCCGCCACACAAGGCTCCGGCCGGGAGGCGGCCAAGGCGGCGGCAAACAGCGCCTCCAGCACGGCAGCGGGGCTGGGCCGGGCGGCTGTGCTCACCGCCCCACCCCGCCCACCGCCTGCAGCCAGCCCAGGCCCGCCTCCGTGGTGCTGGCGGGGCGATACTCGCAGCCGATCCAGCCCGTGTAGCCCAGCCGGTCGATGTGGGCGAAGAGCCAGGGGAAGTTGATCTCCCCCGTGCCCGGCTCGTGCCGGCCCGGATTGTCGGCCACTTGCAGGTGGGCGATGCGCGGCAGATGGGCGGCCAGGGTGGCGCCCAGTTCGCCCTCGGTCCGCTGGGCGTGGTAGACGTCGTATTGCAGGAAAAGGTTGGGCGCGCCCACCTCGTCCAGCAGGGCCAGGGCGTCGTCGGTGCGGCTGACGAGAAAGCCCGGGATGTCCCGGGTGTTGATGGGCTCCAGCAGCAGGCGGATGTCCGCCCGGGCCAGTTCGGCCGCGGCAAAGCGCAGGTTCTCCACCAGGGTCTGCCGCGCCCGTGCGGGCTCCAGCCCCGATGGCAGCACACCGGCAATACAGTTGAGCTGCGAGCAGCCCAAGGCCTGGGCGTAGGCAATGGCCTGGGCCACCCCGGCGCGGAACTCCGCCACCCGGTCCGGCAGGCAGGCGATGCCCCGCTCGCCTCCCGCCCAATCCCCCGCCGGCAGGTTGTGCAGCACCAGCTCCAGGCCGCTGGCCTGCAGCGCCGAGGCCAGCGTTTCCTTCGGCCAGTCGTAGGGGAACTGGCACTCCACGGCCGCAAAGCCCGCCCGGGCGGCAGCGGCGAAGCGCTCCACGAACGGCAGTTCGGTGAACAACAGGGTCAGGTTGGCGGCAAAACGGGGCATGGCGCGCTCCGGCAGGTGCTGGTCGGGGCGCCTATGCTACACCCGGCCCGGGGGCGCAGCGGCCTGGCCACCCCGGCATCCTCCCATGGGGATTCCCCCAAGGTTTGCCCCCCGTAGCAAGCCCCCGCTCACCCGTGGAAACATGAAGCCTCCCAAGACAAACACATACCCAGGAGGTCCCCATGTCACCCACCGCGCCGCCTCGCCTTACCCCCCGGCTGATCCCCTTGACCCTCAGCCTCGCCGCCCTGGGCGCCGCCCCCGCGCTGATGGCGCAATCCACGGTGGTGAAGGGGGAAGTCAGCGTTCATACACCACCCGCCAGCCAGGCCACCCGCAATGGCACAGACTTCGGCAATGCCAAGCCTATGGCCCTGCCCCGGGCCAGCTCGGCACCCCAGACCCAGACCCGCGGCGCTGCCAGCACACCCCAGGGGAGTGCCGCCACATTGGCCAGCCCCGGGCGCAGCGTCGGAGCGCGGGGCAACGGCAAGCAGACCCCCCAGACGCTGATCGCTCC
This sequence comes from Rhodocyclaceae bacterium, assembly GCA_036824045.1. Taxonomy (GTDB): domain Bacteria; phylum Pseudomonadota; class Gammaproteobacteria; order Burkholderiales; family Rhodocyclaceae; genus DAITAZ01. The sequence goes on from DAITAZ010000023.1 coordinate 56,471, forward strand.
GGCCAACCTGGCCAGCACTCAGGCAGCCAAGGCCGGCAGCGCCACCAACGGCTTGGTCCGGCCCCAGGAGTACGGCCAAAGCGGCCAGCCCTACACCACCTCCCGGGTGGACCTGGATGGCAGCGAAGTCAGCACCCTCTACCCCTACCGGGCGGCGGGCAAACTCTACTTCAACACCGGCAGCGGCAGCGCGGTGTGCTCCGCCTCACTCATCAAACCGGGCATTCTGGTCACCGCAGCCCATTGCGTGGCGGAATTTGGCGCCGGCCGCTTCTACAGCGACTTCGAGTACGTACCCGCCTTTTACCGGGGCTACGCCCCCTACGGCACCTGGGCCGGTGCCACCGTCTATGTGCAGAGCAGCTACCTGCGGGGCACGGCCGACTGCATCAACGGCGTGGTGTGCGAGAACGACATTGCCCTCATCCGCCTGCGCGCCAAGCGGGACGAAGACGGCAAAGCCTTTTACGCCGGGCACCTGACCGGCTGGCTGGGCTACGGCTGGGACGGCTATGGCTACGCCAGCGGCGCCACCCTCATCAACCAGCTCGGTTACCCGGTCTCCCATGACTATGGAGAGATGATGCAGCGCACCGATTCTCCGGGGGTCATCGACAGCACCGTCAAATACAACACCGTGATCGGTAGCCGCCAGACCGGCGGCTCCAGCGGCGGCCCCTGGGTGCTCAATCTGGGCGAACTGGGCACACTCAACGACACCGAAGCCGGGTTAGACGGCGGCGCCAACATCATCACCGGCGTCACCAGTTGGGGCTACACCGACGGCGTCACCAAGCAGCAAGGTGCCAGCCCCTTCCTCACCAGCAATATCGTCCGCCTGATGGAGAAAGCCTGCCCCAGCAGCAGTTCGCCCGGCTGCCGCTGAGCCCGCATACCCGCAGGGGGCGGCCTTCCCCCGCCCCCTTTTTCCCGCCCCGCTCCCGGAGGCCCGCCCAGCCTCGCCCGGGGCGGTTTTTTCCACCTGTCGCCGCGCCGCGCGGGGCGGCTATTTGCCCGGACAGGGATTGAACTCGCAATTCCTGGCCGCGTTGCGCGAGACGTAGCTCCCGTCCGGGCAACGCCGGGCATCCATGGTGCACATCAGCGGCTCGCCCCGGGGCGCGGCTGCGGCCCCCGGTGGCGGCGCTGCCGGGGCCGCAACCCCCGGTTTGGCCGGCTGGGCCACTGCCGCCGGCTCGGATTTCGGTGTGCTGCAGGCCGCCAGCCCGGTCAGCGCCAAGGCCAGGGCCAGCCAGCAGGCGCCCCGGGGTGCATGCTCGATCATCGCTCGTCTCCAACAATCCGGCCCCAACCCGGAGCCGCCCCTCATGCTACTACCATTGCCGCCAACCCGACTGGTGGCGTCGCCACTTCACTTGGCGAAAGCATGGGGGGAAACCCATGTGGCCCGCCATTCATGGCTCTACGCCGCCGTGCGCACTACCCTGACAGTGCATTACAGATATGCACAACAAAACATTCTTTTGGGGAAAGACCATGAAAAATTCCACCCGGCACATCCGGTCCGGGCTGCGCAGCGGCGCAGCCCTTTGCGCCCTGCTCACACTCGCGGCCTGCGGCGGCGGCGGCGGAGACACCAGCACCGGCACCGGCGGCGGCACCACCACCGTCACGCCCGCCGGAGTGGGCACCAACCTGGATGAAAACAACACGCGGGAGGTGGGCAGCTCCGCAACCAAATCCACCCTCAACCTGGGTGCGGGCAACGACGTGGGCATCAGCGCCACCGGCGTGCAGGTAGACCAGGTGCCCATCCACGGCCTGTCGCCAGAGTTGCTGAACACGATCGTCGCCCGTGCGGACGAGCGCCTGGCCGCCCTGCCCAACCTCCCCGTCGGCGCCACTTACGCGGCCACCACCACCTGCGCCAACGGCGGCAAGGCGGGCCTGGCCTTCGATGACCCGAACAACAACAGGACCGTGGACAAGGGCGACACCGTGGTGGTGGCCTTCAGCAACTGCCGCGAGGGCGCCCAGACCCTGGACGGCACGCTCGCGATCCACATCACCGCGCTGACCGGCAAGCCCGGCTCCGGCAACGCCAAGGGGCGCTACCGTCTGACCTTTGACCAGGTCTTCGTCAAGATCGACGGCTTTGGCGCCATTGCCGAAAGCGGCGCGCTGGACCTGGACTTCACCGAGGCCGGTGCCGGCCGCGGCTCCGCCACCGGTTTCAGCCAGCGTTTTCACATCCTGGAGGTGGACGGCAACGGCGCCACCCTGCGCGACAACATCCTCACCAACGCCAGTCGCAGCGAAACCTGGGACAGCAGCGGCAGGCGCACCACCACCACCATGACCCTGGAAGGCACCTGGAAGCACTACTCCGGCAGTCTGGCGGTCACCACCCTGCAGCCGGTGTTCGTCCCCCGGGGCAGCTATGTGCCCACCGCCGGCGCTATCCGCCTTGCGGCGCCCAACAGCAACGCCACCGTCACTTTCCTCACCGGCGGGGTGAAGACGGAACTGGACGGCAACAACGACGGCGCCATCGACAAGTCCTACACCCAGACCTGGAGCGAGTTCCTCGCCGATCAAGCACAGTAGCCCGGCCCGCGCCAAAGTAAAAAAGGGCGGCCCCACACGGGACCGCCCTTCCTCCCACATCAGGCGGTAGTCTCCCCCTGCCGCCTTTGCTGCCAGTGAATCAGCCGACCTGGGGCAGCCGGTGCAGCGCCGCGTCGATCGCTTCCGCCGGGTACTCGTAATCTTCGAGTTGGCCGGCGAAGTATTTGTCGTAGGAGGCCATGTCGAAATGCCCGTGGCCGGAAAGGTTGAAGAACAGGGTCTTGGCCTCGCCCGTGGCCTTGCACTTGAGCGCCTCGTCAATGCAGGCGCGGATGGCGTGGCAGGATTCCGGCGCCGGGATGATCCCCTCCGCCCGGGCAAACTGCACCCCGGCATCAAAGGTGGCCAGTTGCGGCACCGCCACCGCCTCGATCAGCCCCTCGTGCAGCAACTGCGACACCAGCGGCGAATCCCCGTGGTAGCGCAGCCCGCCCGCGTGAATGCCCGGCGGCACGAAATCGTGGCCCAGGGTGTACATGCGCATGATCGGCGTGTAGCCCGAGGCGTCGCCGTAGTCGTAGGCATAGTGGCCCTTGGTCAGGGTCGGGCAGGAGGTGGGCTCCACCGCCACCAGCCGCACGTCCTTGCCCGCCGCCTTGTCGGCGAGGAAGGGGAAGGCCACGCCGCCGAAGTTGGAGCCGCCGCCACAGCAGCCGAACACCACGTCCGGGTAGTCGCCAAACACCTCGAACTGCTTCTTCGCCTCCAGGCCGATCACCGTCTGGTGCAGCACCACGTGGTTCAGCACCGAGCCCAGGGCGTAGTTGGTATCCGCCCGGCCGGCGGCCTCTTCCACCGCTTCGGAAATCGCAATGCCCAGCGATCCCGGGCTGTTCGGGTCCTGCTCCAGGATCGTGCGGCCCGCCTGGGTCAGGTTGGTCGGGCTGGCAAACACCTCCGCCCCCCAGGTCTGCATCATCGAGCGGCGGAACGGTTTCTGCTCGTAGCTCACCTTTACCATGTAGATGCGCAGCTCCAGGCCGAACATCTGGCAGGCCAGCGCCAGCGAAGACCCCCACTGCCCGGCGCCGGTTTCCGTCACCAGCCGCTTGATGCCCGCCTGCTTGTTGTAGAAAGCCTGGGGGATGGCCGAATTGGGCTTGTGGGAACCGGCGGGCGAAACGCCCTCGTACTTGTAGTAGATCTTGGCCGGCGTGCCCAGCATCTCTTCCAGCCGGGTGGCGCGGGCCAGGGGCGAAGGCCGCCAGCGCTTGTAGATCTCCCGCACCTCTTCGGGGATGGGAATCCACCGCTGTGCCGACATCTCCTGCTCCAGGATGTTGCCCGGAAAGATCGCCAACATCTTCTCCGGCCCCACCGGGTTGCCATCCGGCCCCAGGGGCGGCGCCGGCGGGTTGGGCATGTCTGCCACCACGTTGTACCAGTGGGTCGGGATGTCGTTCTCTTCCAGCAACACACGCACACGGCTCATCGTCTCTACTCCTCCCTCACATTGTGGAATCCGGCCGCGCCCCGCGCAGCCTGTGCCCCGGTCAGCCCCGGGCAGGTGCCAGCAGGGAGTGTAGCCCCGGCAGCCGGGGCGCAAGAGTGATCTGGATCAAGGGGCGGGGGGCTGGCCATCCCCACCGCCCCACCCGGTCCGCCATGGAAGATCCGGTGCCGGATGAAGCTGGAAAGCCCTGCCCCTGGGCGCACCCGGGCGGGGGCGC
>DAITAZ010000001.1:0-15321 GCA_036824045.1 Rhodocyclaceae bacterium
GCCCGCGCTCTGGCGTGGCCGCCCCACGTCCCTTGCGTTCGCCGTTGCGCCCACCCCGGCTGCGCCGCCGCTGAGCGGGCTTGTCGGTGGCGGCGGCGTCGGCCGCCGACGGGGCCTCTTCGGGCAGGGCCAGCGCAGCCTCCACCCCCGGGGCGCCTTCGCCGCGCTCGACCGCATCCGGCACGCTCTCCGGCCCGGAACCTTCCTCCGCCACGGGAGGCATGGCGTCCCGCGCCGGCGACCGCTCAGCCCGGGGCACGTCGTCCGCGGTACGGCTGTCCCGGGCGGGACCGCCGGCGCTACGGTACACGTAGGCGCCGGATTTCTCGTCCCGCCCGAATTCCAGCAGACCCCGTGCCTGGGCCTCTTCCAGCAGGTTGCCGAAGGCGCGGAAGCCGTAGTAGGTCTCGCTGAAATCCGGCTTGCGGCGCTTGATCGCCTCCTTGAGCACCGACGCCCAGATCTTGCCGCTGTCACCCCGCTCCGCCAGCAGGGCCTCGAAGGTTTCCACCGCCACCTCGATGGCGCGGCTGCGGCGGGCTTCCAGTTCCTCCCGGCGCCGCTTCTCCTCTTCCGGCGGGCGGCGGGCGGCGGGCTGGGATTCCTTGGGCTCCTTCTTGGCCTGGACGCGCTGGCTTTCCCGCACCAGATCGTCGTAGAAGATGAACTCGTCGCAATTGGCGATGAGCAGGTCGGAGGTGGATTGCTTGACCCCCACGCCGATCACCTGCTTGGCGTTCTCCCGCAGTTTGGAAACCAGTGGCGAGAAGTCCGAATCGCCGGAAATGATGACGAAAGTGTTGACGTGGCTCTTGGTGTAGCACAGGTCCAGCGCGTCCACCACCAGGCGGATGTCCGCCGAGTTCTTGCCGGACTGGCGCACGTGGGGAATCTCGATCAGCTCGAAATTGGCCTCGTGCATGGTGGCCTTGAACGCCTTGTAGCGCTCCCAATCGCAATAGGCCTTCTTGACCACGATGCTGCCCTTGAGCAGCAGCCGCTCCAGCACCCGCTTGATGTCGAATTTCTCGTACTTGGCGTCCCGCACGCCCAAGGCGACGTTTTCGAAGTCGCAAAAGAGCGCCATGCTGACGCTGTCGGGGGATGAAGCCATGGGAATCTCCGGTTGTTCAGCCGCCCCTCGAAAACAGGCGGCCCATGGCCGCCATGATAGCCATCCGCACCGGCGCCGTTCGGCCTTTTTCGCGGGCGTTTCTCCCCATGAACCCACCGCTCGCGCGCCCCGCAAGCCCTACACCTTTGCCGGCGCCCGCCGTAAACCTCGTGGTCACTTGTTTCAGCTCGAAAGGGGATGCTGTGCGCTCACTGTTCCTGCGCATGCGGCTCGTACACTGGGTAGGGGTGGCCTTGCTGGTGGCCAACGCCGTGTTCTTTACCGACAACCTGGTGGGCCAGGTGGTGCAGTGCGTGGTGGCTGCCGTGGTGCTGCTCCACGATCTGGACGAGAAACGCTGGGGGGTGAATACCCTGCGTGAAGCCGCCGCCTATCTGGACCGCTTCTCCCACAAGGACCTGAGCGAAGCCTGCCGCGTGGACGCCCGGCTCAATGCCGAGATGGCCGGCATGCTGGCGGTGATCGACCGCTTCCGCTCCACCATGGGGGGCGCGGTGGGCGACATCCGCAACCGCGCCGGAGAAAACGCCCAGGCCGTGGGCCAGTTGCAGCAGGCCGCCCGGGAAATCGAGCAGCGCCTGGAACACCAGGTGGAAGCGGCCCACAGCACCCTCACCCGGGCCGAGGCCATCGCCAGCACGACCCGGGAACTGGCCCAGGACGCGGCCCAGACGCGGGAGTCGATCCAGTCGTTGCAGGCGGACCTGGAGCAGGCCCGGGCTGGCACCCAGTCCATCGCCCGGCAGTTGGCCGACTACACCACCCACAACCACGAACTGGGCAGCCGGCTGGGGCGGCTGACCGGCGAGGCCCGGCGCATCACCGAGGTGGTGCAGGTGGTCGCCGAGATCGCCGCCCAGACCAACCTGCTGGCGCTCAACGCCGCCATCGAAGCCGCCCGCGCCGGCGAACAGGGCCGGGGCTTCGCGGTGGTGGCCGACGAGGTGCGCAAGCTGGCGGAGCGGACCCAGAACAGCCTGGCGGAGATCCAGCAGACCATTGGCCGCATCGATGCGGCGGTCGCCGATGCCGACAGCCACATGCACCAGCAGTTATCGATCCAGGCCGCGCTGAGCACCCTGGCCAACCAGGGCAACGCCGCGGTCGAAGCCATCTCCAGCCGGATGGAATCGGTGGCAGGACAAGTGCGCAGCACCGCCGAGGTGGCCGACCAGGTGGAGCGCCACGTGGTGGAAATCCGCGCCGAGATGGGCGCCCTGGATGCCGCCAGCGCCGCCGCCCGGCGGGAGGTGGGCAATGTGGCGGAAGTCGCCACGCGCCTGCAGCAAAGCAGCCACGACCTGAGCACCCGGCTCGCCGAGTTCCGGGTCTAGCGCGGCGCCCGGCGCCGCGCCCCCGCTCAGGCGCCGGAGCGTTCCGCCTCCACCGGGTCCAGGTGGGTCAGCACATCCAGCACCGGGTAGGCCGCCATCACCCGGCGGCGGGCTTCCGCCGCGATGTCGTGGCCCTCGCGGACGGTCTTGTCGCCGTCCACCTCGATGTGCACATCCACCACGATCAGATCGCCCATCTTGCGGGTCCGCATGTCGTGGATGCCGTGCACACCGGGCGCCGTGCGCAGGGTCTCGCGGATGCCGGCAATCTCGTCGTCGGACGCGGCCCGGTCCATCAGGTCGTGCAGGGCGTCCCAGGCGAAGGTCCAGCCCATCCGCCCCACCATCACCCCGACGATGAGCGCCGCCACCGGGTCCAGCAGGGGAAAGCCCAGCAGGCTCCCGCCGATGCCCACCGCCACCACCAGCGACGACGCCGCGTCCGAGCGGGCATGCCAGGCATTGGCCAGCAGCATGGTGGAGCGCACCTGCTCGGCCACCGCCCGCATGTAGCGGAACAGGCCTTCCTTGACCACCAGTGCCGCCAGCGCCACGTACAGGGCCAGGGCTTGCACCGGGGGAATGTCCTCCGGCGATTCCAGCCGGATCACGGCGGTCCACAACATGCCCGCGCCCACGCCGAGCAGCAGCAGGCCGAGCGCGAAGGAGGCGGCCGTCTCGAAGCGGTGATGCCCGTAGGGGTGGTTGGCGTCCGCCTCCCGGGCGCTATGGCGGTTGGCCAGCAGCACCACGAAGTCGGCCACCAGATCGGAGAGGGAATGGATGCCGTCGGCCACCAGCCCCTGGGAGCCCGACACCACGCCGGCGACAATCTGCCCTGCGGTGAGCAGCACGTTTACCACCACGCTCACCAGCGTGCTCTTGCGGGCCGCCGCCTGGCGGTCGGGGGTCTGGGTTTCGTTGACGGAGATGGGCTGCATGGTCGGTTCCGGGATTGGTGCGGGGCCACAGCCCCTGCGCCGAGGGCTGCCATTATGCCCCGCCCGGGCGGCCCAACGGGTACCCGGCCGGCCCCTACGCCGTCGTGGCGACCTCTGGCGCCTCCGCGGGCGCGGGCGCCACCGCGGCTGCCGGCAGCGTCAGGGTGAGCGCCGCGCCCCGGGGCGGCGCATTGCCCGCCACGATGCGGCCCCCGTGCAGCCCGACGATGCCGCGGCTGATGGAAAGACCAAGGCCGGTGCCGCCCGCGCCAGTCCGGGTACGGCTGGACTGCTCGAACTTGTCGAACACGGATTCCAGTTCCGCAGACGGAATCCCCGGCCCGTCGTCGATCACCCGCAACTCGATCATCCCCTCGGGCAGCCGGCTGGCGCTCACGGTGATGGCGCCGCCTTCCGGCGAAAAGCGGATGGCGTTGCCGATGAGGTTGCTCAGCACCTGCATCAGGCGCAGGCGGTCCCCCTGCAGGGGAGGCAGATGACTGGCCCACTGCCGCTCCAGGCGCAGGGCCTTCGCCGCCATGGCGGTCTCGCACTCGGCCGCCACCGCATCGAGCACTTCGGTCAGGTCCACCGGCTGGCGCTCGATCTCCATCTTGCCGGCGTCGATCTTGGACAAGTCCAGCAGGTCATTGAGCAGCGCCAGCAGCCGGCTGGCGCTGGTGTTGATGTTGTCGAAATAGCGCTGCAGCCGCTCCCGGTCCGCCCGCTGGCTGCGTTCGCCCCCCAGCTTGGCGAAACCGAGGATGCCGTGCATCGGCGTGCGTAGCTCGTGGGACATGTTGGCCAGGAACAGGGTCTTCATCTGGTTGGCGGATTCCGCCGCCTCCCGCGCCGCCTGGAGTTCGCCGTTACGGCGGCGCAACTCCTGCTCCCGCTCCCACAACAGCCAGGCGAACCCCACGATCACCGCCGAAACCAGCATGCCGAACAACACGTAGTTGCCGCGCCGTTCGTGGAAAGGCGCCAGCGCCTCGGCCTCCGACACGCCCACCTGCACCACCAGCGGGTAGAGATCCACCTTGCGGTAACTGAAGAACCGGCTCACCCCGTCCACCACGCTCGCCGCGAGATAGCTGCCTTCCGGCGCCCGGGCCAGGTGGTGCATGAGGGAGCCCCCCCGCACGTCCTGGCCGGCGCTCTGTCCGTTGCCGGCCCGCCGCGCCCGAACGGTGCCATCCTCGCCCACCAGGGAGATGACGCTGTCGCGCCCCAGCTCCGCCCGCTCGTAGAAATTGGCGAAATAGGCCGGGTCCAGCGAGGCCACCACCACGCCGGCAAGACTGCCATCGGGGTGATTGGCCCGCCGGGTGAGCTGGATGGACCATTTGCCGCTGACCCGCCCCAGCACCGGCTTGCCCACGAACAGTTCGCCGCGGTCCCGCTCCACATGCACCCGGAAGTGTTCCCGGTCGCCCAGGTACACGGGCTTGAACGGCAGGTTGCTCATGGCGAAATTGCCCTGGGCGTCGATCACGCTCAACTGGTTGAACAGGCGCGCATTGATCACGCCCGCCTGGATCAGGCCGGTCAGGTCCGACCGCGTCCCCGCCCGCTCATACTCGTGCTTGAGAAACTGCACCGCCTGATCCACGCCTTGCAAGGTGCGGGTGCAATGCTCGGCAAACGCCCGCGCCAGGTTGGCCGTGTCCCGCTCCACCGCTTCCACCACATTGGTTCGATCCTGATGGATGAGCACGGCCAGCGCCACCCAGGTGGCGGTGAGCAGCACCAGCGCGAAAGCCGGGATCAGCCAGGCGGTGAGCCGGGGGGATCGTGCGGATGCCGATGCCGGCGTGTCGACGGTAGCGTCCGGATGAGCGTTCATGAACAGTCTCTTTCAGTGACAGCCATCGGAATTACGGCCGGGACGACGGAAACTGCAGGCTCGCACGTCGGACTGCCCGCCGCCGCCCGGGCCACCAACAGGCTGCGGGGCAGGGAACAAGCCTTTGATTTAGAATCCCGCCCCGGTAAGCGTCGACGAACAACCCGCCTCCGACCGCCGGGGCGGCGGGCGCGGCGACCGACGAACATTGCGAGGGTTGGAAGCCCAGTGGAAACCAGGGGTGTGATGTGATCAGGAGGGCATGCGCAACCGGCGCCTGCGCGCTGGCGCTGGCCGTCGGGCTGCCCGCGCTGGCGGCCCCTGCGGCCCAGGCCGCGGCGCAGGTCGACCAGGAGGCGGAAAAACGGGATCTGGTGCTCCGCCTCACCCTCGACAAAGCCACCAGTCTGGCCATGGCCCGCCGCCAGGCCAGCGAACGGGAACGTCAACACCTGGCCACCCTGGAGGAGCGGGACAAGCAGCAGCGCAAATTGCTGGCCCAGGCCGGCCAGGCGGAAGCCGAGGCCACCCGCCTGCGGGGCGAGCTGGCCCGCATCCAGCAGGAACGGGAACAACTCGTGGATACCGTGGCACGGCAGGATTCCGCCTTCCGCGCCGAGCTGGACGAATACCGCCGCCAGATCACCGCGCTGGCGGCCGAACCCGGCCCCCAGCGGCAGGAAGCCCTCCGCCGCTACGCCGACGGAGACCGGGTGGGCGCCTTCCCGGTGCTGGAAGCCCTGGCCCGGGCCGAGGAACACGCCCGGGAAAAAGCCAGCCGCCTGCGCGCCGCCGCCGATTTCCGTCGCCTTGCCACCCTGGCGACCGACATGCGCGACCGGGGCGAGAAAAACACCGCCCAAGTGCTGGAGCTGTGGCGCGAGGCCGCCCGACGCGATCCGGACGACTTCTGGACCTGGCTGCAACTGGCCCGCCTGCATCAGGACGAAGTCGCGGGCGACACCACCCTTGCGCGCAGTGCAGCCAACAAGGCGCGGCGCCTGGCGGCCACCCCGTGGGAGCAGAGCAACGCGCTGGGCGAGCAGGCCAAGGCCGCCATCGCCGCCAGCGATTTCGCCGCCGCCCGCGCCGCTGCCGACGAGGCCATCGCAGTGGACCGGCGTCGGCTCGCCCTGGCGCCCGGCGACCGTGCCGCCCTCCAGGATCTCTCGGTGAGCCTGGACTGGCTGGCCCAGGTGCTCAAGGCCACCGGCGATGCCCCGGGCGCCCGCGCCGCCCTGGACGAAGCCCTGGGCCTGCGCCAGCGCCTGCCCGATGACACCGCCAGCCGCCGTGGCCGGGTGGTCAGCCTGGTCGCTCTGGGGCAACTGGCGCTGGACCACTACGCTTTCGCCGAGGCCGAGCAACGGCTGCATGAGGCCCAGACCCTGGCCCGCGCGGCGCTGACGGCCAATCCCCACTCCCATGAAAACCAGCGCGACCTCTCCATCGTCCTGCGCGCCCTGGGCGACGCCCAGTTCCAGCAGGGCCGCCAGGCCGACGCCCAGCAACTGTACGAGCAGAGCGTGGCGCTGCTGCGCCCCACGGTGCAGGCGGACCCGGGCGACCACGGAGCCCGCTGGACGCTGGCCGCCCACCTGCAACGACAGGCCCAGGCCAGAGGAGCGCGCGGTGACGTGCCGGGCGCCCTGCAGTCGGTGGAGGAATCCCTGGCCCTGCTGCGGGCCCTGGCCGCCGCCAACCCAGGGTCGGCCAACCCGCTACGGAACATGATCTTGCCCCTGGGGCTGCGCTCCATCCTGCAGAAGATCGGCGGCGACGCCGCGGGAGCCCGCGCCAGCCAGGAAGAACGGGTGCAGATTACCCGCCGTCTGGCCACCGCCGCCCCTGCCCACGCCGCCATGCAGCTGGAACTGGCGAGCGTGCTCGACGACCTCGCCAGCCTGCTGGAGGAGCAGGGGGATCTGGCAGGCGCCCGGGCGCGGCTCGACGAAGCCTTGCAGACGCTCGATCGCAGCCGTGCCGACCCGGCCCAGCCCGCGGTAATCAAGAGCCGGGCCCAGATCGCGCTGCATTCGGCACGGCTGGCCCGGGCCAGGGGAGACCTGCCCACCGCCCGCCGCCACCTGGAATCCACCCTGCACTGGCAGGCACAGCTGCAAGCCGAAGGCCGCAAGAGCGAATCCATCGTCGGCAACCGGCTCCTGGCCCTTGCGCTGCTGGCCGACGTGCTGGCTAAGGAGGGTGACGCCCGCGGTGCCCGCCAGCGGACCGAGGAACGGGAACGGGTGGCCCGGGAATGGGCGGCCGCCGCCCCCCGCTCGCCCCACGCCAAGCCCGCCTGGATCATGGCCCTGATCGCCTTGGGTGAGCTGCGGCTGGCCGCCGGCGATCTGGCAGGCGCCCGCCACGCTTACGAAACAGCCCTGCAACCGGCGCGGCAGGCCGCGGCGGACACGGCCGACAAGGTCACCCCCCAGATCGGCCTGTGGCTCTCCGCCATGAAAGCCGGCGAAACCAGCAAGCGGCAGGCGGACAACGAGGCGGCAGGCCGCCATTTCACCGAGGCCGTCCAGGCAGGCCGCGCTGCCGTGGCCGCCGAACCCCGGGAGCGGCAGAATCACATCATGGTGGCCGATGCCCTGGCCCAGCTCGCCGAGCTGCCCGGGGGGGATCACCACTGGCGAACGCTGGAAACCGAGCTGACCCGGCTGCAGAAAGCAGGCTTGATGACCCCCGACGATCAGAAGCGACTCGAATCCGTGCAACAAAAACTCGCCGCCCGGGGAGCGCAGCCATGAGCGACTGTTTCGTCTGCTGCCGCAGCCAGGACCAGGCACTGGTCCTGCCGGTCGTCGCCGCTTTACGCCGGGCCGGACTCAGCGTGGAGTGGGAACGGGACCTGCCCGCCGCCCAGCGCACCGCCGAGGGCGTGGACCGGGCGGTGGACGCGGCCTCCTGCGTGGTGGTGTGCTGGACCGAGGGCTCGGTGGCGCCCGAAGGCGCCCGGGTGCGCCGCCTGGCCGGGCGGGCACGCAAGCGCGGGGTGATGGTGCCGGTGTTGGCGGCCCCCGTCGCCCCTCCGCCCGGCTTCGACCAGGACCGCCCCCTGGATCTCTCCGCCTGGCGGGGCGGGGCGGACGATCCCGTGTGGCAGCATTTCCTCTACACCGTACGGGAAGTGGCCAAGGCCCATCCGCCGGCCCCCGCGCGCCCGGCCGCCCGCTCCTGGAACTGGCGTCACGTGGGCGCCGGCGCCAGCGCCGTCGCCCTGGTGGTGGGCCTGATCAACGGGTTCATCCTGCTGCCGGGCAACGTCTGCAAGTTCGAGAGCTTCAAACCTGTCTGCCGCCTGATGGGGGTGGGCGATCTGCCCAGCCAGGACGAGGAGGACGCCTGGCAGCGGGCCTCCCGCGGCGTCAACGGCGAAGGCTATCGGGACTACCTGCGCCGCTGGCCGCAGGGGCATTTCGTCCAGGCCGCCCAGGCCCGGCTGCAGGCCTGCGACCTGGACACCGAAAGCTGGCAGCCGGGTGAGCGCCGCTTCCCGCTGGTGCTCAACGCCGATCTGCACCCCCGGCGGGACGAAACCAGCGCCCGCGCCAGCCTGCGGGCCCGGCTGGAACAGGAAGCGTCCCAGCACTGCCGCACGCTGGAGGAAGGCGGCACCCACCGGATTCTGGGCGCCGAGCCGGACCCGGCCGGCTGGCAATGCAGCCAGTCGGACAGCGGCTGGCGCTGCGGCTTCGACGGCCACACCATCTGCCGCTTCCAGGCCCGCGTGGTGACCAAGCGCTGGGCCTGCGACACCCTCTGACCCGCAGCGCCAGCGCCCACCCGCAAGACTGCCCGCCCGCCCCGCTGTGCCCGCCTAAAGTTTCTTCCCCCGCTTCCGATAGACCTGCATGCCTTGCAGGTCGGGCGCCCTCGCACGCCTGCTGATCGGACACGCGGCCCCACGGAAGAAGCATGATTGATTGCGTACTCAGCTACTCGCCCAAGGATTCCGAACGGGTCAAACCCATCGTCGACGCCTTGCGCCGCGCAGGCCTGACGGTCTGGTGGCGCTGGCGGGCACCCAACGAGCCCGAACCGGGCCGGGTGCGGGCCGGCCAGCTCGCCCGCAGCCATTGCGTGGTGGTGTGCTGGACCCGCGCCGCCCTCGACCCCGAAAACCAGTGCGTGCTCCAGGAAGCGCGCTTCGCCCGCAGCCGGGGCACCCTGGTGAATCTCGCCCTCGAACCCACCCTCATCCCGGGCGAACTGGCCGTCGACGCCCCCCTCGATCTGGCCGACAGCGCATGTCCCACCACCGACCCCCGGTGGGAACAGGTGGTGCGCGCCATCCGCGCCATGGCCCCGGGCGCCAGCGCCCCGGTACCGTCGCCAACCTCGGCGCTGACGCCGCCCACCCCGACGCCCGCGCCGGGGGCCGCCGTACTGACAGCCCCCGGCCCGTTGTCGCTGGACGGGCTGCCCGCCGCCCCGCGCCCGCCCCTGCCCTGGAACCGCTTGGCCACGGCCGCCGGCGCCCTGGCCATGGCAGCACTGGTCGCCCACAACCTTCCCGTGCTGCGTTCGCTGTGTCACGACGATTCGGTGCGGGACGCCTGCGTGGCGGCAGGGGTCGAAGGCGTGGCAAGCCGCGCGGAAGAATACGCCTGGCTGATGGCCGAGGCCCGCCGCGGCCCGGACGACTACCGCAAGTACCTGGACGCCTGGCCCCAGGGCCTCTACGCCGATATCGCCCAGGTACGGCTCAAGCACTGCGCCCGCGTCACCGAAGTGCATTGGCGCCGCCAGGACGACGCCCTGCCCCTGGTGATGCTGGGCAGCAGCGAACCCGCCCCCACCCGCAACGCGGCCCGCGAGCTGCTCGCCCCCGCCGTGCGCGACCGGGCCGAAGCCCTGTGCGGCATTTACGGCCGCAGCGACAGCTACCGCCTGCTGCGGGTGCGCAGCGAACACGATGGCTGGCGGTGCGACAAGGACGACGGCGGTTGGCGCTGCAACTACGACGGCCAGGTGGTGTGCGAGCTGGAAGCCCGCGCCACCGTCACCCGCGACCGCTGCCAGTAGCCCGCCCGAAGCCGCATCCGGTGCATGCTAGAATCGGCGGCTTACGCAAGCCCGCCGACCGCACACCGTGATCGCCCTCACCATCAACGGCCAGAGCCAGACCCTGCCCCACCCCATGACCGTCGCCCAGTGGCTGGAGCACGCGGGCCTGGCCGGCAAGCGGGTGGCTGTGGAGCGCAACGGCGAAATCGTTCCCCGCAGCCTGCACGGGCAGACCCCCCTCGCCGCCGGCGACCGGATCGAGGTCGTGGTCGCCGTGGGCGGCGGCTGAACGCCCGCGCCCCGGCGGCTCGGCACGCGCCGCCCCGCCTCCCTTCCCTTGAGCGCCAGACCATGACCGACACCCTCGCCATTGCCGGAAAATCCTACGGTTCCCGCCTGCTGGTGGGCACGGGCAAATACAAGGATTTCGACGAAACCCGGGCCGCCATCGAAGCAAGCGGCGCCGCGATCGTCACCGTCGCCATCCGCCGTACCAACATTGGCCAGGAGCCCGGTCAGCCCAACCTGCTGGACGTGCTGCCGCCGGACCGCTACACCATCCTGCCCAACACCGCCGGCTGCTACACCGCCGACGACGCGGTGCGCACCCTGCGCCTGGCGCGGGAGCTGCTCGATGGCCACAAGCTGGTCAAACTGGAAGTGCTGGGTGACCCCAACACCTTGTTCCCCAACATGCCGGAGACCCTCAAGGCAGCCGAAACCCTGGTGAAGGACGGTTTCGACGTCATGGTGTATTGCTCCGACGATCCGATCCAGGCCCGCATGCTCGAAGAACTGGGTTGCGTGGCAGTCATGCCCCTGGCCAGCCTCATTGGTTCCGGCATGGGTATCCTCAACCCCTGGAACCTGCGGCTCATCATCGACCAGTCCCGGGTGCCGGTGCTGGTGGACGCGGGCGTGGGCACCGCATCCGATGCGGCCATCGCCATGGAGCTGGGCTGCGACGGCGTGTTGATGAACACCGCCATCGCCGGTGCCCGTGCGCCGGTACGCATGGCCCGGGCCATGCGCCTGGCGGTGGAAGCCGGGCGCGAGGCCTACCTGGCCGGACGCATGCCGCGCAAGCTCTACAGCGCCGACCCCAGTTCGCCCAGCGGCGGCCTCATCGGCTCCTGACGCCATCCGTTCCCGTTTCCGGCTGGGGCCATCGGCCCCGCCCCCATTGCGCAAGGCCCGCCAGCGGCGGGGCAGTATCCATGAGCACATCCACCGAACACGCCCCCGAAGCCCCTGAAACCGCCCCCGCCCACGGCCACATCCGCAGTTACGTGCGCCGCGCCGGCCGGGTGTCCAACGCCCAGGGCCGTTACCTGGAAGAATGGCTGCCCCGCATCGGCGTGCCGTATCAGCCGGCGGTGCTGGACCTGGACGCGACCTTCGGCCGCCCCGGCCCCAAGATCCTGGAGATCGGCTTCGGCATGGGCGAAACCACCGCCCGCATCGCCCAGGCGCGGCCGGGCGAAGACTTTCTCGCCCTCGAAATTCACACTCCGGGCATTGGCAATCTGTGCAAACTCATCGCCACCGAGGGCATCGCCAATCTGCGCATCTGCGCCCACGACGCGGTGGAAGTCCTGCGGGACATGATCGCCCCCGGAGTCCTGGCCGGCATCCATGTGTACTTCCCCGATCCCTGGCCCAAGAAGCGCCACCACAAACGGCGGCTGCTGCAGCCCCCCTTCGTGGCCGAACTGGCCCGGCGGCTGGCGCCCGGTGGCTATATCCACTGCGCCACCGACGTGGAGGACTACGCCCTGCAGATGCGCGAGGTGTTGAGCGGCGAGCCCTTGCTGGAAAATACCGCCGGCCCGGACACGGACGGCTTCGCCCCTCGCCCCGACTACCGGCCCGAAACCAAGTTTGAGGCCCGGGGCCTGCGGCTGGGCCACGGGGTGTGGGATCTCATCTTCCGCCGCCGGGGCTGACGGCGCGCGGGCGGCAGCTCCCGCCCGCCGTGCTCACTTCACCGGCTCCACCTTGCGGCCGGCTTCCTGCACCCGGTAAAAGCTCACCGCCGGACGGGTATCCACCTTCAGCGCGCCGAATTCCGGCAGCGTCAGCTTCACACCGCTGTAGGCCTTGAGCGGCGACTGGGCAAGCACCAGCCATTCCCGGTGGGGCGCCTTGCCCAACACCAGCGCCGTGGCAAAAACCGGTACCGCAACGTTCTTGTTCCACGGGTAGGGGGGATTCACGTCCGCGTCCAGCATGAACCAGCGCGGGGCTTTCTCGTACTTCTCGGGCACGCCGAAGCTCCACGGGTGCTTCTGGCTGGGATGGGGCACCAGCGTGCCCTTGCGCCAGAAGCGGCGCAGCACCGGATTCTCATGCACCCGGTCCACCGCCTCCATGATGGCGTAGAAGCGTTCATCCGCCACCTTCAGGTCCGGCTCCTGGAACTGGAACTCCCGCACCACCCGCGGGCGGGCCACCCACATGCCGAACTCCACAAAGCCCTGATAGCGGGCCACCGGGTAGGCCTCGCCCGCCGCGAGATACCGGCCACGGACACCGGGGCCGCCATCCCAGGTGGAGATCTCCCACCAGAAATCCGGCCGCCGGGCGAGCATTTCATCCACGAAAAGCGGCCAGCTCATCACCCCTACCTGAGGGCTGACGACACCCCGGTCGCTGTAGTCCTTGAGCCAGTCGTAGACGTAGTAGGACGGCGAGGCGCCATCCCACCAGTCCGCCCGCTGATGCTCGGACACGGATTCATACTCGCCGGGATAGCTGAACACGCCCAGCCAGTGAAACGCGTCGTAGCCGACAAAGATGGAGTTTGCCTTCCAGCCCGCCTGGGTCAGCACATCCTTCATCCCGCCCTGAACCGCCCGGTAGCGAATGCGGTACTGCTCGGCGGCAATCCGGCGCCGGTCCTCGAGCGTCTTGCAGTCGGTGCAGAAGCGGGTGTAACGCACGTCCTGGTGGGCATCCGACAGAAACAGCCGGGACGGCTCGTTGTTGGACAGCCACTGCACCAGCGGCGGCTCCGGGTAAGCCTTTTGCAGCGCCTCCATGCGAGCCCGGGGGAGGTGGTCCTGCCCCGCCTGGCGCCAGTGTTCCACCGGGCCGAAGGGCGAGATCTGCTCCCGGACCTTGCCGCTCAGCTCCACCGTGGCCGGGTTCTTGTCCCCGGCCAGCTTGGTGAACTTGGTCTCCCGGTAGAGATCCCACTCGGGCTGGAAGTAGAGCATGGTGAAGGGCAGCTTCATGGCCCCGGCGCGGCGCATGGCATCCGTGTCCTCGCCATAGCCCGGCCCGTTGGCATGCACGGGGAAGATGGGCAACAGGTGGTGCCCGGCCTCCACCAGATCGAGTTGGCGATCCGGGTGGAACACCGGCTGGGGATAGAAGCCGTTGCCGTCGGGCGAAAGGTGGGTGACCCACCGCGACACCAGGGGCAAGGGCCTGCCCAGCGGGTCATTGGCCTTGCGCAGGGCCTCGGCACGGATGGCCTCGGCCACCGGCAACGTCTTGTCCGGCCCGGCATCCGCCGCGGCGCTCATCGCCACCGTCATTGCGGCCACCGCCGCAGCCTGCAGTAAATATTTGCTTTTCAACACCAAAACCCTCCGGCAACGCGCCTTCAACGACAGCCATGATAACCAAGGGACCCGCGCCCCACCGCAACAATTGCGCCCGCCCGGCCTCCACATTCCCCATGAACGGGGCCGTAGCGGCACCGTATTCCGCACTTGCCGCTGCCGGGCTGCGGCTACGATGCACCCATGCCGCCGCCCCAGCACGGCCTCCGTGCCGATCCCTCCGGACACCCGACGCCCCCGGCCTGGCTCGCCCCCAGCGGCGGGCTGCGTTACCACCTGCGCGCCCTGCGCTACCACCGGCGACACTGGCGCGCCTTCCGCGCCACCGTCGCCGGCTGGCTCGCCCACTGGCAACCGGCAACCCGGAATCTGGTGCTGGTCGGGCCCAGCGCCGGGCACACCCTGGACGCCGCCTTCCTGCGGCGCTTCGCCCACATCCTGGCGCTGGAGCCGGACCCCCTCGCCCGCCTGTGGCTGCGCCAGCGCTTTCGCCACCCCGGGCTGGAGTTCGCCACACTGGACATCCTCCGCCAGCCCGCCCACCGCAGCGCACTGGACGCGCTCACCCTGGATGCGGCCCTCCTCTTCTGCAACGTCCTGGGCCAGGTGGCCCCCGCCGACGGCTGGGACGGCCTGCAGCACTGGCTCGCCCGGCGTCACTGGGCAAGCTACCACGACACGGTTTCCACCTCCCGCCCGCCTGACGCCCAAGGTGAATACGCCAGCGAACACCCCGAAAAACTGGAAGCCCTGGTCGGTCGCTTCTGGCACGGCGGCGAGATTGCCCTGGTGGATCACGGCACCCTGGCACTCCACGCCCGCGGCCTCGCCCGCTACACCCTGTGGCCGCTCACGCCCCGCCAGCACCACCTGATCGGCTGGGTGAGCCACACCCCCGGGGAGCCCGCACCATGACCAGGGACTGCACCAACTTCCTCGCCGCATCAGTCAGTTAGCGGCGCCCGCACCCTCGCGGGGCATGCCCGGCTGTGGTAATCTGCTTGATTGCTTTTCACCGGCACCCCCTGCCACGAGACCGCCATGAGCGACACCCCGCGCCGCAAGACCCTTACCCTCACCAACAAGGCCGAGCGCCAACCCGGACGCAAACCGGTGCGACCGCTACGGCCGGGCAGCCGCTGGGTACCCCCGGGCAGCGGGCAGGCGCCAACCGAGGATGCGCCCGCCGAAACCCGTGAAGCCACAGGCGAAGACGGGAGCCCGCCTCAGGCACGGCCGGGAAAGCCGCGCAGCCAGGGCGAGCGGCCCCAGCGGTCCGGCCCCCGGGAAGGGCAACCGCGTTTCACCCGTTCGGACAAGGCTGAACGCCCTGGCCGGGAGGACAGGCCCCGGGGCCCGCGCCCTGATTACCGGAACGAGCGCCCCCGCCCCGACGGCAAACCCGAGTTCCGCCCCCGCACCCGCCCGGCGGAAGGCGAGGCCCGCCCCAACCGACCGCGCCAGGGCCGGGAGG
>DAITAZ010000001.1:15421-52689 GCA_036824045.1 Rhodocyclaceae bacterium
GTGGTTTCAACCGGGAGGGTGGTTTCAACCGGGAGGGTGGTTTCAACCGGGAGGGTGGTTTCAACCGGGAGGGCCGGCGGCCCTCCGACCGTCCTTTCAGCCGCCCCGGCGAGCAGCCGGACTTTCGCCCCCGTGAGCGCAATGGCGGCGAGACCCCCCGCTTCCACCGGGAAGGGCGAAACGAGTCCGAGCGGGAGCGCCCCCGTGGCACCGGCCCGCGTGGCGAGGGCCGGCCCGGATTCCCCCGGCCCGAAGGCAAGCCAGAGTTCCGCCCCCGGGACGGCGCCCGCGCTGAAGGCCCCCGTTTCCATCGGGAAGGGCGGCCGGAGGGCAGCGAGAAACCCACGTTCCGGCCCGAGCGCCCGCCCCGCGCCGCGGAACGCTTCGCCCCACGCAAGGACACCGCCGACCGACCGCCGCGGCCGCGGACAGACACGCCATCCACCCCGGCCGAACGCCCGCGTTCGGCTGCCTTGCCCGCCGCGCTGCCTCGCCTGTCCAAGCGCATGGCCGATCAGGGCCTGTGCTCCCGTCGCGAAGCGGACGAGTGGATCGAGAACGGATGGGTGAAGGTGGACGGCAAGGTGGTGGACACCCTGGGGGCCCGCATCACGCCCGATGCCCGCATCGAGGTGGACCGCTCCGCCACGGCCCACCAGGCCGCGCGGGTGACCATCCTGCTGCACAAGCCGGTGGGCTATGTTTCCGGGCAGGCGGAAGAGGGCTACGTGGCTGCGGCCACCCTGATCCGGCCCGAAAACCGCTGGGCGGAAGACCCGATGCCCCTGCGCTTCCGGCCCTCGCAACTGCGCGGCCTGGCCCCGGCCGGCCGGCTGGACATCGACTCCACCGGCCTGCTGGTGCTCACCCAGGACGGCCGGGTGGCCCGCCACCTCATCTCCGACGATTCACAGGTGGAAAAGGAATACCTGGTGCGGGTGGAAGGCCGGCTGAGCGAGGCCGGGTTGAAGCAACTCAACCACGGCCTGGAACTGGATGGCCAGGCGCTGCGCCCGGCCCGCGTTTCGTGGCAGAACGAAGACCAGCTCCGCTTCGTCCTGCGGGAGGGCCGCAAACGCCAGATCCGCCGCATGTGCGAACTGGTGGGGCTCAAGGTCACGGGTCTGAAGCGCGTGCGCATCGGCAGCGTGGTGCTGGGCAAGCTCCCGCCCGGCCAATGGCGCTACCTGCGCTGGGACGAAAAGTTCTGAGCCGGAGCCGGGGCGCGGGCGCTCACTCGATGATCAGTGACTCGATCCAGCGCGCCCCCGGGGAAATGTCGGAGCGCATGGATGGCTCGAACGGCGGCTCGTTCAGCCTGTCCGGCGGTGCGCCGATGGTGTTCAGGTCCACCGCCTGCGGCCGGCCCAAAAGGCCCCGCTCGCCGGGCTCCAGGCGGAAGTACAGGCCGTTCCAGAGCTTGGCCCCGAACTCGCCGGGCAGCTTGAAGAAGAAGAGCAGGCTGTGCTCCAGCCACGCCAGGTTGTTCCGGCTGACGCTGGCCGGATGCGCGTAGGGGTAGGGCACGTGGCACACCAGTTCGCCCGTCCCCTCCAGGCACTTGAACTCCTTCATCGACAGGAAGTGATCCGAGAACCGCGCGTGCTCCAGCGCCACGACGAAGGTGGCGGACCCGTCCCCCCGCGGCTCGAAGTGCACCGTCCCCAGGGCAATCCGTTCCTGCCCCCGGGTGACGGCGGTGATGGTCTTGCGTCCCTGCAGTTCCCAGCCCGATGCCACGGAAGGTGCCGCCGCAAGCAGCGCGCATAGCAAGGCGACTGCCGGCCGGATTGATCGCCTGCGCTCCATGATCCGCCCTCCTTCACTTCACCTCTGGAGCGCCTAGCTTACTCCTCGCCCGGGCCCGAAGCATCGGCGGTACGGCATGCGACCCCGGCCACGCGGGACCTCAGATATCGATGGCCAGGTGCCACCGCGCGCCTGCCGTGCGCACGGCTTCCAGCGCCCGGCGGTAGCTGTGCAGATCCTCGATCACCTGCTGACAGGACTTGACCCGCCTGGGGTTCGCCTCCAGCGCGCCCACCAGAGCTGCCACAGCCTGGAGTCCCTCGCCCGGATCGAACCACTGGGCGGCCCCTTCAGCGGCATCGTCCATATCGATCTCCTCCCCCAGCAGGTCTTCCAGATCGTCCAGGGACTGGCCCATGAAGTCTTCCAGGGGCCGCACCCCCAGCTCCCGCGCCAGCGCGTTCAGCGCATCCATGGCCCGCGCCACGGACTTGCCGTCCACATCCATCACGTCCAGCGCCGCGTCATCCGTTTCAATGTAATAGGCCACGCCCATCAGCAGCTCCTTGAAGGAAAGAGGTCTCGCCAAGGCGCGGGCGGCATCCGCCCCACACCCCATGGGCGGCACCGGGCCCGAGGGGGCCGGCGCCGCGTACCAGGAGGCTTACGGCGGGGAAGGACGGGGATTGAGCCCGGCTAGTGCCAGCGGGCCAGCGCCTGCTCCACCCGGCGGGCAAAGGCCTCCACCTGGGGCGGGGTCAGGCGCTCGGCTTTGTAGAGGGAGAGCATTTCCAGCCGGCACTTGGGCGCGCAGGTGCCCAGCAGGGCGGTCTTGAGCACCCGCTTCACGGGCTGGCGCATGAGCAGCCGGTCCACCCATCCGGGCGCCCCCAGGGAGGTGACGGCCAGGGCCCGGCGCAGCCCCAGCAGGCGGGGCCGGATGGGTCCCAGGTCGTCCGCGTGGTCGTAGGCCACTCCCGGCAGCCACACCCGGTCGAACCAGCCTTTGAGGATCGCCGGAAAGCCAAACCACCAGGTGGGGAAAACCAGCACCAGCGCCTCTGCAGCCAGCAGCCGTTCCACCTGGGGCTGCACGGCGCTCTGGTCGCAGGGAGGCTGGTAATACCCCTGGCGCTCGGCGCGGGTCAGGGCCGGGGCAAAGCCATTGCCACTGAGGTCTTCCACCATCACCTCATGCCCGGCGGCGGCAAGGGCCGCCACCACCCTGCGGGCCAGGGCTTGGCACAGACTGTCGGGAACGGGATGGGCGATCACAACGAGGCATTTCATGACGGCTGCACCTGCTTCAGCAAATCCGCACAGGATGCGCGATAAGTACCCGTCGCGCCAGTGGCGCACGCCGCTCGCCCCTCTCGCCCTCAGGTCATGGAGAGCAGCACGATGGAAGCGGCCGCCAGGCCCATGGCCGCGAGCTTGCGCAGGTCCAGCCGCTCGGCCCCGCTCAGCACCGAGATCACCAGCGCGATGATGAAGCTCATGTTGGCCAGCGGGACGACGATGCTTGCCTGTTCCCGCTGCAAACCCAGGATCAGCGCATTGACGATGCAGAACACCAGCAGGCCGGAGAGCAGCGAATACCCCACCTTCTTGCCGGTGATCCGCAGCCGCCCCTCCACGAAATGGGCATACACCGCGCCACCCACCACCCAGCACAAGGCCGCCAGCAGGATCAGGGTGTTGAGGTCCGCCGCCGCCAGCAGGCCAAGCTTGGACAGCACGCCATACCCCGCCCGCAGCAAGGCCGCCAGCACCACCAGCCAGAAAAACTTCAGCGCCCCGGCGCCACCCCCTTGCCCGCCGCGATACAGCAGCAACACCGAGGCCACACCCAGCACCACACCCCCCAGCTTGGGCAGGGGCAGGCGCTCGCCCAGCAAGAGCACCGACAGGACCACCACGGCGATGGTGTTGAGCCGGTACACCGTCGAGCCCAGGCTCACATTCACATGGGCCAGCCCCTCGATGAGCAGCAGGTTCGCCCCCGCCAGCAGCATTCCGGCCAGCAGCCCATAGCGCACCGTCACCTCGTCGAAACGGAAGGGCGTGCCCGAAGCCCAGGCGTAGCCCGCCTGCAGTGCCGCCCACACCAGCCCCACCCCGAGCACATACATGCCCCGCGAACGCACCTTGATCGCGTAGCGTTTGAACACCACGTCGTTCAGGCCGGCAAAAGCCATGCTGGCCAGCGCAAACACCACCCCCTGGCTGAGCACCCCGGCCTCCCTATGCCCGCGCCCGGCTGGCCAGCCGGCGCCCCGCCGCGCCCAGCAGCACCCGGGCGTACAGCTTGTGAAACCCGAGCAGCGCGGCAAAGAGCAGGCCCATGCCGCCACGCCCGCGGGGCACCACGGCCGAGCCGAACAGCAGCACCGTCCGCGCCGCCCCACCCCCGGCGACCGGCTCCACCTTGAACCAGGAGCGGGTGCGCCCCGCCGCCAGCAGCATCTCGTCGCCCTGACGAGCCTCCACCCGCCAGGCGGAAAACCGCGCACGGTGCCCCCGGGCCACGCCACGGGCGTCCGCATCAGTGGCGTTCGCCCCGAGCGTCAGGGCCAGCAGCACCCGTTCCAGCTTGAACACGGGCGTGGTGTAGAACGCTTCCACAAAGCGTTCCAGACTCACCTGCCCCGCCACGGGGAGCGCGTAGCAGTCGGTATAGGCCCCACGGCGAGCGTACGCCGCCAGCAAAGCGCCCTCGGGCAGAGGCCTGCGGGCGATCACCGGGGCCACCCGCCCGCACGCATGGCCGGCCCTCTCCCGTGCAGATCAGCCGCCACGGGGGTAGGGTTCCACCTTGTCCTGCTCCGCCGGGTCGTTGCGGGCCACCACCGCCCGCGCCGGCGCCGTCTGGCTGAGGTTCACCGCCTCGTGGGGGACACCCGGCGGCACAAACAGGAAGTCCCCCGCCCGGCTGATCACCTCGTGCTCCAGCGCCGCGCCCCAGCGGGTCAGCACCTCGCCCTCCAGCACATAGATGCCGGTCTCGTAGCCCACGTGCACATGAGGCGCGGCCCGCGCCCCCGGCGGGATCACCACCAGGTGCATGGAAAGCCCCTGCGCCCCGACCGTCGCCCCCGAAATCCCCACAAAGTACGGCAGGCGCTGGCGCGTCATCACCGCCTGCTCGGGCCTGAGGCCCTGGACCCTGGTTTGCGCCTCGCTCATGGGATCATCCTCCGTTCCCAGCGGTTGCCCGAAGCCCCTATTCTGCGCCGGGAGCCGCCTGTCCTCACAGCCCCTTCGTGCCCACGGCCGCCGCAAGCGCCCCACCCCGGCACCCCAACCGCGATTGCTTGCCGATTTCGCTTGGTTTACACTTTTTTGCATTTGCAAGATTGTCGCCGCCCGGCCCCTGCCCGCGGGTGTACCCGCCTCAAGCCCCCCTTATCCGGAGCCAACCATGTCGTCTTTCCGCCTCCCTCGCCGACTGTGGAGTGCGCTGCTCCTGGCCGTGGCCAGCACCGCCGCCCTGGGCGCCAATCTGATCGCCAATCCTGGCTTTGAAACGCAGCCGCTCGCCACCAACTGGACGCCCTACGCCAACGTGGGGGTGCTCTCGGCGTCGCTGGACCAACCCCATTCCGGCACCTACGCGGTACTCGCCAGCAACCGCACGCAGAGCTACGCAGGCCCGGCGCAAAACCTGCTGGGCAAGCTGACGGCGGGGGTGAACTACACGGTCACCGCCTGGGTTCGGCTGCGCCAGCCGGGAAGCCAGAACTTCACCCTGAACATGAAGCAGGTGGACGGCGCTGGCACCAAATACCACCAGATTGACGGGCTGAAGGTGGAGCACGGCCGTTGGGCCAAGCTGTACGGCCACTTCAAGTACCAGCCCACGGGCACGGTGAAGACGCTGCAGTTCTACGTGACCGGTCCGGCCGCCGGGGTGGATTTCTACGTGGACGACGTCACCTTCGACCCCCCGCTCATCTACACCGCACCCGCCAACCCCGCGGCCACGGACTTCATCCGCGCCCGCGGCCGGGATCTGGTGGTGGGCCCCACCCAGCAGGTGATCCGCCTGCGGGGCATCAACTTCAGCGGCTACGCGGACGAAAGCTCCACCGCCGCCGCGGTATACAACGCCAAGACCTTCGACGCCATCGACTACCAGCGGGTCAAGGACATGGGCTTCAACGCCGTGCGCCTGAACCTCTGGTACCGGGTATTCGAGGAGAACTCCGCGCCCTACGTCTACAAGCCCGAGGGCTGGCAGTGGCTGGAGCAGAACCTGATCTGGGCGAAGCAGGCGGGCCTCACCCTGATCCTGGACATGCACGCGCCACCCGGGGGCTTTCAGGGGCCGGATTCCAATACCGGCTTCTGGAGCAACCAGACCTACCGGAACCGGGCCAAGGCGCTGCTGGTGGCCATCGCCAGCCGCTACAAGAACGAGCCCCTCATCGCTGCCTACGACATCCTGAACGAGCCCAACCCGCCCAAAGACGCCACCTGGCAAGCCTGGGCCAAGGAAGCTGTGGCCGCCATCCGCGCGGTGGACAAGAACCATCTGATCATCGTCGAGCAAAGCTTTGCCGCGGACTCCGCTGCATTCATCATCCCCGACGACGGCAACCTGCTCTACGAGTTCCACATGTACGACCCGTGGCGCTACACCTCGCAGCTTTCGCCCGCCTACGGCAGCGGCTTCTATGGCAGCTACCCCGACCCGCTCGTCTCCCTGCCCCCCGGTTCATTCACCAAGAGCCACGTGCAGAACGCGCCCATTCCCACCGGCACCACCGGCTGGACCTACTACCAGGGCACACCGGTCAAGATCACCGACCCGGCGGTGTACGCCGCGGTGCCCGCCTTCTTCAGCACCAACAACAGCGGTCGGGTCCACTTTGATGATTTCGCCGTGGACGAGTTCGACGCCAGCGGTACCCTCACCCGGCGCATCCTGGCAGCCGATGTGGAAGACGCCGCCAAACTGCCCAGCCTGTGGCAATGGGCCAAGCCCCTGTACGACCCCTTCATCGCCATCACCGGCAACTTCGCCAGCGCCGGCGCCGGAGGCAGCGGCAGCAAGCGCAATGAGGCCAGCGGCCACACCGGCACCAGCGCCGTTTCCATCGGCGCCACCAGCGGCGGCACCTACGGGCTGATCAACGACCGCCTCCAGTTCGGTGTCCGCCAAGGCTACAGCTACCGCATCAGCGGCTGGATCAAGGGTGAAGCCGTAGCCGGCGGCTCCGGCGCCCTGGGCTTCCAGTTGCGCAAGCTTGGCAGCGGCCAGCAACGCACCCCGCTCACCAAGGACGTACTCAATACTTCCATCACGACCTGGAGTAATGTTGCCTTCTACGCCGCCAGGAACGTGCCCTTCACCGTGGGCGAATTCGGCGTCAGCCACGCCAACATCGCCAAGGACCTGGGCGGCCTGCGCTGGCTGGGCGACGTGATGGACATCATCGAAGCCAACGGCGGCAACTACTTCTACTGGGGCTACAAGGACGCCATCTTCGGCATCCACACCAACTTCTACGGCTTCCCCGACGAAACCACCGGTAACCCGCAACTCATCAACTTCTTCAAGCAACGCTTCGGCGTCAACCGCTGAACCCCACCCTGGCCGGCACGCGACGCCCCCGCACCGGCCGGCCCAGCCCCGGATCGAAGGCAGACCCCGTTTAATCCCCTTGCGAGCCGCCGCCCTTGGCGGCTTCGAGGGCCGGGGAAAGGTAACGCACCAGTTGTTTGGTGGAGATGTCGTCCAGGTTCCGCAGTTTGATGTGCCGCCTGCCTTTGCCCTTGCCTTCCAGGAAGCCCAGCTCATCCTTGATCATCGCGCCGTGCCCGAATTCCACCGAGACATGCTCCTTGTAGGCAAAAACACCGCCAAACGGAACGCCGCACGAGAACAGGATGCCGCCGTACTTGACCTCTTCCGACAACGGCTCCACGTTCGCCTTCACCAGGGCACGAACGGCCTCGACCACCTGGAACTGGTTGTGCCCGAGCAGGCGAATGTCTTCGAGCAGCGCGTGAACGGTCTTGGCCATGGGTCGGCAATGGAGAATCGGGAACGCGCCCATTATTCCACCTCTCCCGCCTCCGGCGCGCTCCGCCGGGGCCAGCCCCTCTTCGCACAAACCCCGTTTTCGCAGCCGCCTCAACTCAACGCGTATCGCGGCACCCCTTCTACGCCCCTCATCCTTCGCGCCCTTAAATCAACCCCTCAAACAACTGCACCGTGACCCGCTCGCCGGCTTCGACGCCGGCGCATTCTTCGTCGAGGATGATGAAGCAGTCGGCTTCGGACATGGAGCGGAGGATGCCGGAGCCCTGGGCGCCGGTGGTGCGGACTTGCCAGCGGCCGTCGGCGAATTCGAGTTTGCCGCGGGGGTATTCCCGGCGGCCGGGATTTTTGCGCAGGCGGTCGGCGCAGACGACTTCGAGGAGGGGGCGGGGGGGAAGCGGGTCCATGCCGGCCATGCGCAGCAGGGCGTCCTGCACGATCTGGTAGAAGGTGACCATGACGGCTACCGGGTTGCCGGGCAGACCGAAGAGCCAGGCGCCGCCCAGGTGGCCGAAGGCCATGGGGCGGCCGGGTTTGATCTCGAGCTTCCAGAAGCGGACTTCGCCAAGTTTGTCCATCAGCTCGCGGATGAAGTCGGCCTCGCCCACGGAGACGCCGCCGGTAGTGAGGATCACGTCGGCGTGCCGGGCGGCCTGGGCGAAGGCGGCTTCCATGGTGGCGGGCTCGTCGGGAACGACGCCCATGTCCAGCAGTTCGAAGCCGAGGCGGGTGAGCGCGCCAAAGAGGGTGTAGCGGTTGCTGTCGTACACCTCGCCGGGGGCGAGGGGCCGGCCGATGGAGGCGAGCTCGTCGCCGGTGGAGAAGAAGGCGACCCGCAGGCGGCGGGCGACGGCCACCTCGGCGATGCCCAGGGAGGCGATGAGCCCCAGATCGGCGGGGCGGATACGCTTGCCGGCGGCGAGGGCGGCGGAGCCGAGGGCAAGGTCTTCGCCCGCGCGGCGCAGGTTCTGCCCGGCGCGCTGGCCGGGGGGGATGACGACCTTGTTGCCCTCGCTGCGGGTGATTTCCTGCACCACCACAGCGTCGGCCCCGTGGGGCATGACGGCGCCTGTCATGATGCGCACGGCCTGGCCGGCACCGACGATGCCGCTGAAAGCGCGGCCGGCGAAGGCGGTGCCGACCACGTCGAGCGTGGTGTCGCCCTGGGCGGCCAGGTCGGCGGCGCGGATGGCGTAGCCGTCCATGGCGGAATTGTCGTGGGCGGGCACGTTGCAGGGGGCGATCACGTCACGGGCGAGGATGCGGCCGAGGGCATCGCGCACGGGCACCATTTCCCACCCGCCAACGGGGCGGATGCTGTCGAGGATGAGTTGGCGGGCCGCGTCCACCCGCAGGGTGTTGCGGCCGGCGGGGCCGGCGCAGCCCAGGTCCGTTTCGGAGGCAGGATTCATGTTGGCGAACTCAGGGTAAACCGCAGGTTGGGGGTGAAAACGGATTAGTAGCACAAAAGTCCGCCTGTTAGAGGGCCTGACGGCGTTGAACAATGCGGATTTGCAGCGTATTCTCGACAGGTGGCCGGGCGATGCGCTTGGGCACATCGCGCAGCAAGAGTGGAAGGAAGGTGCCGGACGAGGCAAGCCGGGAACGGGTGGCAGTGGTACCCGCTCCGCAGAGCAAGCCGGTCCGCAAACAAATAGACGAAGGAGGAAGCTGTCAATGTTGAAGTCTTTGCACATTGACCCCCAGAAGTGCACCGGCTGCTTGCAGTGCGAAATGGCGTGTTCCTATGAGCACACCGGGGTGGTCAACCCGTCCAAATCCCGTATCAAGGTATTCAACTTCGAGCACGAAGGTCGCAAGGTGCCCTACACCTGCACCCAGTGCGCGGAGGCCTGGTGCCTCAAGGCCTGCCCGGTGGAAGCCATCAAGATCGATGCCACCACGGGCGCCAAGGCCGTCCATGAAGACATCTGCGTCGGTTGCAAGGTGTGCACCATCGCCTGCCCGTTCGGTACCGTGAATTACAACCACGATTCCGGCAAGGTGCAGAAGTGCGACCTGTGCGGCGGTGATCCGGCCTGTGCCAGCGCCTGCCCCACCGGCGCGATCACCTACATCGACGCCGACTGGACTGGCCTGGACCGCATGCGCGCCTGGGCTGCCAAGGCCAACGCCGCTGTCAGCGCTTGAGGAGGCACGATCATGGGATGGAATAGAAAACTCCTGCGCGTGAACCTTTCCAACGGCACGTGCACGGCTGAACCGCTCAACATGCAGTGGGCGGACGAATACCTGGGCTCCCGCGGCCTGGCCACCAAGTATCTGGTGTCGGAGATCGACGCCAAGGTGGACCCGCTCGCGCCCGAAAACAAGCTGATCATGTCCACCGGGCCGCTCACCGGCACCATGGCTTCCACCGGGGGCCGCTACACGGTGGTGACCAAGGGACCGCTGACCGGCGCCATCGCCTGCTCCAACTCCGGCGGCTTCTTTGGCGCGGAGATGAAGTTCGCCGGCTGGGACATGATCATCTTCGAAGGCAAGTCCGAAAAGCCGGTCTACCTCCTGGTGGAGAACGACAAGGCTGAACTGCGCGATGCCTCCCACCTGTGGGGCAAGACCTGCTGGGAAACCGAGGAAACCATCAAGCACCAGCACCAGGACCCGCAACTGCGCGTGTCGTCCATCGGCCGCGCGGGCGAGAACCAGGTATTGTTCTCCTGCGTGGTGAATGACCTGCACCGGGCGGCGGGCCGCTCCGGCGTGGGGGCGGTGATGGGCTCCAAGAACCTGAAGGCCGTGGCCATCCGCGGCACCCAGGGCGTGGCCGGCATCAAGGACTTCAAGGAGTTTCTGAAGGTCACCAAGGAGAAAAAGCAGGTGCTGGCGGATAACGCCGTCACCGGCCAGGGTCTGCCCAAGTTCGGCACCCAGGTGCTGATGAACGTGATCAACGAGATCGGAGCCCTGCCGACCCGCAACCACCGGGATGTGCAGTTTGAAGGCGCGGGCAAGATTTCCGCCGAGGCGATGGCGGAAAAGCGCCCCACCGACGGCAAATCCCATCTGGTGACCAACGCCGCCTGCTTTGGCTGCACCATCGCCTGCGGCCGTGTTTCGCAGATCGACAAGGGTCACTTCTCGGTGGTCAACAGCCCGAAGTACTGGGGTGCGTCGGGCGGGCTGGAATACGAGGCTGCCTGGGCGCTGGGCGCGGCCAACGGGGTGAACGACCTGGAAGCCCTGCAGTACGCCAACATGCTGTGCAACGAAGACGGCATGGACCCCATCTCCTTCGGCGCCACCGTGGGCGCGGTGATGGAGCTGTTCGAAATGGGCGTGATCACCCAGGAGCAACTGGGGATCGAGGCGCCCTTCGGCTCGGCTGAAGCGCTGTGCAAGCTGGCCGAGATGACTGCCCAGGGCGTGGGTTTCGGCAAGGAACTGGGTCAGGGCTCCAAGCGGCTGTGCACCAAGTACGGCCACCCGGAACTGTCCATGAGCGTGAAGGGCCAGGAATTCCCGGCCTACGATTCCCGTGGCATCCAGGGCATGGGCCTGACCTACGCCACCAGCAACCGTGGTGCCTGTCATCTGCGCTCCTACACAGTGGCGTCCGAAGTGCTGGGCATCCCGGTCAAGACCGACCCGCTCGCCACCGAAGGCAAGCCGGCGCTGGTCAAGGCCTTCCAGGACGCCACGGCGGTGTTCGACGCCGCAGGCATCTGCATCTTCACTTCGTTCGCGTGGACGCTGGCGGACATCCAGCCCCAGATCCAGGCCGCCTGCGAAGGCGACTGGTCCATGGACAAGCTCAACGAAGTGGGCGAGCGGATCTGGAACATGGAACGCCAGTTCAATCTGGCGGCGGGCCTGACCCACAAGGACGACAACCTGCCACCGCGCCTGACCACCGAACCGGCCAAGACCGGCCCGGCCAAGGGCTTGGTGAATGGTCTCGCAACGATGCTGCCCGAGTACTACGAGATCCGGGGCTGGACGGCCGAGGGGGTTCCCACCGGGGAAACCCTCAGCCGTCTGGGCCTTTCCTGATCCCGCGCGGGCCGTACTCCCTGTGACCCACTGCCTGCCGCTTCAGCGGCAGGCAGTGTTTTTGCACGAGACCAAGACATGAAACACGTAATACTCGGCAACGGCCCGGCAGGGGTCGTGGCCGCCGAAACCTTGCGCCAGGCCGCCCCCGACGCGGAGATCGTACTGGTGGGCAACGAGGATGCGCCACCCTATTCCCGCATGGCCATCCCCTACCTGCTGGAAGAGAACATCGACGAATCCGGCACCTACCTGCGCAAGACACCCAGCCACTTTTACGACCTGAACATCCGCGAATTGCGCGGCCGTGCCGTGGCGCTCGATACCAGCAAGCAGACCCTGCTCTTTGACGACGGGCATTTCGAGCACTATGACCGGATCCTGGTGGCCACGGGCTCGCACCCGGTGCGTCCGCCCATCCCCGGGGTGGATTTGCCCCAGGTGCAAACCTGCTGGACGCTGGAAGACGCCCGCGCCATCGCCAGCTATGCCAAGCCCGGTTCCCGGGTGCTGCAACTGGGCGCAGGCTTCATCGGCTGCATCATCATGGAAGCCCTGGCCAAGCGCGGCGTGCAACTGACCGTGGTGGAACGGGGCGACCGCATGGTGCCGCGGATGATGACGCCCCTGGCCGGTGGCATGATCAAGCGCTGGGTGGAAGATAAAGGCATCCGCGTGGTGACTTCTGCCGGGGTGGAACGGATCGACCCGGTGGCGCCACCCCAGCCTTCGCTGGTGGGCAAGTTCGCCAACGTCTTCAAGAGCCTGGCGGGCGAAACCCCCAAAGCACCCGCCAGCAACGAGGTGGTGGTCAAGCTCTCCACCGGCGAGCAGATCACCTGCGACCTGGTCATCGTCGCCGCGGGCGTGGCGCCCAACGTGAGCTTTCTCGAACACACGCCGGTGCATGTGGCCAGCGGGGTGCTGGTCAATGACCGGATGGAAACCAGCGTGCCCGGTATCTACGCAGCCGGGGACGTGGCCGAAGCGCCGGACCTCTTCACCGGAGCGCACCTGGTCTCGGCCATTCAGCCCAACGCGGTGGACCAGGCCCGGGTGGCCGCCCTCAACATGGCCGGCGGCGATGCCCGGTTGGCGGGGGTGCTGGCGATCAACGTGCTCGACACCCTGGGGCTGATTTCGTCGTCGTTCGGCCAGTGGTGGGCATCGCCGGACGGGCAGGGGGTGGAGCTGGCCGACGAGGCCAACTGGCGCTACCTGAGTCTGCAGTTCAAGGACGACGTGCTGGTGGGCGCGACTTCCGTGGGCCGCACCGAGCACATCGGGGCGCTGCGGGGGCTGATCCAGGGCCGGGTCCGGCTGGGGGCGTGGAAGGACCGCCTGCTGGCCAATCCCCACGCCTTCTTCGAGGCCTATGTGGCCTGTGCGCAACCCTTGTCGGTGACGGGCCGGGCGTGAAGATCACGTTCAAACTCTTCGCCACGCTCGGGGACTACCTGCCCCCCGAGAAGAAGGGCAACCAGGTGGTGCTGGAACTGGCGGAAGGCACTACGGTGGCGGACCTGATCGAACGCTACCGGGTGCCACCCAAACTGGCCCATCTGGTGCTCATCAATGGTCATTTCATCCCCCCGGAACAGCGCGCCACCCGCACGCTGAGCGAGGGCGAGGAACTGGCCATCTGGCCGCCCATCGCCGGGGGCTGAGGGCGGCGGATGTACGGGTGCGGCATGCCGGACGAAGAGGTCGTGCGGGAGGTTACGGCGTCGGTGGCCGAATTTGCCCGCTGCCTGGAAGTGGCGGCCCCCGGGTGGGTCACGCGTCTGGCCGAGGGGCACTACCGGGTGGAGCACGCTGCCGCGGGGCTGGAGATCCGTCTCCAGCCCACGGGCAGGCGCCGCATCGGCCTTTTCGACCTGCCCGTGCTCGAGGCCCGCTACCGCTTCATCGCGGGCAGCCCGGAAGCGCGGCGGCGTCTGCTCGAACATCTGGACCGCGGAATGCAGCGGGGGGGCGGTTGAGCGGTCTGGCCCAGGCGTTTTCCGAGGCGTTCCACCTGCTGTCCGGGTTCGACGCCCGGGTGGCGGAGATCGTGCTGCTCTCCCTGCAGGTGAGCGGGCTGGCCGTGGTGGCCGGCACGCTCATCGGCCTGCCCCTGGGCGCCTGCCTCGCGGTGGGGCGTTTTGCCGGGCAGGGGCTGCTCACCGTGCTCATCAACGGCTTCATGGGACTGCCCTCGGTGGTCGTGGGGGTAGTGGTCTATCTCATCCTCTCCCGCTCCGGTCCGCTGGGCAGCTTCGGCATTCTTTACACTCCGGCAGCCATGGTGGTGGCCCAGACCCTGCTGGTGATCCCCCTGATGGCAGCCATTGCCCGCCAGGTAGTGGAAGACAGTTGGCGCCAGTACGCCGAGGAATTGCAGGTCCTGCGCTTCACCTGGTGGCAGAGCGTCACCACCCTGCTCTACGATTGTCGCCATTCCCTGCTGGTGGCGGTGCTGGCGGGCCTGGGGCGCGCCATGAGCGAGGTGGGCGCGGTGATGATCGTCGGCGGCAACATCGACCGGGCCACCCGCACCATGACCACCGCCATCGCCCTGGAAACCAGCAAAGGCGACCTGCCCTTGGCCGTGGCCCTGGGGCTGGTGCTGATCGGCCTGATCCTTGCCCTCAACGCCCTGGCCTTCGGCCTGCGCACCTGGGCCATGCGCCGCTACGGATAAGCCGCCATGTTCCCCCTGCGCCTTCAGGATCTGCGTTTTTCCCCCAACGGCCGCACCGTGCTGGCCGGCGTGAACCTGGAACTGGGGAGCGAAGGCATCAGCGTCATCCTCGGCCCCAACGGTGCCGGCAAGAGCGTGCTGCTGCGCATGCTCTGCGGCTTGCTGCAGCCCGACGGCGGACACATCGCGCGCAGCTCCGACGGCCACGGGTCCGAGCGCATCACCATGGTCTTCCAGCACCCCATGCTGCTGCGCGCCTCGGTGCTGGCCAACGTGGAACTGGGGCTCAAACCCGCCCGGTTGCCCCGGCTGGAACAACGACGGCGGGCCCTGGCCATGCTGGAACGAGTGCAACTGGCCAACCGGGCGCAGGACAGCGCCCGGCACCTGTCCGGTGGCGAGCGCCAGCGGCTGGCCCTGGGCCGGGCCTGGCTCACCCGGCCGCGGCTGCTGTTGCTGGACGAGCCCACCGCCAGCGTGGACCCGGCGGGGCTGGAGGGCATCGAACGCATCATCCGCGAGATCCGCACCGAGGGCACCCGCATCCTGATGACCACCCACAGCCTGGGGCAGGCCACCCGCCTGGCCGACGACATCATCTTCCTGCACGATGGCCGGGTGACCGAACACACCCCGGTTCAGCGTTTCTTTTCCCGGCCGGCCTCGGACGAGGCGCGGCGTTTCATCCAAGGAGAACTCCCATGGCGTCTCGCCTTCTGAACCTCCTGCGCACCGTCGCGCTCGCTCTGCTGGCCACCCAGGCGATGGCGGCGGAGAGCATCGTGCTCGCCTCCACCACCTCCACTGAGCAATCGGGACTCTTCGGCCACATCCTGCCCATGTTCGAGAAGAAGACCGGCATCGCCATCAAGGTGGTGGCGCTGGGCACCGGCCAGGCCCTGGACACGGGCCGCCGGGGCGACGCCGACGTGCTGCTGGTGCACGACCGCCCGGCGGAGGACAAATTCATCGCCGAGGGCTTTGGCGCCTACCGCAAGGACGTGATGTACAACGACTTCGTGGTGGTCGGACCGGGTGCCGACCCGGCCGCCACCCAGAGCGCCAAGGACACGGAAGAAGCCTTCCGCCGCATCGCCGCCAAGAGCGCCACCTTCATCTCCCGCGGCGACAAGAGCGGCACCCACGCGGCGGAACTGCGCTTCTGGAAAGCGGTGAACGTCACCCCCCAGGGCCAGCCCTGGTACAAGGAGGCCGGTTCCGGCATGGGGCCCACCCTGAACATGGCAGCCGGGGTCGACGGTTACACCCTGGCCGACCGGGGCACCTGGGCCAATTTCAAGAACCGCCAGAACCTGCAGATCACCTATCAGGGCGACAAGCGGCTGTTCAACCCCTACGGCGTCATCCTGGTGAATCCGGCCAAGCACCCCCATGTCAAGCAAGCGGCGGCCGAGCGCTTCATCCACTGGCTCACCTCGGAAGAGGGCCGCCAGGCCATCGCCTCCTACAAACTGGCCGGCGAGCAAGTGTTCTTTCCCACCTCCGGCAAGTAGGGCGGGATCAGAAGGCGTCGGTGCCGCTGGGGCAAGCCAGGGTGCCGTCGGTAAAGGCGGTGGCGGCCGGCGGATCGCACTTGCGGCAGGTGCAGCGGCTGCCGGCCGAGTTCAGCCCCGCCCACAGCTTGAGCTTGCTGTCGCTGCCCTTGAGCACGAACGCCCGCCCCCCCGTGGCACGGGTATAGGTGTAGGTGTAGCGGTCGGCGTAGTCCGGCGCGAGGGCGGTCGGGTAGCTGCCGGTGGCGACCAGGGTGCGCTCCGCGCCCGAGGCGGCCGACATCATGGCCTCCCGCAACTGGGTCTGGCGGGTGGTCTGCACCTGGGTCTGGTACATGGGATAGCCCAGCGAAACAAGCACGGTGATGATGACCACGGTGATCATCATCTCGATCAGGGTGAACCCCCGGGACTGGGCAGCGGGCATGGCAATCCTCAGAAGAAATTGGTCAGCTCCCGCCAGTTGAGGCGGCTGGTGACGCCCGGGCGGGAAAACTCCAGTTGCCCCCAGCCCGCTGAGGGGCTGGCATCGCCCGCATTGGCAAAGCTGATGGCAAAGTGGCGAGCGTTGCCGGTGCCCTTGATGCGGGTGGTGACCACCGCCTGGGCCTCGCCGGCGCCCAGCTCGTGCAGCAGCGAAGTGCCTATGGTGGCGCCGCGGAACTTGATGCCTGCCGTCCCGGAAGTGCCGTCCGCCAGTTGCAGGGGGCCGAAGGCATAGCCGGTCTTGTACTTGAGGTAGGGCACACAGGTGGCCGAAGCCGGCGTGGCATCCCGCGTCACGGGCAGGTAGACCAGGCTGTTGACGATGGTGGCCGGGCCGGTGATGGTCAGATCGCTGTCGAGCGCGGGCACCCCGGTATCGGACGAAACCCCGGCGCCGGTATACCAGGCCAGAGACCAGCTCCCGCCGTAGCGCTTGAACGCGGCGAGCCGACTCTTGCTCTGGGCCAGCAGCAGCAGGGCATTGCCGCCCGCGGTATTGATCAGCGCGCCATTGAGGCTCTGGATGGCCTCGCCGGAGCCGCTGTCCCCCGGCGAAGTGCCCAGCACACCGTCCAGGTCCGTCACCTGCAGGTGGCCGCTGCTGTCGCCGAAGTAGATTTCGCCGTCCCGGTAGTAAAGCAGGTTGCTGCTCACCGTCTTGCTCAGCGCGGCCACCTTGGCGCTGCCGGAGCCATCCACCGTGCGGCTGATGAGTTGGTTGCCCACCACGTAGGCCACGGTGGGAGGCGTGGCGGCACCGCTCACGGCCACCGTGGGCGCGGCCCCGCCAAAGGGGTAGGACGGCGACTTGTAGCCGGTGCGCTGGTCGAGCCAGGCGACGCTGTTGAGTGTGGCGCCGGAATTGCTGATGCTGAGGGCGAAGTGGATCTCCCCACCCAGGACGGAGCCAGTCAGGTAGGTGCTACCGCCGCTGGCCACCGCCGCGATCTGCCCCCAGGGATGGGTATCCATCAAGGTCTTGGCGTCAGCGGTCAGGGGCAAGACCTGACGCGGAATCCAACCCCACTGCAAGGCCCCCGAACTCCGGCTCACCGAGTAGAGCACCCCGTCGTCCGTGGCGAAGAGCACCGAGTCGCCCACGATGACGGGCGCGGTGCGCCAGGGCCGCCCCAGCACCGAATCCGCTGCCCGCCCCGCCAGGTACTTGCCGCTCTCCGCGTTCGGATTGACCACCCGCTCGGCGCTGCTGGTGCCGAAAGCCGCGGCATCGGCACTGTCCAGGCTCACCAGGGCGTTGCCAGCGGCGTTGACCGTGTAGATGCGCGCCTGGCGCTGGGCAACGGTGAGCTTGGCGTATTCGGCGGCGGCATCCCAGGTGGCGCTGGCGGCCACCGAGCCGTCCGCCTGCAGGGCGTAGGCAAACAGGTGGCCGGAAATGCCGGCCGTACCGTCTGCCTTCACATCCCGCTGGCTGGCGATGAACGCCAGATCCCCCACGTTGGCCAGGGGCGGCACCGCCGGCGGCGTCAGCGAGTAGTATCCACTGTCCGACATCTGCGCCATGGGCGTGGTGCTCCCTGTGGGAATGGAGCTGGCCTTGGCGTAGAGCTTGGTGCCCGCGTTGTTCTGGGCCGTGACCCGGGTGGCCAGCACCTCCCCCACCAGCGTCAGGGGCGTGCCATTGCCCATGTCGAAGGAACCCTGATCCACCACCAGGCCGGCGGCGATATGCACGTTGCCCTGGGTGGTCAGATTGCCGCTGTACACGTTGATCTGCAGCCGCTCCGGCTTCTGGCTGGCCATGGCGGACTGATCGGCGCACGGGCTGTAGTTGGCGCAGGTGGTGCCGCCATTGATCTGGAAGCCGTTGGCCACGTTCAGCACCGCCGTACCCGAGCTGCCGTCCACCGCGATGCTGCAGCCCGCGGCCCAGTCCACCGTGTCGATGAAGTACTTGCCCGGCGCGAAGGTGACCATGCCGCCATTGCAGCGCAACTCCAGCCGCTTGATCTTGCTGTCGCCGAGGAACTTGAGCTTGGCGTTGGAGAAGTCCACGGTAACCGTGTCGTAGTCCCCAGCCGGCAACTGCACCTCGCCCCCCTTGGCGGGCAGGGTCAGGCTACGACCATCGCCACTGACCGTGGTGGTGGTGGTGAGGCTGTAGTTGGCCATGAGCTGGGTGGTATTCCCGTAGTAGAACTGGTCCGCGTTGGCCAGCTTCACGTCGAACGCGGCAGCGCTGGCGCTATAGGTGTCCAGGGTCACATGAGCGACGGTCTTGCCCGACGAAGCCACCTTCTCCGCCGGGCTGGCCGAATGGTTCTTGCAATAGTTGCCGGGCGTGCCGCTACCGTTGGCCCCGAACGCGCCCGGCTCGGTGTTCACCACGCTGCCACCGTAGAACTCGACGTTGCACTGCCCGCCCACGTCGGCCGGGTTGCCGATGCTGACCGCACCCCCGGTGTAGGTGGAGAACACGGCCCCCAGGCCGGTGCTGGAAGAGGTGGTGGTGCAGGCGTCGGCGGCAAGCACCACCGAGGCGCCCAGCTGCAACAAGGCGCAGGCCAGCGCTCCGATCCGGCGGATCCGGTGCGAGAGGTTCATGGCGAATACTCCTGCGACATGGACAGCACAACCCCGGTGTCGTCGCTGACACCGCTGGCCCGCGCCACCACGGTGAAGCGGGCACGCTGGGAACTGGCAGCCTGGGTGGCGCCGTTGGCACCCACCAGTTGCTCGCCGAAGGCCGGCGCCATCCCCTCGAAGATGATGATGTAGTGGGCTGCGCTGGCGCGGCTGTCCAGTTGCGCGGCTGCGATGGAAGCGCTGGTAGGCCAGGGGTTGACCGCGGGCACGGTGCCGTCGGCCCGCACGTAGTAGCCGTTGCCGGCATTGCGCACCGCGCTGGCCACATCGGCTTTGCCCGCCACGAAGGCACGCACGGCGGCGTCCGCTTCCTTCAGCGCGCTCTCCGCCAGGAACAAGGCGCGCTGACGATCGTTCCAGCCGATGGCGGCGCGGGATTCGCTGGTGGCCCCCAGATAGCCCGCCGCGCCGATGATGGCCGTGGCGGTGAGCAGCACCAGAGCCACCACCAGGGCGGCACCCCGCTCGGGCCTGCGCACGACATGCCGGGAACGGGTCATAGGTTGCGCAACCCTACTGTAGTGCGCAGGCTCAGGTAGGCCGCGCGGTCATCCGCTGTCACCGTGGAGCCGCCAAACACGTAGCTCCCGGCCTGCCCCCCCATCTGGTTCTTGCTGCGCATCAGCAATTCCACCTGCACCGCGCGCACGCCGGTCCAGGCGCTCACGGTCGCCGCGGTCTTGGCCGTTTCATTGACCACGCGATCGCCATCCGTATCCACGTCGTAGCGGATGCGCAGCTTGTCCACCAAGGGAGACACCAGCACCGGCACCTTGCTGGTGGCGCTCATCCGGTACAGCCCCCGGGGTTTGCCATCGGGTTGGCCAACGAACCACCAGGTGGTATCCAGCCGCCCCACCGATGCGCCCAGGCCGTAGGTTTCGCCCAGATCACCCCGCAGATTGCCGCCGCCATGGGTGCCCGCCACCGCGCCCGCGGCATGGGCCAGTTCCTGCAAACCACCGCTGCGATCGGTAGCGGACGTGATCTGGAAGCGGGTCCAGTTGATGCAATCGGTGATCACCGCCACATCGTTGGCGGCAAAGGCCTGCACCGGCTTTTTGACCATCAACGCATCGCTGGACGCCGCCTGTCCCCCGGAAAGCTCCGACAGGGCTCCGCTCACACCCACCAGCGCCACCACGTCGGAATCCGGGCTCGTGGCAGCCACCTCGGCGGCCCCATGCACACCGGACGTGGCGAGGCCGGACAAAGCCGCCGTATCCACCCCACGCAGGGCCCCGTCGTCCGGATTGAAGGCAGCGCTGGTCGCCAGCACGCTGATGGGGGTGGACACCGGCCAGCAGCCGAAATCCCCGGCCGCGCGGACATCGCGCACCAGCAAGTCCAGCGCGATGCGGCCCTCGTTCTGGATGTCCGCCACACCGCTGGAAAGCCGGGCTGTCGCCCGCTGGGAGGTGAAGACGGCAAAGGCGCTGCCCATCACCACCAGCCCCAGGGTCATGGCGATCATCACTTCGACCAGGGTGAACCCCTGATGCCGCCTACAGCCTGACCACATAGCTCGCACTCATGGTGTCGCGCCCCGCGGGCGTCCAGTAAAGGATGAGACTGCACTGGCTGGAATCGCAACTCAGCGCCGCCTTGCCTCCCGGCAGATCCCGCTGCACGGCGCCCAGCCAGGTGGCCGCATCACCGCTCAGGGAATCCGGGGTATCGGAAGCTGCCATCGCCCATGCGGACGGGGTGGCCCGCCCGTCGCTCAGCCGGTCCAGCGCGTCGCTGGCATAGGCGGACGCCACCACCACGTAGCGGGAGTCCGCCCCCTGGCGCAGGCTCTCCGACTGCAACTTGAGCGCGCCGATCAGGCCCACCGAAACGATGAGCACCGACAGCATCACCTCCAGCAGGCTGGAGCCGCGCTCACAGCACCTGTGCCGAACCGCCCGCATTGATGCGTACCTGTACTTGCTGCCCGCCCGAGTCGAAGGAGTACACCGGCTCGCTGGAAAGGTTGTCGCCCAAGCCCGTCGGGGCGAAATCGATGCGGGTGTCGGCGGGGCCGCTGAGGCTGGCCCCCTGGTAGCGGGCGGCAAAATCCCGCTGGGTCAGACACCCCAGCGCCGTGCTCCCGCGCACGATGGCCCATGCCACGTCCGCGTCGCCGCAGGCAGCCACACCCTCCCCGTTGACCAGGAGTGTGGTTCGCGCGCCGGACTGCACCGCCAAGGCCCGAGCCTGGGCCGTAGCCCGAACCAGCCCTTCGGAGGCGGCCTCCGCCTGCCTGCCGGAGGACATCTGCGCCATGTTGGGCGCCGCTGCCGCCAGAACCAGCAACAGGATGCCCAAGGCAACCAGCAGTTCGGTGAGCGAAAAGCCACCCGCCCGGGCCACTTGGGACACGGCAGACAAAGGCGACATCGCGAAAAGCTGTTGCATGGGGTCAATCCGGATCCGGCTACCAAGGCGTTACCCCTGTTTTCGGCATCCTGGGCTGGAATTTAAGGGTTCCCTAAATTTCCCGGCGGCCCGACGTGCCCCTCAGCAACCACTCACCCTCCACCGCCGCGCCGGCTGAAGGCTTGCGCGCGGCAGACCGAGGCAAAGCAGAACCGCTGTGCCAAGCGGATTCCGGCCAGCCGTGCCAGCCTTCATTTTCAAAAACCCTTTGTACTGATATACTTAGTGGTTTACCCGCTCGTCCGCCGAGCGGTTTGCTGTGATGCGTCGTTTCAGCGCCGGGGAGAGCGCGATGCCACGTTCAGCGGCAAATTCCGCCTGGCGGAGTCCCGCGTCGCCCCGCAGCCCCGCTTCGGCGGTCACCCGTGCCGCATCACACCTGCACGCTTTCGCACTGCCGTCCCGCCGGCCTTCGGTCCGGATGGGCAATGTGTTTTTTTGGGTTTGGGGAGAAGACGATGCAAAACGTCCTGAACTTGAAAGACGCCCTGCCTGCTGCCCGCAAGCTGCCCGGGTTGCACCTCATCGGGGATCTTTTTGAATGCCGCTGCGCGCCGGAACGCCTGCTCGACGCCGCCTGGATTGAAAAACTGTGCGTGGACATGGTCAATGAGGTGGGGCTCACCGCCATTGCCCATGTGTTCCATGCTTTTGGCGACGACGGCGGTGTGACCGGCATGGTGGTGCTGGCGGAATCCCACCTTTCGCTGCACACCTGGCCGGAGGATGGCTACGTGACCCTGGACGTATACGTGTGCAACTACTCCACCGACAACCGGGGCAAGGCCCAGCGCCTGTTCAACGGCCTGGTGGAAACGTTCCAGCCCGACGCGCCGCGGGTCTGGAGCATCGACCGGGCCTGACCATGGGCGGCCCCAAGGCGAGCGGCGCCGGCCGCTACTACCTGGAGCAGTTGTCCGCCGACACCGGCTTTTACCTGCACGGCAGCACGCCGATCGCCACGGCGCAATCGCCCTTCCAGCACATCGAGCTCTTTGAGAGCCCGCTCTACGGCCGGACGCTGCGCATTGACGGCTGTTTCATGACCTCGGAGCGGGACGAGTTCTTCTACCACGAGCCACTCATCCATCTGCCCGCCACGGCCCATCCAGCGCCGCGCCGGGCATTGATCGTGGGCGGCGGCGACGGCGGCGCCGCCGAGGAGCTGCTCAAGCACGACACCATCGAACACGTGGTGCTGGCAGAGTTGGACCCGGTAGTGGTGGATTTCGCGCGCCGGCATTTGTCCGGCATTCACCGCGGGGCCTTCGACGACCCGCGGCTTGCATTGCGCATCGGTGACGGCAAAGCCTTCATCGAGACCACCGGGGAGCGCTTCGACCAGATCACCCTGGATCTCACCGACCCGTTTGGTCCGGCCCAGACCCTCTACACCGCCGAGTTCTATGGCGCCTGCCGGCGGGCGCTGAATCCGGGCGGCGTGCTGAGCCTGCACATCCAGTCCCCCATCACCCGGCCACGGGCCCTGCGCCGCATTGTCCGTTCGCTGGAAACCGCCTTCCCCATCGTGCGGCCCTATCTGGTCTATGTGCCGCTCTACGGCATGCTGTGGGGCATGGCCATGGCCAGCGACGGCACCGACCCGCTGGCGCTGACCGAAGCGGAGGTGGACGCCCGGATCGCCGCCCGAGGGCTGACCGCGCTGCAGCTCTACAACGGCGCCACCCACCGGGGCATGCTCGCCCTGCCCAATTTCGTGCGGGAGATCCTCGCAGTGCCCGACGCTCCCATCCACGAGGGCGAAGACGTGGACGAGGTGCCGGACCCGGCGAGCCTGCCGGGGCTGACCGTGCAGCCTGCCGCTTAAGCGGCATGCCACCGCTGCCGACAACCAACGCACACCCGGGGCAAGCGATTCGCCCGCATAATCCCCGTAAAGCGTGCCGTCGCCTGACGGCCGCCACGGCCTTTTCCTTCCCGACCCGAGATCATGAGCCAAGCGCACACCACACTGCTCACCCCCGTTGAAGCCCGCATTCTGGGCGTGCTGATCGAGAAGCAGCTTGCCACCCCGGACTACTACCCCATGACCCTCAATGCCCTGGTGGCCGGCTGCAACCAGAAAACCAGCCGGGTCCCGGTCATGACCTTGAGCGACGGCGAAGCGCAGTCCGCGGTGGACGATCTGCGCCACCGCACCCTGATCGTGGACAGCTATGGCGCGTCGGGACGGGTGATCCGCTACGGCCACAATTTCGGCCGCGTCCTGCAGATCCCGCAAAGCGCCGTGGCCGCGCTCGCCGTGCTGATGCTGCGGGGGCCCCAGACGGCGGCCGAGTTGCGCATCAACAGCGAACGCCTGCACCGGTTTGCCGATGTCTCCGCCCTGGAAGCCCTGCTCGAAGACCTCGCCCAGCGCAGTGCCGGGGCCCTGGTGGTCAAGCTGCCCCGCCAACCCGGGGCCCGGGAACAACGCTGGGCCCATCTGCTGTGCGGTGAGCCCGATGTGGCCAGCCTGGCCAGCCCCGCGCCGGCCGGTGGCGACGCCGCCCTGCGCGCCGAAGTGGCGGAACTGCGCCGGCTGGTGGAACACCTGTACCAGGAACTGGGCGTCACGCCCCCCGCTACCGAGTAATGGACTGCCGCCCCGGCTGCGGCGCCTGCTGCATCGCGCCTTCCATCTCCAGCCCCATCCCGGGGATGCCCGCGGGTAAGCCGGCGGGGGTCCG
Organism: Rhodocyclaceae bacterium; assembly: GCA_036824045.1. Lineage (GTDB taxonomy): Bacteria > Pseudomonadota > Gammaproteobacteria > Burkholderiales > Rhodocyclaceae > DAITAZ01. Next base: position 39,632 of record DAITAZ010000001.1, read on the forward strand.
ATGCGCCCAGCTCGATACCGGCGAGCGCTGCCGCATCTTCGGCAGCCCGCTGCGCCCCACCGTGTGCGGGGGGCTGACCCCCAGCGCCGAAATGTGCGGGCGCGGCCGGGACGATGCCCTGGCCTGGCTCGCCGGGCTGGAAGCCCTGACCGCACCGCCACAGCAACCGCTGCCCCCTCTGCCATCCACTGCCTGCCCATGCCCACCCGACGCCGACTGATCCTTGCCGCACTGCTCGCCCCCCTTGCCGCCTGCTCCAGCCTTCCCTTGTCCGACGGGAGCATCCGCCTCAGCCAAAGAGAACTGCAGCAACTGGTTGCCCGCCGCTTCCCCCTGCGCCAGACCTACATGCAGGGCGTGGAAGTGGAACTGACCAATCCGCAGCTCTCCATGCTGCCGGAGGCCGGACGCGTCGCCAGCCGCATGGATGCCGCCGTGAAAAACCCGCTGACCGGCAAGATCCATCGGGGCAATTTCACCCTTTCGGGCGTCCCGCAGATCGATCTGGCCTCCCAGTCCCTGAAGCTGGCCGAGCCCAAGGTGGAAGAGCTCGCCCTGGCCGGGGTGCCCGCCCAGTACGGCCCCCAAATGCAGAGCATGGCCACCTGGCTGGCGGAGGGCTACTTCCGCAGCCAACCGCTCTACCAGTTCCCGGCGGGGCTGTTGCCCGGGAGCGCGGCCCAGGCGCCGCGGGTACGTGTCGAGGCGGGCGGTCTGGCGGTGCGGCTGGACGGGCGCTGACGGCGCAAGCCGACGAACGGCCCCCCATGCCGTAACGGAATGCGCACAGCCGCCATCGGGGCCGGTGGCATAATCCGCCGCCCTGCTCCTGCGCAGCCCAGCCGCCCTCCGGGGAACAACCATCCAGTCACCTTGCCGCCTGCCGCCCATGGACACCCTCATCCTGATCAAAGCCATCATCCTCGGAATCGTCGAAGGCCTGACCGAGTTCCTGCCCATCTCCAGCACCGGCCACCTGATCCTGGCGGGAGATCTGCTGGACTTCAACGACGAACGGGGCAAGCTGTTCGAGATCGTCATTCAGTCCGGCGCCATCCTGGCGGTGGTCTGGGAATACCGGGCCCGCATCGCCAGCGTGCTGGCCGGGGTCTTCCAGCGGGACCGCACCGCCCTGCGCTTCGTGCTCAACCTGGTGATCGCCTTCATCCCCCTGGCGGCCCTGGGGCTACTGTTCGGCAAGACCATCAAGGCCCACCTGTTCAACCCCATCACCGTGGCCAGCACCTTCATCATTGGCGGGCTGATCATCCTGTGGGCGGAAAAGCGCAAGCACCGCATCCGGGTGGACTCGGTGGACGAGATGGATGTGATCGACGCTTTCAAACTGGGCATTGCCCAGGCGTTCGCGCTGATCCCGGGCACCTCGCGCTCGGGCGCCACCATCATCGGTGGTTTGCTGTTCGGCCTCTCGCGCCGGGCGGCCACCGAGTTTTCCTTCTTTCTGGCCATCCCCACCCTGGGTATCGCCACCGTGTATCAGTTGCACAAGGAGCGGCACCTGCTCTCCCTTGACGACATGGGCATGTGGGCGGCCGGCTTCGTCGCCGCCTTCATTTCCGCTTTCCTGTGCGTGCGCTGGTTGTTGCGCTTCATCTCCAGCCATGACTTCACGCCCTTTGCCTGGTATCGCATTGTCTTCGGCATCGTGGTGCTGGCCACATCCCATTTCGGCTGGGTAAACTGGTCGGCAGGATGATCATCTACCTGCACGGTTTCCGCTCCGCTCCCGCCTCCCATAAAGCCCGCTCCCTGGCCGCGCGGGCTGTCGAACGCGGTCTGACCGACGCCTTCTGGTGCGAGCAGTTGCCGGTTTCGGCACAGGCCGCCATGGCCCTGGTGGAACCCGTCGTGGAGAGGGCGCTGGCCAGCCCCGGCCCCGCGCCCACCCTGGTGGGCAGTTCGCTCGGCGGCTATTACGCCACCTGGCTGGCGGAGCGCCACCGCCTCAAGGCGGTCGTGGTCAATCCGGCGGTGCTGGCCCCCATTTCCCTGGAAGCCTACCTCGGCCCCCAGAGCAACCTATACACCGGCGAGCAATTCGACTTCACCGCCGCCCATATCGCCGAATTGCAGGCGCTGGATGCGGGCCCCCTGAGGGATCCCCGCCGCTACTGGCTGCTGGCCGAAGAGGGCGATGAGGTGCTGGACTACCGCCACGCGGTGGCCCGCTACGCGGGGAGCCGTCAGACGATCCTGCCCGGGGGTGACCACAGCTTCACCCGGTGGACCGACTTCCTGGATGAGATCCTGTGCTTTGCCGGCCTGCTGCCGGCATGAACACGCCTGCCGGCAATGCCGCAGGGCCTGCGATGTCTCCTGCGGGCAGCATGTGGCGCAACGGCTGGAGGGGTGTCCAGTGAGCGCGCGCCGATGAATCAGCCCTCGACCTCGGACCGCCTCGGCATCTGGTGCGCCCTTGGCGCTTTCACCATCTGGGGCCTGTCGCCCCTGTACTTCCGGGCGGTGGACAGCGTCCCGCCCGCCCAGGTGGTGGCGCACCGGGTCATCTGGTCCGCCGCCCTGCTCAGCCTGTGGCTGGCGTGGCGCGCCGGCTGGGCGCCGGTGCGGGCCGCGCTGGGCCGGCCCCGCACGCTGGGGCTGATGGGGCTCACCACCGTGCTCATCACCGGCAACTGGCTCATCTACGTCTGGGCGGTCCACGCGGGGCGCACCATCGAGGCCAGTCTCGGCTATTTCATCAACCCGTTGATGAATGTGCTGCTCGGCGCGCTGGTGCTCGGGGAACGGCTGCGCTTACCCCAGTGGCTGGCCATCGCCCTGGCTGCCACCGGTGTCGCCCTGCGCGTGGGCGCCCTGGGCCAATTGCCTTGGATTGCCCTGCTGCTGGCCCTCACCTTTGCCACCTACGGATTGCTGCGCAAGCAGGCGAGCGTGGATGCGGTGACCGGCCTGTATCTGGAGACACTGATCGCCCTGCCCGTTGCCGCGGCCTATCTGGCCTGGCTGGCGATGTCCGACAGCCTGAGCCTGGGGGCCGGTCCCGGCGTCACCGCGCTGCTGCCGCTGGCAGGGCTGATCACCACGGTGCCCCTGGCGCTTTTTGCCACGGCCGCCCGGCGCCTGCCCTTGTCCACCGTCGGGCTGATCCAGTACCTCTCCCCCACCCTCAATTTCCTGGTGGCGGTGTGGGTCTTCGGCGAGCCCTTCGATCTGGCCCAGCTCGCTGCCTTCGCCTGCATCTGGGCCGGGCTCGCCGTATTCAGTCTCGATCTGCTGCGCGCCCGCCCCCCCGCTGCGCCCGCCACTCCGTAAGATCCTGTATGGCCGGGCAAAGCCCGACCGGCCCCGCAGGTATAATCCGCCCCTTTTCTGCCCCGGCCTGACTCCATGTACGTGCTCTTCGAAGAGGACGGCGCCTTTCGCGCCGGCGCCGTGCTCACGGACAACGACGCTACCCTGCAGGTGGAATTGCCCAGCGGCAAGCGCTCCAAGATCAAGTCGGCCAACGTGCTGCTGCGCTTCCGCAACCCGGAGCCCCAGCAACTGCTGGATCAAGCCGAGGCCGAGGCCGAGGCGCTGGAAACCGATTTCCTGTGGGAAGTGTGCGGCGACGAAGAGTTCGCCTTCGCCGATTTTGCCCGCGACTACTTCGGCCACGAACCCGGGGCCGTGGAAGCCACCGCACTGCTGCTGCGCCTGCACGCGGCCCCCGTGTATTTCCACCGCAAGGGCCGGGGCCGTTTCCGCAAGGCGCCGGAGGACATCCTCAAGGCCGCCCTGGCGGGGCTGGAGAAAAAGCGCCAGCAAGCTGCCACCATCGAACGCATGGCCCAGGAACTGGTGGCCGGCCGGCTCCCGGAGGAGCTGGCGCCCATGCTCAACAGCCTGCTCTACAAGCCGGACCGCAACCGGCTGGAAACCAAGGCCCTGGAGGCCGCCTGCGCGGAAACGGGGCTCTCGCCCGCCCGCCTGCTGCTCAAGTGTGGCGCCTTGCCCTCCACCTATGATTACCACTACGCCCGCTTTCTCTTCGAGCATTTTCCCGAAGGCACCGCCTTCCCGGCGAGCACCCCGACCCCGGTGGGCGAACTGCCGGAAGCGCCGGTGCAGGCCTTCAGCATCGACGACGCCACGACCACCGAGATCGATGACGCCTTCTCGGTACAGGCGCTGGACGAGGGCGGCTGGCAGGTCGGCATCCACATCGCCGCCCCCGGCCTCGGCTTCGGCGTCGGTTCCCCCCTGGACGCCATCGCCCGGCGGCGGCTGTCCACCGTCTATATGCCCGGCAACAAGATCACCATGCTGCCCGACGACGTGGTGGCCGAGTACACCCTGGCAGAAGGCGCCAGCCGCCCGGCGGTGTCGCTTTACGTGCGGGTCAATGCCGACCTCAGCTTGAACGGTTTCGAGAGCCGCATCGAGCGGGTGCCGGTGGTGGCCAACCTCCGCCACCACGACGTGGAGCCGGTATTCAACGAAACCACACTGGCTGAAGGCGGTCCGGACTTCCCCTACAAGCGGGAGCTGACCCTGCTGTGGGAGCTCGCCACCGTGCTTGAGGCCGGCCGGGGCAAGCCCGCCGCCAACCAGAACCTGCTGGACTACAACTTTTACGTGGACTGGGAGGCGCAAACGGCCGACGGCCCCGGCCGCATCAGCATCGGCCAGCGCAAGCGGGGCTCGCCGCTGGACAAACTCGTGGCCGAGCTGATGATCCTGGCCAACAGCACCTGGGGGAAACAACTGGACGAGGCCAAGGTGCCTGCCATCTACCGCGCGCAAACGGGCGGCAAGGTGCGCATGACCACGGCTGCCGCCCCCCACGAGGGCCTGGGCGTGGACTGCTATGCCTGGTCCAGTTCGCCCCTGCGCCGCTATGTGGATCTGGTCAACCAGTGGCAGCTCATTGCCGTCCTGCGGGGCGAGCCCGCCTCCTTCCCGCCCCGCTCCCCGGAGCTGCTGGCCGCCATGCGCGATTTCGAACTGACCTACGCCGCCTACGCCGAATTCCAGCGGGGCATGGAGCGTTACTGGTGCCTGCGCTGGCTGCGCCAGGAAGCCAGCGCTGAGGTGACGGGCCGCGTGCTGCGTGAAAGCCTGGTGCGCCTGGAGGCAATTCCCCTGGTGTTCAAATGCCCGTCCCTGCCCAATCTTGGCCCCGGTTCCCGGGTGCGGCTTGCGGTGGAAAACATCGATCTCGTGGACACGGAACTGCGCGCCCGTTACGTCGAAACATTGGCGAATGAGCCGGCAATTGTCGATGACCCTGCTGGGGCGTCGGAGTAGAATCGCGCTAGCTTTTTCCACTCAGGTCATCGCGCCCCGCCCGAGAGCGGGCCGTCTCGTCCCCCGATCGATTCCATGGCGAAACCCCGCGTCAAGAACCCCGCACCGCCCAAGGCCCGGGCCGCCGGACCGGCAATGGCCATGCACGCAGGCTGGCTCGCCGACCCCCAGAATCGCCTGACGCTGGCGCTGGCGGTTTCGCTGTTCATTCACGCCCTGTTGCTGTCGGTGCACTTCCGCCTGCCCGAGCGGATCGCCAGCCGCTTTTCCGACCAGCACCTGGAAGTGGTGCTGGTCAACGCCAAGAGCGCACGCAAACCCTCGGATGCCCAGGCCCTGGCCCAGGCCAATCTGGATGGCGGCGGCAATACGGAAGAAAACCGCCGGGCGGCCACCCCGCTGCCCGCCTCGCCCAACAAGCAGTCCGGGGACACCCTGGCCGAAGCCAGCAGCCGCGTCCAGCAACTGGAGCGGATGCAGCAGGCGCTCATCACCCAGAACAAGGTGGCACGCCCGTCGGCGCCCACCGAGACCCACAAGACGCAGCAGACCGACCCGGTCGCCCAGCCCTCGGGCATGGATCTGGCGCAGAGCGCGCTGGCCATCGCCCGCATGGAGGCGGAAGTGGCCCGGCGGGTGGAGGAGTACAACAAGCGCCCGCGCCGCAAGTCGGTCACCGCCCGCACCCGGGAGGTGAGCTACGCCATGTACTTCACCCAGTGGCGGGACAAGGTCGAAAAGGTGGGCAACCTCAATTATCCGGAAGCCGCCCAAGGCCGCATGTACGGCGACGTGCTGCTGCTGGTCTCGGTCAAGGAAGATGGCAGCCTGGAAAACGTGGAAATCCGCCGCTCCTCCGGCCAGCAGGTTCTGGATCAGGCCGCCCTGCGCATCGTGCGCCTGTCGGCCCCCTACGCCAGCTTCCCCGCGGACATGCGCAAGGAGTACCAGATCCTCGACATCGCGGCCACCATCAGCTTCGTCAAGGGCGATCAGGTCCGCAGCCAGCTCAACTAGTTGGCGGGTGCGATGGCCCCTTAGCGCCGGCGCAGGGGTTGAGGCATACTCCGCGCCTGTTCCCGACATCGTGCGCCTCCGCCATCATGACCGACCGCTACGCCGTCATCGGCAACCCCATCGGCCATAGCAAATCCCCCCTGATCCACGCCGAGTTCGCCCGCCAGACCGGGCAGGATCTCTGCTATGAAGCGCTGCTGGCACCGCTGGACGGCTTTGTGGCCACGGCCCGTGCCTTTGCCGCCGCGGGCGGGCGAGGGCTCAACGTCACCGTCCCGTTCAAGCTGGAAGCTTTTGCGCTGGCCGATCGCCGCTCCCCGCGAGCGGAGGCCGCCGGCGCCGTGAACACCCTCGCCTTCGGGCCGGACGGCATCTTTGGCGACAACACCGACGGCGCCGGCCTGGTGGCGGACCTGACCCTCAATCTCGGTGTTCCCCTGAAGAACCGCCGGGTGCTCCTGGCAGGCGCTGGCGGTGCCGCCCGCGGGGCAATCCTGCCCCTGCTGCTGGCCGGCCCCACCAGCCTCACCATCGCCAACCGCACGGTGGCCCGAGCCCAGGCGCTGGCGGAGGAACAGTTCGGGCAGTGCCCGGCCGGCGTCATGCTGGCGGCCTGCGGTTTCGATGAACTGGCCGGCCAGTGTTTCGATCTGGTCATCAATGCCACTGCCGCCAGTCTGGCTGACCAGGCACCGCCATTGCCGGCGGGCATCTACGGGGCCGAAAGCCTCGCTTACGACATGATGTACGGCAAGGGACTGACCCCCTTCCTCCGCCAGGCCCGGACCCAGGGGGCCGGACGGCTGGCGGACGGACTGGGCATGCTGGTGGAACAGGCGGCGGAATCCTTCCTGCTCTGGCGCGGGGTACGGCCCTCCACCGGCGAGGTGCTGCGCACACTGCGGGCCATGACGGGTGGCGCCTAGGCGCGGCCGCGGGGCGACCCGCCTGGCCCTCAAGCCGGTAGGCTGGTTGTGGCGGGGGTTGAAACTGGCGCTGGCGGGCCTGCTGGCGCTGTTCCTGCTCGTCCAGCTGTGGTTCGCCGGGCACATCCTGTGGTGGCGCTCCCACAACCCGGAGAGCACCCACTTCATGTCCCTGAGGCTGGACGAACTGCAGCAGGCCAACCCCAATGCCCAGTTGCGCTACCAATGGGTGCCTTACGCGCGCATCTCCGTCCACCTCAAGCAGGCGGTGGTGGCGGCGGAAGACGATGGTTTCGTGGACCATGAGGGCTTTGACTGGGAAGGCATGCAGAAGGCGCTGGAGAAAAATCAGCGCAAGGGCCGCATCGTCGCCGGCGGCTCCACCATCAGCCAGCAACTGGCGAAGAACCTGTTCCTCTCTCCCGGCAAGTCCTACCTGCGCAAGGCGGAAGAAGCCGTCATCACCCTGATGCTGGAAGCCCTGCTGGACAAGCGCCGCATACTGGAGCTCTACCTCAACGTGGTGGAATGGGGGAACGGCGTGTTCGGCGCCGAGGCCGCGGCCCGGCATTATTTCGGCACCAGTGCCGCCGCCCTGAGTCCCGAGCAGGCTGCCCGGCTGGCAGTCACCCTGCCCAACCCGCGCAAGTACGAGCGGATGTTCGGGCCCCGGCTGCAAGCCCACGCCCAACGGGTGCAGGCGCGCATGCGCTATTCCGAAGTGCCCTGACCAGCGTCGGCGCCGCATCCCGCCCCCGCACTCCGGTGCGCCGCGGGGACAAAATCCGCCCTTCTCGCGCCGGGCTCGGGCGGGCAGACATATCCCCGACACCCTGAAACCCGTAGAATTCCGCCTTTCCCGGCCGCCCCACCCATCCGGACACGCCATGTCTGCCACCGACGAGCTGCTGCATAACGAGGACGTTCAGGCGCATCTGAAGCAGATTCAGACCCTGCTGGCCCGTCATCGTCTGGTGGAAGACCTGGTCCACCGCCAGGAGATGCCCCGCCACGACCTGGTGGAAGAGCTGGTGCACAAGCAGCACGTGGCCGAGATCCACGCCCGGCTCGATCAGATGCACCCGGCGGACGTGGCCTACATCCTGGAAGCGCTGCCGCTCCTCGACCGCCTGTTTGTCTGGGATCTGGTCAAGGCCGAGCGGGACGGCGAAATCCTGCTGGAAGTCTCCGACGCCGTCCGGGAGTCCCTGATCCAGGCGATGGACCCGGGCGAGCTGGTAGCCGCCGCCGAGAGCCTGGACGCGGACGAACTGGCCGACCTGGCGCCGGACCTCCCGGACGAGGTGATGGAGGAGGTCTACGTCGCCCTCGATCAGGAGGAACGGGAGCAGTTGCGCGCCGCCATGTCCTACCCGGAAGACTCGGTGGGCGCGTTGATGGATTTCGACATGGTCACGGTGCGGGAGGACGTGACCCTGGAAGTGGTGCTGCGCTACCTGCGCCGCTTCGACGAACTACCGGACCATACCGACCAGCTCTTCGTGGTGGACCGGGAAGAGCGCCTGCAGGGCGTGCTGCCGGTGAACGTGCTGCTGGTCAATGACCCGGAAACCGAGGTGGCGGTGCTCATGGCCACCGACATCCTCAAGTTGAATCCGGGCGACGAGGCGGAGGATGCGGCCCAGGCCTTCGAGCGCTACGACCTGGTGTCCGCCCCGGTGGTGGACGACCACGGCAAGCTGATCGGCCGGGTGACGGTGAATACCGTCGTGGACTTCATCCGCGAAGAAACGGAAACCGAGATCCTGGCCCAGGCCGGTCTGCGCGAGGGGGAAGACATCTTCGCGCCGATGATCGACTCGGTGAAAAACCGCTGGTCCTGGCTGGCCATCAATCTCATCACCGCCTTCGTGGCCTCCCGGGTCATTGGCGTTTTCGAGGAATCCATCGAGAAACTGGTGGCACTGGCGGCCCTCATGCCCATCGTGGCGGGCATCGGTGGCAATTCCGGCAACCAGACCATCACCATGATCGTGCGCGCCATCGCCCTCGGGCAGGTCAGTCAGGAGTCCACCCGCAGCCTGCTGCGCAAGGAACTGGGTGTGGCCCTGATCAACGGCCTGGTATGGGGCGGGCTGCTCGGCGTCCTGGCCTGGTTCCTCTACGGTTCCTGGCAACTGGGGCTGGTGATGACCGCGGCCATGACCCTGAACCTGGTGCTGGCGGCCACCGTCGGTGTCGGCATCCCCATGTCCATGGCCCGCATGGGGCGTGACCCGGCCGTGGGGGCCAGTGTGATGATCACCGCCGTCACCGACTCCGGCGGCTTCTTCATCTTCCTCGGGCTGGCCACGCTGTTCCTGCTGTAGCGCCCAATTGCAGCAATAGCGCGCGGATTGGCGCGAATTCCTTCCTGTCCCCGGTGCGCGCGACTTGCTAGATTCGGGAGGTCCTGTTACTTCGAGATGGTCCCGTGCACCGCTCCCGGTCACACATTCGGCCAAGCCTGTCGGGTGGCTTTACCGCCATCGAGTTGATCCTGGTGATGACTGTCGTGGGCATCCTTGCAGCCACCGCGCTTCCGCGGGTAGTGGACGGTGCCCGGGATGCCCGGGTGGCCGCCGCCAAGGGAATCGGCGCAGGCCTGTCCACTGGCGTGGTCATGGCCCAGTCCTCATGGTTGATGGCCGGCGGCAGGCAGGAAGAAGTGCCGATGCTGGGAGGCACCGTGGCGGTTGATCCGGAATCCGGCCTGCCGCGGGTGGCCGATACGGGCATCGCCAGCCTGATCGGCTGCAGCCGCTACCAGCAGGCCGGGTGGATGGCGCGGGGGGAATGCAGGGGCTTCGACCAGACCGCCGCCGCCGCGGAAGGGTGGTTCATGCTCAGCCCCCAGAATGCGCCCGACCCCAGTCGCTGCGGCGCCGTCTATACACCGGACCGCAATCCGCCGGTGACGGTGTTGACGGTTGGCTGTTAGGCTTTCGCGGTAATCTGAACGGCTGTGTAAGCGCCCATTGCCTGCAGGGTTGGGCATGTTCCAAACTAGCGTCATTTCATACGGACACAGTCTGCCATGCGCATTCTGCTCACCGAGGACGATGGTGTACTGGCCGACGCCGTCGAGAATTACCTGACCCAGCATCACCTGGCGGTGGACCGCGCGCCGGATGGCGAATCGGCCGACACCTGGCTCAAGTCCGAGCGTTTCGATCTGGCCATTCTCGATCTGGGCCTGCCCCGCATGGACGGATTTGAAGTCTTGCGTCGCCTGCGCGCCCGGCGGCAGATGCTGCCCGTGCTCATCCTCACCGCCCGCGACGCCATCAACGACCGGGTCGAAGGCCTCAACCTGGGTGCCGACGATTACCTGGTCAAACCCTTTGCCCTGCCGGAACTCCTGGCCCGGGTGCGCGCCCTGATCCGTCGCTCCCAGGCGGGCACTCCGCCCGAAATCCTCCACGGCCCCCTCTCCCTGGACACGATCGGCCACCGGGTCCACCTGCAGGGCAAACCGCTGGAACTGCCCGGGCGCGAATGGGCCCTGCTCGAATACCTGCTCCACCATGTGGGACGGGTGGTTTCCAAGGAGCAACTGGTCCAGGGCATCTCCACCAGCGACGAGGAATTGAGCCTCTCGGCCATTGAAGTCTATATCTCCCGCCTGCGCAGCCGGCTCGAGTCCTCCGGAATTTCGATCCGTACCGTCCGCGGCTACGGCTACCTGCTCGAGAACTGGCGGGATGAACCTCAGGGATAAGCTGTTCGACCCCAGCCTGCGGCGGACGCTGCTGATCTGGCTGGCCATTCCCCTGCTGGTTTCCTTTGCCTTGCAGGTCAATAACAGTTACGAGATCGCCAAGCAAAGCTCCGCGGACTCCTACGATCTTGTGCTGACCAACTCGGCGCTGACGCTGACCCACCGGGTTCACCTGGACAGCGGGCGCCTGAGGGTTGACCTCCCCCCGGAGTCCGAACGCATCCTGCGCGAAGACAAGTTCGACAGCATCTATTTCGCCATCGCGACCCCGGGCAACCGCCTGCTGGCGGGGGATCAGCAACTTCCCATCCCCACCGCGATCCCCTCCGATGGCAAACCGTTGGCCTACGACACGACAATCAACGGGTTGCCGATCCGCGCCATTGCCCTGCGCAACGACCTGGATGGCCACCCCTATGTTGTCGCCATCGCCGAAACCCTGAACAAACGCATCGCCCGGGTCCGGGAAATCCAGACCTCCATGCTGGTGCCCAAGACCCTGCTCGCCCTGATGATGCTGCTGATCATCTGGTTCGGGGTTCGCCAGGGGCTCCGCCCCCTGGACCAGTTCCGCGCCGAGATTGCCAAGCGCAGCCACCATGACCTGAGCCCGGTGGACGAAGGGCGGGCCCCGCGGGAAATCCGTCCCCTCGTCCGCGAGATCAATCAGCTCATGGAACGGCTCTCCGCCGCCCTCGACGCGCAGAACCACTTCCTGGCCGACGCGTCCCACCAATTGCGCACGCCGTTGGCAGGCTTGCAGAACCAGTTGGAACTGCTGTTGCAGCACCCGGAGCAGGACCCCAAGGCCAGCCTCAGCCGGTTGCTCGTGTCCACCCGTCGCACCGTGCGTCTGGCCAACCAGTTGCTCGCCCTGGCCCGGGCAGAGCCCGAGGGACACCGTCCCGACACAGCGTGCCCGGTAGATCTGGCACGGCAGGTGGCGGACAGCGTTGACCTCTGGGTGCAGCGGGCCATGAGCAAGGATATCGACCTGGGTTTTGATTGCCAGCCCGCTACCATCCACGGCGAGCCCTTTCTCATCCGCGAATTGCTCAGCAACCTCATCGGCAACGCGCTCGATTACACACAGGCCGGCGGCACGGTCACCGTACGCTGCGGGGTCCGCGCGAACCACCCCTTCCTCGAAGTCGAAGACAACGGGCCCGGCATTCCAGAGGCAGCCCGGGAACGAGTATTCCAGCGATTCTTCCGCCTGCCGGGCTCCCCGGAAGGCGGGTGCGGACTTGGCCTGGCCATCGTGAAGGAAATTGCCGAAGGCCATGGCGCCCGGATCTCCATCTGCACGCCCGCCAGCGGGGTCGGCGTCAGCTTCATCGTGCAGTTCCCGCCCTGCGCGGGGGCTGCCACTTTGACAGCCCCCGCCAGCACCACGGATCAATGACTTAGCGCAGCCCGGTAAAACTGGACTGCCAATCTGTCAGGCGGTCTTGTCCCAGACCTCTTCCCGCCACGCCGCGCGCATCACACAACCATCTGTTTTATATAGGCATTTCACCTTTTCCCCGAACAGGCACGGAAGCTGCATTAGACCGATTGTCCAATCCAATCGGTGTCTGCCATGCGCTCCGCCTGTCTCTGCCTGCTGCTTCTCGCCCCCCTTGCTCACGCGGGTCCCGCACCCGACGGTTTTGTGGCTGGGCTCACACCGGATCGCAGGCCCGAAGGCGCACCCCGCATCACCACCTATAGCGGCGCCGCAAGCGACCCGGCACAGGCGCTCAAGGGCGTGGACACCCCCTACCCGGCCAGCCTGCGCTTTGTACGCGATCACGGCGGCTGGTTCACCCCCCTGACCGTGCCCGGCATGACCGGCCCCTACGATCTGCGGGGCTATCACGGTCAGCGCCACCCTGAGGCAGTCCCCTTGCCTGCCGGCGGCTGAGCCAAGATTTCGGGCGACGGCCCGAAACCGCGCCCATTGCCGCGGCGGGCAACCGCCAGAGGCGGTGGGAACGGAAACTCTCCTACCCACAAGTTACTTGAGGAAACGTCATGAATAAACTGATCCACATCGCTATCGCTTCCCTGTTCCTGTCCACCGCTGCTTTTGCCCAGCAGGCCGGGATGAGCGGGATGGAAGGTCAGAAGGGCATGTCCGG
>DAITAZ010000001.1:52789-207773 GCA_036824045.1 Rhodocyclaceae bacterium
CCGGCATGAGCGGCATGTCGGGCATGAGCGGCATGTCCGGGATGGAAGGCAAGTAATCGGTCTCTCTCCGGCCGGCATGGACTCCGGTCCTGCCGGTTTCGGGCCGGGCCCGCAAGGGCCCGGCCCGTCTCACCCGAAAGCATCGCTCCCATGACAATAAAAGCGAGAACAGCAACGCCCCGCATGATGAGCTGGCTAACAAAGCTCCTGGGGGTGGTTATTTTGGTGGGTGCTGGCGCGGCCTTGGCCGGCGGAAACGAGGTACGCATCGATTACGAGCGTGCCCGCTGGCACCCCACCCATTTCAAACCGGATATCGATCGCGCCAGTGACGCCCAGTGTCTGGCCTGTCACGGCGAGATCCTCAAGGCCAAACCTCGGGACAAATCTCCCGCGGGCGTGCCCGCCAGCCAGGCAAAAGCCTGGTATCAGCGGGTGGCCACCTACCAGGGGGAGCAGCAGGACTTCCACTGGCGTCATCTGCAGAGCCCTTACGCCAAGCAGGTGATGAACCTCAAATGCAACACCTGTCACCAGGGTAACGATCCACGCGAAGAAGCTGCCGTGCCGACCGGCACCGGCGCCTTCACCCTGCGCAAGATGGTGAATCCCAAGACCTGCCTGATGTGCCACGGCAAATTCCCGAACGAGGTGATGGGACTGCCCGGCCCCTGGCACACGGTGAAAGAAGGCTTCCAGAACAATTGCCTGGTGTGCCATGCCGCCATCCGCACCACCCGCCATCAGGTGAATTACCTGCACGCCGAGGCCATCGAAAAGGCCGGCGCCGAAAGCGGCGATGCCTGCTTTGGCTGCCACGGCGGACGCCAGTGGTATCGGGTGGCCTACCCCTACCCCCGTCACACTTGGCCGGGCATGGGCGAGGAAACCCCCGACTGGGCCAAAAAACGGATGACCGAATCGGAAGCGCGCTTCCTGATAAACGTCATCAAGCCGCAAACCCCCACCCCGTCAGCGGGAGACAAAAATGGAAAATAAGCTCCTGAGCCTGCTGCGCCAGACCCTGGGCGAAGAGCGCCTTTCCCGACGCGAATTCCTCAAGGACAGCCTGCTCGCCACCTCGCTCGGCGGCACCGGTCTGGTCGGCTTGACCCACAGCGAAAAGGCAGAAGCCTTCGCCTACGAACCGTACCCGACCGATAACCAGCTCAAGACGGTCGTCACCTCCTGCGCGCACAACTGCGGCTCGCGTCACATGCTGGTGGCCCACAAGCGGGGCGATGTGATCGTGCGCCTGTCCACCGACGATGGCAGCTACCAGAAAGGCGGCCATTTCGGTCTGGACACCGAGCAACTGCCCCAGTTGCGGGCCTGTCTGCGGGGGCGCTCCTATCGGGCCCGGCTCTACTCCCAGGAACGCCTGCTCTACCCGATGATGCGGGTGGGCAAGCGGGGTGAGGGGAAGTTCAAACGCGCCTCGTGGGATACGGCGCTGGACTTTGTGGCCGAGAAGATGGTGGAACTGAAGCAAAAGTACGGTCCCACCGCCATCCTCGACCAGGCCTATGCCGGCGCCTCCTACGGCGTCCTGCACAAGTCCGACCAGATCGAGGGCTTGCTGGCGCGCTTCCTGGGCATGTTCGGCTGCCGCACGAATTCGTGGTCTGTCCCCAGTTACCAGGGCACGACCTTCAGTTCCCGCATCACCTTCGGCACCATCGAGGACGGCAACGAGGACGACACCTTTGCCCACTCGAAGCTGATCATCATGTGGGGCTGGAACCCGGCCTACACCTTCCACGGCGGCAACACCTTCTACTACATGCGCCTGGCCAAGCAGCGCGGCTGCAAGTTCGTGCTGGTGGACCCCCAGTACACGGATTCGGCCGCGGCCTACGACGCCTGGTGGATTCCCATCAAGCCCAATACGGACGCGGCCATGCTGGCGGCGATGGCCCATGAGATCTTTGCCAACAACCTGCATGACCAGAAGTTCATCGACCGCTTCTGCCAGGGCATGGATGCAGGCACCATGCCCGACTGGGCCAAGGGCAAGGAGAACTTCCGCGACTACATCTTCGGCAAGTACGACGGGGTGGCCAAGACGCCCGAGTGGGCGGAGCCCATCTGTGGCGTCAAGGCTTCCGACATCCGCGCCCTGGCGCAGATGTACGCCACCACCAAGCCGGCGGCACTGAAGGCCAGTTGGTCGCCGGGCCGCAATGCCTACGGCGAGCAGTACAACCGGATGGCCGCGGCGGTGCAGGCCATGACCGGCAACATCGGCATCCTGGGCGGTTGCGCGGAAGGCGTGGGCAAGGCCTGGCATCCCGAATCCATCGCCTATCCCTACGACGAGTACGCCAACGTCTGGTATGGCTCCATCAAGAGCGACCGCTGGGCGCACTGCGTGCTCAACTACCCGAACGTGAAGCGGGAAGAAGTCGGCCTGTGGCCGCGGGAAGACGACCTGGACGGCAAGATCCCCAACATACGCGCCATTTGGTGGCACGGCTCGGACTGGTTCAATCAGCTCACCAACATCAACAAGGAAATCGAGGCCATCCAGAAGCTGGATCTGGTGGTGTGCAACGATTCCACCATCACGCCCTCGGGTCTGTGGGCAGACGTGCTCTTCCCCATCGCCACCCACTTCGAGCGGCACGACGTGGCCCTGCCCTGGTACAAGGGGCATTACTACATTCATCGGCCCAAGGTCATCGAGCCACTGGGGGAATCCAAGTCCGACTTCCAGGTCTTCACCGAACTGGCCTACCGGCTGGAGAAGCTCGACCCCAGCCTCAAGAACTTCGGCAAGCGCTACAACCCCCGCTCCAACAGGGATTACTTCCAGAACGCGGATGCCACGGACGAAGCCTACTTGACCGCTTGGTGGCGCGGGGTGCAGGAGCACCAGGGCGTCACCATGAGCTGGGAGGAATTCAAGAAGCGCGGCGTGTACAAGTTCGTGCTCAAAGAGCCCCACGTAGCCTTCACTGACCAGATCAAGCACGGGGAGCCTTTCGAAACCCCCTCCGGCAAGATCGAGATCCTCTCCACCGAGCTGGCCCAGGTGAAGGACTGGACGAAGACCCAGTACGGCTACGAGATCCCGGCCATCCCGAAGTGGATCGAGCCTTGGGAATCGCTCAACGCGCCCAAGGTGAAGGATTTCCCCTTCCACATGATCAGCCCGCACCCCCGCTGGCGCACTCACTCCATCTTCCACAACATCGCCTGGCTGCGGGAAACCTTCTCCCAGGAAGTCACCCTCAACGCCGCCGATGCCAAGCGTCTGGGCATCCGCACGGGCGACACGGTGGAAGTGTTCAACGACCGGGGCTCCATGGTGCTGCCCGCCTACGTCACCGAACGCTGCATGCCGGGCGTGGTCGTGGTGCATGAAGGCGCCTGGATGGATCTGGACGAGAAGGGCATCGACCGGGCCGGGAATCCGGACTTCCTCACCAAGGACGATCCCAGCCCTGCCGGCGCCTTTGCCTACAACACGGTGTTGTGCAATGTGCGCAAAACCGATCTGGTGCACCGGCCCGGGTGGGATCAACTCGCCACCGCCCGCAGTGTCGTGTTCCGGCGGGGAGACTGAACCATGAGCCAGAACAAACCCGACAAGGCCCGCATCAAGGCCGCCGCGCAGCAGAAGAAGGCGGAGACCTACGTACCGGTGGTGCCACTGACCCAATTGGGCTTCATTCACCACAACGTGGACTGCATCGGATGCCGCGCCTGCGAGATCGCCTGCAAGGACAAGAACGGCCTCGCAGCCGGCCCACGCTTCCGCCGCGTCATGTACATCGAAGGCGGCGCCTATCCGGATGTGTACGCCTACAAGGTGAACATGTCATGCAACCACTGCGCCGAGCCCGCATGCCTGCCCACCTGCCCCACCGGCGCGATCTGGAAGCGCAAGAAGGACGGCATCGTGGACATCGACTCCACGCTGTGCATCGGCTGCCGCCGCTGCGAAGCGGCATGCCCCTACGGCGCGCCCCAGTTCATCCCGGAGCAGAACATCATCGCCAAATGCAATCTGTGCGTGGATGAGATCGACGCCGGGCGCAAACCGTACTGCGTGCAGGCCTGCATGATGCGCGTGCTGGACGTGGGGCCGATCGACAAGCTCAGAGCCGGCACCTGGAAGACCACCGCGCTGGGGCCCAAGGAAAAACCCGTCCGCGCCGTCAAGGACATGGCCGACCCCGAGCTGACCAATCCTTCCATCGTCTTCGTGCCCCATAGCAAGGGCCGGGTGGAGGAAGGCTGATGACCCATACACCTCAACCCGCCAACCCCCGGAAAGTGGAGGAGACACCCGAAATCCGGGACTGGCGCCAGGCGGTGGCCAACCAGTTGCAGTTGTTGGCCCGCCTGCACGGCACTGAACTGGGGCCTGCAGAAACCCAGGTGCTCGCGCACAGCCGCTTTCCCCGCGACTTGGCGCTCCCGCCCCGGGAGGAGCCTTTTGTCAGCGGACACCGGCTCATGGTCGAAGCGCTGGCGGACTTGCGCCAGCCCACCCCGGAGCAGTTGGACGACATGGCGGCGGACTTTGCCGCCATCTATCTGAACGGCAGCCTGCATGCCTCGCCCAACGAATCCGCGTGGACGGACGAAGACGGCCTGGAGCGGCAAGCCGCCATGTTCGAGCTGCGGGAGTGTTATGAGGCGCATGGGCTTGAGGCGGAAGACTGGCGCCGGCGGCAGGACGACAACCTGTCCCTGCAGTTGCTCTTCCTCTCCCATCTGATGCGCAGCCCCGGCTCCGCGGAACTGGAAGAGGTCGTGTCCGTGCTGGATACCCATCTGCTGCGCTGGCTGCCCGAGTTTGCCCAGCGGGTGGCGCAGCGCTGTGACACGGCGTTCTACGCGGGCCTGGCGCTCCTGACCGCGGGCTACTGCCAAAGCTTGCGCCAGATACTCGGCACCGCGCTGGAGATTCCCCCTCCGCCCCCACCCGAACCCAAGCCCCAGCGCCATGAGGAACCCCTGACCTTCATGCCGGGTCTGACGCCCAGTTGGTAAGCAGACGAACAGGCGCTTGCCAAAGTGGAGGAGGCGTTCCGCGGGGAGCCCCTCCTTCCTCCGGAAAGGCCCGCCAACCAAGGCAAAGGGACTTGGAGCGGGGGATTGCTGCTACCATGTTCGCCCATGAACACACAGCCTTGCCCGACCCCCCCGGCCCGGCCGGGCAGCCTTCGCTACTGGCGCGAAGGCGTGGCGCTGCTGGCGCTGCCTGCCCCCTGCCTGGCCGGGGGCGGCACCGTCGTGGGGGAAAATCTGCTGTGGTTGGCGCTGATCCTGCTGGCCGCCCGGATGTTCGCCCCCCTCACCCAGCGCATCGGATTCCCGGCGGTCCTGGGCGAGTTGCTGCTGGGAGTGCTGCTGGGCAATCTCGGCCTGGTGGGCATCCGGTTCTTCGAAGCCATTCCCGCCGATCCGATCATCAGCTTCCTGGCGGAACTGGGCGTGATCGTGCTGCTCCTGCAGATCGGGCTGGAAACCCGCTTGTCCGATCTGGCCCGGGCCGGCACGCGGGCCACCCTGGTAGCCCTGATCGGCATTGCCGCCCCATTTGCCCTGGGCGCCCTGGTGGTAGGCCCCCTGCTGCTGCCGGGGCTGGAGTCAGGCTCCTACCTTTTCCTCGGCGCCACCCTGGCCGCCACCTCGGTCGGCATCACCGGCCGGGTATTCCGCGATCTGGGGCATCTGGGCACTCCGGCAGCCAATGTGGTGCTGGGCGCGGCGGTGATCGACGATGTGCTCGGCCTGGTCATCCTGGCCGTGGTGACCGGCTTTGTGCAAAGTGGCAGCGTCAGCCTCGTGGATGTGCTGCGCATCGTCGGCGTAGCGGTAGCCTTTCTTGCGGGCAGCGTGTTGCTCGGGCGGTGGCTGGCCCGGCGCTCGGGACGGTGGCTGGCCCGGCTGGACGCGGGCCCTTCCATGCTCTTTGCCCAGGTCGTGGCCACCGGGCTGGCGCTGGCGTGGCTCGCCCACAGCATCGGGCTCGCGCCCATCATTGGCGCCTTTGCCGCCGGGCTGCTGTTCGAGCCGGCGTTTCTGAAGGATTTCGAAACGCCCCATATCGTCCGCGAAGTGGAGAACGTGCTGGGCGCCCGGGACGCGGGCCTGGCCGCCCGGCTGCGCCCCGTGCTCACCCGCCACACCGGCCACCAGCACGAACAGCTCATCGAGCCCATCGGCTACTTTTTCGTCCCGGTGTTTTTCGTGCTGACCGGCATGCAGGTGGACCTGTCCTCGCTCGCCGACCCCCGTGTTGCCGCCATCGCCTTGGGCATCACCCTCGCCGCCATCGTCGGCAAGCTGGCGTCCGGACTGGCCGCCGGCAACACCGGCCGCTGGCTGGTGGGCTGGGGCATGGTGCCTCGAGGGGAGGTGGGTCTCATCTTCGCCATGGTCGGGCGGCAACTGGGGGTCGTGACCGACACCCTGTTTTCGGTCATCGTCATCATGGTCATCCTCACCACGCTGATTACGCCCCCCGTGCTCACGCGCCTGCTGCGCCAGCACGGTGCTTCCCCGCGCTGACGCCACACGCCACGACGAGGGCCCCCGCCAGATGATGCTCCGGCGCACCCGAGACTGGATCTCCACCAGCCTGCGCCGCAAGGTGCTGCTGTCCATGGGACTGGCTGCCTCGGCGGCCTCCCTTGCGCTGCTGGTGATGTTCACCTTCGCCTATCGCAACGAGCTGGCCCAGGAGCGCAGCAACGCCTCGCTGCAACTCAACCTGCTGCTGCAATCTGCCCTGGAAAACGCCATGCTCAAGCGGGACGTACCGGGCCTGCAGGAGATCGTGAGCCGCCTGGGCAACCAGCCCGGCGTGCGCGATGTGATGATCATCAACCCGGCGGGAGAAGTGCGTTTTGCCTCCCGGGCGGAAAACCTGCACCGGCAGTTCCCGGCCCTGGTGCCCCCGGAATCCGCCCAGGCCCGCCCATACAGCGAATTCGGGCGTGGCATTGCCGGCGGCGAGGTGCTGCGCTCGGTCAACCCGGTCCCCAACCGCAGCCAGTGCCTGCAGTGCCATGGCTCCGTGGCCGAACGGCCGATCAACGGCGTGCTGGTCGTGGACTATGACGCTGCCGGCCTGCGCCAGAAGGCGCGGCAGACGGCGTTGGGGCTCGCCCTCTCCGGCGCCCTGGTGATCCTCGCCCTGGCAGCGGCGGGGTGGCTTGTGCTGCGCCGTACCGTATTGCAACCGGTGGCGCGGCTGGAAGCGGCTGCCCAGGCCCTGGGGCAACGGCTGGACACCCGTGTGGAGTTGAGCGGGAAGGACGAGCTGGCCCGACTGGGCCACAGCTTCAACCGGATGGCCGATCAACTTGCCGCCGCCATGGCGGGCGTCCGCGCCCAGCAACGCCTGCAGCAGGACCTGGTGGACGGCCTGCCGGACGGGGTACGGGTATTCGGCGAGGATGGACGGGTAATCCTCATCAACCGGGCCTACTGCAAGCAACTCGGCCTGCAGCGGGAGGAAGCGCTCGGGCAACCCTGCTACGTCTCCAGCCACCGGCGGCACGATCCATGCCCGGCCACGCTGGTGGTGTGCCCCCTGCACGAATTGAAACAACACGGCCAGCAGGTCAAATGCACCCATCACCACGTGCGGGCCGACGGACGGACGCTCCATGTGGAAGTGCATGCGGCGCTGGTGGAGCTGGACCAGGACGGGCAGACCCGCCGCTACGTGGTGGAGTCCATCCGCGATCTGGCCCAGGCCGTGCAGGTTTCCCAGGAACAGCGCCTGTCGGAACTGGGGCTGCTGGCAGCCGGGATTGCCCACGAGATCCACAACCCCTTGGCCTCGGTGCGCCTGGCGGTGCAGTCCCTGCTGCGCGGAACCCGCGACGGCAGCGCCGATGCGCAGGAGGTGGCGGAGTACCTGGAGGTGGTGGATGGCGAGATCGACAAGTGCATCGATGTCACCCGCCGTCTGCTCCTGCTCTCCCGCCGGCCCGAATCGCGCAACGAAGTCGTGAGCCTGAACGCCGCCGCCCAGGACGCCGTGCGGCTCCTGGCCTACGATGCGGAGAACCGGGGCGTGGTCCAGCACTTGAGCCTGGACCCGGCCGAACCCGGCTTCATCGGTGACAATGCGGAGATCCGCATGGTGCTGCTCAACCTGTTGCAGAACGCCCACCACGCCATGCCTACCGGCGGCCAGGTCGAAGTCGGCACCCGGTTCGCCCCCAATGGCCGAGCGGAGATCACCGTGCGCGACCAGGGTGTCGGCATCGCCGAGGCAGACCTGCCCCGCATCTTCGAGCCCTTCTTCAGCCGGCGCGCCGACGCTGTGCCGGGCACCGGACTCGGGCTGACCATCTGCAAATCCATTGTCGAACACTACGGCGGGCACATCACCGTGGAAAGCGTGCCCGGACAAGGCAGTACCTTTACCATCTCCCTGCCCCAGTCCACGCTCGCCCCGCCCCAGGAAGGACGCGATCCATGAAGAAATCCGTGCTGATCGTCGACGACGACAGCGTGTTCAACAAACTGCTCGCCCGCCAGTGCGGCAAGCTCGGCCTGGCCAGCCACAGCGCCGCCACCTGGGCCCAGGCGAGGCAGTTGCTCGAACACCTGGAACCCAACCTGATCGTCCTGGACTACAAACTTCCGGACGGGGACTGCGACCAGATCCTGGCCGAGATCAGCGGTCAATACCCCATCATCGTGTTGACCGGCTACGGTTCGATCCGCCACGCCATCAGCGTCATCCGCGCCGGCGCCACCGATTACCTGACCAAGCCGGTGGACCTGGACGAACTGGAACTCACCATCCGCCGTACGCTGGACAACGCCACGCTGGCGCGGACCTGCCAGTTCTACCGTCGCCAGTTGCGCTCCCTGCGGCCCGACACACTCATCGGCGACTCCACCGCCATGCGTGAAGTGCGCGGGCTGATCGAGGCCGTGGCCCCCACGGAAGCCACGGTGCTCATCCAGGGCGAAAGCGGTACCGGCAAGGAGATGGTGGCGCGCGCCATCCACGAACAGAGCCTGCGCGCCGAACGGGCCCTGGTGACCGTGGACAGCTGCGGCCTGCAGGAAAACCTGTTCGAATCCGAACTCTTCGGCCACGAGCGGGGCGCCTTTACCGGCGCCGAACGGCAGAAGAAAGGACTGATCGAGGAAGCCGAGGGCGGCACCCTGTTCCTCGACGAAATCGGCGAGATCAGCGGCGCCATACAAGCCAAGCTCCTCCGCGTGCTGGAGAGCAGCACTTTTCGCCGGGTGGGCAGCAACAAAACCCTGAGTGCCGATGTGCGCTTCGTCGTCGCCACCAACCGGGACCTGGGCCGCCTCTCCCGGGAGGGCGCTTTCCGCAGCGACCTCTTCTTCCGCATCAACAGCTTCGTCATCACCATCCCGCCCCTGCGCGAACGGCGGGACGACATTCCGTTGCTGGCCCGGCATTTCATCGCCCAGCTCGGGCGAGGCCGGGACAAGATCCTTTCCGCCGAAGCCGAGGACATGCTGATCGGCTACAGCTGGCCGGGCAACGTACGCGAACTGCGCAACATGGTGGAACGCGCCCTGATTCTCTCCGGCCGCAGCCCGGAGATCCGTGGCGAGCATCTGGCGTTTGGCCACACCCGCCCGCGTCGGGGTCTGGTGCTGGATTTCGACCACGAGCCCACGCTCGAGGAGATCGAGCGGGACTACCTGGCCCGGATGCTTGCACGCTACGGCGGCAACCGCGCGCGGGCGGCCGCCGCCCTGGGCATCAGCGAACGCAACGCCTACCGCCTGATCGACAAATACGGCCTGCGCAGCGGGGAGTCGGAGCGCAAACCCGACGCCCCGGCGCTTGCGGATCGGGGGAGCTGACCCGCTCCCGCCGCCCCCTCCCGCCGCCTCGCAGGAGGCTAGACTCCCGTTGCAAACACCGCTTCGGCGGCGGCTACCGTTGCTGCAATGTCCGCGTCACTGTGGGCTGCGGAGACGAAACCCGCCTCGAAGGCGGAGGGCGCGAGGTACACCCCTTTTTCCAGCATGGCGTGGAAGAAGCGGTTGAAACGGTCCTTGTCGCAGGCCATCACTTCCGCGTAGCTGGTGGGTGCCTGGGCGCTGAAATACACCCCGAACATCCCGCCCACGGCCTGGGCGCTGAAGGCGATCCCGTGGCGGGCCGCAGCGGCGCAGAGACCGTCGGTGAGCGCGCGGGTGCGGGTGGCCAGCGCCTCGTAGAAGCCTGGTGCCTGGATCTCGCGGAGCGTGGCCAGCCCCGCCGCCACCGCCACCGGGTTGCCGGAGAGCGTTCCCGCCTGATAGACCGGCCCCAGGGGCGCAATCTTCTCCATGATTTCCCGCTTGCCGCCAAACGCGCCCACCGGCATGCCGCCGCCGATCACCTTGCCGAAGGTGGATAGATCGGGCCTGATGCCGTACAAGCCCTGGGCGCTGCCCAAGCCGACGCGGAAGCCGGTCATCACCTCGTCGAAGATCAGCACCGCCCCGTGGCGGGTGCACAACTCCCGCATCCCCTCCAGGAAACCGGGCTTCGGCGCGATCAGGTTCATGTTCCCCGCCACCGGCTCCACGATCACCGCCGCGATCCGCTCTCCGTGGCTGGCGAAAGTCTGGGCCAGTTGGTCCAGATCGTTGTAGTCGAGGACGATGGTGTGCCGCGCAAAGTCATCCGGCACCCCGCCCGAGCTGGGGTTGCCGAAAGTCAGCAACCCGGAACCGGCCTTGACCAGCAGGCTGTCCGCATGGCCGTGGTAACACCCTTCGAACTTGATGATCGCGTCCCGTCCCGTGTAGCCCCGTGCCAGACGGATGGCGCTCATGGTCGCCTCGGTGCCGGAACTCACCAGCCGCAGCATCTCGAAGCTGGGCACAAGCCTGGCCAGCAATTCAGCCATCTCCACTTCCGCCTCGGTCGGCGCGCCGAAGGAAAGACCCTTCGCCGCCGCCGTCTGCACCGCGCCAACCACGGCAGGATGGGCATGGCCCAGGATGAGCGGGCCCCAGGAGCCCACGTAGTCCAGATAAGACTTGCCATCCGCATCGGTGACCCGCGCCCCCTGGCCGGAGGCGAAGAACCGGGGACACCCGCCGACGGAACGGAAGGCGCGCACGGGCGAATTGACGCCGCCGGGCGTGGTCTGCTGGGCACGGGCAAAAAGGGCTTCGTTACGGCTGGTCATGGGAAATCCCTGAAGAATCGGTCAAAAAAGCGCAGTGTACGCGGCCACGCGGCGGCGCACATCGGCTGCGTCAAAAACGTCGCTGATCACCGCCAGCAGATCGGCACCGGCCGCCACCACCTCCGGCGCCCGTTCCAGGGAGATGCCCCCGATGGCGCACAGGGCGGGCACGGGCACCCCCTGCTGCTGCAGCGCCGCACGCGTGCGGGCAAACAGCGCCAGCGGCGCACGCACCGCTCCCGGCTTGGTGGCTGAGGGAAACACGGCACCAAAGGCCAGATAGTCCGCCCCGGCCCGAGCCCCGGCCAACGCCCGGGCGAGTTCGTCGTAACAGGAAACCCCCAGGAGACTGCCCGGGGGCAGCAACGCCCGGGCGGCGGCGGGATCGCCATCATCCCGCCCCAGATGCACCCCGTCAGCCCCCACGGCAACCGCCTCAGCCGCCGCATCGTTGATGATCAGCGGAACGCCGCGGGCCCGGCACAAGGGCAACAGGGCTGCCGCCTGCTCGCGACGCAAAGGCGCGTCCGCCACCTTGTTGCGATACTGAAGCAGCACGGCGCCACCCGCCAGCCCTGCCTCCACTGCCTGCAGCAGGCGATCCGTGTCGGTCCAGTCCGGCGTGATCAGATAGAGCCCTCGGCGGATATCAGACATCCTGGCGCTCCTGCCCGGCAAAAAAACGGCGTGGAAACAACTGGCCGCTGCCGGCCGCGAAACCCTGGGCCAGCGCCTGCCAGGTGTAAGCCTGGGCAGCCTGCACCGCCTCGGGCACGGAACAGCCCCGGGCCAGATAGCCGGCGATGGCCGAGGCCAGCGTGCATCCCGAGCCGTGGTAACACCCCGGCAGCCGGGGCCAGGTGGCGCGATGCACCTCGCCCCCGGGACCGTAGAGCACGTTTTCCACCTGCTCGCTCGCCTCGTGGGTGCCGGTGATCAATACGTACCGGGCGCCGTCCGCCAGCAACACACGCGCGCACTCCGCCAGCGACAAACTGGCGGCCTCGCCGCCCCCCGCCAGCCGTCGCGCCTCGACGCTGTTGGGCGTCAGCACCGTGGTACAGGGCAACAACTGCGTCCGGAGCGCTTGCACCATGCTTGCGCTGGCCAGGGCGTCACCCCGGCCGGAAGCCAGCACCGGATCCAGCACCAGCGGCAATCCCGGATAGCGCCCGGCGATTCCGGCGATCGCCGCGATATTTTCCACACTGGCCACCAACCCGACCTTGAAGGCAGCAACCGGCATGTCCTCTAATACTGTCTGCGCCTGCCGCGTCACCCACTCGGCAGCGACCGCTTGTACGCCCGCCACGCCATGGCTGTCCTGGACCGTGATGGCCGTGACGACCGACACGGGATGGCAGCCCAGGCTCGCCAGGGTCAGGATGTCCGCCTGGACGCCGGCGCCACCCGTCGGGTCGCTACCGGCGAGACTCATCACGAGAGGCGGGGTCGGTACAGTGGATCGCAAGGACATGGCAAGAATCGGCGAATGCGGGCGAAAAGGCCGTGGCGCTTGGCAACTCGCGCCTGACGCGGGTGATTTCAGGTAAGATTTTTTCATTCTATCGCAACGCTTCCTGCCATCCAGCCATGAGCGCCGCCTCCACCGAATTCAAAACCTACATGTGTCTGATCTGCGGCTTCATTTACGACGAAGCGAAAGGTGCTCCCGAAGAGAACATCGCCCCCGGCACCCGCTGGGAGGACATTCCGCCCAACTGGACCTGTCCGGAATGCGGCGCCCGCAAGGACGACTTCGAGATGGTGGCGATCTGACCCCCACTGGCAACCACGCCCCCATGACAGCCACTGAAACCTCCGCCAGCCTGGCCGGGCTCAAGGTCCTGGTCATCGACGACAGCGCCACCATCCGGCGCAGCGCCGAGCTCTACCTCACCGAAGCGGGCGCCCAGGTATTGCTGGCCGAGGACGGTTTCGATGCCTTGGCCAAGATCGCCGAGCACCAGCCGGACGTGATCTTCGTGGACATCCTGATGCCCCGGCTCGACGGTCACCAGACCTGTGCGCTGATCAAGAACAATCCGCGTTTCGCCACCATCCCGGTGATCATGCTCTCCTCCCGCGACGGCTTGTTCGACCGGGCGCGCGGACGCATGGCCGGGTCGGATGAGTACCTGGTCAAGCCCTTCACCCGCGAGGCCCTGGTGGCCGCCATCACCGGCCGGCTCGGCGCCCGCCCGGCAGCACACCCCCTCCACTAAGCCCTCCGCCATGTCCTGCAAGCGCATCCTGGTCGTGGATGACTCCCCCACCGAGCGCATGGTGCTCAGCGCCCTGCTCACCGAGCACGGCCATGTGGTGGAAACCGCCTGCAGCGGCGAGGAGGCCCTGGCCCGGGTGATGCACACGGACACCGCGCCCGAGGTGATCATCATGGATGTGGTGATGCCGGGGATCAACGGCTATCAGGCCACCCGCCAGTTGAGCCGCGATGAACGCACCCGCCGCATCCCGGTGATCCTGTGCACCAGCAAGGACCAGGAGGCCGATCGTGTCTGGGGCATGCGCCAGGGCGCCAGCGGCTACCTCACCAAACCCGTCAATCCCGGCCAGTTGCTGGCCGCCATCGCCGCCCTGCCCGCCAGCCATGAATGACCACCAGCGCTTCGCCGCCCGATGGCCGGACGCGGAGGCCCCCTTCGCGCATGAATGAACACACCTTGGCCGACGGGGTTGAGCCGGAAGGCGCCAGCCTGCTTGGCGTCCAGTCCGGGCAGGACAACTGGCTGGTGGACCTGGCTGAAGCGGGCGAGGTGCTGCCCCCGCCCGCCATCGCACCGGTCCCCCTCACCGAGCCCTGGTTCCTGGGCCTGACGTGCATTCGCGGCATCCTTTACGGGGTGGCGGATTTCTCGCTTTTCTGCGGCGGGCTGGCCACGCCGCCAGGTGGCGAATCACGCCTGCTCCTGATTGGCGAACGGTTCGCCGCCCAGAGCGCCATCCTGGTCAACCGCACCCTGGGACTGGTGCCGGCTGCCAGCCTGGTACCCGACGCCCCGGGCCAACCCGGCCCTGACTGGGAAGGCCCCACCTACCACGACGCAGGGGGCCGCCGCTGGCGCAAGCTGCGGGTGCGGCAACTGCTCGCCTGCCCCGCCTTCCTTGACGTGGCTTACCGGGAGCCCGGCGCTCCCCTTCCAGGATGAAACGAGACCCGGTGGAGCATCCCGCCGCCCCCGAGGCATCGGACCCCGCCCCGACAGCGGAGTCCTCCCTGACCCGCCTGCAGCGGGCGACCGTCTTCGGCATGCGTGGTCGCCTGCCCCTCATCGGCCACTGGCCGGTGGGGCGACAACTGCGCCTGCTGGGCGCGCTCTTTCTCGCCGCCATCACAGCCATCGTGGTGCTCACCGCGCTGGAGCAGGAGGCCGGGCATCGCGCCGCCAGCCGGCTGGCGGGAGTCGGCCGGCTGCAAACCGACACCCAGCGGGGTCTGGCCGCCTTGCAACGCCTCAGCGCCGGCGACGAGGAAGCCATCGCCGAACTCAAGGCAGTGGGAGAACGCCTGGGCAAAAGCCTGGAGCAGATCGGCGAGGCTCCGGCCGACGATGCCCTCCCCGCCACCGACAAGCCCGGCCGGCAGGACAGCCCGGCGCAGATCTGGCAACGGCTGGAAGAAAACCTGGAGCGGGTGACCAGCAAAGGCCGCCCGCTGGAGGAACTGGGACGTTTGGGCGGGCGCCTGGCCGCTGCCAGCGGCGGCACCGCCATCACCCCCGACACCCTGGGCCGCGAGCAAATCCTCAACCTGGGGGTCGCCACCCTCAGCCAGCGCCTGGGGCGGGCCATCTCACCCCTGCAACCCACCACGGACGTGGCGCAGCTCCAGACCCTGGGCCAGGATGCGGGCCATCTGGCCGATGCCCTCGCCGCCCAGGCTCGCACCGCCCGGGACAAAACCCTGCGCGAGGGCCGCGAAGCGCTGGTGCGGGACCTCTTCACGCCGCTGGTGACGCTGCTCTCCCAGCCCAAGGGCATAGCCGAAACACTGCGCGCCGCCCATGGCCTGCAGCGGGACTTCGGGCTGCTCGGGCAAGCCGCAGACGCGCTGGCCACACGCCTTGCCCAGCGGCTGGAAGGCCAGCGCAGCAACACCGGAATCATCACCGTACTGGCCCTGGCGGCAACCACCCTGCTGCTGCTCATGGCCAAGGCGTTCATGGAAGACCAGCACGCCCGCCGGGAAGAAGCCGAGCGCCTGCGCGCGGAAGCGGAAAAAGGCCGCGCCGCCACCCAGGCGGCGATCCTGCGGCTGATCGACGAAATGGGCGATCTGGCCAGCGGCGACCTGCGGGTGCGCGCCACCGTCACCGACGACGTCACCGGCGTCATCGCCGACGCGGTGAACTTCGCCGCCGAAGAGCTGGCCATCCTCGCCCGCCGCACCCTGGAAGCCGCCCAGCGGGTGGGGGAAGCGACCCAGACCGCGCGCCTCACCTCCAGCGAACTGATCCAGGCCTCCGAGACCCAGTCCCGGGAGATTCTCGAATCCGGCGGCGCCGTGCTGGACATGGCCCACACCATGCACGCCATCTCCACCCAGGCCACCGAGTCCTCCCACGTGGCCCGGCAGTCCCTGGACGCCGCCACCCATGGCGCCCAGGCGGTCAGCAACGCCATCCGCGGGATGAACGACATCCGCCACCTGATCCAGGAAACCGGCAAGCGCATCAAGCGCCTGGGCGAATCCTCCCAGGAGATCAGCGAGATCGTGGAGCTGATCTCCGACATCACCGAGCAGACCAATGTGCTGGCCCTCAACGCCGCCATCCAGGCGGCCTCCGCCGGCCCGGCCGGACGGGGTTTCAGCGTCGTTGCCGAAGAAGTGCAGCGTCTGGCCGAGCGATCCGCCGGCGCCACCCGCCAGATCGCCGGGCTGGTCCGGGCCATCCAGAGCGACACCCAGGACGCCATGAGCGCCATGGAGCGCAGCACCCGCCAGGTGGTGGAGGGCACCCGCCTGTCCGACGCCGCCGGTCGCGCCTTGCGCGAGATATCCAGCGTCTCGGCGCAACTGGCCGAACTGATCGACCAGATCGCCAGCTCCACCGAACAGCAGGCGGCTCAGGCCAACCAGGTGGCCGATACCATGCGCCACGTCCTCCAGATCGCGGTGCAGACCAACCAGGGCAGCGGCGAAACCGCTGCCGCCCTGGAGGCCCTGGAAAGCTTCGCCCGGGAACTGCGTGGCTCCGTCTCCGGTTTCCGCATATGAACCCCAGCCCGGGGCACGCCCCGACACAGGCAACATGAACCTCCAGCACGATCTCGGACCCCTCAACTGGGTCAAGGGAGAGATTGACCTCTCCCTCGACAGGGCCCGCCGCGCTCTGGCCGGCGACACACCCCGTTTCGACTTTCTGCTGGAGCACCTGCATCAGGCCCGGGGCGCGCTGGAAATCGTCGGCCTGGACGGGCTGACCCGCTTCCTGTCCGGGATCGACGCCCTGGCCCGGCATCTGGCCGACCGCCAGGCGCCCGTCAGCCGCAGCATCATCGCCCTGCTCGACCGCAGCCTGCGCACCGCCAGCGACTTTCTCGAGCGGGTGGCCAATGGCGCCCCCAACCGGACCCTCGACCTGCTCCCGCTCTATCAGTCCCTGCGGGAAGCGGCCGGCCTGCCCCCGGCAGCCGAAGACGAACTCTTCTACCCGGACCTGGGCCTGCGCGGCCCGCGCGGCCGGCGCTCCAACCCGCCTCGCGAGGGCGAAGCCCTGGCCCAGGCCATCCGGGTCTGGCGCACCTGTTTCGAGCGGGGCCTGCTGCAGTGGCTCAAAAGTCCCCACAGTCTGGACGGGCTGCGCACCATGCGCGAAGCCGTGGACGGCATCGAACAGGGCTGCAGCCAGCCCGGCACCCGGGATTTCTGGTGGATCGCCGGCGGGCTGTTCGACGCCCTCGCCCAGGGCGACCTGCCGGGCACGGACCCGGGCGTGCGCCGCCTGTGCACCCGGATGGAGCAGCAGATCCGCCGCCTGGGCAAGAGCGGCGAGGTGCCGGACCCGGACCTGACCCGCGCCATCTTGTTCAAGCTGGCGGCCATCCGCGCCGGCAGCGAGCGGGTCGAGGCCATCCGTCACACCTACCGGCTGGCCGAACTCTTGCCCGCCCCCGCAGCGGATAGCCCGGAGCCTCCACCCGCCGCCCCCAGCGCCGCCGATGCCGCCCTGGCGGAGGCGATGGAAGCCTGGAGCCGCTTCAGCAATGGTGATGCAATCGGCCTGCCCGCCTTCGAGCGCCAGGCCGACGCCCTGCAAGCCCAGCCCGGCGCCTTCCCCCGCGCCTGCCAGGGTCTGCTCAAAGGCGTGGCGGAAATCGCCCACTGGCTGCGGCGGGACCCCCTGCGGCAAACACCGGCACTGGCGCTGGAGATGGCGGCCGCACTGCTGGCCCTGGAAGAAGCCCTGACCGTAGCGGGCGAAGACGAACAGGTGCTGGCGGCCCAGGCCGAGACGCTGGCCGCGCGGCTGGCCACCCTGCGCGCCGGCCAGCCCCTGCCCCCGCCCGAGCGCCCCCTGCTGGGCAACGCCGAACCCCGGCTGCGGGCGCGGCGGCTGCTCCAGCCCGTAGTGCGGGAAATCACCGCCTCCCTGGCCCGGGTGGAAATCTGCCTCGACGCATTTTTCCGCAATCCCGCCCAGAGCCAGGATCTGCCGGGTCTCGCCCTCCCCCTCAAGCAGGTGGAAGGCGCGCTCACCCTGCTCGGAGAGGAAGAAGCCGCGGCCCTGGTGCGCGACTGCGCCACCCGCATCAAGGCCTTCTCGGCCGAGCCCGTGGACGACGACTTGTTCAAGGCCGTGGCTGATCGGCTCTCCGCCCTCACTGTGTTCGTGGACTCCCTGGAGCACGGGCGTGCGGATCTGTCCCTGTTGCTGGGCGATGCGGAAGGCGACGACGAATCGCCCGCCGCCGCCCCGCCCCCGGACCTTGGCAACACCATGGCCGCCCTGGCGGCGAGCATGGACGAGGTTCTGTCCGGCGAGGCCGCCATGGCCGTGGCACCCGAACCCGAGCCCCCCCGGCCTGCCGCCGCCCCCGATCCCATGATCACGGTGTTTGCCCGGGAACTGCGAGCCCTGCTCCCCACCCTGGTCCAGGCGGCCCAGGATCTGGCCGCCCGGCCGGACGATCCGCAGCCCTTGCAGCAGTACGCCCGCGGGCTCCACACGATCAAAGGCGCGGCACGCATGGTGGGTCTCAGCCAACTGGGTGAAACCGTGCAGCAGGTGGAAGACGCCGCCCTGCACGCCCAGGGGCTGGCCCAAGCCGCCAGCCCGGCATTGCAGGGGCTGGCCGCGGAAACCCACGCCCTGCTCGTCCGCTGGGCCGACCTGCTCGAAGCGGGCAGCCCCGAAGGGCCGGACGACACCCAGCTCAAGCGCCTCGCCGAGGCCGTACGCGGCGAGCAGCGCCCGCCCGCGCCGGAGGAGGCCCCCACGAGCGCCAACCCGCCGCCTTCGGCGCCCGAGTCCGCGCCCTCCACCGAGCCCTTGCTGCTCACCCGCGCGATGCCGGCTGCCGAGGGCAACGCGGTGGCCAGCATCCCCACGGCCGTGCTGCGCAGCTACCTCACCGAAGCCCGCCAGCACGTGGCCGTGCTGCGCCGGGAGCTGGCCCGGCTGCAGGTGAACCCGGCCCTGCTGCCGCCCATGCCCGCCATTCACGCCGCCCATACCCTGGCGGGTGTATCGGGCACGCTGGGGCTGTCCCCCATCCGTAACCTGGCCCGGGCGCTGGAAGAGGCGCTCCTGCGCCTGACCCAGGCAGGCTCGCCCCCCAGCGCGGAGGAATCCTCCCTGCTCAATCAGGCCGCCTCCGCGGTGGAAAGCATGGTGGCAGCGGTGGCCGAGGGCCACGCGCCCCTGGCCGAGGGCGAGCTGGCGCTGGCCTTGGGCGAAATCGCCGCCAGCCCGGCCCTCACCCAGTCTGCGGCAAGCACCGGCCTGCTGCTGGCGGAGCCCCCACCGCTGCCGCCCGGCGTGGGTGCGGACCGGCGTCGCCACCGGCCCCAGGACGATATCGACCCAACCCTCGTGCCTGTCTTCCTCGAAGAAGCAGACGAGCTCATGGTCCGCATCGGCAACGCCTTGCGCAACTGGCGGGCCGAACCCGGGCTGGACCGGGACGCCAAGACCCTGGCCCGCTTGCTGCACACCCTCAAGGGCAGCGCGCGCATGGCCGGCGCCATGGCTTTGGGCGAGCTGACGCACCGCATGGAAACCCGGGTGGAAGCGGGCTGGGCCAACTCCCCGCCTGGCGATGCCTTTTTCGACGAACTGGAGGCCTCCTTCGACCGGGGCCAGCAACTGCTCGACCAATTGCACCACGCCACACCGACGGGTCGCGCCGAGCCCTTGCCGGTTGTGGAGAACGACAGCGCCCCCGGCCGCGCCACCCTGCGCGTACGCAGCGACCTGATGGACCGCTTTGTCACCGATACCGGGGAAATCAGCATCGCCCGCGCCAGCATCGAGAGCGAAGTGAAACTCC
Organism: Rhodocyclaceae bacterium; assembly: GCA_036824045.1. Lineage (GTDB taxonomy): Bacteria > Pseudomonadota > Gammaproteobacteria > Burkholderiales > Rhodocyclaceae > DAITAZ01. The sequence continues at coordinate 72,460 of DAITAZ010000001.1, forward strand.
TGCGCCAGGCCTCGCTGGATCTGACCGACAACGTGATGCGCCTGCGCCAGCAATTGCGGGAGATGGAGATCCAGGCGGAAAGCCAGCTCCAGTCCCGGTTGCAGCAAATGGAAGCGGAGCAGGCGGAATTCGACCCGCTGGAGAAAGATCGCTACACCCGCCTTCAGGAGCTGACCCGGCAACTGGCCGAGAGCGTCAACGACGTGACCACCACCCAGCAGAGCATCCTGCGGGGGCTGGACCGGGCCGAATCCGCCCTCTCCCGCCAGGGCCGGCTCTCCCGGGAGCTGCAGCAGGCCTTGATGAGCGTGCGCCTGGTGCCCTTCGCCAGCCTGGCCGAGCGGCTGCACCGGGTGGTGCGCCAGGCGGCCAAGTCCACCGGGCATGGGTCCAATCTGGAGATTCGCGGCGGCGGCATCGAGCTGGACCGCAGCGTGCTGGAACGCCTCACCGGCCCCCTCGAGCACCTGCTGCGCAACGCCGTCAGCCACGGCATCGAACCGGCCGGGCAGCGGCTGTCCCTGAGCAAGCCGGAACTCGGGCAACTGGTGCTGACGGTCAGCCAGGAAGGCAACGAGATCTGGGTGGAGCTCACGGATGACGGCGCCGGGCTGGATTTCCCCCGCGTCCGCGCCCGGGCCGAGGAGCAGGGACTGCTGGCTCCCGGTGAGCAGGCCAGCGAGGCCCGCCTGATCGAAACCCTGTTCCATCCCGGCTTTTCCACCGCCGAGCGGGTGTCGGAAATCGCGGGCCGAGGCGTCGGGCTGGACGCGGCCCGGGCCGAGCTTGCCGCCCTGGGCGGGCGGATCGAACTGAGCACCCGCCCGGGCGCAGGCACCCGCTGCCTGGTGGTGCTGCCGCTGACCACCGCCGTAACCCCCGCGCTGCTGGTACAAGCCGGCCCCCACACTTACGCCATCCCCTCGGCCATGATCAAGCAGGCCCAGGAACTGCGCCCCCTGGCGCTGGAGCAAGTCACCCGCGACGGCCTGCTCCAGTGGCAGGGACAGGACTACCCCTTCCATTACCTTCCGCGTCTGTTGGGGGATTTCGCCAGTCGGCCCCAGGGCGGATGGCAAAACTGGGTGCTCCTGCTGGCCAACGGCAGCCAGCGCATTGCGCTGCTGGTCGATGGCCTGCGCGGCAACCAGGAGATCATCGTCAAGCATGCGGGCCCGCAACTGGCGCGGCTGCCGGGCATCACCGGCGCCACGGTGCAGGCGGACGGCCAGATCCTGCTCATCCTCAACCCGGTGACGCTGGCAACCCGCGCGCCGCGCCTCACGCCGCGGGGGCAGCTTGCCGCCGCGCCGGCCACCAGCGAGCGTCCCTCCGTGATGGTGGTGGACGATTCGCTCACCGTGCGCAAGGTCACCGGCCGGCTGCTGGAGCGGGAGGGCTACCGGGTACTCACCGCCAAGGACGGGGTGGAAGCGCTGGAACGGCTGGAGCAGGAGTTGCCGGATGTAATGCTGGTGGATATCGAGATGCCGCGCATGGACGGCTTCGAACTCACCCGCCGCGTCCGGGCCGATGCCCGCTTCGCCCGGGTGCCCATCGTCATGATCACTTCACGGATTGCCGACAAGCATCGCCAGCACGGGCTGGACCTGGGGATCAACCACTACCTGGGCAAGCCCTACCACGACCAGGAACTGCTCCAGCTCATCCGGGGCTACATCCGGGCCGCCTCGGCCGCCCGAGCGGGCTGAAGCCCGGCCGGCCTATTCCGCCAGGGCCTGGGCGAAATCCGCCTTCAGATCCTCGACCCCCTCCAGCCCCACGGCGACGCGCACCAGCCCCGGGGCAATCCCGGCGGCCGCAATCTGCTCGGGGGTGAGCGACCCTTCCCATACGGATGCAGCGTGCACCGCCAGGGTTTCCACGCCCCCCAGGCTGACCGCATTGGCGGCCAGCTTCAGGCGCTGCACGCAGCGCTGCGCCGCCGCATAACCCGCGGCCACCTCGAAACTGAGCACGCCCCCGAAGCCCTTCATCTGCCGGGCGGCCAGCCCGTGGTCAGGATGGCTCGCCAGCCCCGGGTAATACACCTTCGACACCGCCGGGTGCGACGCCAGGGTTTGCGCCAGAGCCAGGGTGGTGGCATTGACCCGCTCCACCCTCAACGGCAGGGTACGCAGCCCCCGCAACAGGAGGAAGGCATCCCAGGCATTGGAGCAGGCGCCGAGCACAATGCCGTCCGCCCAGACCTTCTCCACCGCCGCGGCATCGCCGCAGAGCACGCCCGCCACCAGGTCGCTATGCCCGCCCAGGTACTTGGTGGCGCTGTGCACCACCAGATCAATGCCGAAATCCCGCGGCCGGCAATTGAGGGGCGTGGCGAAGGTGTTGTCCGCCAGGGTGGTGATGCCGAGGGCTTTGGCCAGCCGGGCGACGGCGGCCAGATCGGTCACCTCCAGGGTGGGGTTGGAAGGCGTCTCCACCAGGATCAGCCGCGTGTTGGGGCGGATGGCCGCCGCGAAGGCCGCCGGGTCGGTCTGGTCCACCCGGGTGAGTTCCACCCCCCAGCGGGGCAGCAAGGCAGTGAGCAGCTTGGTGGTGCCCATGTAGTGGCTGCTCTGGGCCACCACATGGTCCCCCTGGCTGACGTGGGCCAGCACCGTGGTGGAGATCGCGCCCATGCCGGAGGCGAAGAGTACTGCCGCCTCCGCATTTTCCAGCCGTGCCAGCAGCGTCTCCACCCGGCGCTGGGTGGGGTTGCCGTAGCGGGAGTAATAGCGCGGATGCCGGGCCGCATTGGCCATATCGGCAAACTCCGCCGGATTGCGGGCCCGGTACGTGGAAGTGGGGTACAGGGCGGGGGAAACGGAGGTGTCGTCCTCCAGCCCGGCATCGCCATGGATGACCAGGGATTCGAGATCCATCGGGGATTCTCCAGAATGAGGCTGCGCGGTCTGTCGCCGCGCAACAAGAACAGGGCCGGATCAGGCCGGGGGGGGCAGTTCCATGAGCGCGGGCCTGTAGCACGCCACGAAGCGCGCGCAACGGGCCTCCCACTCCGCCGTGCTCTTGGGCATGGGGGTACGCGCGCGGGTGATGTAGCTCACCAGATCCCGCCCCTGGGTGACCAGCCGGCGGGCCTCGGCCAGGGCCTGGCGCTGGGGCAGGGGCCAGCTTTCGTCTGCGTCGGGTACCATCCCCACCAGGCTCTCGCCCGCCACCACGAAGGTGGCCCACATGTCGAAGATGTCCTTGTCGGTGCGCAGGGTCTCGCACTTGATACGAGCGGCGGAGCCAAACTCGTGGGTGATCGTCTCCATGCCCCGGAACAGGGGAATGCACGAGAACGTCGCAACCAGGGTGGCGGCAATCCGGTCGATATCGCGCATGGTCAGGGCGATCTTGACGTAGCGGCTCTCGTAGAACTCCTCCAGCGGCACCGAGAAGGCCTTGAACGGCTCTCCCCACAACTCGTCAATGCCCTCCTCGCCGCTGCGGTGGAGCACCAACCGCCCCAACGACAGCGCTTCCTGGAGATGGCGGCCACACTCCCGCATGAGGGCATTGTCCGGCTGGATCTCGATACCGAGGGATTGCATCTCCACCAGCTTGGTGAAGATATCGGTGGCGCGGCTGAAGAGGGCGCCTGCCAGCATGGCCCCCTTGACCCGGCGCCGCTTCGGGTCCATTTCGCTCTCGTAGGCGCCCCGCGCCTCGTCCAGCCGCCAGCCTGGAATGTTCAGCCCGTGCTCCACATGGTTGAACAGCCTCCGGGTGAGGGCCTCGATCAACCGCTTCTTGGCTTGCAGCGTATCCGCTGGCACATCGTAGATCTTGACCCAGTAGCCGTAGTAGTAGCCGCGCTTCTGCCCGTCAATCACCCGGCGGGTGCCGAGGGGGGTCGGATCGTCCTGGGAATCGTCCATGCCGCGTGGCCTGATTAATTTGGGGAGGGAGCGGAATTTTAGCCAAAACCTGCCCCGTCAGAAGGGTGAAACATCTGTCACTTTCCGCGACACAGTATTTTTTGCCACTCGCCCCATCGCGGTGCGCAGCGCCCCCATCTGCACCGATCATGGGCATCGCCCACGTCTACGCGCCGTGCGCGGCTGGGAAGCCGATCGCCACCCACTCGGCCACTACCGTTGGCCGGCCGCACATTTCACCCCCGCCGCGCCGGAATGCCCGCTTTTTCCCGCAAGGCGCTTGCCGCGCAGCGAGCGCTCGCGCCTCGGGACCACTATTTGCTACGCAAGCGGTGCCAAATGGCCTCCGGCCACGTCGGAGGCCCGACAAATACTTTTGGCATCAACCAGATAACAATGTGGAAATCCCCATGACAGAGTTGCTCAATCTCGCCTGGATAGGCGTCTGTACGATGATGGTGTTCTTCATGCAGGCCGGCTTCGCGCTGGTCGAATGCGGCATGGCCCGAGCCAAGAACGCCGTGAATGTGATCATGAAGAACTACACGGACATGTGTGTGGGCGCACTAGCCTACTGGCTGTTGGGTTTTGGCCTCATGTTTGGCACTTCGCTGGGCGGCTGGCTGGGCGCCAGCCAGTTCGCGCCGAACCAGCCGGGGCCGGCCGAGGCCATGAATCTGTGCTACCAGATCATGTTTGCCAGCACCGCAGCGACCATCGTCAGCGGCGCCGTGGCCGAGCGCATGCACTACAGCGCCTACCTGCTCACCTCGGCCCTGATGACCCTGCTCATCTACCCCGTATTCGGACACTGGGCCTGGAATCCGGCCGGCTGGCTCCGACAGATGGGTTTTGTGGATTTCGCCGGCTCGACGGTCGTGCATTCCGTGGGCGCCTGGTGCGCGCTGGCCGGAGTGATGGTGCTGGGCCCCCGCCTTGGCCGCTACGGCAAGAACGGCGAGGCCCGGGAAATCCCGGGCCACAACATGCCCATGGTCGCGCTGGGCGGCTTCATCCTGTGGATGGGCTGGTTTGGCTTCAACGGCGGCAGCGTGGCCGGGCTGGAGAATGCCAACGTCGGACTGGTCTTGCTCAACACCCACCTGGGAGGCTGCGCCGGCGCCCTGGGCGCATTGGGCTTCATGCAGCTCACCCGGCGGCCCATCCTGATGTCCACCACCATCAATGCCAGCCTCGCCGGCTTGGTGGCGGTCACCGCCGGGGCCTCCACCCTGACGCCGACCACCGCGGTCATTACCGGCCTGGTCGGCGGCATGCTGTGCATCCTGGGCGCGGAGCTGCTGCGGCGCTTCCGCCTGGACGACATGGTGGACGCCACCGCGGTTCACGGCATGGGTGGCCTGTGGGGCACCCTCGCCGCCGGCCTCTTCTACAGCGGCGACCTGTTCAATCCGGCCCGGGTGGGCGTCCAGTTGCTGGGCATCGGCGCCGCTTTCCTGTGGGCCTTCCCGGTCTCGTGGCTGATGTTCAAGGGCGTCGAAAAACTCATGGGCCTGCGCGCCTCCACCCTGCACGAGCAACGGGGACTGGACTACACGGAACACTATGAACTGGGCTACCCGGAGTTCCAGCGCTCACCGGCGCAACTGAAGATGGAGGGCTGAACATGGCCACCGATGCCTTTGCCCGGCGCCGCCGGGCCGCCCTGGCGGTGTTCGGTCCCCTCCTGGACAACGATGCCCTGATCGACGCCCTCTGGCAGATGCAGGAAAACGTCCGGGGCGAAGCCGTCACCGACATCATCCGCTACACCGACCAGGTGGCAGAACGGGCGCTGATCGACGGCGCAGCCCGCAAGCGCCTGTACGAAGCGCTGTACAAGGCCCTGCGCGCGGACGAGCGGGATTTGCCGCCGGACCCATGGCCAGCCATGCAGCAAGCTCGCCCCGGCCGCACTGCCACCACGGTCGTGCCGCTGCCCACCCGGCAGCCTGTCCACATCCCGGCGCCCAGCATTCCCGCGCCGGCACCACCACCACCACCGGAGCCCCCGCCCCCGGACCACCAGGCGGTGTTCGCGGCGCTGATCACCACCGCCTTGCTGGAGGTGCAGCAATTCCACCCGGGTGCGCAAGAGGAACTGCGTCAGGACATGTTGCGGGAGATGGCCCAGGCGCGGCTGTCCGGCCCGGTGCGGCAGGCCGTCCGGGATGCCCTGTCCCAGCCGGAGTGCCCCTGGCGCGTCAACGCCTCCCCGGCCGAGCTCAGCGAGCTGACCCACGCCTTCTACATCGCCCTCTGCCACAGCCTCGGGCCAGTGGAGGCTGATGACGTGTTGACCCAGGCGGTGGGCGCGGCGGAGCGGCTCCCCGCCGCCCGGCGCTTCCCGCCCGGACAGCTACTGTGACGGCGCCTTGACCACCGCGAAGCGCGCCAGGGTCCGCTCCCTGGCCGCTGCATGGTCCACCAGCGGCAGCGGATAGTCCCGCCCCAGCACACAGCCGCAGGCCTGCTGCTCCAGCGGCGGCAGGCGCCAGGGCGCATGCACGTGGCGGTCCGGACAACTGGCCAGTTCCGGCACATAGCGGCGGATGAAACGCCCGTGCGGGTCAAACTTTTCCGATTGGGTCACCGGATTGAAGATCCGGAACCAGGGCTGGGCATCGCAGCCCGTGGAAGCCGCCCACTGCCACCCCCCGTTGTTGGCCGCCAGATCGAAGTCCAGCAAGCGCTCGGCGAAATAGGCCTCGCCCAGCCGCCAGTCGATCCCCAGATCCTTGGTCAGGAACGAGGCTGTCACCATGCGCAGCCGGTTGTGCATGTAGCCGGTCTGGTTGAGTTGTCGCATGGCCGCGTCCACCAGCGGGTAGCCGGTCTGCCCGGCGCACCAGGCCGCAAACCACTCCGGGCGTTCATCCCAGACCACTTGGTCGAAATCGGGCTTGAACGCGTGCCCCACTACCCTCGGGTGGTGCCACAGGATCATCTGGTAGAACTCCCGCCACACCAGTTCCTTAAGCCAGGTCTGAGCGCCAGCCCCACCGTGGCCGCGGGCCAGGGTCACCAGTTCACGAATGGACACCGTGCCAAAACGAAGATGGGTGGAAAGGTAGGACACCCCCTTCACCGCCGGGAAATCCCGGCGCGCCTGATAGTGGTCCATCCGGGTCAGGAAATCTTCCAGCAGTACCCTTCCGCCCCCCATGCCCGTGGGCAGCCGCAGCGCCGCCAGGTTGGTGGGGCGAAAGCCCAGCGCCTCCAGCGTGGGCAAACCGCATGCCGACGGCGGAGCCTGCAGTTGCCCCGGACCGGGTGCAACCGGGTGGGCGACCGGGCAAGCCTGCTCCAGCCGCCGCAGCCAGGCGTTGCAGTAGGGCGTGAACACGCTGAACGGAGTCCCCGCCTGGGTCAGCACCTCGTCCCGGTCAAAAATGACCTGATCCTTGCCGGCCTCGAAGCGGATACCCTCTGCCGCCAGCGCCCGGGCCACCGCCTCGTCGCGGCGGCGGGCGGCGGGCTCGTAATCCCGGTTGGCGTAGACCGCCGCAACGCCCAGCGCTTTCGCCAAAGCCGGGATCTCCACCTCCGGCACGCCGTGGCGGGTGATCAGCCCACCACCGCGCCGGCGCAGCGCCCCGTCGAGTTCCCGCAGGCTTTCCAGGATGAACTCCACCCGCCGGTCTTCCCGGGGCAGAGGGTCGAGAATGCTCCGGTCGAACACGAACACGCACACCACCCGCCGGTGCGCCTGCAGGGCCCGCGCCAGGGCCGCGTGGTCGAAATCGCGCAGGTCGCGGCGGAACCAGACAAGTGCCAAATCGCTCATGGATCGGAGTGCCGGAAAGTAGGAAATGCGGGGCAAGACGCCTCGGGCGGCAAATTGTGCCGCCCGCCAGCGTGCGATTACAATGGCTCCATGACCGCCAGCACCGAGATGACCGTCAATCTGACGCACCACTTCCTGATCGCCATGCCACACATGGTGGACCCGAACTTTGCCCGCACCCTCACCTATGTGTGCGAGCACAACGATGGCGGCGCCCTGGGGATCATCGTCAACCGCCCCACCGAGGTCACCCTGGGCTCCCTGCTCGACCGCATTGATGTACCCGTCGCCAACGAGGAGTGCGAAAGCCAGCCCGTCTATTTCGGCGGACCGGTCCTGCCGGACCGGGGTTTCGTGCTGCACCGCCCGGTGGGCAGTTGGCAATCCAGCCTCAAGGTCACTGGCGAGATCGCCCTCACCACCTCGAAAGACATCCTCCACGCCGTGGGTGGCCGGGGAGAGCCCCATGACGTGCTGGTGAGCCTTGGCTATGCGGGCTGGGAAGCCGGCCAACTGGAGAACGAATTGGCCGCCAATGCCTGGCTCACCGTGCCGGCCGACCCTGACATCATTTTCAACCTGCCGCCGGAACAACGTCTGGAGGCTGCAGTGCGCCTCCTGGGCATTGATCTGGCCAACCTTTCCGACGTGGCTGGCCACGCCTGACCCTCTATCCCCCCATTGCCCAGGCATCCGTGGGCACGGGCGGATTTTCCGCCCCTAATCGACTCGCCGCCCGTGCCCGAATCCGCTACCATCCTTTGTTTCGACTTCGGTCTCAAGCGCATCGGTGTTGCTGTGGGTAACACGGTAACCGGCCAGGCCCGGGCCCTGACCACCCTCTGTGCAGAAGGCACGGACGCCCGCTTTCGGGCCATCGGAGCACTGCTCGGCGAGTGGCAACCCGCCCGCGTCGTGGTCGGGCATCCGCTTTCCCTGGCGGGCGATGCCCATGACCTCACCCGCCGGGCCCAGCGCTTTGCCAACCAGTTGCGAGGGCGCTTCAACCTGACGGTGGTGGAAGTGGACGAGCGCCTGAGTTCAGTGGAGGCCGAAGCCAACCTGCGCGGCCAGGGCGGCTGGCGCACCCGCGACAAGGGTGCGATCGACGCGGAAGCCGCCCGGATCATTTTGCAGGATTACCTGGACACCCATGCAAGCGCCTCTTCCTGATGCCGAATTGCTGGTCCGCCAACTGGCCGACCAATTGCGTAGCGCGATCACTCCCGACACCGCCCTGGTGGGCATCCACACCGGCGGCGTGTGGCTGGCCGAGCGCCTGCACCAGACGCTGGCCCTGACCCAGCCGCTGGGTTCGCTGGAAATCGCCTTCTACCGGGACGACTACGCGCAGAAGGGGCTGCACGCCAAGCCGCGCCGCTCGCACATCCCCTTCGACGTGGGCGGGCGCGACATCATCATCGTGGACGACGTGCTCTACACGGGCCGCACTACCCGCGCCGCGCTCAACGAGTTGTTCGATTACGGCCGCCCGGCCCGGGTGGACCTGGCGGTGCTGGTGGACCGGGGCGGTCGCCAATTGCCCATTTTCCCCCGCTTCTGCGCCCTCACCCTGGATACCCCCCTGCCCGCCGACCAGCGCCTGCAACTGCGCAGCGACGACGGGCAGTTCAGCCTGGAACTGGTTCCCCGCGCCCTGGAGGACTGAGATGCTCAACCCCCAACTGAACAAACACGGCGAACTGCAACACCTGCTGTCCATCGAGGGCTTGTCCCGCGACATCATCACCCGCATCCTCGACATCGCGGAACCGTTCACCGAGGTGGCGGAGCGGGAGGTGAAGAAACTGCCGCTGCTGCGGGGCAAGAGCGTGTTCAACCTGTTCTTCGAGAACTCCACGCGCACCCGCACCACCTTCGAGATCGCCGCCAAACGCCTGTCGGCGGACGTGATCAACCTGAACATTTCCACCAGCTCCACGGCCAAGGGGGAAACCCTCCTGGATACCGTGGACAACCTGTGCGCCATGCAGGCAGACATGTTCGTGGTCCGTCACGCCAGCAGCGGCGCGCCCTATCTCATCGCCCAGCACCTGGCCAAGATGGGGCATGACCACATCCACGTGGTCAACGCCGGCGATGGCCGCCACGCTCACCCCACGCAGGGTTTGCTGGACATGTACACCATCCGCCACTTCAAAAAGGATTTCACCCACCTGACCGTGGCGGTGGTGGGAGACATCCTGCATTCGCGGGTGGCGCGCTCCCAACTGCATGCGCTGTCCACCCTTGGAGTCCCGGAGATCCGCGTCGTCGGCCCCCAGACCCTGCTGCCCACCGAGGTGGAGAAGCTGGGCGTACGGGTGTTTCACGACATGCGGGAAGGCCTGAAGGGCGTGGACGTGGTGATGATGCTGCGCCTGCAAAACGAGCGCATGCAGGGTTCGCTGCTGCCCAGCCCCCAGGAGTACTTCAAGTGCTTCGGCCTGACGCCGGAGAAACTGGCCCTGGCCAAACCGGACGCCATCGTCCTCCATCCCGGCCCGATGAACCGGGGCGTGGAGATCGACTCCGCCGTGGCCGATGGCGGGCAGGCGGTGATCCTGCCTCAGGTGACTTTCGGCATCGCCGTCCGCATGGCGGTGATGTGCATGCTGGCGGGCGCCTGAATCCGCCACTGAGTGGCCACGGCTGGCACCCTTGAACTGATTACGACCTTTCCCTGATCCGCACCCGATGTCCTGGCTGGCCGCCGGGTCTGTGCAAATCCGATGCTGCGCTTCTCCGCCCACGATCTGGAACAGATTTTCGATCGGCTGGTACTGTCCCGCGGGCACGGGCTGATCAAGCATCATGCGATCCGCGGCAAGACCGTCACCGAAACGCGTAACGGCACCGTCATCAGCGCCCGCGTCCAGGGCTCCGGGCCAGACCCTTACCGCCAGCAGATCGAGATCGGGGGCGAGGCGGGACATGCCGTCATCAGCGGTACCTGCTCCTGCCCGGACGGTCCCCACTGCAAACACATCGCGGCCGTACTGCTCAGCCTCCTGGACGAGCATCGTCGTGCCGCCCATCCGTCGCCACGCCCGCCCGAACCCCGCGAACCTGCCGTGCCTGCCGGCCCGGAAGAAGATTTCGCCCAATGGCTCGCGGTGCTGGACCACACGTCTGCCGCCCAGCCCTACCCGGAGGCCGTGCGCCATCGCCTGCTCTATGTGCTCAAGCCTGCCGACCCCCTGGGCCGCCGGGTGCAGGTGAGCCTGTACCAGGGCTACCTCAAGAAGAGCGGCGCGATGAGCCAACTCAAACCTTGGAGCCACCCGGGGCAGCGCCATCGCGAAAGCCCTCCGGTGTTCATTCTGCCCTGGGACCGCAGCCTCATCCACGGCCTGGAATCCCTGGCGGCCGCCACCGGCGAGGCCAGCTACGTCATCGGCGGCCCCCATGGCGCCCGGATGCTGCACCTGCTGGTGGAAACCGGCCGATGCCACTGGCTCAACGGTGAAACCCCCGCGCTCACCCTGGGTGCGGAACTCCCGCTGCCCCCCCAGCGCGAGGAAGTGGGCAGCCCGCGCGCCCACCCCCGCTTGGGTGAAGGCCTGGTGCTGCTCGACTGCACCCCGCCCTGGTATCTCAACATTTTCGAGCACACCTGCGGCCCGGTCGGCGCAGGTTCGGCGCCCGGAGGCTTGCCCGTCCCGGGTCCGGAGGTGGACGACGCACCCATCGAACCGGCCCAGCTCCCCCGGCGGGAAGTGGAAGGCATCCGTCCCACCTGCCGCCTGCGGCTGGTCGCCGAACGGGTGGCGGCCCCCCGGCGCTGGCGCAGCTCCTTCCATGGCGACTCGATCCCGGCGCCCGTGGCCCACTTGGACCTGCTGTATCTGGACCAGCCCGCTCCCGCCCCGGTCAACGAACCCGTCTATGTCCGCCTGGGCGAAGAACTGGTGGTTGCCCAGCGCGACCTGGAGGCGGAACGGGCCGCCCGGGATACCTTGCGCGCCCTGGGCTTGCAGCAGCCCACGGTGATCGGCGGCATCCCCCTGGAGCCGGGCGACCCGTTGCGCCAAGCCTGGGTGCTGCCCGGACCCGATCCTTGGGTAGCCTTCGTCGCCTCCCGGCTCGACGGCTTGCGCACGGCGGGCTGGATCGTGGAGGTGTCGCCGGATTTCCCCTACCGGGTGGCGCGGCCGGAAAGCTGGGAAGCCCAAGTGCTGGAAACGCCCCAGCAGGACTGGTTCGACCTGGAACTGGGTGTGGTGGTGGACGGTGAACGCCTGTCGCTCATTCCCATCCTGCTCGACGCCATGCAGCACACCCCGCCCGGAGCCGACCCTGCCTTGCGCGGCCGCCATGGCGATGCCTTCGTGGTGCGGCTGGCAGACGGCCGCCTCCTGGCCCTGCCCCTGGAGCGCGTGCGCCCGCTGCTCGCCATCCTGGTGGAACTCCAACTGCAAGCCGCCGAAGGCGAGCGGCTGCGCCTGTCCAAGCTGGACACCCCCCGCTTGGCGGAACTGGACGAATCGCTGCCCCTGCGCTGGCTGGGTGGCAAGCAACTGCGGCGGCTTGGGCAACGCCTGCGCGATAGCGCCGGCATCCAGCCCGTGGCAGCGCCGGACGGTTTCCCGGTCCCCCTCCGCTCCTACCAGTTGCAAGGCCTGGCGTGGTTGCAGTTCCTGCGCCAGCTCGACATGGGCGGCGTGCTGGCGGACGACATGGGCCTGGGCAAAACGGTGCAGACCCTCGCCCATTTGCTCCTGGAAAAGCGTGCGGGCCGGGCGAACCTGCCCAGCCTGGTGGTGGCGCCCACCAGCCTGATGTACAACTGGAAGGCCGAAGCCGCCCGCTACGCCCCGGAACTACGGGTGCTGGTACTGCAGGGCGCCGGGCGCAAGCCCTTGTTTGAAGCCATGGTGCAGCACGATGTGGTACTCACCACCTACCCCTTGCTCTCCCGGGACGAGGAACTGCTCCAGGCCCAGCACTTCCACCTGCTGGTGCTAGACGAAGCCCACAACATCAAGAACCCCAAAACCCGCGCCGCGCAGGTTGCCGGCAGTCTGCAGGCCCGGCACCGGCTGTGCCTCACGGGTACCCCCGTCGAAAACAACCTCGGGGAACTCTGGTCCCTGTTCAACTTCCTGATGCCCGGACTGCTGGGCTCCGAAAAGAGCTTCCGCGAGCTCTACCGTACGCCCATCGAGCGCGGGGGAGACGTGGCCCGGCAGCAGCAACTGGCACGCCGCCTTGCGCCCTTCCTGCTGCGGCGAACCAAGGAGATGGTGGCCACCGAACTGCCCGCCAAGACCGAGATCATCCGCGCCGTGGAACTGGACGGCCCCCAGCGGGACCTGTACGAAACCATCCGCATCTCCATGCAGCAGCGGGTGCGGGACGAGGTCGGCAGCCGCGGGCTGGCGGGCAGCCAGATCATCGTGCTCGATGCCCTGCTCAAATTGCGGCAGGTGTGCTGCGACCCGAGCCTGGTCAAGCTGGATTCCGCCCGCAAGGTCAGCCGCTCCGCCAAGCTCGAACTGCTCCTGGATCTGCTCCATGATCTGCTGGCCGAGGGCCGGCGCATCCTGGTGTTCTCCCAGTTCACCAGCATGCTGGCGCTGATCGAAGCCGAGCTGGAAAAAGCGCGCATTGGCTACGTGCAACTCACTGGCGACACCCAGGACCGGCAGACACCGGTGGATCGCTTTCAGCGTGGCGACGTGCCCCTCTTCCTCATCAGCCTCAAGGCCGGTGGTGTCGGCCTCAACCTCACCGCCGCCGACACCGTCATCCACTACGACCCCTGGTGGAACCCCGCCGTCGAAAACCAGGCAACCGACCGGGCCCACCGCATTGGTCAGGACAAGCCGGTGTTCGTCTACAAGCTGGTCGCCGCCGGCACGGTGGAAGAAAAGATCCTGGCCCTGCAACACCGCAAGGCCCAGTTGGCAGCGGGCGTCCTGGACGGAGCAGGATCAGGCAGCTTTACACCCGAAGACATCGACCTGCTGTTCGGCCCCCCGTAACGCCGCGTCCTTACTCGAAATCCAGGGGCGCCGGCTGATCCACCGGCAAGCCCGCCCCGGCCCAGGCGTCAAACCCGCCCGCCAGAGACATCGCCTGGGTCACGCCCATCTCGTGCAGCACGACCGTTGCCAGCGCAGCGCGCCCACCGGTCTTGCAATAGACCAGCACCGCCGGCGGCGGCGTTTGCAGCAGCGGCGCCAGACCCGCCAAGCGGAACTCCAGCAGGCCGCGCGGAACGTTTATCGCGCCCGGCAGATGCCCGGCGACAAACTCGTCCGGCTCCCGCACATCGAGCACCAAGGGATTCTGCGCCAGCAAGGACCGTGCTTCCGCCAGGCTGATTTCCTGAATCCGCGCACGCGCGGCCATCACCAGATCGTGACTCGTCTTGGCCATCGGGACCACTCCTCTAGAAAATTAGCAAAGGCTAATACTACCAAGGCAGGTGACGACCCACCAGCAGGACGGCGCGGCGGCTTCACGCTGTTTTGCACGGCGCTTGCGCAGCAGCGTGGGCGCCGCCATCTGCCTGTGCTAGGCTGCTTGCACCACCGGCGCAAACGCCGGTGCAATCCGTGACCAACAGCAAACAGAGGAGAGCACGATATGGGACTGTTCAGCTTCATCAAGGAAGCCGGCGAAAAACTCTTCGGCAAGGGTGAGGCCCATGCCGCCCAGGCGACCGCCGCGGCCGACCCGAGCGAAGACAACGTCAAGCGAGCGAACGACGCCGCCGCCGAGGCCATCCAGAACTACATCTCCACCCTGGGGCTGTCCGCCACCGGCCTGACCGTCACCTTTGCCACGGGTGAAGTGAGTGTGTTCGGCGTGGCACCCGACCAGGAAACCAAAGAAAAGATCATCCTCGCCGCAGGCAACGTGGAAGGGGTGGAGAAGGTCAACGACATGATGTCGGTGGACCAGAGCCAGCCGGAAGCGCGCTTCTACACCGTGGTCAAAGGCGACACCCTGTGGAAGATTGCCGCCGAACACTACGGCAACGGCTCCAAGTACCAGGCCATTTTCGAGGCCAACCGGCCGATGTTGAGCCACCCGGACAAGATCTATCCGGGCCAGATGCTGCGCATCCCTCCGCTCTGACCCCCTTCCGCCCCCGGCTCCGGCCGGGGGAAGGCCGGGCGCGGCACTGCTACTTGCGCGCCGCCCCCTGAGCCGCGCGCCCCTTCTTTGGCTGGGGGGGAGGCTCCTTGCTGAATTCCAGACCATCCAGGTAGCCGCGGGCACCGCAGAACTGTCGGCAGGCCTCGGCCCCGGCGCTGTCCAGTTTCACCATCGTCTTGCCGTCGAGAAACTCGAACTGCACAACGCAGGCATCGGGCACGAACACCGTGTCCTTGCCACGGGTCTCCGAGCGCTCACCACCGCGCACCATCACCAGGCGCCCGGATCCGTAAACGGCCGGACCGTCCAGGCTGCACTGGTGGGCATTCTCGAACACGGCTTCCAGGGACACCTTGACGAAGCCATTGGCCATCGGGGTCATGCTCAGCACATCGGTGACCTTGGAAGGCACCCACTGCTGGCCATCCAACACATTGATGGTGTGATGATGGCGCAAGGTGCCCGCCAGTTCCTTCGGCGGTTTCTCGAACGGCGGGGCAATGCGGGCCAGCACCGGGTAGCTGCGTTTGCCATCGCTCCACTGCCCCGTCCACAAGTGGTACGAACTTCGCAGGTTCCACCGCCCGCCGCCTTCCTCTTCCAACACCGCCCCCTGGGGGCCCTGGCGAAGCCGGGCCTGGATGACCCCATTGCCTGCCGCGTACCGGATCTGCGCCAGGTTGTCGCCACACCCGATGGTGATATGGGCGGTGATGGGTGTTTCGGTGGCCGCCCCGGAGAGCTCGGCGAGCAGATACTCGGCCCGCTGGCCACCATCGCACAGCAGCGCCAAGGCAGGGCTGGCCGGGAGCGCGAGAACAATGGCGAGAAAGGTGCGAACGAACATACCAGCCTCCGCACGGCTGAGGAAAGGAACCTGGGCGGCAGGACGGCGCACGCCCGCCGCCGCCGCACAGGGGATAAGGTGATCAGTTGGTTCGGGGGGGCAGCATGATTTCCGCCACCCCATCCATCACCACCTTGCCACCGACGGTACACACGGTATCCAGGGTGGCCCGGCGCTTGGCCGGGTTCAGGGCGGTGATGGTCGCCCGGGCCACCACCGTGTCACCAGCGCGGACCGCCGCCTTGAACTTCAGGGTCTGGCTCAGGTAAATGGTGCCCGGCCCCGGAAGCTTGGTGCCCAGCACGGTGGATACGAACCCGGCGGACAGCATGCCGTGGGCGATGCGCCCTTCGAACATGGTGCCGACGGCAAATTCCTGGTTCAGGTGCACCGGGTTGATATCGCCGGTGATTCCCGCAAACAGCACGATGTCCGCATCGGTCACAGTCTTGGCGTAGGCCGCGCTCATGCCCACCTGCAGATCCTCGAAGCGGTAGAGGTAAAACTCATCCATGTTATTGGCCGGGGTCTCGCTCATTCTTGTAGCTCCTTGCTTTGTGGGTGGCGGCCCAGGTTGGCGCCGCCGTTCATTGACCCCGTCTTTGTACCACAGCTGGGGGCATTCCAATTGCAGGCCCGGGGCGGAAACTTCGTGCCATCTCCGGTCCGCCGGGCGGCCCCCCCGGCGGTGGAGTACGGGGGTATACTCGCCAGCTAATTTGGCCATGAACAGCATTTTCTCCATTGCTCCATGAAGATCAGCATCCTCAACGGCCGCATCATCGACCCGGCCAGCGGCTTCGACGCGCAGGCTTCCCTGCACATCGCCGCCGGCAAGATCGTGGCCATCGGCAACGCCCCCGACGGCTTTCACGCCAACCGCAACATTGATGCCCGCGGGCTGGTGGTCTGCCCCGGTCTGGTGGATCTCTCGGCCCGCTTGCGCGAGCCGGGCTTCGAATACAAGGCCACCCTCGAATCGGAGATGCTGGCGGCGGTCGCCGGGGGGGTCACCAGCCTTTCCTGCCCGCCCGACACCGACCCGGTACTGGATGAGCCCGGCCTGGTGGAAATGCTCAAGTTCCGCGCCCACAACCTGCACCGCGCCCACGTTTATCCCCTGGGCGCCCTCACGGTGGGCCTCAAGGGGGAGCGGCTGACCGAGATGGCGGAACTGCGCGAGGCCGGATGTGCCGCGTTCAGTCAGGCCAACCGGGCCGTGGTGGATACCCAGGTGCTGATGCGCGCGCTCCAGTATGCGGCCACCTTCGGCTTCGGCGTCTGGCTCCAGGCCCAGGACCCGTTCCTGGCCCGCAACGGCGTCGCCCACGACGGCGAAATCTCCACCCGGCTTGGGCTGCCGGGCATTCCCGCCTGTGCCGAAACGGTGGCCATTGCAACAATGCTGCAACTGGTGGAAGTGACCGGCGTGCGCCTGCACCTCACGCGGCTGTCCACGGCTGCCGGGCTGGCCCTGATTGATCAGGCCCGCGCCCGGGGCGTCTCGGTGACCTGCGACGTTTCCATCAACCACCTGCACATGTCGGAAATGGATATTGGCTTCTTCGACGCCAATGCCAACCTCCAGCCGCCTCTGCGCACCCTGCGCGACCGGGATGCCCTGCGCCGTGGTCTGGCCGAGGGCCGGATCAGCGCCCTGTGCTCGGATCACACGCCCGTGGACGACGACGGCAAGCAGGTTCCCTTCAGCGAGGCCGAAGCGGGCGCCACAGGTCTGGAACTGCTGTTGCCGCTGACCCTGAAGTGGGCTGCGGAGGCTGGAGTCCCCCTGGCGACCGCCCTGGCGCGGGTCACCTCCAACGCGGCAGACATCCTGGGCGTGGCGGCCGGGCGCATCGCCTCCGGCGCCGCGGCGGACCTCTGCCTGTTCGATCCGGCGGGGTATTTCCACGTCACCCGCGAGAACCTCCACAGCCAAGGCAAGAACACCCCGTTCCTGGGGCTGGAGTTGCCCGGCCTCGTGCGCCACACCCTGGTTGGCGGACAGACGGTGTACGAGCGCCCCGCCTGACCGACCTGCCGCCCCTGACAAGCCGAGGCCCGCGCAATGCGGGCCTCGGCTTGTCAGGGAAACAAGAAGAAACGGGAGCCGCGCCTAGCCCCGGGTGCGTCCGGCGGGCCCTTCAAGCAGGCGCTGCAACGCCTGCGCCTCTGCCAGCCCTTCCACCCGGACGGTCTTGCGCCGGCTGCTGGCGCCGCTCGCCAGGCTCACCGCGCTGCGGGGAAGCGCCAGCCTTTCCGCCAGGAACTCGATGAGGCAGGCGTTGGCCTTGCCATCCACCGGCGGTGCGGCAAGCCGCACCTTGAGCGCATCGCCATGCTCGCCCGCCACCTCGGTCCGACTCGCTCCGGGCTGGATGTGCAGGACCAGCAGCAGCCCCCGCGCCGGATCCCCCCGGAGCCACACCGGAGCAGTCAAAGCAGCGCCGCCAGCACCGAGTTGAAGAGGCTGCCCTGGACCATCAGCAGGATTTGCAGGACCAGCAGGAGTACCAGCGGCGAAAGATCCACATTGCCCAGGGTGGGTAGCACCTTCTGGAACGGCTCCAGGAAGGGCCGGGAAAGGCTGTTGAGCACGGGCGCGATGGGCGCGTAGGGATTCACCCAGCTCAGCACCACCGACAGCAGCACCACGCCGATGAGGAGGTAGATGAACATCTTCACCACTTCCAGCGAGCCCAGCAGCAGCACCCCAAGCACGGCATGGAGCGCGCCACCCGGCCCTATGCTGCGCAGGGAGAGCATCAGCACCACGGCCAGACCCTGCAGGACGATGGCGGGCAACAGGCTGGCCCAGTCCAGCCCTCGGGTCGCCGGGACGAATCGGCGCAGGGGCAATACCAGCCAGTCGGTCACCGCCATGACGAACTGACCCATCTGGTTGCGGAACGAGACCCGCTGCCATTGCATGTAGAAACGGGCCAGCAGGGTTACGGAAAGAAAGCCCGTCACCGCGTCGATGATCAGCAACAGCAGATTGGTCAGCATAAGTATCAGTTACTCCTCAGGGTTGAAGCACAATTCAGGGCACCAGCGACCTTGCTCAATCCGCGCCGAGCAGGTCGCCCAGTTCCTGCCCCCGGGCCTGCGCCGCCTGCACCGCCCGGACGACGGAGGCCGCCACGCCGTCCGCCTCCAGCGACGCGAGGGCCCGCTCCGTGGTCCCGCCGGGCGAAGTCACCCGCTGGCGCAACACCGCCGGACTCTCGTCACTGCCCGCGGCCAGGCGCGCGGCGCCGAGCACCGTCTCCAGAGCCAGCTTGCGCGCCGCCGGCCCGTCAAAGCCCTGGGCCAGCGCCGCCGCCTCCAGCGCCTCGATGAAGTAGAAGACGTAGGCCGGGCCGCTACCCGACACCGCAGTCACCCCATCCATCTGGCTTTCTTCCGCCACCCACACCGTCGATCCGACCGCAGCAAGCACCTGTTCCGCTGCGGCCCGCTCCGCTCCGCTTACCTGGGGCGCGGCATACAGGCCGGTCACCCCGGCGCCGATCAGCGCTGGCGTGTTGGGCATGGTCCGCACCAGCCGGCCATAGCCACCCAGCCAGCGGCCGATGGCATCCAGGCGCAAGCCGGCAGCGATGCTGACCACCAGTTGCTGCCGCAGCCGCCCCGCCAGGGGTGCCAGAGCCGCCCTCATCTGCTGCGGCTTGACGGCCAGCACCAGCACATCCGCCTCCAGAGCCGCGTCTTCCGGCCCGGCGAACACCTGCACGCCAAACGCGGATTGCAACCGCGCCCGCCCGTCGGCAGAAAGCTCGATGACCTTGATATCGGCTGTCGAATAGCCCTGCTTGACCAAACCGCCGATGAGCGCGTGGGCCATGTTGCCACCGCCGAGAAAACTGATCTTCATGTATGCCTCGTCAAAGGTTGTTGGAAGGGGCCGGCCGCTCGCCAAAGAGCGCGGTGCCGACCCGCACGATGGTCGCCCCCTGGGCAACCGCCGCTTCCAGATCGTGGCTCATGCCCATGGAAAGGGTGTCCAGCCCCAGCCCCGCCTCGTCGTTGAGCGCCTCAAGCAGCATGCGCACCTGCCCGAAGCGGCTGGCCAGCAGGGCGGGGTCGTCGGTCGGCTCGGGAATCGCCATCAGCCCCCGCAGCCGCAGGCGGGGCAGCGCCGCCACCGCCCGCGCCAGCGCCGGGAGTTCATCCGGCGCCACGCCGCTCTTGCTTGCCTCACCGCTGACGTTGACCTGCAGGCACACCTGGAGTGGCGGCAGGTGCGCATCCCGCTGAGCCGCGAGCCGCTGGGCCAGCTTGAGCCGGTCCACGCTGTGCACCCAGGAAAAGCCCGCCGCCACCGGCCGGGTCTTGTTGCTCTGGAGCGGTCCGATGAAATGCCACTCCAGCGGCAAATCCGCCAGGGCTGCCTGTTTGGGCAGGGCCTCCTGGACGTAGCTTTCGCCGAAAGCCCGTTGCCCGCACGCCGCCAAAGCCCGCAGGCTCTCAGCCGGCCAGGTCTTGCTCACCGCCAGCAGGCGGACCGCCCCGGGGGGGCGGCCCGCCTGAAGCTCCGCGGCAGCAATTCGGTGCTGAACAGCTTGCAGGCGCTCTAAAAGATTTTCCATAATTGCCGATACCTTCGGGGAATCTGCCGGACCCCAACGGCATCCGGTCCATTCCGGCCCCGAGCCTCGAAATCCGGTGTCGCGTGACCGGCAAACGACCAGCCGGCAACCCGGAGGTTCCCGGTCATCGACGGTCTGGGCCGCCGACTGGCCCGGCCCTGCCCGGCAGCGCGCCGCCGAGTATACCTCCTGCCACTCCAGCCCCCGGACACCGGAGAAAAGAACACATGGACATTACCGAACTGCTCGCCTTTGCGGTCAAACAGAAGGCGTCCGACCTGCACCTCTCCGCCGGTCTGCCCCCCATGATCCGCGTCCACGGGGACGTACGCCGCATCAACCTGCCGTCCCTGGAGCACAAGGACGTGCACGACATGGTGTACGACATCATGAACGACGCCCAGCGCAAGGACTACGAGGAGCACTTCGAGTGCGATTTCTCCTTCGCGGTGCCCAATCTGGCGCGCTTCCGGGTCAATGCATTCAATCAGCAGCGGGGCGCCGGCGCTGTGTTCCGGACCATTCCCTCCAAGGTGCTGACCCTGGAAGAACTGGAAGCCCCCAAGATCTTCAAGGAGATATGCAACACCCCCCGGGGCATCGTGCTGGTGACCGGCCCCACCGGCTCGGGCAAGTCCACCACGCTGGCAGGAATGATCGACCACATCAACGACAACGAATACGGCCACATCCTCACCATCGAGGACCCGATCGAATTCGTGCATGAATCCAAGCGCTGCCTGGTCAACCAGCGGGAGGTGGGCCGCGACACCCAATCTTTCAACAACGCGCTACGTTCTGCCCTGCGGGAAGACCCGGACGTGGTGCTGGTGGGGGAAATGCGGGACCTGGAAACGATCCGCCTGGCCCTCACCGCCGCCGAAACCGGCCACCTGGTGTTCGGCACCCTGCACACCAGTTCTGCCGCCAAGACCATCGACCGTATCGTGGACGTGTTCCCGGCCCAGGAAAAAGACATGGTGCGGGCGATGTTGTCCGAATCCATCCGGGCGGTGATCTCCCAGACCTTGCTGAAGAAGAAGGATGGCACCGGCCGGGTGGCCGCCCACGAAATCATGCTGGGCACCCCCGCGATCCGTAATTTGATCCGGGAAAACAAGGTAGCCCAGATGTACTCCGCCATTCAGACCGGCCAGGGTCTGGGCATGCAGACCCTGGATCAATGCCTCCAGGGTCTGGTCCAGCGTGGCCTGGTGGCCCGGGACGAAGCCCGCCACAAGGCCCAGAACAAGGACATGTTCCCCGGCTGAGCAGACGGCCGCCGGTTTTGCCCCACCTTACCCGCTGCAGACGCAGGCGGGGAACCGAACAACCTGGCGGGCGGCGCACGGGGGAACACCCCGGCACTGGCGCCTTCCCGCAGCGGAGTAGAGGAAAACCATGGAAAGGGATCAGGCGCTGGCCTTCATGCACGATCTGCTGAAGCTGATGGTCAGCAAAAAAGCGGCGGACCTCTTTATCACCGCCGGATTTCCCCCAGCCTTCAAGATCGATGGCAAAGTGATTCCCCAGTCCAACCAGACGCTGACCTTCCAGCACACGGCGGAACTGGCCCGGGCGATCATGAACGACAAGCAGGCTGCCGAGTTCGAGGCCAGCCGGGAATGCAACTTTGCCATCAGCCCCGGCGGCATCGGGCGCTTCCGGGTGAATGTGTTCTACCAGCAGGGGCGGATTGGTGCGGTGCTCAGGCGGATCAACACCCGCATTCCCACCATGGACGAGCTGGAGCTTCCCCAGACCTTGCGCAACCTCGCCATGGTGGACCGCGGCCTGATCCTGGTGGTGGGAGGCACCGGGTCCGGCAAGACCACGACGCTGGCGGCGATGATCGACCACCGCAACCGCAACACCCAGGGTCACATCGTGTGCCTGGAAGACCCCATCGAGTATGTGCACGAGCATCAGCAGTGCGTGGTGACCCAGCGGGAGGTGGGGGTGGATACAGAGTCCTGGCATGTGGCGCTCAAGAACGCCATGCGTCAGTCCCCTGACGTGATCCTGATGGGCGAGGTCCGGGACCGGGAGTCCATGGAATTCGCCCTGCACTTTGCCGAAACCGGCCATCTGTGCATGGCCACCCTGCACGCCACCAACAGCTATCAAGCCCTGGACCGGGTCATCAACTTCTTCCCCGAGGAGCGGCGGCAGCAGTTGCTGATGGACCTTTCGCTCAACCTCAAGGGCATGATCTCGCAACGGCTGGTGCCCCGCCTGGGCAGCAAGGGCCGCTGCGCCGCGGTGGAAATACTGCTCAACAGCCCCTACATCGCCGATCTGATCTTCAAGGGTGAAGTGTCGTCCATCAAGGACGCCATGGCCCGCGCCCGGGAAGAAGGCATGCAGACCTTCGATCAGGCGCTGTTCGATCTGTACGAGGCGGGCCGGATCAACCAGGATGACGCGCTGCGCTTTGCCGATTCGGTCAACCAGGTGCGGCTGCAAATCCGGCTCAACAGCAAGGACGCCAAGGAACGGGATCTGACATCCGGCATCAAGCAACTGGATATCGTCTGATCCAGGCCCCGCCACACCGCCACCCGCCGGGCTCACGTCCCGGCGGGGGCGTCAGACGGACCTGACCGGCCAGCGCCCGACCAATCCCCGCCCCACCCGGCTGCCCCAACGAGGGTCGAACCAACTCAGCCAGCGTGCCATTCCGCGCCACGGGGACGCCTCCCGGCGCCCGCGGCACACCCTGAGGGTAGCCCCATGCCGGGCCCCGACGACCGCGTTGGGCAGTTCCAGAACGAAGCGCTCCCCCGGCGCGAGGATGATGTCCCGGCTGTCACCGTACTGGGTCAACCAGACTTCGCCCGCCACGCACTGAAGTT
Source organism: Rhodocyclaceae bacterium (assembly GCA_036824045.1). Lineage (GTDB taxonomy): Bacteria > Pseudomonadota > Gammaproteobacteria > Burkholderiales > Rhodocyclaceae > DAITAZ01. The sequence continues at coordinate 95,538 of DAITAZ010000001.1, forward strand.
CCACCCCGGCCGCCGCCATCAATACCTGGCTGGTCCGGGCATCCAGAACCATCGTCGTACATGCGTCAATTGCATTCATATCCACCCCCTCCTTAAAACCACCGCAGCGCGGCTTGACATGGTTAAAGTATTGGTGGGATACCGGCTTACAACAAACGCTCAATTTGCATTGGATGGATGCGTCGGACGCATGAATACGCCACGCCTGAAACTACCGCCCCTGGATCCCCTGCGCGGCTTTGTCGCCGCAGCCCGGCATCTTTCCTTCACCCTGGCGGCAGAAGAGTTGTGCCTCAGCCAGTCAGCCATCAGTCGCCAGATTCAGGCACTGGAAACGGCCTTGGGGGTGGCACTTTTCGAGCGGGGCACGCGCCGGCTCGCCCTCACGCCCGCCGGCAGCCAGTTGCAGGCACGCGCGGAAAACTGGCTGGCCGAGTATGGGGCGCTGGCCCAGCGGCTGCGACGGGACGAAGGACGCCGCCCGGTCACGGTGACCGCGAGCATCGGCATCGCCGCCCTGTGGCTGGTGCCCCGGCTGGCCCGTTTTCAGGCGCTGCACCCGGAGATCGACGTGCGCCTGGCGGCCAACAACCGGCTCCTGGATCTGGAACGGGATGGCATTGACGTGGCCATCCGCTACTGCGCGGACCGGGACGCACCCGCAGGCGCATTACGCCTCTTCGGCGAATCCGTGGTGCCTGTGGCAAGCCCGGCCCTGGGCATCCGGGCCCTGGACCGGGAGACCCTGGGGCGGGTGGCGCTGATGGACTTCGAGGACCCCCGCTATCCCTGGCTGGGGTGGAACGATTGGCTGGCGGCCATGGGCCTGGAAGACGTGCCGCCCCGCAGCCGCCTGGTGTACTCCCATTACGACCAGCTCATCCACGCTGCGGCGGCAGGCCAGGGTGTCGCCATCGGGCGCATGCAGTTGGTGGACGGCATGCTGCACAGCGGCCAATTGGTGGCGGTGGGAGACGTCCGCCGGGAACTGGTGGGCCGGGGCTTCTGGCTCATCCTGGCGCCCGGCGAACCTCGCCCGGAGGTCCTCCGCTTCGCCCGATGGGTTCAGGAAGAAGGCGCCCGCGCTCAGGCGGAACTGGCGGCCTCGCCCCCAGCAACCTGATCCCCCCGGCGGCGATTGCTTCCGGCCACCATGCGGTATTCGTACAAGCGGCATTCCAGCGCGCCGTTGAACAGGGGCGTGCGTTTGCTGGCCTTGAGTTTGATCAGCGCCGGAAACTGCTCGTCACCCGAGATGAAGTAGCAACGCCAGCCGGAAAAGTGCTGCTTGAGAGCATTGCCCAGCTTGGGGTAGAAGGCAGCCAGCTCTTCCTTTTCTCCCAGCCGCACGCCATAGGGGGGGTTGGCGATCAGCACCCCCTCGGGTGCCGGGGCCTGACGCTCCAGCACATCCACGAGTTCAAACTGCACAGCCTCCAGCAAACCCGCCGCATCGAGGGTGGTGCGGGCGTTGATGACCTGCTGGCGATGCCGGTCACTGCCAAAAATGGGTAGTTGCCGCAGCGGCAGGCAGGCTGCCTGGGCTTCGTCCCGCAGCGCCCGCCACAGGGCGGGCTGAAAGATGCGCAGCTTCTCGAACCCGAAGCTGCGCCCGAGCCCCGGGGCGATGTTCAGCGAAATCTGGGCCGCTTCCAAGAGGAAAGTGCCGCTCCCGCACATGGGGTCCAGCAGCGGCTCGCCCGGCTGCCAGCCAGCCAGCTTGAGGATGCCCGCCGCCAGGTTCTCCTTGAGTGGTGCGGCCACCGGCGCCTGCTTGTAGCCCCGCTTGTAGAGCGGCTCGCCCGAGGTGTCCAGATAGAAGGTCGCGCTGTCCTGGTTGAGGAAAACGTGGATGCGCACGTCAGGCGCCGCAGTATCGACGCTCGGACGCTGCCCGGTCACGGCGCGGAAGCGGTCGCAGACGGCGTCCTTCACCCGCAGGGTGGCAAACTCCAGGCTGCGCAGGGGGCTGCGGGTTGCCGTGAGATAGACCCGCAGGGTGCGTTTGACCTCGAACCACTCCGGCCACACATAGGCGCTCGCCAGGGCATAGATGTCATGCTCGCTAGCGTAGCGGCCCTGCCCCACCCGCCACAGCACACGGGTGGCGATACGACTGTGCAGGTTGGCCCGGTAACACACCCGCCAGTCCCCCCGGAACAGCGCGCCCCCCGGTACGGCTCCGATGTCGCTGGCGCCCAGTGCGGAAAGCTCGTCCACCAGCAAGTGTTCCAGCCCACGGGGACAGGGCGCAAAAAAGGACTGCAGGCCAGGGGCGGGCTGGTGACCGGGCGGAGCGGCACGCTGCAGGCGACGAGGCGCCGGATTGGGACGGGTATTCATCAGAAGGGTTTGACTACCGCCAGCACGGTGACAACCAGCAACACCAGCACCGGCAACTCGTTGAAGACACGGAACCACACATGGCTGCGCCGGTTGGCGCCCGCCTGGAAGTCCGCCAGCAGCCGCTTGCAGTAGAGGTGATAGCCGATCAGCAGCACCACCAGTGCGAGCTTGGCATGCAGCCAGCCCCCGGCAAAGCCGTAGCCCAGCCACAACCACAGGCCCAGCACCAGCGCCAACACACCGATGGGCGTCATGAACCGGTAGAGCTTGCCAGCCATGAGCAGCAGGCGCTCACGCGTGGCCGTGTCTTCCGGCCCCAGCATGGCCAGATTGACATAGATGCGCGGCAGGTAGAACAAGCCGGCAAACCAGCTCACCACCATGATGATGTGAAAGGCTTTTACCCAGAGCACGGGTTTTCTCCTGATTCAAGTTGAACGCGGGCAGCGGCCAGACCAGCCGCGGTGTCGGGGTAGCGCAAGCGCAGGCGCAGTTCCCGCAGCAGCCGGGTATTGTCCAGCCGACGGGATTCCGACATGAACGACAGGGTGAGCGGGGACAAATGGCGGTCGATCTGCGTCCGGGGTAACCGGGGTGGGCGCGGCAAACCGAAAGCATCCGCCACCTGGTCGAAGTAATCCCCCATGCGCCGACGGCTGTTGTCGCAGGCGTGATAGCACCGCCCGGGACGACCACGGAACAGGGCCGCGTTCATGGCCCGCGCCAGATCATCGGCGTGGATGTGGTTGGTGAAGACGTCGTCTTCCGCCACCAGCACCGGATCGCCCCGCCGCAGGCGCTCCAGGGGAAGACGGTCGGCAGCGTAAATACCGGGCGCCCGCAGCACCGAAACCCGCACGCCAAAGGATCGGCCAAAACCGCGCACCTGCCGCTCCGCGTCCACCCGCCGACGCGCCCGCGGGGAGGCGGCGGCGCACGCACGGGATTCGCGCACCCAAGCGCCCGCGCAGTCGCCATACACGCCTGTCGTGCTGATGTACACCAAACGCTGTGGTAGACTGCCCCGCCGCGACAAGGCGGCCAGCAGGTGATGGGTCCGGCTGTCCCGCTCGCCCTCACCAGGCGGCGGTGCCAGGTGCAGCACCCCGTCGGCCAGGCCAGCGAGTCGCCGCAGGCTTGCGGGCCGATCCAGATCGCCCACGAGCGGCGTCACCCCCATAAGACGAAGCGCCTCCCCTACGTGCGGCTCCCGCACCAGGGCGAAGACGCGAAAACGCCTGACCAGCCAGGGTATGGCTCGCCGGGCCACATCCCCACAGCCGACAATCAGTATTCTTTTCACCCGCGGATTATCTCACGGCAGGCAGCCCCATCATGAACTTCCAGGTCACCATCCAGCCCAGCGGCCATCAGTACACCTCCAGCGAATCCCTGACCCTGCTCCAGTCGGCACTGGACGCGGGTTTCGTTCTACCCTACGGCTGCCGCAACGGCGCCTGCGGCGCCTGCAAGGGCAAGATCCTGTCAGGCTCCGTGGCCCACGGCGAGCACACGCCATCGGCGCTGACCGCGGACGAGATCGCCCGGGGCCTGGCCCTGTTCTGCTGCGCCAAGCCCACCTCCGACGTGGTCATCGAATGCCGGGAAGTGGGCGCGATCGCCGACATTCCCGTGCGCAAACTGCCGGCACGGGTACAGAAGATGGAGCGCCTCGCACCGGACGTAATGGCCGTGCACCTGAAGCTCCCGACCAATGAGCGCCTGCAGTTCCTGGCCGGCCAGTATGTGGACATCCTGCTCAAGGACGGGCGGCGGCGCAGCTTCTCCGTGGCCAACGCGCCCCATGACGACGAGTTGTTGTCCCTGCACATCCGCCTGGTGCCCGGCGGTCAGTTTACCGAGCACGTGTTCTCCGCCATGAAAGAGCGGGACATCCTGCGCATCGAGGGGCCCTTGGGCAGCTTTTACCTCCGGGAGGACCGGGACACGCCCATCGTGCTGCTGGCGGGCGGCACGGGTTTCGCGCCCATCAAGGCAATCGTGGAGCACGCCATCCACATCGGCCTGACCCGGCCCATCACCCTTTACTGGGGCTCCCGGGACAGGGCGGGACTGTACATGGAGCAACGGGCGGCGGGCTGGGAAAGTCAGTTGCCAGGATTCAAGTTTGTCCCCGTCCTGTCCGATAGCAAACCTGAAGATGGCTGGCAGGGCCGGACTGGCCTGGTGCATCACGCGGTGATTGCCGACCTGCCCGACCTGTCCTCGCACGAGGTGTACGCCTGCGGCGCCCCGGCGATGATCGACGCTGCCCGCCTGGACTTCACGACGAAATGCGGCCTCCCCGAGGCGGCCTTTTTCGCCGACTCGTTCACGTTTGCTGCGGATAGCCCCAAGAGCCCATGACCGCCCCCGTATTCATTACCCGTGACCCCGTCCTCAACAAGCAGCGGGCCATCGTCGGCAACCGGCTGACCCTGTTTGCCGCCAGCGCGGCGCTGGCCCTGCAGGAACTGGATTACCTGAAGGAGCACTGGCCAGCCAAGGGATCCCTGTTCCTCAACTTTGGCCGCCTGCCCATGACCGAGTCCCTGGCCTCCTGGGAGATGCCGGCCAACACGGTGCTGGAGGTGGATGCGGTGTGGCTGACGCAGCCGGCGGGCGCCAAGGTCCTGGGCATCCTGCAGGAGCGCAACCAGGCGGTCGCCCTGTACAACTACCAACCCGGTCAGCCCGTGCCTGGCGGGTTGCGGGTGCAGTTCGTGATGCTGGATGCGCGCCAGCATCCCTCGCCGGGCGCCAATCCCGGGCTTGCCATCGCCACTCAGGTGGCCGACAACGCCGAGTTCGAAGCCTTGCTTCACCGAGGCTATGACGGGGTGGCGGGCTGGGCTTTCACGCGCCGGGAAATCGCGAACCAGAAGTTGGCGCCGGGCTACGCCCAGGTCATCCGCCTGATCGATCTGCTGCGCAAGCGGGCGGATGTGAAGGAAATCGAGGCGGCATTCAAACTGGACGTGACGCTTTCCTACAAGCTGCTGCGTTTCATCAACTCCGCAGCGTTTGGTCTGGCTTCGGAAGTCACTTCCTTCCGCCATGCGGTCACGCTGCTGGGCTACGACAAGCTGTACAAATGGCTGTCGCTGCTGCTGGTCACCGCCAGCAAGGAACCCATTGCCCCGGTGTTGATGCAGGCAGCGGTGGCCCGGGGGCGATTCATGGAAAGCCTGGGCAAGTCTTTCTTCGATGCCAGCGAACTGGACAACCTATTCATTACCGGTGCGTTCTCATTGCTGGACTTGCTGCTCGACTCCACCATGGAGTCGATCCTGGAGCAGATGCACCCGCCAGGCCCCATCCGCGATGCCCTGCTCAAGCGGGAGGGCATGTACGCACCGCTGCTCAAGCTGGCCACCGCCTGCGAAGGACTCCCGGGGGAGATGCTGAGCGCCAGCAAACAACTGGGGCTGACACCGACCACGGTAAACAGGGCGCAACTGGAAGCGCTGTCGTTTGCCGACTCGCTGAAGATGGCATCCTGATCATTACCGCACGGAAAAAGGCCCGGCCGGGTTAACCCGGCCGGGCCTTTTTCCATGTTGCCCCCGTGCGCCAATCAGCCTTCGCCCCCCAGGTAGGCTTCCTGCACTTTCGGATTGGCCAGGAGCGCATCCGCACTGTCGGCCAATGTGATGCGGCCGCTCTCCATCACGTAACCCCGCGCCGCCACCGACAAGGCCAGCTTCGCGTTCTGCTCCACCAGCAACACCGTCACGCCCTGGGCCGCCACTTCCTGAACCACTTCAAATACCTTCTGCACCATCAGTGGCGCCAGCCCCATGGAGGGCTCGTCCAGCAGCAACAGCTTGGGACGCCCCATCAGCGCCCGGCCGATGGCAAGCATCTGCTGCTCCCCCCCGGAAAGGGTGCCCGCCATCTGCTTGCGGCGCTCCGCCAGGCGGGGCAAAAGCTGAAAGATGCGCTCCAGATCCTCGGCGATGGCCGTGGTGTCGTTGCGGTAGTAGGCACCCATGGCCAGGTTCTCCTGCACCGTCAGGCGGGCGAACACGCCCCGCCCCTCCGGCACCAGGGTGAATCCCCGGCTGATCAGTTGATGGGCCGGCAAGCTGCTGATGTCGCCGCCGTCGTAGCGGATCTCCCCCTGGGAAGGCAGCATCCGCGCCAGCGCCTTGAGGGTCGTGGTCTTGCCCGCGCCATTGGCGCCGATCAGGCACACCATTTCGCCGGCGGCCACATCCAGATCAATGCCCTTCACGGCGGCAATGCCACCGTAGGAAACTTTCAGTCCGCGAACTTGTAACATGGTTGTCCTGGATTCCTGTCCTGGCGGGGCTCAGGCAATCGCCCCGCCCAGATAGGCTTCGATCACCTTGGGATTTTTCTGCACGTGCTCGGGTACGTCTTCGGCGATCTTCTCGCCGTAGTCCAGCACCGACAGCCGATCGCACAAGCCCATCACCAGCTTCACATCATGCTCGATGAGCAGGATCGTGACGCCGTCCCGCTGCAGGCTCTCAATCAACTGGCGCAGCCCCTGGGTTTCGGTCGCATTCATCCCCGCCGCCGGTTCATCCAGGGCCAGCAGCTTGGGCTCGGTGGCCAGCGCCCGGGCGATTTCGAGCCGACGCTGGTCGCCATAGGACAGGTTGCGTGAAACCTCGTTGGCCCAGCGATCGATCCCCACGTAGCGCAACAGCTCATGAGCACGGCGCACCACCCCCGCCTCCTCGGCCCGGGTGGCAGCATTCCGGGTGATGGCACCGAACACGCCGGCCTTGGTGCGCACATGGCGCCCGACCATGACGTTCTCCAGCGCCGTCATGTTGGCGAACAAGCGGATGTTCTGGAACGTGCGGGCGATGCCTTGACGGGCGACTTCATGGGGTGCGCTCAGGTTCAGCCGTTTGCCGTCGAAGATCACCTCACCCTGATCCGCGGTGTAGAGACCGGTCAGTACGTTGAAGAACGTGGTCTTGCCCGCACCGTTGGGGCCGATCAGCCCATACACCTCACCCCGGCGAATGGTGAGGGAAACGCTCTTGAGCGCCTGCACCCCGCCGAAACTCTTGCAAATGCCTTTGGCCTCCAGCAGCAGATCGCTCACGATGCAGTTCCTTCAGCAACTTCGGCAAACTCCCGCCGACGGCGGCCGGAGGGCCAGATCCCCGCCGGCCGGAAGCGCATCATCAGCACCAGCGCCAAACCGAACAGGAACATGCGGATCACTTCGGGCTCCACCAGCATGCGGCCGAACACCGCCATCTGGAAGGGCGCAACGGTGTAGCGCAGGATCTCGGGCACGAAGGAAAGCAGGATCGCCCCCACCAGGACGCCCCAGATATTGCCCATCCCCCCCAGCACCACCATCGCCAGCACCATGACGGATTCCACCAGCACGAAGCTCTCGGGACTGATGAAGCCCTGCATGGCCGAAAACATGCCACCCGCCACACCACCGAAAGAGGCGCCCATGGCAAACGCCAGCAGTTTCACGTGAGTGGTGTTGATACCGACCGCCTTGGCCGCGATCTCGTCCTCCCGGATTGCCTCCCAGGCACGGCCGATGCGCGAGTGCTGCAAGCGTAGGCCAACCACGATGATCCCGATGAGCAGCAACAACAGCAGGTAGTAGTACTTCATCGGCCCACTGAAGGTCAGCCCCAGCACCGTATCGGTATTGCGGAAATCCACGCCGGCCAGTCGCACCGGGTCAATCAGGGTGATGCCCTGGGGCCCGTTGGTGATGTTGAAAGGCTGGGAGAGATTGTTCATGAAGATGCGCACAATCTCGCCGAACCCCAGGGTGACGATGGCCAGGTAATCCCCCCTCAGCTTCAGGGTCGGCGTGCCCAGCAGAACGCCGAACACGCAGGCCAGCGCCGCGCCAATGGGCAGGATGATCCAGAACGGCAGGTGCAAGCCAAAATGAGGCGAGGCCAGCAGGGCATAGGTGTAAGCCCCGACGGCGTAAAAGGCGATGTAACCCAGATCCAGCAGCCCGGCAAAGCCGACCACGATGTTCAGTCCCAGCGAGAGGAACACGAACAGGATGGCCAGGTTGGTAATGCGCACCCACGCCGTGCCCATCCCGCTCAGGGCGAAGGGCAACACCAGCAGCACCAGGGCAACGAGGCCCACCCCCAGCCATTTCAGGGCCGGGTTGCGGCCGAGCGAAGCAAATTTGTCCATGTCAGTGCCCCCCTTACGCCCGGTCGCCAACCCGCTCGCCCAGCAAGCCGGACGGCCGGAACACCAGCACCGCGATCAGCGCCATAAAGGCAAACACATCCTGGTAGTTGCTGCCGAACAGGATGACCTGCCCATCCGCCGCGCAGCGATCGGTCAGGCTTTGGGAGATGAACGAGATGTGGCACAGGTCGGTCAGTTCGCCGATATAGCCCGCACCAAAGGCTTCCACCAGTCCAAGCAGGATGCCGCCCAGCATGGCTCCGGCCAGATTGCCGATACCGCCTAGCACCGCGGCGGAGAAAGCCTTCATGCCCAGGACCGCACCCATGGTGTAGTGGGCGATGCCGTAATAGGTACCCACCATGACGCCAGCCACGGCGCCCAAAGCGGCACCGATCACGAAGGTCAGGGCGATCACCCGGTCCACATTGATGCCCATCAACCCGGCGATCTGGGGATTCTCGGCCGTGGCACGCATGGCCGTCCCCAACTTGGTCCGGTACACCACCAAGGTCAGCAAGCCCATCATGGCCAGCGAAACCAGAACGATCACGATCTGCACCCCGGTGATTGTCGCCCCGGCGATGTCGAACACTTTCAGCGGAATGATCTGGGGGAAAGCGATCGGATCGCGGCTCCAGACCAGCATCGCGATGTGCTGAAGAATGATGGACATGCCGATCGCGGTAATCAGCGGAGCCAGCCGGGGCGCCGTGCGCAGCGGTCGGTATGCCACCCGCTCCAGGAAAAAACCCAATCCGGCGCACACCGGAATCGCCGCCAGCGTACCCGCCAGGACGATCAGTGCCGGATGCAGGCCGATATTGGCGCCCACCAGGGCTGTGATGACGGAGAAGGCCACCATGGCCCCGAACATCACCACCTCGCCGTGGGCAAAATTGATCAGTTGAATAATGCCGTACACCATCGTGTAACCCAGCGCCACGATGGCGTAGAGACTTCCCGCGGTGAGCCCATTGATGAGCTGCTGTATGAAGATTTCCATGACCTGGATGCGGACACGGCACCCGTAGGTGCCGTGTCGTAGAGTGCTGGCTGAGAGTGCCGATTACTTCCCGGTTGCAGCTTTGGCAGCGTCCTTCACTGCATCGCCCGCAGCCTTGGCGGCGTCGGTGGCGGCACCGGCCGCACCCTTGACCGCATCGGCCGCGGCACCGGCAACCGCGCCTGCCGCATCCGCCATGGACTTCATGTACTCATCCACGGTGTTGCTCTTGCCACCCTTGATGATGGCGATCGGCTCGATCTTTCCGGCCTTCATCGTGAAGATGGTCATCTCCGCGTCCTTGCGATCGCCCTTCTCGTCGAACTCGATCTTGCCGGACGCACCGGTGAAGCTGATCTTCTTCAGCTCCGGCAGGTACTTGGCGGGATCGGCCGAGTTGGCCTTCTTCATCGCTTCGATCAGCAGATTGGCCGCATCGTAGGTGAAAGGCGCGTAGAGAATGGGATCAATCGTGAACTTGGCCTTGTAGCCGTCCAGGAACTTCTTGCTGGCAGCCTGAACCGGAATGCCGGCCTGGGAGCAGATCAGACCTTCCGCCGCGTCACCCGCCAGTTCCTTCATCTTGTCAGTACAAGCACCATCGCCGTAGCTGAACACGGCCTTGATCCCCAGCTCCCGGGCCTGCTTGAGCAGCGGGCCACCGGTGGCGTCCATGCCGCCGTAGAAGACCGCATCAGGCTTCTTGCCCTTGATCTTGGTCAGCACCGCTTTCCAGTCGGTGGTCTTGTCGGTGCCCTTTTCCCGCGGCAGCACGGTCACACCGGAGGCCTTGAGCGCCTTTTCCACCTCATTGGCCAGACCTTCGCCGTAAGCGGTCGCATCGTCGATCACCGCCACGACCTTGGGCTTGACGTTGGCGGCCAGATAGTTGGCCACGGCGGGACCTTGCTGGTCGTCACGCCCCACCACGCGGAAAGCAACCTGGAAGCCTTGCTCGGTCAGCTTGGGATTGGTGGCGGAGCCAGAAATCATGGGGATGCCGGCCTGGTTGTAGATGGCGGAGGCGGGGATGGTGGTGCCGGAGTTCAGGTGGCCGACCACACCGGCCACTTTTGCATCCACAAGCTTCTGGGCAACGGTGGTACCCACTTTCGGGTCAGCCTGATCGTCCTCGGCCACCATCTCGAACTTCACCTTCTTGCCGTCGATGGTCACGCCGGCGGCGTTGGCCTCGTCGATGGCGAGCTTGGCGCCGTTCTCATTGTCCTTGCCCAGGTGAGCGATACCGCCGGTGAGGGGACCGACGTGACCAATCTTGATCACAGCTTCCTGAGCCGCCGCGGGCGCCGCGGCTTCCTTCTTCGGTTCTTCCTTCTTGCCGCAGCCAATCAGGGCTACCGCAGCGATAACAGACAGCGTCAAACCTTTCAATGCCACTTGATGCATATACCCTCCCAGGTTGAATGACCAATTTGTTACGAAGGCAAAACTGCGTTGATTCTGAGCGCCGCCCGCGCACCGTGTCAATACGCGAAACCCGCAGCGCCGGGGGCCGCACAGTCAGCTGGGCAGGCCCCGCGGGCGAAAAAAAAGCCAGCCTTGACAGCTGGCTTGCATCCGTTACGCCGGATGACTTACATCGCGAGCACCCACTTCACCAGGGTCTTGGCTTCGTCGGGGGTCACTGCGGCATTGGGCGGCATCGGCACTTCGCCCCAGGCACCCTTGCCACCCTTGATCACTTTGTCAGCCAGCTTGGCTTCCGCGTCCTTCTGGCCCTTGTATTTGGCGGCAACTTCTTTGTAAGCAGGGCCGACCAGCTTCTTGTCCACGGCGTGGCAAGCCATGCAGCCCTTCTTGGTGGCCAGATCCTGGTTGGCCAGGGCGGGGGTGGCGGCGAGCACGCCGGCGACAGAGAGGAGTGCGACGATTGTTTTCATGGATATCCTCGGATTGGAAATGGACGGAAAAACGCGCTAAGTCTAAACCAACACCCGGCTTGCGCAAGCCGGAATCGCGGCCGAAAACGGGCCCGCAAGGCAGTAAATTTAACGCGTTTTGCGCCAGTCAAGTTGACCATCCCCCGTTGGAAGGGCGCTTGCCGGTTTTTGCCGACCCGCGACTACCCCCCTTCCGGCAAGTAGGCGGATGGAAAGCGTGGATTCATGCGGGGTGCCAGGTCGCGCAGGAGCAGATCGGGCGCGACGAATGGCGCCAGCCGCTCGAGAAAGTCCAGCAGTTCCAGCACTGGCGTGCTACGGAAGAACTTGGCGGCGGGAAAGTCCATCCAGATGCGGTCGGCGTAAGCGAGCAGTTCATAGGGCGTGTCGCCAACGCCGTCCCCGTTCCGGTCAAAGCCCTGGTAATCGTCCCAATAATTGCCATGCCAGTGATTGGCCAGGGGGTCGCCCGTCCCCATCACCGAGGCGTGAATGAGGTTGTGCTCGAAGCGGTTGTCGCTGACCACGTGTCCGCCCTTTTCGCCGTAGAACACCACGCCGGTCAGATTGTGGGCGAAGCGGTTCCCCAGAAGGGAAATGCGCTGCAGCGGGTTCAGCGGGGAATCGGAGAGCACGCCCACGGCACAATGCAAAATCTCGTTGCCGATCACCAGCGCGGCACCGGTTTCCTTGAAACCCAGGCACGCGCCGGAAACCTGGGTGGAGTGCTGGAACACATTCGCCCAGACGGTGATCCCGTCAGAATTGAGCGCAGCCACGCCGGTTGCGTTGCCATCGAACACGTTGCCGCGCAGGAAGTTGCGCGGCGAGAACACAAGCTGCATGCCGTAACGGTTGTTGCGGATGCGATTGCCGATGAAGCGGTTGCGGGGCGAATGGGCAACCGCCAGATCCCGCGCGCCCTGGATGTCGTTGCCTTCGATGCGGTTGTGGCTGCTGTACCACAGGCGCAGGCCATCGCCCCGGTCCGCCAGCTCCGCCGGCCGGGAGCGGATACGGTTGCCCCGGATCTGGTTGTCCACCGCGCGGTGGAGCACGATGCCGAACAGGACATCCTCCACCACATTGTTTTCGATCAGGTTGGCCTCGCCCTCCACCCTCAGGGCCGCATCCACCTGATCATGGGAGCCCCCCGAGCCCACCAGCCGCAGACCGCGTAGGGTGCTGCCGTTGGCGCGGAGGGTCAGCACCGTGCCACGCCCGCGGCCATCCACGGTGGCGCCCGCGCCCTCCAGGATCAGGGGCTTGTCGATCACCGCGGGGCCGGTGTAGGTGCCGGGTGCCAGCCGCAAGGTGCCGCCCGCAGGCGTGGCGTCGAGGAGCGCTTGCAAAGGGCCGCCCGCCTGCGCCGGCATCACGGCGCTGAACGCGAGCAACATGCAGAGAATGCGGAGCATGGCGGCCATTGTCGCGCCATGGCCCGAATAGGCTTTTGCAGGGGTCAAAAACGGTGGATCAAGCGGCGGCCAGTGGGGCCGGCTGGCGCCGCCCCCACCACACCAGGCCCAGCGCCCCCACGTTCATGAGCAAGGCGTACACCACGCTGGGCACCGCCAGGGCCGGCTGCGCCAGCACCGTCCCGGCCACGAAGATGCCGAGCGCCGCATTCTGCAAGCCACACTCGGTGGCGATGGCCACCGCGTCCCGCCTCCCCAGCCGCAGCAGCCGCGCCAAGCCGGCGCCCCCGAGCATGACCCCCAGGTTGAGGGCCGCAGCGGCGGGCCCCACGGTGGGCAGATTGGCCCATAGCGCCTCCCGCTGGCTGACGAAGGTGGCCACCACGATGGCGAGGAAGAGCAGGGTTGCCACCTTCCCGGCCGGCTTTTCCATCCGTTCCACCCAGCGCGGACGCCACACCCGCATCAGCATGCCCAGCGCCACCGGCACCGTGGTGATGATGAACACGCCGCGCACGATGCGCCCCACCGGCAGGTCCACCGCCGCGGCCGCGCCGAGGAAATGCTGCAGGCCCATATTGACCACCAGCGGCACCGACAGCACCGCCGCCAGACTGGTGACGGCGGTCAAGGTAATGGAGAGCGCCGTCTCGCCCCGGGCCAGATAGGTGATCAACCCTGAACTGGCCCCCCCGGGGCAAGCGGCCAGGATCACCAGCCCGGCGGCCATCTCCGGCGGAAGCCCCCACGCCAGGGCCACACCCCAGGCCAGGGCCGGCACCAGCACCATCTGCCCCAACAAGCCTGCGGTCACCGCCTTCGGGCGCGCCAGCAGACGTGCAAAATCCGCGGGCACCAGGGTGAGCCCCAGGGCGAACATGATGAAAGCCAGCGCCAGCGGCAACAGCACATCCACCACGGGCACACTCATGGGCATTCCTTCAGGCAGCGTTCACAAACACACGCCCACCGCCAGCAAGAGGGCGTAGATGAACTGGGCCTGCGCCGTCTGCGCCAGCACCAGGTTGAGGGCCGCGCCGCGCCGGGTGCGCAGCCCGCGCCATGCGGCCCCGGCGGCCGGGAGAGCGGCCAGGGCCAGCCACGCACCCGGCCGGGCGAGCGGACCGTGGGCCAGCCAGGGGAGCAGGGCAAAGGGCAGCCAGAGCATCAAGCCATAGGCCGCCCGCGCCCCTCGGCGGCCCAAACAGGCGGCCAGGGTGCGCCGGCCCACCGCCACGTCCCCCGGTAGATCCCGGTAGTTATTCACCATCAGCACGGCAGCCGCCATCAGGCCCAGGGCCGCGCCTCCCAGCAACGCCACCGCCGACCACGCCCCGGTCTGCAGATAGTAGGTACCGCCCACCGCAACCACCCCGAAAAAGGCCAGCACGAACAGTTCGCCAAACGGCGTGTAGGAGATGGGCCGGGGCCCGCCCGAGTACGCCCAGCCCGCCACCAGGGACGCCAGACCCACGCCCAGGATCATCGGGCCACCCAGCCACACCAGGGCCAAGCCCGCCAGACCAGCCGCCGCGAATACCCGCTTGGCCGCCTGCCGCACCGCACGGGGCGAGGCCCAGCCCGCGGCGGTGACCCGGAGCGGCCCCAGTCGGTCCGGTTGGTCATTCCCCCGCTCGAAATCCGCCGCGTCGTTGAGCAGGTTGGTCCCCACCTGGATGAGGATGGCGCAGATCAACGCCAGCGCCGCAGGCAGCAGGCGCATCTGCCCGCTTTCGGCCCAGGCCAGGGCACACCCCACCAGCACCGGCGCCACCGCCATGCTGAGGGTGCGAGGCCGGGCAGCGATCCACCACAAGCGCCAGCCCCGGGGCATGGCCACGACCGCAGAGACCAGGGACTCAGGCTTCATGGACGGGCGCCCTCCCCCGGGAACAGGAGAACCTCCCACCCCGGGCGTCCGGCGGGGGTCAAGCGGAGACGTGCAAGCACGCCCATCACGCCGCGGACGACCTGCCCGCTGCAGCCCCGGCGCCCCGCACCCCCTGGTGCAGACAGGCAATGCCGAAGGACAGGTTCTGCCATCGCACCTCGCGGAAACCTGCGGCCAGCAGCAGGCCGGCAAAACCCCGCTGATCGGGAAAGCGGCGAATGGACTCCACCAGATACTGATAGGCGATGGGCTCCCGGGCCACCCAGGCGCCCAGGCGGGGGATCACCAGATAGGAATAGAGGTCGTAAAAAGGGCGCAGCCACGCCAGGGGCCGGGAAAATTCCAGACACACGAAGCGCCCCCCCGGGCGCAGCACCCGGTGGATTTCGGCCAGAGCAAGCTCCAGCCGCGTCACGTTGCGCAAGCCGAAGGAAATGGTGAGCGCGTCCACGCTGGCATCGGCAAAGGGCAGCGCTTCCCCCTCCCCGGCCACCCACAGCAGATCCTGCGCGCCCGGATCTGGCGTCGACGGCCCCTGGGGCGACGCGGCGTTGGCCGGAGCACGCTTGTCCCGCCCCGCGCGCATCATCGGCATGCTGGGGTCGCACACCAGCACCCGGCGCCCCGGGGCGCGCAGCAGGCGGGCAATATCCCCGGTGCCGCCGGCCAGATCCACCACCGTGCCCGGCAGCCCCTCCAGCGCCCGCGCCATGCGCCGCTTCCACAGCCGGTGGATGCCGAGGCTCATCAGGTCGTTCATCAGGTCGTAGCGCGGCGCCACTGCCTCGAACACCCGGCGGATGCGGCTCTTGCGCTCGTCGGCGGAAACCGTCTCGCGGCCGAAGCTGCGATTCAGCGCCGGGCCATCACTTGCGCAGGAGGGCTTCAAGGGCGGCATCCATTTCCGGCCGGCGCAACACGCCCAGCTTGCGCAGGGTCACCTGGCCACTGCGATCCACGATCACCGTAAACGGCAGCCCCCCCTTGCTGTTACCCAGGGCCTGCATCAAGGGGATGCCTTTTTCCCGGGCCAGATAGAGCGGGTAATCCACATCGTAGGCCGTGGCGAATTCCCGCACCGGCTCCGCCCGCTCCTCGATGGCGATGCCGATGATCTCCAGCCCCCGGGCCTTGTAGCGGGCGCGGGCCTTGACCAGTTCCGGCAGTTCCTCCCGACAGGGGCCGCACCAGCGCGCCCAGAAGTTGACCACCAGCGGCTTGCCACGCCAGCCGGCCAAGGGGGCGGGCTTGTCGTCGAGCCCCGTGAGGATGGCGGCGAACAACGGCTCCGCGTCGGAGGCGGGCTCCACGGCCGCCCGCGCCCAGGGCACGAGCAGGCTGGCGGCAAGGCCGGACAGGAGTTGGCGTCGGTTCAAGCAAGGCTCCCGGTGGGTTGGATCAGGGCAGATCGCCCCGGCGGAACAGCAGGTAGCCGATGGTAGCGCAGCCCAGGCCCAAGAGCGTGGGATAAGCCAGCGCGAAAACCTTGAACCCCGTGTTGCCGAACAGATCCAGGATCACGTAGGCCGAGGGCCCGAGCACGATGAGTTGGGGATCGAACAAGGCCAGCGCGGCAGTGCGGAACACCTGCAGCGGATTGGCCAGGGCAATGGTCACCGCCACTTCGGGCGCCACCTTGCCCTGGATCATTACCCCCAGCAGGATCAGGTCCAGGAACAGCAGGAAGGTGAGCCAGGTGAGGAAAGCCGCCCCCTGGGCCATGTCGGTACTGCGCGCCAGGGAGGAGATGAGCATGCCCAAGCCCAGGAAGCACCAGCCCATGGCCGCGAGCAGCGCGGTGTAGTAGCCGAACATCCCCCACGGCACCTCGATGCCCCGCACCAGGGCGATCAGCACCGCTGCCACCATGGCCAGAAACACCGGGGCGAACACC
The DNA here is from genome assembly GCA_036824045.1 of Rhodocyclaceae bacterium. Lineage (GTDB taxonomy): Bacteria > Pseudomonadota > Gammaproteobacteria > Burkholderiales > Rhodocyclaceae > DAITAZ01. The sequence goes on from DAITAZ010000001.1 coordinate 112,165, forward strand.
ACCAGATAGCGGCCCAGGAACTTGCCCCAGAACCACGAGGAGAGCGCCACCGGCAGCGACAGGAGGTATTCGAACACGCCTGCCTCGCGGTCCCCCGCCACCGAACGCACGGTGGTGATGAGCACGAAGATGGGCAGGATGGCCATGGTGAGCTGGATATAGGTCACCAGCAGACGGGACAGGCCGATGAAGCCCAGGACCCGCGACTCGGTGAGCCCGAACAGAAACAGCAGGGCCACGATGCCGCCGAACACCAGCGAGTAGATCAGGAACCAGCGGGCCCGCAGGGATTCGACCACGTCCAGGCGCGCGGTGAGAAAGAGTTGTTTCATGGCTTGGCGTTCCGGTTCGTTGCTATTTGCCCTTGGCCAGCACATGGGCACGCATCTGGGCAAAATCCATGCTGCCCGCCAGCGGCGCCGATACCGCGCCGAAGTTGTAGCCCATGGGCGAACTCTTGCCGATGTAATGGGCTTTGCGCGGGTCCAGCCATTTCACCGCGTCGGCGCGGCTGGCGGCATCCGCCACCCACATGCGGGTGGCAGCGTCGGCCATCCAGGGATGTTCGGCCAGCTTGTCCCGCAGCCAGAAGACCAGGCACCCCACGTCATCGAACTTGAACACCGTGTCCCGGGCGCCGCCGCGCAACTGGGCGGCGAAGCGGCGGTCGGAGATCACCATGCTGCAGCGCACGCACACGTCCCGGTCCCACTTGATCTCGGTCATTCCCTCCGGCCAGCCCGCCGGTCCGCCGCACGCGGCAAGCAGGGCGGCCAGGGGCGAAAGCGCCAGGCCGGTGGCGGCGCAGCGGGCGACAAAGCGGCGCCGGTTGCAATCGCACATGGCTCAGCCCTCCACTTCGGCCAACTGGATGTCGCTCACCAGGGCGATGTAGCGGGCGACCATGCCATGAAAGCGCAACCGGTCCGGCCCGGCCACCGTACCCTCCCACACCAGGCCGTCCTCGCTCGGGCTGAAGCGCCAGGCGCCGATGGCCTTGGCAAAGGCGGGCTCCGGCCGCTTGACCACGATGCGGCAGGCCAGCCGGCCGGACAGCGAGACATCGTCCGCCACCCGGTCGTCCAGCACCACCTTGCCCATGTCCAGTTCGATCACCCGGTTCACCAGGTTGGAGACCTCGTTCAGGCGGTGGCTGGAAATGAGCATCACCGCATCCTGCTGGCGCTCGGCCAGGAGCTCGAAAAAGATCTTGCGTGCTTCCGGGTCCAGGTTGGCGGCGGGCTCGTCCAGGATCAGCACCGTGGCGTCCCGCCCCAGGGCCACCGCGATGAGCAGCTTCTGCTTCATGCCGCCGGAGAGCTTGACGAAGGGCTGGGCGAGGATATCCCCCACCTGCAGCCCCAGCCGGCTGGCGATCTCGTGGATGCGGCAGGTATCGGTGCCGCAGAGGCTGGCGGCAAAATCGATCAACTGGCCCACCGGCATTTTCAGCGGCGGCGGCAACTGGGGCACGAATCCGATGGCACCGAGCACCTGGGTGCGGTGCTGCCGCGGGTCGCGCCCGTCGATGCGCACGGAACCTTCGAAGGTGTACTCACCCAGCAGGCAGCGGATGAGCGTGGTCTTGCCGGCGCCGTTGGAACCGATCAGGGCGATGCGTTCGCCCACGCCGATTTCCAGGTTGATGCCGGCGAGCACCGGCTGGCGGCGGAAAGTCTTGGCGACGTTCTGTATCTGGATCATGGGGCTCAAGGTAGCGAGCCGCCCCCGGCGCGCCCTTGTGAAATGTCAAATTTCGCCGGTCATCGCCGGGACATCACAGCAGACGCGACAAGCCCTTCACATCAAAGCGCAGCGCGCCCGAGGGGCAGGTATCCACGCACAGGCCGCAGCGGGTGCAGTCCGGCCCCACCGGCATTTCCGCCTCGGCGGCGCGGCCCTTGACCACCATTTCCAGCACATGGGGCACGAGGCACACCTTGCGGCAATCCCCCTCGTGGAAGCAGTGCTCCAGCCGATACACCACCCGCACCGGCGACACCACCCCCACCACTCCGTACGTGAGGCCGATGGGACAGACGTAGCGGCACCAGGCACGGCGGGAATAAACGATCTCGAACACCAGCAGCAGCGCCACCCAGCCCAGGGAAAGGCCCGGCCCGTAGATGAGCGCCCGGGACAGGATGCCCGTGGGCGACAGGGTCTCGAACACGGTGTAACCGGTAACGATGGCCATGACCGCGAACAGCAGCCAGAACACGGCCCGGCTGTAGCGGTGGAACTCGTGGTTCTTGATCAGCTTGCGCTCCACCAGGGCCAGATGCAGCTTTTCGGCCCACTCGGCCAGAAGATGGTAGGGGCAGACCCAGGAGCAGAAGGTCCGCCCCCCCAACATCACCCACAGCAGGAAGACGGTGAAGGTGCCGATGAAGAGGTTCACGATGATGTGCTTGTGGGCCAGCATCACCTGCAACGCCGAATTCAGGTCGATCAGGTGAAAACCCATGAAGCGGGAAGCGGTGAGCGAGCCTTCCAGCATCTGGATGTCCAGCCAGAAGGACACCACGAACAGCAGGTTCACCAGCACCAGCACCGCCCAGCGGCGGTTGCGCCAGCTATTGCGGCGCTCCCGGTGGGCCCGCGCGTGTTCCTTTGCGGCCTCGAAATCCGCCTTGCTGAAGCGCTTCAGGGCATGGATCTGCTTGGCAGCCTCCGACACCTGTGCCGGCTTCGCCGGGTCCCGCCCCAGCATCTCGAGAAAGCCATCCTTGACGCTGATCATTTCACGCCTTCCAAGCTTCGCGCGCGTCCACCACGATGGCCGGCTCGCCGGTGGGACACATCATTTCGCACACGCCGCACCCGACACAGGGCTCGTGCACCTTGGGCACGGCACGCGTACTGCCGTCGGCAGCCACGGTTTTCTCCAGGGTGATGGCGCCGCGGATCGGGCACTCCCGCACGCACAAATCGCACAGGGGCAGGTCGTAGGGATGCTCCCGGATCGGCACCGGCTTCCACCGGTCCACCTGCATGTAGCGCATCTGGCCGCGGAAGTCCGGCCCTTGCACCTGGCCCTTGAAGCCCTTGCCCTGACTGGCCAGGCAGGCCTCGGGCCGCGCCAGGCGCGCCACGCCCATGCGCTCGTGCAGGTTGAGGGTGTTCTCCGGGTCTTTCTCCTTGGCGATCAGGACAGGCAAGGCCGCAAGCCGGGCGCCATCCCGCACCGGCAGGAACTCCGGCTTGTGGTAAGTCAGCGCCCCCGTGGGGCAGGCCAGGATGCACTGGGCCGCATCGCAGGAAAAATCACAGGCCTGGGCCCGGGCGTCGATGAACGGCACGCCCACCCCGAACCCTTCGTTCAGCTCGCCCAGGCGGATTGCCTGTACCGGGCACACCTGCACGCACTGCCCGCACTTGATGCAGGAAGCGAGAAAATCCGGCTCGTCCAGCGCGCCCGGCGGGCGCAACCGCGCATCCCGGGCGCCTGCAACCGGCACGTAACCCAGCAGGGAAAGGCCCACCACTCCCGCGGTCAGCCCCACCGAGCGCAGGAAGCGCCGCCGCGCCTGCTGACGCCGCTCTTGCGAAACCGCCGGGGCCTTGCGCCCGGGGGCTTGGGCGGGGGTCGGCGCATCGCTCATGATCGTGTTCCCTGAGGTTTGTGGAACACCGGCGCTTCATCCTTGAGCAGCAGCGTGGGCGAGGAGAAAGGCGCCAGCCGCTCCAGGAAGTCCAGGGCCTCCATCAACGGCGCGTTCTTGAAGAAGCGGGCCTGGGGGATCTCCATCCACAGCCGGTCGGCGTAGGCGTAGAGCTCATGGGCGGTATCGCCGACGCCGTCGCCATTGCGGTCGAAACCCTCGTAGCCATCCCAGTAATTGCCCCGCCACACATTCTGCTGGCCGGAGCCGGCGCCGGAGACCGCCAGTTCCGTGATGTTGCCCTCGAACACATTGCCCTCCACCTCGTAGCCGGCCAGCTCGCTGTTGAAGTTGATGGCAATGCCGTTGAAGGCGATGCGGTTGTTGCGCAGGATGATCTTGGTGTCCGGCTGGAAGGGGGAGAGATCCGCCGAAAGCCCGAGCGCGCAGTAGATGATCTCGTTGCCCTCGATCAGCGAATCGCTCGCCTCCTTGAAGCCCAGGCCCATGCCGGTGGCGCCGGTGGAATGGCTGATGATGTTGTTGCGCACGGTGATGTTCTCGGTGTACATCAGATATACCCCCACCGCGTTGTCGTAGAAGCGGTTGCCCTCCACCAGGTTGTTGTCGGCGAACATGAAGTGGATCGAGTACCGGCTGCGAGCGCTGTAGTTGTTCACAAAGCGGTTGCCCCGGGAATACCACACCACCATGTCCCGGGAGTCCTCCACCCGGTTGTCCTCGATGCGGTTGTTCATGCTGTACCACAGGCGCAGGCCATCGCCGCGCACGCCCAGTTCCAGCGGCTTGGAGCGGACGTGGTTGCCCTTGATCAAGGTGTTGTCCGCCTGCTTCAGATCGATGCCGAACAGGCAGTCGTCGATCACCAGGCCTTCAATGGTGTTGCGGTGCCCGCGCACATTGAGGCACGCGTCGTCGGAATCGTGGGAGTCGCCCGAACCCGTCAGGTGCAGGCCCCGCAGGGTGGCGTCATCGGTTTCCAGATAGAAGACGGAACCCTTGCCCCCCGCATCGATGGTCACTTGCCCGCCCCCTTCGATGGTCAGCGGCTTGGTCAGCGTGACCGGCCCCGCGTAGCGCCCGGGCGGGGGGCGCAGCACCGAGCCGGCCGGCGCCGCGTCCACCAGGGCCTGGAAAGGCTTGAGGCCGTGCACGCGCGGGTCGCGCTCGTGAAGCATGAACGTCTGGCGCGGTTTATCCACGTCGGCCCGCGCGCCACCGTGGCTCCCGGACAGGCTCTTGGCCTGATCCGGGTCGATGGCGGCGCCCACCATCAACGGCAACAGCAACGCGGGGGCCAGACGCCACAGGCCAGCCCGCAGGGTGGATTTCACGATCCGGCTCCTATTCAAACTGATCCGGCTGTTCGCGCATCTGCTTGCGCCGGAGCAGCAGGGCCAGCGTCAGGCAGGCAAACGTCACCAGCAGCAGTCCGTAGCCCCAGTAGGGATAGGAATAGGTGGAGAACTGGGCAACCTTGCCCTCGCCGAACACGGTGGGCATGAAGGGCTTGACGGTGAAGGCGCCCCAGGGGTGCAGGTTGTGGCCGAAGAACCACAGCCAGGCGGCGTACTCGATCACGAAGAACAGTGGCAGCAGCGCCGGCACCAGGGCCAGCAGCAGGGAAAAGCCGCGAAACCTGGCCACCCCGGCGACCACGATGACCATGGCCAGGATGAGAAAGGCGATCGCCCCGTGGGTGATGTTGCGCACGTTGTCGCCCCAGGCGCGGATCTTGTCCGGCTCCTTGAAGAAAGCGCCCGCCTCCTGCATGTAGGCTTCCACGTGGGAGGCCAGGGAGCCGAGGACGTACTGGTCGATCAGCGTCCACGCCGCCACGGCAGCAAAGCCGATGGTCAAGGCCATCACCCGTTGCTTGCGCCCCCGCACCAGAAAGGCGGCCAGCATCACCGTGAAGAAACCGAAGAAGTACTTGGCCAGTGGTTTTTCCACCGGCGCGCCGGTGGCGATGGGGAACATGCCCACGTAGTGGTTGATGGTGTTCATCTCGTGGACGCAGTCGAGCCCTTCCGCGCCCTTGTCCACGTCCTTGGCCTTGTCCAGCACCGGGTTGTAGCGTTCGTCGTCGTGGGCCAGATCCTTCTGGATGATCTCGTTGGCCATGCGGCTGCCTTTGCCGGCGGCCTTGCAGCCGTTGAACACGCCGTTGAAGTGGAAGTGGATGCGGATGCCGTCCGGGAAGGCATCGGCGGGGTAATTGGGGGCTGTCAGCGACACCCACCAGATGGGGGCGAAGTAGGCAGCGATCATGGCCACCATCGCCAGCAGCGTCAGGCCGCCAATCAGGGTGTTCTGGTTTTTTTGAACTTGCATGCTGTTCTCCCGCTGCGGCACCGGGCCGATCAGGGAGTCGGCCGGGGCTCAGCCTCGGTTACTGCCCAGGGCGTCCTCGCGGGCACCCGGGGTTGGGGGCGGGCTCTGGTGGCGGGCCGGCGGGTCGATGAAACTGCCACGTTTCCCCTGTCGCTCCCGGCCGGGAGGCCGGCGCCCGCCGGCCGCCCCAGAGTCCCTGTATCACGCCTTTATTTCTTCTTCGCCGGTCCGCCCTTGCACATGGAACCAGGCATGGTCAGGCTGGCCTGGTAGGCGGAGATGGCCACCAGTTGATCGTTGGTGTAGGGCTTGATCACCTTCACCATGTCCGGGTTGGCGTTGCGGCGATGACCATCCCGAATCTCGGTCATCTGGCGCAGCAGGTACTTGTAGTGCTGGCCGGCAATCACCGGGTAGAACTTCTCCTTGTTGCCCTCGCCGTTCTTGCCGTGGCATTCCAGACATTGTTTTTCATACAGATCCTTGCCCTGGGCGATCTTGGTGGCCGCGTCGGCACCTTCGTACTTGCCATGGTCCGGCGGAATGCACAGGCTCTGGATGTAGGCGGCCGCGTCAGCCAGTTCCTGCGGGTCCACCAGCGAAACGGCAAAGGGGTACATGGTCGGGTTATCCCGCAATCCGGCGCGGATGTCCGCCATCTGCTTGATCAGCACGGTGGTGTGCTGGCCGGCGAGCTGGGGGAAGGTGCCGTCGGGCCGGCCAGCGCCGGAAGGCAGATGGCAGGCGCCGCACACTTCGTAGGCCTCCTTGCCGTTCTTCACGTTGCCCTTGAGCTTGAGCGCCTCGATCTTCTCGCCCTCCTGGGCGTTCCAGACGTAGCCTTTGCCCTCGATGCCTTCTTTCTTGGGCGCCGGGGGCCCCGCCAGGGCGGCGGTGGCGGGAATAAAGAGCGCGGCCAGAGCCAGCGTCAGCAGTTTTTTCATTTCAGGTTCCTCGTGGCGGGGATCAGGGTTTTCTAATGTTCGGACCGGGTGGCCAGGCCGCCCTTAACCTGCGCTAAAAAAGCCGGAGCCGCCGCGGCCGCTCCGGCGCCACCCCGTGGGCGGCTCACTTCATCTTGGCGATGTAGTCGGCCAACTGCTTGATCTCGTCATCCGAGACCAGATGCATCACGCCTTTCATGGCGGCGCTGTTGCCGTTGGCCCGGGTGCCAGTCTTGATGTCCAGCATCTGCCGTTCCAGGTATTTGGCGTTCTGCCCGGCAATCTTCGGGTAGTCGGGCATCAGGGGCTTCTTGCCATCCTTGCCATGGCAGGAAGCGCAGGTTTTATCGGTGTACAGCTTGGCGCCGTCCGCCAGGGCGGGTGTCGCCAGGGTTGCGGCCGCCAGGGCCGCAAAAACCACTGCCAGCTTCATGGTTTCTCCTCGTTCAAATGAAAAGAACCCCTGAAAACACGTCGCCCGCGCTGGCGTCGGCATTCAGAGGTCCGCAAACCGGGGAGGCAGGACCACCTCCCCGTGGTGGGTAGGACGATCAGGTCTTACTTGACCTTTTTGGCTCCGTTCTGCTCAAGGTAGGTCTTGGCGCGCAGCCCCAGATCAGCCGCCTTCACCTGGTACTGCCAGACCTGCTCGGCCCACAGATTGGCCTGCTCCCAGTCCTTCTTGGCAGCGGCGGCCTCGTGCTTGGCCTTGGCGTCCTTGATCTTGTTGAGCTGGTCGGTGGCGTCATCCACCATATTGACCACGTCCGGGAAGTCCTTGAAGTTCACCGAGGTGATGTAGCCCACCACCGAATCGATCACCGCCTGGGTGTCGGCCACCTTCTTCAGCGTGGCCTTGTAGTCGGTTTCGGTGTAGGAGGCCTTGGCGATCTCGGTCTTGGTCGGCTTCCAGCCCTTGGGCTTGACCAGCAGGTAACCCATCATTTCCAGGTGCAGCGCCGAGCAGAACTCGGTGCAGTAGTACGGATACACGCCTTCCTTGTCAGCCTTGAACTTGACCGTCACGGTCTTGCCCGGCTCGATGGACGCGTGGGTGTTGTAGGTGGAAATGGTGAAGCCGTGGGTTTCGTCCTGGGCCCGCTCCAGGTTGGTGAGGTGGATGGTCACCTCATCACCCACATCCGCCTCGATGGTTTCCGGCGTGATGTGCGAACGGATCAGGGTGCCGAACACCTCGATCTTGTTGCCCTTCTTGACCACCTTTTCCTCGCCCGCGCGCACGGCGCCCGGATGCGGCTTGTCGGTCCGGCTGTCGGTGCCCACCTTGTAGCGCACGCCGGGCTTGAGCTTGTTGGCGGCGATACCGACCGCGTAATGGGGTTCGCCCAGCGGCAGCGGCATGTCGTACAGGAGCTGCATCTTGTCTTCGGAGATGTCGATGAGCTGGTGGTTCTGCGGGTGCAGCGGCCCCACGGGCACGAAGCGGTCGATGGAGAGCTTGTTGAGCGCCACCAGATACTTGCCCGCCGGCTTGGTGGAATCGCCCTCCATGGTCATCAGGTGGCCGATGTTGTAGTGGACGCTGATCTTGTCCACCACCTTGCCTTCGCAGTAGTTCCACTTGGCCACCTGGCTATCCACATACAGCGAGGTGTAGGCCAGGCAGGACTTGGCATCGTACTGGGTATGCAAGGGACCAAGGCCCAACTGCACCTGGGTGTGAACCGCCTCCTTCAGGCCGATGACGGGAATGCCATACGGGTCCTTGGATTCGAACTTGCCGGCCTTGATGGCGGCCTGGATCTTCTCGAAGCTGTAGACCGAGACGTGGGTATCGAGCTTGCCGGACACCACGATGAACTTGCCGTCCGGCGTCACATCCACTCCGTGGGGGCTCTTCGGCTCGGGGATGAGGTAGAGCAGGCCTTCCTTCACCGCCAGATCGATGGGGATCACGTTGTGGCCGTTCACCTTCTTGGCCTTGCCGGCCTTGACCACCTCGGCGGCTTTCTTCCAGTTCACCACGTGCAGGTAGTCGGTGTCCTTGGCGGAGCAGCCGGCCTCGTAGGGCGGGCGTCCCTTCTCGATACCGCCCACATAGCGCTCGGAGCAGAAGGAGTTGGTGAAGGACCAGCCGTCGGACGGGCCTTTACCGGCATCCGACAGATCCTGCCAGTAGGGCGGCAGTTCCAGCGAGAAGGATTCGCCCGGCTTGATGCGGCCTTCCTTGCGGTCGAACTTCCAGTAGGTGACGCCGCCGCGGTACTTCTCGTTCATTTCCTCAAGGGGAACGAACTTCTTGTTCTCCAGCGGCGCCGGGTACTGGGCCGCCTCGATCACGTATTCCGAGTTGGGCGTGACGAAGGCGCCGCCGTGCTCGCTCTTGAAGATGGGGTTGACCACGATCTGCTTGGTCTCGAAGTCGCGCAGATCGATCACCGCCAGACGGGGGTTGGCCTTGTCGTTGATGAACAGGAACTGGCCGTCGTACTCGCCGTTGGTCTCGGAGATGGCCGGGTGGTGGGTGTCACCCCAGGTGATTTCCTTGCCATCGATGGCGCCCTGCTTCAGGACAGCCTTGGAGTTCTCGTCGTAGCCATAGCCCTGCCAGGGTTCAGGGGTGAATACGCCGATGTACTTGAGAATCCGCATCGAGGGCACGCCATAGACGATCACCTGGCCGCTCTGGCCGCCGGAACTGAACACCACGAATTCGTCGCGCTTGCCGGTGGGCACGTAGGTCTTGGCCGCCGCCAGCAGATCCTGCTGCGACAGGCCCCGCCGCTTCAATACGTCCTGCAGGGACTCAGCCGACCAGGCGGCCGCGGAACCGAGGCCGAAGCTCGCCGCAATCAGCAGCGAGACGGCACGCCGGGAAAATTTCTTCATGATGTCGCTCCCTTCCGTTGTACAAGGACCTGAGGTCCTCCCGATTCCTTGTCCGCGGACCCTGCACGGCCTGCGACAAATTGCCGCAGACTGTAGAACTTGCCCCCTTGCGCTGTATTTGATACGAATCAATTCGGCACCCGCCCCCTGAAACCCACAATCGGCGCGGCATTCGGAGGTATTTGAGCCGCGCCGCGACGCCTCCTCGGACCCTGTGCATGGTGACCAAGAAAAGACTGATGGACGTGGCCATGGTGGCCGCTTTGCTGCTGCTGGCTGTCCTGGGTTACACGCTGTCGCCGCTGCTGTTGCCGGTGGCGGACGTGACCGCCACCCCGGAGTCAGACTGCGACCTGCATGCGGGCCCCTGCGCCGCCACCCTGCCCGATGGCCGCCGCATCAGCCTGAGCGTCACCCCCCGGCCGATCCCGGTGGTGAAGCCGCTGGAGTTGGAGGTCTCGCTGACCGGCCCGGTTGCGAGCCGGCGGGTGGAGGTGGATTTCGCCGGCGTGGACATGAACATGGGGCTCAACCGGACGGTTCTGAAACCGGCTGGCGAGGGGCGTTACGCCGGTCAGGCGACGCTGCCGGTGTGCATTACCGGCGGCATGGCCTGGAAGGCCACGGTACTGGTGGAGGAAGGGCGACAGAAGATTGCCGCGTCTTTCCGCTTCGAAACCGGAAGCCACTAGCCCGGGCGGAAGGGACGACGGACGAGGCGTGACTACTCGCGCACCGGGCGTTTGGCCAGTTTTCGCTGCAGGGTGCGGCGATGCATCTTCAGCGCCCGGGCCGTGGCGGAGATGTTGCCATCGTGCTCCCGCAGCACCCGCTGGATGTGTTCCCACTCCAGGCGGTTGACGGACAGGGGCTCGGCGCTGGCCTCCATCTCGCGGTCGGGCGCGGCAGTGTGGTCGAACGCGGCAAGGATGGCATCCACCTCCACCGGTTTGGCCAGGTACTGGATGGCGCCCAGCTTGATGGCATCCACGGCCGTGGCAATGCTGGCGTAGCCGGTCAGGACCACGATGCGGCACTCCGGGTGAATCTGCAGTAGCGGCTCGATCAGCCCCAGACCGCTCGCCTGCCCCAGGTTGAGGTCCAGCACCACCCGGTCCGGGGGCTCGGCGGCGGCAAAGGCGAGCGCTTCCTCGGCGCAGGTGGCGCCGCGCACGGCAAAGCCCCGGCGCGCCAGCGCCCGGGCGAGCACGGCGTTGAAGGTGGGGTCGTCGTCGATAACCAGTATGGAAGGAGTCATGAGCGTGGCAGCCGCAGCGTTATCCGTGATCCGCGCGGGTGATCCGGGGCAGTTCCACCAGGGCAATGCCCCCGGCCTCGCCGTTGCGCAGAGCGAGCCGCCCCCCCAACCGCTCCACGGCCGCCCGCGCCAGGAAAAGCCCCAGCCCGGCGCCGGCGCCCGGCCTGGGCTCCCGCCCGCCCAGCGCCAGGACCGGCTCGGGAAAACCGGGGCCGCTGTCGCGCACCTCCACCCGAACCCGGTCTTCCGTCCAGTCCACGGCCACCACCACCTCGTCCCGGCTGGCTCGGGCAGCGTTGTCAAACAGACTGGTGAGCCCTTGGGCGAGCGTCGGGTCGGCCGCAACCCGGGGCATGCCCCCCGGGCCGTCGAACTGCACCCGGCTGCGCACCCGGGGATGACGGGCCTGCCACTGGCCATGGAGCGCACCCAGCCAGCGATCCACCGGCTGAGCGTGGAGCTGCTCGTTGCGCGCCGCGCCCGCGCGCCCCGCCAGCCCCGTGATGATGCCCTTGCACACACCGACCTGCTGGCGCAGGACCGCCAGATCCGCCCGGACCTGCTCGCTCAGCCCGGGCTCCCGCTCCAGTTCCCCCGCCAGCACCGCCATGGTGGCCAAGGGCGTGCCCAGTTCATGGGCCGCTCCGGCAGCCAGTGCGCCCAGCGCCACCACCCGTTCGTCCCTCAGGGCATTTTCCCGCGCCTGGGCAAGGCGGACATCCCGCTCCCGGATGCTGGCGTTGAGCCGCAGCACGAACCAGGTAATGAGCGCCGCCGAAAGCACGAAGGTCAGCCACATCCCTGCCAGATGCATCTGTGCCGCCCGAGCCGGGTCCGGCACCGCCAGGGGCAGATAGACCCACATCAGGAGGGTGTAGCCGGCGCTGGCCAGCGCCGCCACCAGCCATGCCAGGCGGTGGGGCAGGCTCACCGCGGCCACCGCCACCGGCACGAGCAGCAGGGAAATGAGCGGATTGGCCGCGCCCCCCGACAAGTAGAGCAGGACCACCAGGGCCAGCAGGTCGATACCGAGCTGGATCGCCAGTTCGCCCGCGTCCACTTCCTCCGCCCCCGCGCACTGCCAGGCGCAAAAACTGTTGAACGCCGCCAACAACACCAACAGCGCCCCCAGCGGCAGCATGGGCAAGGCAATGCCCAAGAGCGGCGGCACCAGGAATACACCCAGCGCCACCGCCGCCAGCACCAGCCAGCGCAAGGCGACCAGCCTGCGCAGCGTGGCCAGCCGGGTGGCGCCTTCGGAGGAAACCGATGGAATTTGCATCGGCGGATTATCCCATAGCCCGCCGAACACCCCCGGCACCCCGCCCCCGTGACAAAACGCCGCACCCTTGCGGCCACAACAACCGTGGAGAGACAACCATGAGACTGACCCATCGCTTCCGCCTCGCCCTCTGGTGCCTGGCTGCCAGCCTGCCCGCCGTCGCGGCGGCCCAGGACGCCGCCCGCGGCAAGGAGATCAACGGCACCTGCGCCGCCTGCCATGGCGAATTTGGCCAGGGCGGAAAAAAAGGCGAGTACCCCCGCCTGGGCGGACAACGCGCCGCCTATCTCGAAGACCAGCTCCGCGCCTTCCGCGCCCGCAAGCGGGTCAACATCCCCATGTTCCCCTACACCCAGGAGCGGGAACTGCCGGACGAAGACATCGTGGACGTCTCCGCCTACCTGGCCGCAGTGGAACTACCCACCAAGCACCCGGAGTTCAAGGGCCATGAGGATGCCCTGACCCGCCTGCTGGCCGTGGAAAAGGTGATGATCATTCCCCGCGCCGAAGGCAAGGTGGAGAACGGCGAACGCATCTTCCAGAAAGAGTGCATCGCCTGCCACGGCCGCACCGGCCGCGGCCGCGGCAAGTTCCCCATGCTGGTCGGGCAATACACCAGCTACCTGAAAAAGCAGATGGAGGCCTACGTGAAGGGGGAGCGCCCCCATGACGAAGAAGGCCCCGGCGGCGTCCTCAACACCCTCTCTGCCCAGGACATGCAGGACGTCCTCGCCTACCTCACCACTTTGCAGGACAAACAACCATGACCCGCACGCTCGCCTTCGCAGCCCCCCTGCTCGCTCTCTGCCTGTGGGCGGGCCCCGCCCATGCCCACGGTCACGGCGGCCCCGTCGACGAATCCGCCCCCGACGCCTGGAAACACAAGATGTGCGAACGGATGACCGACATCGCCCTGCAGGCCCTGCGCGACCGGGATCGGGACCGCCCCGCCAAGCACTACGAGGAAGACGGCGGCCACGGGCCCCGTATCGCCAACCGCATCATCCGCGGGATCTACGCCGAACCCCAGATCTCCAGCCCGAAGAAAGCCGCCACCTACGGGCGGGCGGTGTGCATGGAAGAACTGGTGGGGGTGGAGCGGTAGGCCAATGCTCAGTGCACCCGCCACCCCACCTGGCGACCGACGCCGGAGAGTTTGCCCACCCCGACATTGAGGTCCCGCGAGAACGCGCCTGACAGCAGGAACTGCTCCACTTCCTCGGTCAGTTCGGCGAGCGTGCGCAGGTATTGGCACAGCGCGGTGGAGCGGATACGGGCTTGCAGGGTGCGGTCGTCGATATCGCCATACATGCGGGCCTCCTCGTTCGCGTGGCTGGGCTTGGGGACAGGCCCTGCTGCGTAATACGGCGTCCGCCCGGGCTTCTTGAGCCTCCGGGGGCTCGCATCCCTGTAACACTGCCGGCGCAGCCTTGTCCTGCTGGCGGGCGCTGCCCGTCATCTGGAGGCAGAGCATGGGAGAGCAGTTCAATCACGCAATGATCGAGCCGGCGGGCCGAGATTTCCCGGTCCTGCGGCGCAGAAAAGGCGCGCGCAAGGGCGGCGCGGAGCATGCGCCAGTGCCCGGCCTGCCGGGCATGGAGATCACGCTGTTGCCCGCGCATGACCAAGCCTTGGCCGAGTTGATCAGCGGCTTGCTGGTCGAGGCCTTCGCAGATCCGGAGCGCTATGGCGCCCCACGCCTGCGGGAGGAACTGCGCCCCGGGGAGGGTGCGCTCTACCGACGATTCTTCCTCGCCCGGCAGGGGGAAACGCTCTTGGGGGTGGGCGGGGTGAAGGCTGCCGACTGGGCCTCCAACACCCATGTGCTCTACCTCTCGGCGGTGGCGCCGCTGGCACGGGGCCAGGGCGTGGCGCGGGCCTTGGTGGCGGCACGGGTGAGCTGGGTACGCAGCCAGTTCGGGCACGGACGGGTGCTGGTTTCCAGCCACAAGACCCGCCGCTTCACCGACCTGGGTTTCCGGTCGGTGAGCGATGATGCGGCCAGCGGCCGCCAGTTGCTGGTGCTGGATTTCTAGCCAGCGGCCTTACAGCACGTATCGGGCGAGGTCCTCGCTCTGGGACAGCTCGCCCAGGCGGCTGTTGACGTAGTCCGCGTCCACCCGGACCTGCTGCGCGCCGCCACGACCAGCCTCGAAGGAGATGTCCTCCAGCAGCCGCTCCATCACCGTGTACAGCCGGCGGGCGCCGATGTTCTCGGTCTTTTCATTCACCGTGTAGGCAATCTCCGCCAGCCGGCGAATGCCGTCGTGGGTGAACTCCAGGTGCACACCGTCGGTTTCCAGCAAAGCCTGGTATTGCCGCGTCAGGCAAGCGTCGGTGCGAGTGAGGATGCTCTCGAAGTCGTGCACGGACAGGGAGTCCAGTTCCACCCGGATCGGGAAACGGCCCTGCAGCTCGGGAATCAGATCGCTGGGCTTGGCCAGGTGGAAGGCGCCGCTGGCGATGAACAGGATGTGGTCGGTCTTGATCATGCCGTATTTGGTGGAGACCGTGGTGCCCTCCACCAGGGGCAACAGGTCGCGCTGCACCCCCTGGCGGGAGACATCGGCGCCGTGGGCGTCGGAGCGGGCGGTGATCTTGTCGATCTCGTCCAGGAAGACGATGCCGTTCTGCTCCACGCTTCTGAGCGCGGCGGCCTTGAGTTCCTCGTCATTGACCAGTCGGGCGGCCTCCTCGTCGGCAATCGCCTTGAGCGCCTCCTTGACCTTGAGCTTGCGGTTCTTCTTGCGGCCCCCGCCCATGTTCTGGAACATGCCCTGGATCTGGCTGGTGAGTTCCTCCATGCCCGGCGGGGCGAAGATCTCCGCTTGCATGGACGGCGCAGCCACTTCAATCTCGATTTCCTTGTCGTCCAGTTCGCCTTCCCGCAGCTTCTTGCGGAATTTCTGCCGCGCCACGGATTCGTCGCTGCTGCCGCCCGCATCCCCGTGGAAGCCAACCGGCCGCGCCGGAGGCAGCAGGGCATCAAGCACCCGGTCCTCGGCCGCGTCCATGGCGCGGGTGCGCACGCCACGCATGGCCTGCTCCCGCGCTTCCTTGATGGCGATTTCCATCAGGTCGCGAATGATGGTATCCACGTCCCGGCCCACGTAGCCCACCTCGGTGAACTTGGTGGCCTCGATCTTGATGAAGGGGGCATTCGCCAGCCGGGCCAGGCGGCGGGCAATCTCGGTCTTGCCCACGCCGGTGGGCCCGATCATCAGGATGTTCTTGGGCGTGATCTCGCTCTTGAGTGGCTCGGGCACCTGGGCACGACGCCAGCGGTTGCGCAGGGCGATGGCCACGGCGCGCTTGGCCTTGTCCTGGCCAATGATGTTCTTGTCCAGCTCGTGGACGATTTCCTGCGGCGTCATTTGCGACATCTGGTCGGCCCTCTGTCTTCAGTCCAGGGTTTCGATGGTGTGGTTCTGGTTGGTGTAGATGCACAGATCCCCGGCGATGGTGAGCGCCTTCTTGACAATCTCGGCCGGCGCCAGCTCGGTATTCTCCAGCAGGGCGCGGGCGGCGGACTGGGCGTAGGCGCCACCGCTGCCGATGGCCACGATGCCCAGCTCCGGCTCCAGCACGTCGCCGTTGCCGGTGATGATCAGGGAATTGTTGCGGTCGGCCACCGCCAACATCGCTTCGAGCCGGCGCAGGATCCGGTCGGTGCGCCAGTCCTTGGCCAGTTCCACGGCGCTGCGCAGCAGGTTGCCCTGGTGCTTTTCCAGCTTGGCCTCGAAGCGCTCGAAGAGCGTGAAGGCATCCGCAGTGCCCCCGGCAAAGCCGGCCAGGATGCGCTCCTGGTAGAGGCGACGCACCTTGCGGGCGCTGCCCTTGACGACGATGTGGCCAAGGGTGACCTGGCCGTCGCCGCCCAGCGCCACCTGGGCGCCGCGGCGAACGGAGAGGATGGTGGTGCCGTGATACTGTTCCATGGTGCGGGGGGTGTCCGGTTGGTGGCGCGTTGCGCGCCGGGAAAAGGCCAATATAGGGGCGGGGCGGGGGGATTTCAAACCCGTTTGCGACGCGCCCCCGCGATAAGTGCTTTGGCGCAGCCCCCGCCGTGCGTAAAATTCCGTTTTTCTTTCAACGGGCAAGCAGCGCGGGCCAGCCATGAGCATCAAATCGGACAAGTGGATACGCCGCATGGCGGAGCAGCACGGCATGATCGAACCCTTCGAGCCGAATCTGGTGCGGGAAGTGGACGGGCGCAAGATCGTGTCCTACGGCACGTCCAGCTACGGCTACGACATCCGCTGCGCCAACGAATTCAAGGTCTTCACCAACATCAACTCCACCATCGTGGACCCGAAGGCCTTCGATCCGAACTCTTTCGTGGAAATGCACGGGGAGTCCTGCATCATCCCGCCCAACAGTTTTGCCCTGGCGCGCACGGTGGAGTACTTCCGCATCCCTCGCTCGGTGCTCACCATCTGCCTGGGCAAGAGCACCTACGCCCGCTGCGGCATCATTGTTAACGTCACCCCCTTCGAGCCGGAATGGGAAGGGTACGTGACCCTGGAATTTTCCAACACCACACCCCTGCCCGCCCGCATCTATGCCGGCGAAGGCTGCGCCCAGGTGCTGTTCTTCGAGTCTGACGAGGTGTGCGAAACCTCCTATCGGGACCGGGGCGGTAAATACCAGGGGCAGGTGGGCGTCACGTTGCCAAAAATCTGAACACAAGTCGTGTAAAGTCCTGCGCTTCGCCGCGGTGGTAACCCCCTGCGGCGCACGAGTCATTTCTTTCGACCCCAGGCCCCGCCCGTGCGGGGCGCCGCCACCAGGGCGGCACGCCGGAGCCCACCGCCATGCGTTTTCAATTCCCGGTCATCATCATCGACGAGGACTTCCGCTCGGAGAACGCCTCCGGCCTGGGCATCCGCGCCCTGGCCAAGGCCATTGAGGAAGAAGGCATGGAGGTGCTGGGGGTGACCAGTTACGGGGATCTTTCCTCGTTCGCCCAGCAACAGAGCCGGGCTTCCTGCTTCATCCTGTCGGTGGACGACGAGGAACTGGCCAACGAGGAAGAGGAAACCATCTCCGAATTGCGGGCCTTCGTGAAGGAAATCCGGCTGCGCAATGCCGAGATCCCCATCTTCCTGCACGGGGAGACGCGCACCAGCCGCCACATTCCCAACGACGTGCTGCGGGAGCTGCACGGCTTCATCCACATGTTCGAGGACACGCCGGAATTCATCGCCCGTTATGTGGTGCGCGAGTCCCGCGCCTATCTGGACAGCCTGCCGCCCCCGTTCTTCCGCGCGCTGACCCACTATGCGGCGGATGGCTCCTATTCCTGGCACTGCCCGGGACATTCCGGCGGAGTGGCCTTCCTGAAAAGCCCGGTGGGGCAGATGTTCCACCAGTTCTTCGGCGAAAACATGCTGCGCGCGGACGTGTGCAATGCGGTGGAGGAGCTGGGCCAGTTGCTGGACCACACTGGCCCGGTGGCGGCTTCGGAGCGGAACGCGGCGCGGATCTTCAACTGCGACCACCTGTTCTTCGTCACCAACGGCACTTCGACTTCGAACAAGATCGTCTGGCATTCGACGGTCGCACCCGGCGACATCGTGCTGGTGGACCGCAACTGCCACAAGTCGGTGCTGCACGCGATCATGATGACCGGAGCCATCCCGGTGTTCCTGATGCCCACCCGCAACAATTACGGGATCATCGGCCCGATCCCGAAATCCGAGTTCGAGTGGGAGAACATCCAGAGGAAGATTTCCGCCCACCCCTTTGCCAGCCAGGTGAAAGGCAAGCCCCGGGTGCTCACCATCACCCAAAGCACCTACGACGGGGTGCTCTACAACGTGGAGGCGATCAAGGACGAACTGGACGGCAAGGTGGACACCCTGCACTTTGACGAGGCCTGGCTGCCCCACGCCGCCTTCCACGATTTCTATGGCGATTACCACGCCATCGGCGCCGACCGGCCCCGCTGCAAGGAATCCATGGTCTTTGCCACCCAGTCCACGCACAAACTGCTGGCAGGCCTCTCGCAGGCCTCCCAGATCCTGGTGCAGGACGCGGAGAACCACAAGCTGGACCGGGACGTGTTCAATGAAGCCTATTTGATGCACACCTCCACCAGCCCCCAGTACGCGATCATCGCCTCCTGCGACGTGGCTGCGGCCATGATGGAAGAACCGGGTGGCACGGCGCTGGTCGAGGAGTCGATCGCCGAAGCCCTCGATTTCCGCCGCGCCATGCGCAAGGTGGACGAGGAATGGGGTGCCGACTGGTGGTTCAAGGTCTGGGGTCCGGATGACCTGTCGGAAGAAGGCATCGAGGAGCGGGAGGCCTGGATGCTCAAGCCGGGCGAGCGCTGGCACGGCTTTGGCCGGCTGGAGCCGGGTTTCAACATGCTGGACCCCATCAAGGCCACCATCATCACCCCGGGGCTGGACGTGGATGGGGACTTCGCCGACGACTTCGGCATCCCCGCCGCCATCGTCACCAAGTACCTGGCCGAACATGGGGTGATCGTGGAGAAGTGCGGCCTCTACAGCTTCTTCATCATGTTCACCATCGGCATCACCAAGGGCCGCTGGAACACCATGGTGACCGAACTGCAACAGTTCAAGGACGATTACGACCGCAACCAACCCCTGTGGAAGGTACTACCCGAGTTCGTGACCAAGCACCCCCGCTACGAACGCGTGGGGCTGCGCGATCTGTGCCAGCAGATCCACGATGTGTACAAGGCCAACGACGTGGCCCGGCTCACCACCGAAATGTACCTCTCCGACATGGTGCCGGCGATGAAGCCCTCCGATGCCTTCGCCCGCATGGCGCACCGGGAAATCGAGCGGGTCCCCATCGACGAGCTGGAAGGGCGCGTCACCGCCATGCTGGTCACCCCCTACCCACCGGGTATTCCGCTGCTGATCCCGGGCGAGCGCTTCAACCGCTCCATCGTGAACTACCTGAAGTTTGCCCGGGACTTCAACCTGCGCTTCCCCGGCTTCGAGACGGACATCCACGGGCTGGTGAAGGAAGAACACGACGGCACCGTGGTGTACCACGTGGATTGCGTCAGGTAGGCGCCCCGCTACCCTGCCCTGCGCCCCAGTTCCCGGTGGCGCAGGGAACCCGGAGCGTGGGAAAGCACGCCCGAGTACACCAGCAACAGCCAGAACCACCAGTGGGCCCGCTCCGCGTCGAGCACCAGGGCCGCCACCAGCCCCAGCTTGAGCACCTGGCCCAGGCCCGCAAGCTGGCGGAAATGCACCGGATTGGCGTACGCGTCCAGCGCCATCATCGCCACCCCCGACAAGCCCAGCGTCAGCGTCCACGGGCGCGGGTCGCTCACGGCGCCGGGCGACACCACGCTCGCCCCCACACCTACCACCCCCACCAGATGGATGGTCCGGAAGATCACCGTCAGCCAGCGCCGGCCCGGCAGATCACGGTAGCGCTTTGCGCCCGAGTCAAAGGTCTGTTTCATGCGGGCGATTATCGCCGAAACTTCCACCCCCCGCGGCCACGCGCCAAATCCATCACGCCAGCCCCCTCACGCCCCCCTCATCCTGGCGGCAATACCCCTACACTCCGACACTCCCTGTGTGATCGCTGATTGTCATGCGCCGTCTGACCATCCTCCTTCTGCTGACCGCCCTGATCGTCCTGGGCCTCCCTTTGCTGGCCGCCGGCTTCGCCCTGCAATCGTTCCCGCTGGTGGACCTGCCCCGGCAACGCCAATCCGTCGACCTGCAGACCATCAAGAACATCGTCCATCGCCACAACCCCAAGAGTCAGCCCGGCCTCAACCTGAAGGAAGAGGAACTGCAACTGATGCTGGATTACACCCTGCAGCGGATCTGGGCTGGCGCCAGCAAGGTGAGCGTAGGCAAGAACGCGATCCATGTCAGCGCCACCGTGCTGCTGCCGCTCAGCCCGTTCGGCCGCTACGCCAATCTGGAGGCAGAACTCGTGCCGGAAGGCGAACTGTTTCAGGTGGAGAACGCCCGCATCGGCGAGCTGGAAATTCCGGATTTCATCGCCCGCCTGGCACGGGACAAGGTGCTGGACGCCATCCGCCAGCAGCCGGAGGGGCAGGCGTTTCTGAACGGCATTCAGGGCATCGAACTGGCTCCGCCCGTCCTGGTGGTCAACAAATGGACACCCGGGGCGCTTGCCAAGCTCAAGCGCAGCGGCGCCCTGGCCCTGCTCTCGGACGCGGAGCGCAAGCGCCTGCTCGCCTACAACCAGCGTCTGGACGAACTGGCGAGCGGCACCCGTCGTGGCCAGACCATGTCCATGGCCGATGGCCTGGCCACAGTGCTGCAGTTTGCGAGAATCCGCAGCGAAGCCAGCCAGGATCCGGTGGCCGAGAACCGGGCCGCCCTGGTGGCCTTGGGCGCCCGCGCCTATGGCAGCAATTTGGCGGCACTGCTGGAATCCAGCGCCAACGCGCCTCTGCAGGCCATCAACTTCAGCGCCCTGGGCCGCCACGACGCCGCGCAGCATTTTCTGGTGTCGGCCGCCGTCACCGTCCTGGCCGGCGAGCAAATGGCCGAAGTCATCGGCTTGCAAAAGGAACAGCAGGACGCTCAGGGCCGATCCGGCTTCAGCTTCGCCGACCTGGCGGCCGACCGGGCTGGCATCCGCCTGGGCAAGCAGGCGATCGCCTCCGCAGAAAGCGCCCGCCGCCTGCAGGCCTACGTGGCACGCGGCGTGGTGGATGGAGACTTCCTCCCCACCCTGTCGGACCTACCCGAAAACCTTTCCTCGGCAGAATTCAGCGCCCGCTTTGGCACACCGGAGAGTCCGCGCTATCAGTCCCTGGTGGCGGACATCGACCGGCGCATCGGGGCACGGCCGGTGTTCGTCGGGCCCTGACCCATGCCCGAAGGCACGTCGTCATGGCTCTCGGTTAAACTCGGGGGTCTCTGAGCCCCCGATCGTCCCCGCCATGTCCCTAGCCGTTGTCCGCAGTCGCGCCCTCGCCGGAATGGACGCGCCAGAGGTGACGGTGGAGGTGCATCTGGGCAACGGCCTGCCCGCCTTCAACCTGGTCGGGCTGCCGGATACCGAGGTGAAGGAAGCCCGGGACCGGGTCCGCGCCGCCATTCAGACAGCCAATTTCAGCTTTCCGCAGATCCGGGTGACGGTCAATCTCGCCCCCGCCGACCTGCCCAAGGAGAGCGGACGCTTCGACCTGCCCATCGCCATCGGCATCCTGGTGGCGTCGGGTCAGGTGCAGGCACCCGCCTTGGCCGAATACGAGTTCGCCGGCGAACTATCGCTCACCGGCGATCTGCGCCCGGTGCGGGGTGCCCTGGCCATGGCGGTCCACACCGGCCGCGCCGGCCGTAGCCTCGTCCTGCCGGCGGAGAACGCCCCCGAGGCCGCCCTGACCGAGGGCACGGCTGTCATCGCCGCCCGCTCACTGCTCGAAGTGTGCGCCCATCTGGGGGGGCAGGCGCCGCTCGCTCCCTATGCCGGAGCCCCGGCGACCGCGCTCCCGGAGTATCCGGACCTCCTCGACGTGAAGGGCCAAAGCCAGGCCAAGCGCGCTCTGGAGGTGGCCGCAGCGGGGGCGCACAGCCTGCTGATGTATGGCGCCCCCGGCACCGGCAAAACCATGCTCGCCCAGCGACTCGCGGGCATCATCCCGCCGCTCACCGAGGCAGCCGCGCTGGAAGCGGCCGCTATCCAGTCCCTGGCGGGACGGTTCCGGGTCGAGGACTGGAAGAAGATCCCAGTGCGGGCGCCACACCATTCAGCCTCGACGGCGGCGCTGGTGGGAGGTGGCGGAATCCCGCGCCCCGGAGAAATTTCGCTCGCCCACCAAGGTTTGATTTTTCTTGATGAGCTCCCGGAGTTCGACCGGCGCGTGCTGGAAGCCTTGCGCGAGCCCATGGAGTCGGGCCACATCACCGTTTCCAGAGCGGCCCGGCAGGCGGAGTTTCCCGCCCGTTTCCAACTGGTGGCGGCGATGAACCCCTGCCCCTGCGGCTATCACGGCCACCCGTCCGGGCGCTGCCGGTGCACACCGGACCAGATCGCCCGCTACCGGGGCAAGCTCTCCGGTCCCCTGCTGGACCGTATCGACATGACCCTGGAGGTTCCGGTGCCTTCGGATGCCGAACTTCAGGGCCCGCCCACGGGCGACAACTCGGCCACCGTGCGGACGCGGGTAATCGCCGCGCGGGCCCGCCAGCTTGACCGCCAGGGCAAACCCAACGCGGCGCTGGCGCCGCCGGAGGTGGACCTTCACTGTCAACCGGACGCGGCGGGCAGCCTGCTGCTCAAGAATGCCATGGCCCGGCTCAATTTGTCCGCCCGGGCCTACCACCGTATCCTCAAAGTCGCCCGCACCGTGGCCGACCTGTCGGGCGCCCGGGCCATTGCCGCGCCCCATCTGGCCGAAGCCATCCACTACCGGCGCCCCATTACCGAGCACTGAATCCAGACCCATACCGACACCCGGGAGAACTCATCCATGCCATCCGCCCTTGACCCCACCCCACGCCGTCCGCGTTTTCTGCGCTGGTTCCTGCTCATCCTGATCCTGGGGGGAGCCCTGTTTGCCGGCTTCACCTGGCTCACCCTGAACTGGAGCTACTCCAGCGGCGAGCGCGCCGGCTACGTGCAGAAGTTCTCCCACAAAGGCTGGCTGTGCAAGACCTGGGAAGGCGAACTGGCCATGGTGGCCATGCCCGGGACGCTGGCCGAAATCTTCCCCTTCAGCGTCCGCGACGACGCCGTGGCGGAGAAGATCAACACCAGCATGGGCAAGCGCGTCTCGCTGGTCTATGACCAGCACATCGGCGTGCCCAGCACCTGCTTTGCCGAGACCCAGCATTACGTGGTGGACGTGAGGCAGGTGGAGTGAGTCCGGGCGGGGAGCCAGCGCCCGGTTCCGCCGCCGGCGCGGCGCACCGCCACTTGCCGGTGCTGCTGGCGACCCTGTCGGCCATCGGCCCCTTTGCCATCGACACCTACCTGCCGGCATTCCCGGACATCGCGCAAGGACTCGGGGCAAGCCAGCTCGAAGTCCAGCAGACACTCACTGCCTATCTGGCCCCCTACGCTTTCATGCTCCTCTGGCACGGCGCCATTGCCGACGCGCTGGGCCGCCGGGTGGTTCTGCTGACGGGCATGGCGGTGTTTGCCCTGGCGTCGGTCCTGTGTCTGGTTGCCCCCAGCATCGAAATACTGTGGCTGGGACGGGCGCTCCAGGGCCTCAGCGCGGGGGCCGGCACGGTTGTCGGCCGGGCCATGGTCCGGGACCTCTACCACGGCGCCCAGGCCCAGCGCGTCATGGCCCATGTGCAAATCATGTTTGCCCTGGCGCCGGCGGCGGCCCCCATCCTGGGTGGCCTGATCGGCGCAGCGCTGGGCTGGCGCTCGGTTTTCGGTTTTCTAGTGCTGTTCAGTGCCGGCGTTTGCCTGTGGTGCTGGCGCGCCTTGCCCGAGACGCTGCCCCCGGCGCAACGCCACCCCTTGCACCCCGTAACCCTGGCCCAGGCCTACGGCCATGCCTTCACCCTGCCGCCCTTCATGCTGCTGGTGCTGGCCCTGGCTTTCAACTTCAGCGGCTTCTTCATCTATGTGCTGTCCGCCCCGGTCTTCCTGATGCAGCATCTGGGGCTTTCCGCCCAGGGCTTTGCCTGGATGTTCGTTCCGGGCGTGGCCGGGATGATGCTCGGTTCCTATCTTTCCGGACGGCTGGCGGGCCGGCTCTCGCCCCGGCGCACCATTGCCTGCGGCTACGTGGTCATGGCCACCGCAGCCGCGGGCAACGTACTGCTCAACTTGCAGAGCCCACCCGCCTTGCCCTGGGCCATCGCCCCCATCATCGTCTACAACCTGGGCATGGCCTTGGCCATGCCCAGCCTCAGCTTGCTGGCCATTGACCTCCTGCTGCATCGCAAGGGGCTGGCGGCAAGTTGCCAGGGCTTTGTCCAGATGTGCTCCAATGCGCTCACCGCCTCGCTCATCGCGCCCCTGGCGTGGGGCAGCACCGCGGGCCTGGCCGCCACCATGGCGGTCTTCATGTCGGCCGGCATCCTCAGCTTCGGCCTCTACCTGTGGCGATGGCGCGCGCCGCCCCAAGCCCATTGACCCGCGGGCAACATCCGGAGCACACGCCCCCGCTTTACCGGTGTCAGGCCATCTCCTACACTGGCTCCACGCAACGGGAGAAAGATCGACACCATGAAACTCCGCCAATACCTGGCCTGGCTGGCCTTGATCGGCGCCGGCCTGGCCGGCTGCGACAACCTGGACAACCCGGTGACCACCGCGATGAAAGAAATCAAACCCGGCGTCTCCACCGGCTACGACGTGCGACAGAAATACGGCACGCCCACCCTGGAATGGCGGGAGGACGACGGCAGCGTGGTCTGGGAGTTCGCCCGCACGCCCGAGGGCAAGCGCAACTACCAGGCCACCATTGGCCCCGACCACGTCGTGCGCGATTTCCGCAATGTATTGACCGAGGAAAACTTCGCGAAGGTGCAAAAGGGCATGAGCCGCGACCAGGTCCGCCGCCTGCTCGGCAAGCCCGGGCGCATCGCCCAGCTCGGCCTGAAGAACCAGGAAGTGTGGGACTGGAAGTATGAGAACCCCCACAACGCGGATCTGCGCTTCAATGTGCATTTCAATCAGCAAGGGGTGGTGGAGGAAACCTCCCGCAACGAGGAATTCAAAGGCTAATTCCCCGTGTACATTCCCGCCCACTTCCGCGAGGCCGACCCGGACAGGCTGGAAAGCCTGATGGACCACTACGCCTTCGCCACCCTGGTCAGCCAGATGGACGGCCTGCCCTACGCCACCCATCTGCCACTGCTCCTGGCGGCGGGGGAAGGCCCCCAGGGCACGCTCTATGGCCATCTGGCCCGGGCCAATCCCCACTGGCGAGCGCTCGCGGCCGGGGGCCCCGCACTGGCTGTCTTCATGGGGCCTCACGCCTATGTCTCGGGCACCTGGTACGGCAGCCCGAACCCGCCCACCTGGAACTACGCCGCCGTGCACGTGTACGGCACCTGCACCCTGCTGGAAGACGCCGACGCGACCCTCTCGCTCCTCGCCCAGCTCACGGACCGCTACGACGCCGGCAGCGCCGACCCGGACGGCCCGGTGCAGAGCGAAGAAACCAAACGCCGGACACTGGCGGGCCTGGTCGCCTTCCGCATGGAGATCAGCGAGATCCAGGGCAAGTTCAAACTCTCCCAGAACCGCAGCGCTGCTGACCAGCAACGCATCATCGCCCGCCTTGGCCAGTCCGACGACCCGGCGGCCCATGCCCTGTCCGGCCTGATGCTGGAAAACCTGCTGCGCGCCACGCTCCCCGCCGCGGGCGGCTGAGCCGCTCAAAAACTCAGGGAAAGGGTGCCGCCCACCGCCCACTGCGGCGAACCATTGGCCAGGCCACGCACCACGTAGGCCTGTAGCCTGTGCCGGGCATCCAGCCGATAGCTGCCGAAGACGCTGAGTTCCGCCAGTGGCGCCGCGTCCGGCAGCAGGCGCTGGCGGTAGTCCATCGCCACACCGAGCCGCGTGGCCGCCCCGAGCGCGCGACTGAATCCGGCGCTGAATATCCAGGGGTTGCGAAAATCCGCCCAGGCGGGGTCGCCCATATAACGCCACCCTGCGCTGCCGAACAGGGACCAGGGCCCCAGGCCCCGCGCCACATCCAGTTGCACGGTCGAATCACGGGCCCCCGTGCCCAGGCCCTTGGCGGCATCGGCGGTGGCGAACTTGATCTTCCCCGTCACATCCAGCAGCCAGCCTTCGCCCTGGGGCAGGGCCAGGGCGTAACTCACGGCCGCCACCACGTCCCCCGGCCCACTCTGCGTCTGCCGCGCCGTGGCCACCGGCGAAGCGATGCCGCCAACCCCGTCGCCCACCACACGGGCAGGACCGTCGACGGACAGATAGGGAACGGTGAGTCTGGCCAGCCAAGCGCCGTGCTCGTAGCGCACGCCCAAGGCGTGGGACCAGATGCGCGTGGCCGTGCTCGCACCGTAGTAGCCCACGGCGTAATCGGTGCCCAAGCTCGCGGTCCACACCCCCTCGGCGCTGCTTTGGGCCAGCGCCACCGCCGAGCCCAGGCTGGCCACCAGGGCAACCGCCCGGTTCCGCCATCGGCCGCACCCGCGCCCCACCCCACGCCGGACTCCGATCATGGACGCCGCCCCCCACGCTCCGGACGGACCAACGCGCCTTCACGCCGCAGGATTTCCGGACGTGTCGCGTCCGGCCGCTGTAATTCCGGCCGCATCATGTCCGCCCGCGTGGATTCCGCCCGCGCCGCTTCATTTCTGCCCTCAACCGGGGCCCGTCCCTCTGCGCCACGGCCGTCGCCACGTTCCGCTTCCGTCGCGCCACGTTCGGTGCGTCCGGGCTCGGCTGGGGACTCGGTACCCTCCCGCTGGCCCGCCGCCCGCCCCACGCCAGCCCCATCCCGCAGCGCCGGCCGTTCCACCTGCAGGCGTTCCGCCTGCACCCGCCCATCGGCCCGGAGCACGCCGCTCAACTGCACCCGACTGCCCGGCTCCACGGCCGTCAGCGCCGCAGCCGGCCCCAGCTCCACCCAGATCCCATCCACATCCAGCCCACCCGCCCGGGCTGCCCGCACATAGCCCTGCAGGCTCAGCGCCCGCACTGGTCCCACCAACGCCCGCACCGGCCCCGCCAGCACCGCCTCGGCCTGGAGCACGCCGTGCAGGGCGCGGCCCCGCACCAGCACCTCCTCGCCCAGCCGCGGCAAGCGCCCCCCGGCACCCGGCCCCATCCGGACCAGCAGATCGCCCACGCGGAATCCATCCGCCTGCAGCCCCGCCACCGTGCCCAGCACGCTGTCCGGCCCACCATCGCGGAGCTCGACCCGCGCGGCCAGCACCACGCCATCGGGCAGGCGATGCCCGGCAACCGCCAGGCGTGCGCCCACTGGAACGCGAGCGGCAGCGCCCGTCGGCAGGCGCACCGTCTGTCCCAGCAGGCGCACCGTGTCAGTGGCGGCATTGACCGCCTCCACGGCGCCGACCACGGTGTGCACGACGGCGATGTTCCGCGCCCGATATTCACCACCCCCAAGACCCTGCGCGCTCACCACCACGCTCTGGCCGAGCGCCAGAACGCTGGAAGCCGCTTGCCGGCCGTCCATCAAGGTCGGCGTGGCGGCGTCGAAATGCACCTCCAGCCCATTGACGCAGATGCTGGCAAAGCCCGACACCACGCCGACGATGCCCGTTCCACCGATACCGTGATCGCCCGGGGATCGTGCCACCTGCGGCTCCGGCGGAAGGTGGCCGGTCCCCCCGATGCCCCGGTCGTCCCCGCGCCCGGTGCCGCCGATCCCCCGGTCTTCCCCCGGTCCCAAGGCCAGCACCGGGGCCTCGATCCAGCGCTTGTCCGCGCACGGGTTGTCGCGGCCCAACGCCAGCGCCGGCAGCAGCAGCACGCCCAGCAGTACCCAGCGCGCCACCGAGCGCTCAAGCACGCTCATCACCGCCGTCAGCGCCTTCGTCAGCCCCGTTCGGGGCGGGTTCGCTGTAGAAATAGATGCCGAAGTTCATCCGCTGCCCGGGCGCAGCCGCCCCCGTCGCCCGGAGTTCCCCTGCACGACGGTTGAGCGCCCGCAGCACGGCCATCCCGCGTTCCTCCGCCTCCTCGCGCAACGCCGCCACACCCTCGACGCTCAATCCGTCCGAGTACACGCAACGCTCCAGAAAAGGCGGCTGGCCGCCCAGCACGTTGTGGCTGGCAGCCGCCAAGTGGTCATGCAGGTTGCGCCCAAAGTAGAACAGCTTCTCCTCCTCGCCCTTTTCCGGGACGAAGGCGCCGGTGCGCAGACACACGCGACCCTCCGCGTCCAGCTCCGCCAGCCCCAGGCGCAGCCACTCTTCCAGCACCGCCCGGGCGCGGACATCGGTGGATTCTTCCGCCACCAGCCGGTCGAAGGAGGCGCCACCGTCCGCCCGGGCCTGCCGCGGCAGTGGCAGGGGCCGCCCCTCCGGGTCCAGATAGGCGGGCTCGGCGCACCACCGCGCTACCAGACGCGCGCCCAGGGATACGTTGGGCGGCGCGGTGGCCGGGTCCGCCGGCTCACCCAGCAGGCGGCGCACATCCTTGCGATGCACGCCGGTCATGAGGCTGATGCGGCTGTCCGTCTGACGGCGCCCGGGAGCGGGAAAGTCGTCCACGGCCACCTGTACGTAGATGCCCTTGAGCAACCCCGCCAGGTAGGGATAGGTCACGCCCCGCGCCAGCAGTAGCCGCACCAGGGGCCGGAGCACGTGCCGCAACGCCCGGACGAGAACGGGGTTGACGGCCGGCGTCTCGGCGGGTGTTTGGCTGTGGTCGTCAGGGAGCGGGGGCATGGACGAAGTATCGCATGGCGGCCAAAAACAATTAAGTGGGAAAATTTCCCATTTTCTGATTGACGTGAGCCACCACTCCGCCTACATTAGACCTGCCGGTGGGATTTTTTCCCACTTTGCAGGTTCTGCAAGAACCGGCCAACCCGGTCACCCCGGGGAACGCGCACCCAGGGCCCGCCCCCCTGCCCCCTCCCGGGCGGGGGAAAGCGATCCCCCGCCGTGCCGAGCATCCGGATGATGGGTAACCGCTGCGTCCCCCGGCGTCGCGGCCACCCCGTCGGGATGGCCAGCGTTCTCCCCAGGTTTCCGGCCCCCTCCCTTGATCTTTGAAAGGACGACTCATGAAAGCTTCGTATCTCGCCCTGGCCCTGCTGGCAGCCTCCACCTCGGCACTCGCCGGCAAGCCCGGCTGGGACGGCTGGGTGCAGAGCGCCGGCCGTGACGCCGGCCGCCACCACGGCACCACCACGCCCACCGCGGTGGTGGTACCCGCCGGCTCCGCCACCTACACCGGGAGCACCGTGGCCCTGGTCAGCGACAGCAGCAGCGGCACCCTGGTCAAATCCGTATCCACTGGCGCCATCAGCATGGGCGTGACCTTCTCCGGCACCGGCACCACCACCCAGACCGGGAGCATCACCGGCCTGACCGGAACCGGCGCCAGCATCGGCGACCTGGCCTTCACCGGCACGGGCACCGGCAGCAAGTTCAGCGGCACGGTCACCTCGACCACCTATCCGACCACCACCGACGCCAGCACCGGTGTCACCACCGGCACGGGCGCCATCTCCGGTCAGTTGTCGGCGCCTGTCGTTTCGGGCACCACCGTGTCGGCCCCGCTCTCCGCCAAGGGGGTCTGGAACTTCGTGGCCACCAGCACCCTGAGCGCCAAGGGTTCCTTCGCCGCCGTTCGCTAAGGCGCGGCGCCCGGGCGCGCACGACCCCCCGACGCGCCCGGGGCTTCATCACCGAATACACGGATGAAAAGACTATCCCTGCACCTCTGGCGGCTACTCCCGGGCGCGGCCCTGATCTGGGCCGCCACCCTCGCCGGCATGTGCGAGGCGGCCTCGCCGCCAGCCCCCTGCGCGGCCCTGCGCACACTCGACATCAGCGCCGAACGCAACGAACGCCTGTTTCTCGCCGGGCAGTGCGCCCTGGAACAGCGCCAGTTCCGCAGCGCCGCCCGGCTGCTGGAAGAACTGGTGGCGCTGGACGACTATCCGGTCTATCGGGCCGAACTGGGCCGCGCCTACCTTGGCTCCCAGGAGTTCGAGCGTGCCCGGACCCAATTCCTCCGGGCGCTGGAAAGCAACCCGCCCCAGGAAGCCCGCAACCTGCTGCACATGTTCATCCAGATGGCGGACCAGCAGCAGACCCAGGCAAGGGAGTGGGTCGCCACCGCCACCTTCGGCTTGCGCCACGACAGCAACGTGAACACGGGCCCGCTGAGCGCCGACGTAACCCTCTTCGGCCTGCCCTTCGTCATGTCCGGCGAGAGCATGCCCAAACGGGACAGCGCCTGGCTGGCCACCCTCAACGCCGTGCACATCCGCCCCCTGGGAGGACGTCTGGCCTGGCAGAGCCGCGCCTCCCTGGAGCTGGTGCGCAACCAGGCTTACCACCAGTACGACACCACCCAAGTGGCCATTGACACGGGGCCCCATTGGGCCGTGGGCGACGGGCGCACCAACCTCTATCTCCCGCTCGGCCTGGCCAGGCTCTACCTCAACAGCGCAGGCTACGCCCGCACCCTGTGGCTCACCCCGCAGGTCAGCCGGACTGTGGGCTCAAGGGATGTACTCATCTTTGCCCTGCCCCTGCAGCGTCGGACCTTCGACGATTCCGACGCCATGAGCAGCCATTCCGCGGCAGTGTCCGTGGCCTGGCGCCATACCATCGGCTCCGACTGGACCCTGGAACCCTCGCTGCGGGCCGGCGACGAGGATGCCACCGACCCGGCCTACAGCAACCGCACCGTCCACGCGGGCCTCGCCCTGCGCGGCAGCCTGCCCTGGGGCCTTCGCCTGTCGCTGGAAGCCACCCACACCCGCGCACGCTACCAGGCTGCCGAAGTGTGGGCGGAGGAAGCCCGGAAGGACGCCCGAAGCAACCTGGGTGCGGCCCTGAGCAAGGATCTGGGCGGTGGCTACTACGCCACCCTGAGCTGGAACCAGGCGCGCATCCGGTCCAACCTCGGCTTCTACTCCAGCAGCCGGGAGCAATGGCAGGCCCAGCTCACCAAGGCCTTCTGATCGTCCCCGTGACCCGGTCCACAATCGGGAGCCCGGCGCGGCTTGGCAAGGCGGACGGCACCCCGTAAACTCCCTTGCCTCTGCCGAGGAGCGTTGCGACCCGCCTGAACCGCGCGGGCCAGGCTCGGCACACGGATAACGGCGCTCGCAAACCTTTAGAAGCGGTTTGCGGCGCCGTTTTACTTTGGTTCGCCGCTCCCGCCGACCGACTCGAGGTAAGACCATGCAAGCCGACCGCACCGAAGAACTCCGCGCCCTCCTGGCCGCCCGCATCCTGATCCTGGACGGAGCCATGGGCACCATGATCCAGCAGCACAAACTGGGCGAAGCCGACTACCGCGGCAGCCGCTTCAAGGATCACCCCAAGGAACTGAAGGGCAACAACGACCTGCTGGTGCTGACGCGGCCCGATGTGGTGGGCGGTATCCACCGCCGTTACCTGGAAGCGGGCGCCGACATCATCGAAACCTGCACCTTCAACGGCACCCGGGTGTCCCAGGCCGAATACGGGCTGGCGGACCAGGCCTTCGAGATCAACGTGGCCGGCGCCCGCCTGGTGCGGGAACTGTGCGACGAATTCACCGCCCGCGATCCGGCCAAGCCGCGCTTTTGCGCCGGGGTGCTCGGGCCCACGTCGCGGACCCTGTCCATCAGCCCGGACGTGAACGACCCGGGCTACCGCAACGTGACCTTCGATGCCCTGGTGGACGACTACTACGATTCCGCCCGCGGCCTGACGGAAGGCGGGGCCGACCTGCTGCTGATCGAGACGGTGTTCGACACCCTCAACGCCAAGGCAGCCGTCTTCGCGGTGGAAAAGCTCTTTGCCGATCTGGGCCGCCGCCTGCCGGTGATGGTGTCCGGCACCATCACCGATGCCTCCGGCCGCACCCTCTCCGGCCAGACGGCGGAAGCGTTCTGGAATTCCCTCTCCCACGCCCGGCCCATCAGCTTCGGCCTCAACTGCGCGCTGGGCGCCAAGGATCTGCGCGCCTACGTGGAGGAACTTTCCAACGCCTGCACCTGTTTTGTTTCCGCTCACCCTAACGCCGGCCTGCCCAATCCCCTGGCCCCCACCGGCTACGACGAGACGCCGGAACAACTGGCCTCCGAGATCGTGGAATGGGCCCGTTCCGGGCTGGTGAACATCGTCGGCGGCTGCTGCGGCACCTCGCCAGACCACATCCGCGCCATCGCCGAGGCAGTCGCCAGCGTTCCCCCGCGCAAACTGCCGGACCCGGAACGGAAGCTGCGCCTGTCGGGGCTGGAGCCCTTCAACGTGGGGGCGGACAGCCTGTTCGTGAATGTGGGCGAGCGCACCAACGTCACGGGCTCCCGCGCTTTTGCCCGGATGATCCTGGAGGGCCGTTTCGACGACGCCCTGGCGGTGGCCCGGCAGCAGGTGGAAAACGGCGCCCAGGTGATCGACATCAACATGGACGAGGCCATGCTGGACTCCAAGGCCGCCATGACCCGGTTCCTCAATCTGGTGGCCTCCGAGCCGGACATCGCCCGGGTGCCGATCATGATCGACTCCTCCAAGTGGGAGGTGATCGAGGCCGGCCTCAAGTGCATCCAGGGCAAGGGGGTGGTGAACTCCATCTCGATGAAGGAGGGCGAGGCGGAGTTCCTGCGTCAGGCGCGGCTGTGCCGCCAGTACGGCGCCGCGGTGATCGTGATGGCCTTTGACGAGAAAGGCCAGGCGGACACCTACGCCCGCAAGGTGGAGATCTGCCAGCGGGCCTACGACTTGCTGGTGGGTATCGGCTTCCCGCCCGAAGACATCATCTTCGACCCCAACATCTTCGCCATCGCCACCGGCATCGAGGAGCACGACAACTACGCGGTGGACTTCATCAACGCCGTGGGCTGGATCCGCCAGAACCTGCCCTACGCCAAGATCAGCGGCGGCGTCTCCAACGTCAGCTTCAGCTTCCGTGGCAACGACGCGGTGCGCGAAGCCATCCATACCGTATTCCTCTTCCACGCTATCAAGGCCGGCATGAGCATGGGCATCGTCAACGCCGGCATGCTGGGGGTGTACGACGATCTGGAACCCACCCTGCGCCAGAAGGTGGAAGACGTGGTCCTCAACCGCCACGCCGGTGCCGGCGAGGCCCTGGTGGAATTCGCCCAGACGGTGAAGGAAGGCAAGGCCAAGGACAGCGGGCCGGATCTTTCCTGGCGCGAACAGCCGGTGGAGGAGCGCCTCAAGCACGCTCTGGTAAAGGGCATCACCGACTTCGTGGTGGCCGACACCGAAGAGGTGCGCGCCAGACTGGAAGCCGCCGGCAAACCGCCCCTGGCGGTGATCGAAGGGCCGCTGATGGCGGGCATGGACGTGGTGGGCGACCTCTTCGGCGCCGGCAAGATGTTCCTGCCCCAGGTGGTCAAGTCCGCACGCGTGATGAAACAGGCGGTGGCGCACCTGGTGCCGTTCATCGAGGCGGAAAAGGCCCGCACCGGCGCCGCCAGCAAAGGCAAGGTGGTGATCGCCACGGTGAAGGGCGACGTGCACGACATCGGCAAGAACATCGTGGCGGTGGTGCTGGGCTGCAACGGCTACGAAGTGGTGGATCTGGGCGTGATGGTGCCCTGCGAGAAGATCCTCCAGGCCGCCCGGGAGCATGGTGCCCAGGTGATCGGCCTGTCCGGCCTGATCACCCCGTCCCTGGAGGAAATGAGCCACGTGGCCGCCGAGATGCAGCGCCAGGGCTTCGCGGACGGTGTCAGCATCCCGCTGCTGATCGGTGGCGCCACCTGCAGCCGCGCCCACACGGCCATCAAGATCGCCCCCCACTACTCCGGGCCGGTGGTCTATGTGCCGGATGCCTCCCGGGCCGTGGGCGTGGTCACCAACCTGCTCTCCGAAGGCCAGCGGGAGTCCTTCAAGACTGAACTGGCGGCGGACTACGAAAAGATCCGCGCCCAGCATGCGGGCAAGAAGGAAATCCCGCTGCTCAGCCTGCAGGCAGCGCGGGACAACCGCTTCCGTGGCGACTGGGCGACCACGGCGCCGGCCTGCTGCGACGCCCATGCCCGGCAGGTGGGCTACCAGCCGCCCGTGCCGCGCCAACTGGGCGTGCAGTCCTTCGACCTGGACCTGGAGGAACTCGCCCGCTACATCGACTGGGGCCCCTTCTTCCAGACCTGGGATCTGGCGGGCAGCTACCCGAAGATCCTGGAGGACGACACGGTGGGCGAAACTGCCCGCAATGTACTGGCGGACGGCAAGGCCATGCTGGCGCAGATCGTCGCCGAGGGCTGGCTCAAGGCTCGGGCCGTGTTCGGGCTGTTCCCCGCCAATAGCGTGGGCGATGACATCGAACTCTACGCGGACGAACACCGCGGCCAGGCGCTAATGACCTGGCACGGTCTGCGCCAGCAGTACGAGCGCCCGGCGGGCAAGCCCAACACCTGCCTGGCCGACTTCGTCGCGCCCCGGGACAGCGGCGTGGCGGACTACGCGGGGGCCTTCGCCGTCACCGCCGGGCTCGGCATCGAAACCAAGCTGGCGGAGTTCGAAGCCGCTCACGACGACTACCGCGCGATCATGCTCAAGGCCCTGGCGGACCGGCTGGCGGAAGCCGCCGCCGAGTGGCTGCACGAACGGGTGCGCACGGAATACTGGGGCTACGCGGCGGACGAGCGGCTGTCCAACGAGCAGCTCATCAAGGAAGCCTACCAGGGCATCCGCCCGGCACCCGGCTACCCGGCCTGTCCGGACCACACTGCCAAGGGCGCCCTGTTCCGCCTGCTGGACGCCCCCGCCCGGGCGGGCATGGGGCTGACGGAAAGCTACGCCATGACCCCGGCGGCCTCGGTCTCGGGTTTCTACCTGGCACACCCCCAGGCGCAGTATTTCGCCGTGGGCAAGATCGGCCAGGATCAGTTGGAAGACTGGGCCGCCCGCACCGGCATGGCGGTGGAAGAAGCCCGCAAATGGCTGGCGCCGCAGCTCTGATGGCAGCGCCGGGGCGGTTCGCCGCCCCGGCCATTCAGGTTTTTTGCCTCAGGGCTTGCACCGCTGAATAAGTGGAGACGCAGTAGGGCACCAGATAGGTCAAACCAATCTGCAGCCAGCCTCGCCCGGGCACCAATTCGGGCGCGAACACGGCCTCGGGGTGGTTGATCAGTCCAAGCAACGTGCCCACCACCAAGGCGAGCTTCAGCGCCCGCCGGGTCACGGACGGCGACCGGGCCAACCGCCACCACTCACCCATCGGTGAGCCCGCCGGAGGCCAGGCGGCAGGGCACGCGCCACACGGATGGCCTTCGCTCAGGCATGGTGTTCCCGTACATCGGCCACGCGGGCACCGGGCAAGGTCGCCAACCGGCTGGCGTGGACCGGGAAGACCGTGCTCGGAGTTCCGGCCGCCGCCCACACTTCGCCCAAGGCCAGCAGATCCTCGTCCACCAGCAGTTTCACTGCGCCCACATGCCCCACCGGGGCCACGCCACCAATGGCAAAACCCGTGGCGGCCCGGACAAAGGCGGCATCGGCGCGCCCCAGTGGCTCACCGACCAGGGCCGAGACCTTGGCCTCGCATACCCGATTGGCGCCACTGGCGATCACCACCACCGGCAGACCACTCTGCCGCCCCCGCATCACTACCGATTTGGCAATCTGAGCCACGCTGCAGCCAATGGCTGCGGCCGCATCCGCGCAGGTGCGGGTGCCCTGGGGAAACTCCCGGATCTTGGTGACGATGCCCAGCCGGCGCAGCGCCGCCTCCACCCGCTCCCGGGACGAAGCCGGCGCCTGGGGCGTTTCCGCTGCCATCAGCCGCGGGTCAGTTGGCTGACATCGCGCACGGCGCCGTTGGCGGCGCTGGTCGTCATGGCCGCGTAGGCCTGAAGCGCCGCCGACACCACCCGCTGGCGACTCACCGGCTTCCAGGCCCGGTCGCCCTTCGCTTCCATGGCCGCACGGCGGCGCGCCAGTTCTTCGTCACTCACCTGCAACTGGATGCTGCGGTTGGGAATGTCGATGTGGATCGTGTCGCCTTCCTCCACCAGGGCGATCTCGCCGCCTTCAGCGGCTTCCGGCGAGGCATGCCCGATGGAAAGCCCCGAGGTGCCGCCCGAGAAACGCCCGTCGGTCAGCAGGGCGCAGGCCTTGCCCAGGCCCTTGGACTTGAGGTAGCTGGTCGGGTAGAGCATCTCCTGCATGCCGGGGCCGCCCTTGGGCCCCTCGTAACGGACGATGACCACGTCGCCGGCCACGATCTGGTCGCTAAGGATCTTCTCCACGGCTTCGTCCTGACTCTCGCACACCCGCGCCCGCCCGGTGAAGGTGAGGATGCTGTCGTCCACCCCGGCAGTCTTGACGATGCAGCCGTCTTTGGCGATGTTGCCGTAGAGCACGGCCAGCCCGCCGTCCTGGCTGTAGGCGTTGGCCTTGTCGCGGATGCAGCCCCGGGTGCGGTCCAGGTCAAGTTCCGGGTAACGGCGGTCCTGGGAGAAGGCCACGGTGGTGGGCACGCCCCCCGGCGCGGCGCGGAAGAAATCCCGGATACCCACGTCCCGGGCACGCAGCACGTCGAAATGCTCCAGCGCCTGCCCCAGGCTCTTGCTATGCACGGTGGGCACATCCCGGTGGATGAGGCCGGCCCGGTCCAGTTCCCCCAGAATGCCCATGATGCCGCCGGCCCGGTGCACGTCCTCCATGTGGTAATCCTGCGTGGCCGGGGCCACCTTGGCCAGGCAGGGGACGCGGCGGGAGATGCGGTCGATGTGGCTCATGGTGAAGTCCACGCCAGCCTCCCGTGCCGCCGCCAACAGATGGAGCACCGTGTTGGTGGAACCGCCCATGGCCACGTCCAGGCTCATGGCGTTCTCAAAGGCCTGGAAACTGGCAATCGTCCGGGGCAGCACGCTCGCGTCGTCGTGCTCGTAATACCGTTTGCACAGCTCGACCGCCAGCCGCCCCGCCCGCAGGAAGAGGCCCTGGCGGTCAGCGTGCGTGGCCACCAGCGAGCCATTGCCGGGCAGGGACAGGCCGAGCGCCTCGGTCAGGCAGTTCATGGAATTGGCGGTGAACATGCCGGAGCAGGAACCGCAGGTGGGACAGGCGGAGCGCTCGAACTCGGCCACCTCCTCATCGGAACACTTGCTGTCGCCGGCCTTGATCATGGCGTCGATCAGGTCCACCGCGATGGTCTTCCCGCCCCAATTCACCTTGCCGGCCTCCATCGGTCCGCCGGAAACGAACACGGTGGGAATGTTCAGCCGCAGGGCAGCCATGAGCATCCCCGGGGTGATCTTGTCGCAATTGGAAATGCACACCATGGCGTCGGCGCAATGGGCATTGACCATGTATTCGACGCTGTCGGCGATGAGTTCGCGGGAGGGCAGGCTGTAGAGCATGCCGCTGTGGCCCATGGCGATGCCATCGTCCACCGCAATGGTATTGAACTCCTTGGCCAGACCGCCGGCGGCTTCGATCTCGCGAGCCACCAGTTGCCCGAGATCCTTCAGGTGCACATGGCCCGGCACGAACTGGGTAAAGCTGTTGACCACGGCAATGATGGGTTTGCCGAAATCCCCTTCCTTCACGCCGGTGGCGCGCCACAGGGCGCGAGCGCCAGCCATGTTGCGGCCATGGGTGGAAGTGCGGGAGCGGTATTGCGGCATGGTGGAAATCTCCGGGTCAATTTGACAGAACAGGAGATTTTACGCCCTGGCCGGCCGCTTCGGGCAGCCTCTCCCGCACCGGCAGGCAGGGGAACGATACCTACCGCTTGTGAGCCGGTTTCCCGGCACCCGCTTTCCCCTGGGGGGAGGAGGGCTGGGCAGATGAGGCCGGTCCCCCTGCGGCGGGCTGCAGCTTCAGATCGGCATAGCGGAACTCAAGCCGCGGGCCACGCAATGGCCCTGCCAGGTGGAGGGGCAGTTCCAGGCCCTTGTAGATGGCCAGATCGCCGGTGGTGGCCTGGGTCGTGGCCTTGCCGTCCAGTTCCACCCGGGCGTTGCGCAGATCCAGCTCACCGGCGCCTGCCACCCGGAACGCCGGGGTGGTCAGCACCCAGTCCTTGCTCGCCACCACCCCGTTGGCCAGCCGAAAGCTGGTCTGCACGC
Organism: Rhodocyclaceae bacterium; assembly: GCA_036824045.1. Taxonomy (GTDB): domain Bacteria; phylum Pseudomonadota; class Gammaproteobacteria; order Burkholderiales; family Rhodocyclaceae; genus DAITAZ01. The sequence continues at coordinate 150,137 of DAITAZ010000001.1, forward strand.
CGCGCAATTCGGTCTCGGCCGTGGCGCTCACGTCCTCGGCGACATTCTTCCGGTCCACAACCCGCGGCCGGAAGCGTTGCAAGGCCTGCTGCAGGTCAATGCCTCGAACGACCCCCTCCCGTACCGTCAGCCGTCCGCTCCCGGCCAGGGACTCCAGCATGCTCGGCCAGTTGTCTCCAGCGCCTTCCAGTTCCAGGGCCAGATCCCCCTTGCCGCTGACGGCCTCCCAGCCCAGTACCTGATGCAGCAGGGGTTTGAGCGCAACCTGAGTGAAACCCGGGCGCATGGCCATGCGCCCGGCGGCCAGATCCAGACTCATGGAGCCGCTCAGATTGCCGCCGAATACCGCCGCGGCAACCGGGCCCAGTTCCAGCCTGCCATCACGAGCCTTCAGCTCCGCGCGCACGCCGCTGGCCTCCGTCTCGCCCCACCAGAAATGGCCGATTCGCACGCCACCGGCAAACGCCACCCCTTCCGGCAACTGGAACGAGGCCAGATCCAGGGGAGCTTCCCGCGCTCCCTTGGCTGGGGCAGCCACGAAGTGGGGACGCAGATCGAGTCGGTCCGCTTCCAGATCCACCCGGATATCGATCGGATTGCGGGCAAGTTGCAAAGCCGCCTTGAGTCGCAGCGCATCTGCTTCCAGTCGGGTTTGCAGATCCATGCTGCCGCCGGCCTTCGCCAGATCGAGCCGCGCCTTGCCTTTGAGCGGAAACACCAGTGGCGGTTTGGCGAGGCGCGGGTGCGTCAGCTCCGCCTGCCCCTGCAGGGGGGAGAACTCCAGCAGTTGCTCGCCCACGCGGCCACTGAACGGCGACGCAACCGCCAGCTTGAGCACGGTTTCGCCAACACGGCCTTCCACGTCGAGATTGGACTTGGTGGCCCGGACTGACTTGGCATCCGCATCCAGCCCTTCGTAGGTGGCCGCGGCGCGCAGGCTGCGATGCTTGCCGGTGAGCTGGAACGTGGCGCTCAGGGCATCGAGCCGCGCCCCATCCTTCTGGCTCACCACCCGGGGAAGATTGATACGCAAATGCCCCCGCTCGTCCCCCTGCTTGCCCTGGGCGGAAAACTCCAGCTTCTCCAGTTCAGCACTCCCCCGCATCAGATCGGAGCGGAACTGGCTTGCCGTGAGCGCCATTTCCAGCCCTTCGACACCGGCCAATTGCCCGTTCAGGCGCAGATTCAGCTTGTCCAGATCGAAGCGTTTCTCCGGCAGGTTCATGCTGTAATCCGCGTCCAGGGTCAACTCGCCCCGGGCTTCCGGATGGTCCATGCCCAACCTGCCCTCGAGTTCGAGATGCCCTTGCGCTTCACTTGCCAGGCGGGAGGCCAGCAAACGCCCCTCCTCAAGTTGCAGGCGCCGCCCCGCCTGCTGGTCTTCGACCTGGATGGAGAGGTCCTTCACACGGGCCCGGGCAAGATCGAAACGGACGGTGTGGGATTCCTTTTCCGGCCGGAGGAGGTCATCCACGTTCAGGCTGCCATCCGCGCGCCGCATCAGCCGCACCATCACGCCCTGCATGTCCACCTGATCGACCACGATCTCCCGCTGCAGCAAGGGCAGCCACTGGAGGGATACCCGCGCCTCCTCGACGGTGACAAAAGGCTTTTCGGATTTGTGCTCGGAAAGACCCGCCCGGCTGATACGCACGCCGAGGCTGGGAAGGAAGTGCAGTTCGAAGTCGCCGTCGAAGCGCAAGGCGCGCTGCTTCTTTACCTGGACAAGCTGCACCAGTTCGGACTGCAGCCTGTCGGTGTCCACCAGCAGGTACACCACCAGTACGAGAGCAGTCACAACGGCAACGACACCGCCCAGCCCGAAAGCCAGGTAGCGCAGGAGTTTCATGGCCCGGATCGTGAATCCCAGTGAAGATTGCCGGCCATGATAGCGCAGCCCCCCTTGCCTGGTGTCGTCGTCGCCCGACTCGGCGGGTCCTGACCGCTCCCGAACGCGAACGCTCAGGGCAGAAAAAACCTTGGGACTCAAGGCGCAAGCCGGTCCCCCCGCCTTCGCCGCCCAACTGCAACAAATCGTGGCCGAAGCCCGTGCGATCGCGGCTTAAGCCCATGAAAACAATAGAAACAGCCAATATCAAAAAAACACCCCTGCCACCCCGACTGACGGGTGGCAGGGGCACGAGGGGACGTTGACCGCTCTTTACCAGGCGCTCAGGACGTTGATGAACCAGCCCCGGTTGCGGTAGGACAAATCGGTCAGATTGTCGGAAAAATCGGTGAAGTTGTAGCCCAGGCCGAGCTTGGCGTTTTCGCCCACATGACGGTAGGCGGCCAGCAACAGACCGGTCCGGGCGTCGTCGGCTTCCTTGGCGCGCAGACGGCGCGCCTCGACGACGGCATCCCACTGACGGACCACATGGAAATCGCCCCGCAGCACCCACAGGTCGGCGGTGCTGTCGAACCAGTCGCCCGCCAGCTTGGTCGGCTTCAACTGCCCCCAGCGGCGACCGTACTTCAAACCCACCGATACCCAAGGCCGGACGTCGTAGATGGTGTCCACCGACACCACATGGCTTTTCTGGGCGTAGTCCGCCACCTGGTTGCTGTAGGCAGCCACCTGTCCGGGCGACGGCAGGTTGTAGAAGTAGGTGTACTTGAACAACGTGTTCCAGCGGTCGTTGTCCGCCGGCCGGTAGGCGGCGCCCAGCACGGCCTCGGTGAAGTCGCCGTCGTAGAACGCGCCCAGCGACGAGGAACTGCGCGAGAAGTTGAGCTTGCCGATCATCCGCCACGCCACGTTGGCCTGGTAGCTGAGGGAATTACGCATCAGCCAGACCCGCCGGTTGGCGATGGTGCCGCTCTCGTCGCGGAACTCCAGCCCACTGGCAAGACGCATCCGCTCGTACTTGTAGGCGGCGGAAACGCCGATGGCACGGCGCTTGAGATCTCCCGCCAGAGGATCGCTCAACCAGCCGGACTCCACCTTGATGCCCGTGGTCAGCCGGTCGGTTGGCGCGAGATCGACGCCGAAGGCATGCATCAGGCTGTTTGGCCCGGCCCCGTTGGCCCAGCGGGATTCGCCAAAGAGGCCGACGTTTTCCGACAGGCGGTAGCGGCTGCCCGCCACCAGATTGCCGAAACGCCCCCGGTAAGCCATGTCCGGCCGCTCGGTCTCCACCGAGTACGCCAGATAGGCGTTGCTGCGGTCGTCCATGCGGTAGTCGCCGGAGAGTTTGCCGCCCGGGCCGCCGTCGCCCGCCGACACCTCCGCGCCAAGTTTGAAGCGGTCATTGACCTGGTAGGCACCGCCCACACCCACCCGATCGTTGTCCTGGCGGTTGCCGCTCTTTTCCACCGTGCCCTGGACGAAGCCGTACACTTCCCACGGCTGGCGCGCCAGTGCCTGGGCGTTGGCCAAGGGCTTGCGGTTGGGGTCGCTGCCATCGGGCGGCGGCTCGGGGTTGTTCTGGGCCGCCACATCGAGCGTGGACAGCAGCGGCTTGTAGTCCAGCCGGGCGATCACGTCGGTCCGGTTGCCCGTCTGGGAAAGCAGCGCGCTGGCGTTGGGGATCTGGGTGTCCCGGTCATCCTTGCGCGCACCCAGGCTCACGCTCACCTCTTCGGTCAGCTTCTGCCGCACCGCCGCTTCCACCGCCTTCACCGACTGGCTGGTGGCCACCCGCGCGTCCCCCTTCACCAGCACGTCGGTGCGGTCGGTGATGGGCACGGCCGCGGACAGCCCGCGCTGGGTCACCGCCTCGCCCGGGGCCACCTGGCCAGGCCCGGAGTAGCCTTGCTCCCGATCCTGGTAGTAGCCGGCGATCTTGCCCTTGGCCTTGTCGCTCACCTCGGACAGATCCACCTGGGCTTCCACCCGCTTGGCGCCGGCGCGTGCGCCGGTCACCGTTTGCTGATTGAAGGCAAAACCGCCGTCAATGGAACTGAGCGTACCCACGCCGGCGCCAGAGGAGCGCGCCGCTTCCAGATTGACAAAGGTACCCGGCTTGTAACGGAACGTGGCATCCACCCCCTGCAGCTTTTGGTCCGCCCCGTCATCCCCCTGGCGGTAGGTGGTGGCGCCAACCCGGACGTTCTCGGTAATCCAGGTGCTGGCCCGGCCGCCCACCGCCGTGCCTTTCATGCTCACCAGCGTCGGGGCGTATTCGTAGGTCACCACCAGATAAACCGGATTGCCGGACAAACTGCCGTTCTGCACCAGGGTGCTGCCATCGGCCGTCGAACCCAGCGGCGCCCGCAGCGTCAGCCGGCCTTGCAGGTAATTCACATCGTAGTCCTGCGCCGGCGTCAGGGCGCGGCGTTCCAGGACCATGCCGGACACGGGGTCGCGGATCTCGACCCACACCCGCTCCGAGCCCTGGGTGATGTCCTGCCGCCGCATGTAGTAGAGGGACCCGCCCGTCCCGCGGAATTCCTCGCGGGACTGGATCGTGCCCGGCTGGGCGGCGAACACATTGACGCTGGCCTTCTTTTCACCGTACTGGGTGGTGGCGTCCGTGTGCCAGACCACGTTGGCGCCGTAGAGTCCGCGGCTGTACTGGGTTAGCTCCGTCCCGGTCCAGGTGGTCTGGAAGTTACCCCACATGGCGTGGGAGTCACCTTTTTCGATCTTGACGAAGAACTTGCCTTGGGTGGGTGCGTCATCCACGATGGTGGAATCGTCCCCATAGACCGGGTAGTAGCGATCCGGGTCCAGACGCCGCAGCAGGTACTGCGGATCCTTGGAAGTGAAGTTGCTGAACAGATCCTTGAACGGCCCTTCGCGGGTATCGGCCGAGGCCGTGAGCAGATACTCGCCCTTGATCTTGCCTTTGAGGTAGAAGGCGCCACGCCCGTCGATATAGGTCTTCTTGTCGTAATGGTCGGAACTGTCAGCCGTTACCAGCTTGGCCGGCCCGGTGGTGGATTGCCGGCCGGCGGTCAGGTCCGCCACCGCCACGTAGAACCAGTCCTTGTCGGCGATAGTGAGATTGCGGCGGAAGGTACGGCCTTCGCCCTTCGGATTTTTGACCGCCACTTCCACCGCCGCCGGCCCCGCCGGAACAATCTGGCGGGTGGCAAATTTGCCCTTCGGGTCCACCGGCACGGGAGCACCCAGCGCCGTCACCGTCTCGCCAGGCAGGATGTTCTTGCCGCTGATGGTGACCGTGCCGCCCGAAACCGGGATGTTGCGCAGCTGAAGGCTGGTTTCACCGTAGCCCGTCAGCCGTTCCCGTTCGGGTTTGTCCAGATCGCTGGCGGCCACCCGCCGTTCGAGCAGGGTCAGTTGCTTGAGGGCGGTTTCGTCGAAACGACCCTTCTCGTCATACACCCGGAGCAGGAACTGCAGATCCGTCGGCGCATCCTTGGGCGGTGTCCATTTGGCGCTGCCGCCGATCTCCAGGGGCACCACCGCGAACGGCGTCTGCTGGGGCCGCTGGCCTTTGGTGAATATCCGGACCTCCGCCTTGCGGATCCACACCACGTAGTTGGCGTAGGAGGAAAACTCCATCGCCTCGCCCCGCAGTGCGCCATTGGGCGTCACCCAGGCATTGAGGGCCGGCGAAACGTTCATCGGATCGTACTTGACCTGGATGTCCGCCCGTTCCAACCCAACGTCCACACAGCGCTGGCGGTCTGCCTCCGGCCAGAGCTTGTCGTCCATCGGCTCGCCGTCGATGGTGATGCGGAAGGGGAGGTCCACCGTCGAAGGTGCGCCACCGCCCCCGCAACTGCTGCTGGCCTGCACCACATGCTTCTCGCCTGGGGGCTGCTTGCTTTGCTCGTCGTACCAGACACGCACCTCCGTCCGCCGGTTGCGGGCCATGCCCGCTGGCGTCCGGTTGGAGGCTACCGGTTGGCTCTCGCCCTTGCCCTTGACGGTAAAGGCGTTGGCGGCCAGACCCAGCTTGTCCTTGAGATAGCCGGCCACCGCCAGGGCCCGGGCCTCGGAGAGTTCCTGGTTGGTGGGGAAGATACGCCGCAGCTCGGCGCTGATCCGCTGGATGTCGGTATGGCCGATCACCTCGAAGCGGATGTTGCGCTTGCCCTTCACCTTGGCAATGACTTCTTCCAGCTTCTTTTGGGAGAGCGGCAGCAACTCGGCGCGTCCCGAGTTGAAGTTGGCACCGGTCACTTCGTCCTGGAACGTCATGGTGACCATGGGAGCCTCCACCGGCACGGTGGTCACACGCATGGTCTGGATGTCGCTGGCCGACAGTCCGGTGGACAGCATCAGCACGGTCATCTGCCGTTCCGACGAGGGCGGCATGTCATGGACGAAAGTCTTGCTGTCGTCCTGCATCTTGCCCCGCAACCCCGCGCTGCTGGCGGGGGTGGGAGCGGGCGCCTGACCGGCGTCCTGGGCGTGGGCGCCGACGAACATCAGGCCGATCAGTATGGCTATCGTTTTACGGCGTGCGCTGATCATTTGGCAGCCTCGATTTCTTCTTCAACGATGAGCTGGTAGCGGCCGGACTGAGCCTCCCAGCGTTTTCGGATATCGTCACGCAGGGCCTTGACGCGGGCATCCACCAGATCGGCAGGCTCGGCACCCCGGCGGTAGGCAATCCGCACAACCGACGGACGCTCCTTGAGGATGTTGGGCAAACCCTCGAACTTGCGCGCCCACTCCGGCAACAGCAGCGTCTGGTCCGGTGCAAAGGCGGCCCCGGACAGATCCACCCGGATCACCCGATGAACCGTCGCCCCGAAATTGATCTTGCTCATCTTGCCCCGGGTCGCGCGGATGTCCCGCGGATTCTCGGTGGTCACCCGGAAGCCCGAAGGCAAGGTGCGCTCGTCCAGCTTGACGACGAAGTTGGAACCCCGGTCCGCATTGGGCACAGCGGCGCAGGGAATGTGGAAGCGCCCTTCCGCGTCGGTGGTCATCAGCAGACCCCGCGCCGTGGCAAGCCGGACATTGGGAATGCCGACCTCGCCGTCGTCCTGGTAGCCGTTGGCGTTCTTGTCGTCGAACACCTTGCCGATGATGTCGGTGCAGTCGAAGGTGGCGTCCGGCACCACGCGCACGGTGGCATCGGCCACGTTTGAAAGCGTGGCCGCAGGGGTCGAACCTGTCGTGCCCGGCGTGTTCTGGGCCCAGGCGAGGTTGGTGTATTCCCCGTCACCCACGCCGGACCCGACCTGCAGCACGAGTTGGTAGGTCTTCTTCTCGCCCGCGGCAAAGTTCTGCCCGGTCCAGGTCAGCACCCGGCCGGTCACCAGCGGCTCCACCTTCACCCCGTTCACCGTGGACGATCCCGCCCGGTACTTGAACCCCGGCGGCATCTGGTCCACCACATTGACGTTGGTCAGCGCCACGGACAGGGTGTTGGTGGCGGTGATGGTGTAGGGGATCAGGTCGCCCTTGGACACGGTGACCTTGGGCGTGGTCTTCTGCATGAGGATCGCGCCGCCCTGGGGATCCAGCGGAATGTGGTTGTTCAGCACGCTGGCCGACGTACCGGGCACCAGGATGAGGGCGCGGTAGTACTGGGTCGTGCCCGCACCGGCGGCCAGACTGGCCGACGTGGAAGCACAAGCGGCCGCGGTGTGCGTGGGGGTGCCCAGCGCCGGCGGGATGTTGCTGGACTGGACGTTGGCCGGTGCCGGAGTCTGCTGCACGGCCAGCGAAGCGGTACAGGGCGGCAGTGTCACCGACGGAAAGGCCAGATAGTTGGCCGGAGAGGTGACCGACACCCGGTAGTCGCCCGCAGGCGCCGAAGGCACGAGGTCAAACTCGTAGGCCCCCGTGGCTTCGGTGGTCTGGGTCAGACGCGTCGAACCGCCCACCAGATGCTGGGCCGGGTCGAACCCGGTGGGCCCTGCCAGCACCACCTGCGCCCCGGCAATGGCTTTGCGCGTGGTGGTGTTGTAGACCACGCCGGTGATCCGCAAGGGGTCGAACGGCACCAGGGCAAAGTTGTACTCGGTGCCATCCGCCCCGGCGGTGACCGAAATGTTGCCGATGGCGTTGGTTTCGATCACGCCGCTCAGGGAACCGATCTGGCTCTGGCCATCCGTCAGGAAGGTCCCGGAAGGCAGCACCACCTCACCCCGGGAAACCCGGAAGGAGCCTGCCGCAAGGCCATTGAACTTGTAGTTGCCGCTGGCGTCAGTGGTGGCAGTCTTGCTCGAGGCTCCACCCAGGGTGATGGTTACGCCGGAAACGCCGGTTTCCCCGGAATCGAAACGCCCGTTCTTGTTCTGGTCGATATAGACCTTGCCCGCCAGCGTGGCGCCCCGGTCCCGGAAGTCACAGTTGGTGGCGCTGCTGCCCTGGCTGACCACGATGCCCTGGATGCGATTGGCGCTGGCGACCGTTCCGCCGCATCCGCTCCCGGAAATGGCATCCACATCCCCCAGACCCGCTGGCTGGTTTTCCTCGACGGCGTAGCTGCCCGGCGGCAGGCTGGGGAATTCGTAACGGCCGTTGGCGTCGGTGGTGACCGTGGCCACCGCCCCCGTGTCCAGATTGACGAGCCGCACCGTCACGCCGGGCAAGCCTTCGCCACTGTCCGCCGTGCGGCTGTTGTTGGCATCCTGATACACCGTGCCGGAGACCGTGCTGCCCTTCATCTCCGGGAACTGGAGCGAGGCTCCGGCGAAGCTGGAGGTCACCACCACGGTGAACTGGTTCTGCCCCGTCGCATTACAGGTATCCAGCACATTGTGGGCGCAGATGGGCGGCTTGACGTCCAGGTAGCCGGCGGGCTGGGTCTCCGTCACCGTGTAGGTGCCCACCGGAAGCGGACCGAAGTCATAACGGCCGCTGCTATCCGTGGTCACCGTCCGCGTACCCGAGGGCCCGACCAAGGTAATGGTGACCCCGGCGATGCCAGCATCGGTGGGGTCGCAGGTGCCACTGTTGTCCTTGTCAAAACACACCACCAGCGACAACCCCGCATCCAGCGAGAAGATCTGCTTCAACTCACCGAAGTTGCGATCCGTGAGCGCCTGGGAGGCTGCAAAATCAGCCACCGCCAGGGTGATCACATCCGACCTGTTACTGCCCGACACAACCCCGCCGCTGGAGCCATTCTGCTCGTAGCCGTCGTTGTACCCCGGAGGCTGGGTGGGTTCCCGCAACTGATAGGTGGTCCCCGCCGAAGGCGGCGGCACATTGTTGAACGCGTAGGAGCCATCGGCTCCGGTGTTGGTGGACAGGCTGACCGCCGCCCCGGAGAAGCTGGTCCCCGTGAGGGTGACCTGGATGTTGGGCAAGCCGGGATCGCCGGACGCATCGCGCACGTTATTCCCGTTCTTGTCCTCGAACACATAGCCCGAGACCGAATACTTGCGCAGCAACTCGAACAGGTAATTGGGCAAGTCGGCGCCCGCGGTGAGCGCGATGCTGCCAATGCTGCTCGGGCTGGAAACCGCGCCGGGAGCACCACTGGGCACGATGGCACGGCTCTCGAAGTAGTTGCTGTCGGCGGCCCGGGTCAGGGTGTAATTGCCCGGCGGCAGCCCCGGGAAGCTGAAGCTGCCATCCGCGCCTGGGGTGACCTTGAGGCTGCAACCGGCACCGATGGTGTTGCCGTAGGCGTCGGTGCCGGACAGGCACACATCGAGCCCCGCCAGTCCTTCGCTGGTGCCGCGCGCACCGTCCAGATTGCTGTCCACATAGACATATCCCGCCAGACGCGAGGCCTGCACCGTAACGGTCGTCGTGGATTGGTTGTTACTGGTATTTCCGTCCACCACCTGAGGCTTGCCACCGCTGGTGTCATGATTGACGGTCGCCGTATTGCTCAGCGTGGTCAGCGTGCTGCCCAGCTTGACCCGGACCGGCAGGGTGAGATTCCGGGAAGCGCCGTTGTTGAGCGAGAACGCGCAGGTGACCGTGGTCTGGCCAGTGGATGAACTGGTGCTGGGCGTGCAACTGCTGTCGTAACCCGCAAGCAGTTCGAGGGCCGGATCGAGCGCATCCCGCACCACGACGTTGGGTGCGTTGGAAGGACCATTGTTGGCCACCGCGAGGGTGTAGCTGAACGGCTCACTCACCGTAACCGGCGTCTTGCTCGCGGTCTTGGTGATCTGCAGGTCGGCCGAGGGATAGATGGTGAAGTCGTCTATCGCCTGGTTGTTGCCCAAGTCACTGCTGGCCTCGGCGCACGCAGCGCCACTGTTGCCGCAGCTGACCGAGGAGGTGATCTGGAGGTTACGCGTGGTGGCTGCCCGATCCGTGCTGTCCGCCTGGAACTCGAGCCCGAAGAACACCCGCTGGTTGCCGGGCAGACTGGAGGTGGGGGTCAGCACACAATCCACCGTCGCAGTACCGGCGCGGGCTGAACAGCTGACCCCTCCGGAGTACAGCGTTCGGCCGAAACCGCCCGGATCGGCAACACTGACCTTTTGCAGGAATTGGATTGCCAGATTCTGGCTGGCCGCCGCAGCGGGGGAAATGGTGATCTGCACCCCCTCCGCATTGGTGAAGTTGAGGTTGGCGGCTTCAACCGCAACGGTGAACTTGCTGCCGATGGTGGGGCGGCCACTGCTCGCCTGCACCAGCTTGATCGCCAGATCCGGGGATTCAACGGTGATGTTCTGCACGCCGCCGTCGTTATCGGCGGGGTAGTCGTCGGTGACGCTGCTGACCACTTCGGCACAAGCCGGCAAATTCCCCGGTGTCGCGCCGGACACCTGCAACTGCACCGATTGGGAAGCCCCAACCGCAAGGGCCCCGAGAGAACATTCGATCGTCTGTGCTGACGCGCACAGGGCCGACACAGCAGCATTGGCCGGCCGGCTCACCGGCGTACAGGAGAGACTGCCCGCAGCACCACCATTTGCGGCCCCGGAACCCGCCACGAAGCTCACCACACTGGGCAAATATGCCCGGAACTTCACATCCGTCGCACCGACGGACAGGCTCTGATTGCTGACCGTGGCGCTGACGGTGGCCTTGCCCCCGACCGACACCGTCGCCGGAGTGAAGCCGAAACCGGATACGCTGAGGTCAGGCCCCACCTGGGCCTGGGCTGTTGCGGCAGCGGCGAGAAAGAAGGCCACCCACGCCCCCCGCCACCTGCCCCGCCGGGCTTGTGCAATCCCATGCCCCCGCGGCGCCAATCCCGCTCCCTCGACGGCGCCGTTCGCGCCATTGCCCCCTGCTGCGTGTCCCATGGACAACCCCATCTTGCTTGTCGCTGTTCAGGCCAGGTGCGCCGCTCGACCCGCTAACAAGGCCTCTGCCCGCACCAATCCCCATCGTGTTCGGATGCATTATAGGAACGCCAAGGAGTGTCGGTCAAACAAAAATGCTTTAACAACATAAAGTTGCCACACATTATTTGAGCCATTTCTCGAAACCACGGATACTGAGGCCACCCACCAAAGGGAAAGCTCCTTGTTTTCTGCGGCTTACGCGCCCCTGTGCTCCCGCCGCAGACAGCGGAGCCCACCATTCAGCATATGACTTTGGCAACACAAAAGGCGGTTTTCACATCAAAACTGTCCAAATGATTAGACAGCTGATGGGAATTTCTCACAAACAACTTTAAATTCCGGAGAGCCGGAGAGGAAATAACTCAGAAAAGCCCGCTTTATTCGCGGCTGACAGCGCAGGACGAGGGCCGACCACGGCTGATTGACGAGTACCCGAGTGCAAAAGATGAAGGACCACTGCGTGCTCAGGACTCCCACGGAGGCAGCAGCAGTTTGAAAACGGCGCCCTTGCCAGGGGTGCTCTTCACCTCCACCCGCCCCCCATGGCGCTCGACAATGGTGCGAACGATCACCAGCCCCAATCCGGCGCCACTGCCCGGCTGACGACTGGCCGACTCGAGACGATGAAACCGGTGGAACAGCTTGCCCAGCAGTTCCGCTGGGACCCCCGCCCCCTGGTCGGCGACCGACACAACCCAGTCCCCCTCCTCCAACTCGACACGCAGGGCAACCTGTCCGCCTTCTGGGCTATGGCCGACCGCATTGACCAAAAGGTTGATGATCGCCCGCCGCAGCAGGCCCCCATCCCCCCGCACGTAGGGCTCCCCCTCGTCCGGCATCCGGCACTGCACTTTCACCCGCCTGCGCTCGGCCAAGGGCCAGACCTCGTCGGCGGCATCGAGCGCCACCTGCTCCAGGCTGACTTCCACGAACCGGCCCGGGTCAATCGCCTCCGCCCGCGCCAGGCGCAGCATGCCATCAGCCAGTTCCAGAGCCCCTGCGGCGCGGCGCGACATCTGAGCGAGCCGTTCGCCCTCCAGCATGGCCGGATTGCCGCGCGCTGCATCCAGCAGGGTCACCATGGAGGCCAGGGGCGCCCTCAGATCGTGGGAAAGAAAGCGTATGGTCTCCTCCCGCGCCAGTTGCGCTGCGCGGATATCGGAGATGTCGTCCAGGCTCACAATAAATCCAGCACTCCCCCCCGGTGGATCCATCAACTCGGCCACCGCCACAAACAGGGTCCGCCCTCCTCTGGCATCGGCCTCGAAGCTCACGGGCAAGGCGATCTCCGCGATACGTCCCAGATCGACAAACGGCCCGCTGCTGCCCACAGGGCGCAGCTCGGCAGCCGCTTGCGCCAAGGCAATCACCGGGTGTTCTTCAGCCCCGAGCAAGGCGCGAGCCTGGGCATTACTCAAGACAATGCGGCCGTCGCGATCAGCCACCAACACCCCCACCTGCAGGGCCTCCAGCACATCACCAATAAAACGGCGCGCGACCTGTTGGCGCGCCACCGCTTCCCGGATCAACTGAAGCCGCCTTTGCATCGGGTCCATACTGCCGGCTTGACGAACCCGCGGCGAGGCGTGGAGCAGGGCTGGCTCGGCGTTGAGTTGAGAGAGCTCCGCATCCGTGAACACCTGGGCAGCCTCCAGTCGACGCCAACTCCACAGAGGATAGGCCAGCAGACCACCCGCAATGGCAACCGAGGGCGGCCACCAGATTCCCCACTGCACGACCAGCCCGATGCATGCCAGACAAGCCAGCCCAAGCAACAAAGTCGAAGCGATCAACCCTTGCCGGGGCGAACGCTTGAGCAGAAAGGCCATGAGCAGGAGGATCCCGCAGCCTGTCAGCATGCCCGACCACAACCGCGGCAGCACACGCACCTCGGCCCCATCCTTCAGGGCCCCGTAGAGATTGCCCAGGACTTCCACCCCGGGCATCAAGCGCCCAAACCCCGAAACCGGCGTCGGATAAGCATCCCCCAAACCGATGGCTGTCGCCCCGACCAGCACCACAGCCCCCCGAAGACGTTCCGCAGGAACCCCTCCCCGCAGCACTTCGGCATAGGAAACCGTGGGAATCGTGCCCGGCGGCCCCGCGAACGGAAAACGGAACCACCGCGAGCGCCACCATCCATCCGCCGCCCCAGGGTCGGCGGCCGGACGTGGGTAACGCAAGAGCACCGAAGGGTCCACTTGGGCAAGCAATGCCAGAGCCAACTGGGGATGGAAGGGCTGGCCGGAGCCCTCCCACAAATAAGCGCTCCGGACGAAGCCGTCCGGATCAAGCTCCACGTTGATCAACCCCAAACCGGCGGCGACGCTGGCAAACCTCGGATCGGGCAACTGTTCCCGCAACCCCTCCTGTCCGATGGGCTGCTGCAGAATCGGCAACACCACCCGTCCGTTTCGCCGGATGGCATCGGCCAGCACCGCATCGCTCTTCTCATCACCCCGTCCGGGCTCGGTGAGGATGATATCCAGCGCAACCGCCGCCACCCCGGCTTCGGTCAGCCGGTCCAGCAGCGCCGCGTGCGCGCTGCGCGGCCAGGGCCAACGGCCAATCTGCTGCAGACTTTCCTCGTCGATGGCAACGATCAACAGCTCTTTCGGTACCGGGGGCCGCCGCCAGGAAACAGCCGCATCATAGATTGCCTGGTCCGCCCGCCACAGCCAACCCTGCGCGGTGGCAAGCCCGGCCATCAACAGCAGCCCGAGCGTCACCGCCCCCCACTCGAACAGCGTCCGCTGCTTCAGGGAATTCCACAGATTCCACTGCATGGGCATGGGGGCCCCGGGCGCCTACAGCAACGCGGGAACGAGCAGCAACATGAGCCAGTAGGGCGTGGGCAACGGCACCTCGATCTTCTGCGGCGCCGTGTAAGGCCCCACGTAGCCATCCGCATCCCGCGCACGCACGCGAATGAAATAGCCGCCACTCGCCGGGCGAGGCACCTCGATCTCTGGCGCGCTCACCTGCCGCTCCAGCAGTGGCTCGGAGAAATCCCGATCCTTCGCCAACTGGAAATCGAACGCTTGGCCGGGCTGACCGGGCCAGTTGAACTTGAGCGACGTATCACTGATCTTCGGCGCCTCCGCTCCTTTTTGAACCGGCCTCAACTCAAAGGACTGCGCATCGCCCCAAGGTCCCGCAGAACCATCCGGCCGGAGCGTCGCCAGACGCCAGTAGTACTTGCCCCGCTCAAGCGGCCCCTTCAGGAGATACGTCACACCCTGAACGGGTTTCTCCTCGGCAACCACCTGGGCGAACACCGGATCGCGCGCCACCTGCACCCAATATCCGCTGTTGCCGTCCACATCCGCCCACGCAAACCGCACCTCGTCCGCGGCCAAGATGCCCCCCCTGTCCGGTATCTGAGCCAGAGGGGGTTCCGGCCGGGCACGCACCACGAGCCTCTTGTTCGCATCCATGCCCTCCAGCCCGGTCCCATCAACCGCCCTGACCCTGACCCAGTACACGCCGTCGGGGAGATCCCCCGTCCGAACTTCCGGTTGTGGTTGCAGGCTTTCAGCAGCAAGTTGCTCGAACGCCTCATCATGAGCGAACTGAACACGATAAGCGGCAGCACCCGCTACCGCGGGCACCGGCACCCTGACGGCCACCCGCTCCACTGCTTCGGGCAAAGCCGCCAAATCAGGCGCCGGTGCCAGCGGCACCGCCTTGCCCAATGGCACACCAGCACGCATCGCCACCCCGAACCCCCGGGGAACCTCGACGAATTCGCGGCCGCCCCGCCCAGCCTGCACCAGCCCGCTCGTGACCTCGGTGCGCACGTCCTGCTCATCCGCAGCAACCCGGAAAGCTGTGCCGCGCACCCCAACGGTGGCACTGGGCGTGTGAATGCGAAAGCGGGGCACCGGCCCGTGCTGCTGCGGGACCACCTTGGACTCCACCCTGCCAGTGTCCAGCTCCAGCGCCGTATCAGCCTTCGATGCATCCGGATTGAAGCGTAGATTCCGTACCACCGCCCGCGTTCGCGGCTGCAACAGCAATACCGAGCCGTCCGCCAGCCTCAGGGATACAAACCCGTCCGGCCCCGTCGCCAACCGATCCCCTTCACGCACCTCGGCGCCCGCCTTCAGGGCCTCCCCTGCACGACTCACACCACCTGTCACAGACAACACATGGGCCACGGCGGGCTTTCCCTTGAGCAAACGCCCGGGAACCACAATTTCCTGGTTTATCCGCAGCAGATTCCCGTCCGGCAGCCCGTTCGCCCGCTGCACTTTCCGCCAGTCCCCAGGATTGTCCAGCAACTGGCCCGCCAATCCGGTCAGGGTGTCCCCTGCCTGGACTGTGTAGTGGAGATCACCTGCGAACGCACCCCATGCAAGCCCCACGCTTAGCCACGCGCCGGTCAGCAGCCGACCACAGGGTATCCCCCCCCCACGCCGGCAAGGAAACGGGGGGATGCAATTTGCGTTTTTCCCATCTTTGCAGAATCTCTGCGTTTTCACGAAAGTTGCACTCCGATTTTCCGACGATATCCGCAAATGAGCTTGCCGACGCAATATACTGGGTTCAAAATCTGTGGCATGCCTGTCACCGCAATGGATCGAGATGCCAAGTCTTGACCCGCTGCTGGCGACGAGGCAAGGCTTCGATTCTACTCAGCGCAATGCAGGAGATAACAATGAGCTTCGCGAGCGAATTCAAAGAGTTTGCCCTGAAAGGCAACGTCATAGACTTGGCTGTCGGTGTGGTCATCGGCGGCGCCTTCGGGAAGATTGTGGACTCCGCGGTCAAGGACCTGATCATGCCCGTCGTCGGAAAAATCCTGGGCGGCATGGACTTCAAGCAGCTCTACATCAATCTCGGCGACAAGACATTTGAAAGCCTGGAAGCCGCCGAGAAGGCGGGAGCCCCGTTACTCAAGTATGGAAGCTTCATCAGCAGCGTGGTGGACTTTTTCATCATCGCTCTGTTCATCTTCATCGCCATCAAAGCGGTCAACAAGATGAATCGGGAAGCACCGCCCGCCCCCGAAGCACCGGCCGCTCCACCCGAAGATATCGTCCTGCTGCGGGAAATTCGGGACAGCCTGAAGAAATAAGCTTTGCGCCCCCGCCCACCTCGGGAGAGTGTGCGGGGGTTTCCGGCCCGCAATCAATCCAAGGGAATCCACTTTCGGCAAGAAGCCTTCATTAGGCTTTCACAGACCGTCTACGTGCGGGCGTCGTTCGCCGCGCCGGCGCCCCCCTTCCAGCCTGTGGTCACTCCGTAGGCGAAACCGCATCCCCAAGTTCCACGGGCGCAACCTCCATCCGCTCAAGGCGGTAACCATAGTTATAGGTGGATGTCAGTCGAAAACCGTTTTCAGGCCGAAGGGCCAATTTGTTCCGTACGCGGCTGATGTGGGTATCCACGGTGCGGGTCGCCACGTTCGCGGTGCGCCCCCACACAACTTCAAGTAGATGGCCTCGGGAAAACAGTCGACCGATATTGCGGAAGAAGAAGACAGCCAGGTCGAACTCCTTCTCCGTCAGCTCGACTTCCTGGCCGTTCATGCAGGCTTGCCGGCGAGCCAGGTCCATCTGATAGGGCGGCACTTCCAGCAATTGTTGCTCGGCGACCCGCTGCCCCGCCCGGCGCAATACGGCCTCGATCCGGGAGAGTAATTCTTTCTGCCGGATGGGTTTGACAATGAAATCATCCGCCCCCGCACTCAGGGCCTCCACCACATCGTCTTCCGCTTCACGGCTGGTGACGAAAATGACGGGCGTGACTTCCCGCCGCTGTTGCCGCAACCACGCCAACACGTCGAGACCGGACATATCTGGCAAGCCCCAGTCGATCAGGAACAGGTCCGCACTTTCTCGAGAGGCGAAGCGCATCAACTCCCGCCCCGTCCCGAACGCATAGACCTCATGACCGTTCAGCCGCAACCACTCGGCAACAGCTTCAGCTTGCGCCACATCATCTTCCAACAATGCGATTCGCACAATTGACTCTCGTTTCCCAATATTCGCCCGCGGGGAAATCCCCTTGTTTTGTCGGATTCTATCCCCGAAAGCCGGAGTTCCCTCCCCAATAGCGTTCCAGAAACAGGATTTTATGGACAAACCAGTGTGAAACAGTGTGACAACGAGGGGTTGTTCCGATTCTCAAGCACCAAATCAGCGTAGCACCCCCACTAGATTCGATAAGAATCGTGCAAGTGGGAAGCCACTTCACACCCGACAGCACGAACGCTGCTGCAGCCAAACGACGCCTAGAGCACTCGGAACAAAAAAGACAAGAGCAATGCCAGCCATGCCGACAGCACGGGAAAGCACTTGCGCAGGGAAAGGTAAGAGAGAAATAAACCGGGATGGCGCGCTTGGCAGGAGTCGAACCTGCGACCCTTGGCTTCGGAGGCCAATACTCTATCCACTGAGCTACAAGCGCGAGGGGCGCAAGAATAGCGTGTTTCTGGGCTGACGTCTATGGGCGCTTATCGCCAGCGGGGCGAAACGCTATAATCCTTTGTTGATTATCGCGTTCAAGAATTTTCACGATCTCAGGGAGTTCAGACCCATGTCCAACCACAACGAGGAATCCTCGCTGATTCAGACCCCGCAGCATCTTGCCGTCGCGATTGCGCTGGGTTTCTTGATCCCCATCGGGGTCGCACTAGCTGTTTCTCAACTGGTGACTTCCGGCAAGAAGCCAGTCACCACAGAATCTGCTGAACAGGCTTCGACCCTGATTCTGCCTGTAGCCAAGGTTGAACTGGCTGCCGGCGCGGGAGCGAGCAGTGGTCCGAAGTCGGGTGAAGAAGTTTTCAAGGCAGCTTGCGCTGCCTGCCACGACACAGGCGCCGCAGGCGCGCCCAAGGTCGGCGATGCTGGCGCGTGGGGCCCGCGTTTGGGTAAAGGGCTGGATGGTCTGCTCAAGGTTGCCATCGCAGGCAAAGGCGCCATGCCGGCCAAAGGCGGGAACCCCTCCCTTTCCGACCTGGAGCTCGCTCGAGCCATCGTGCTCATGGCCAACAAGTCCGGCGGCAACTTGAAGGAACCTGCCGCGAAGTAAGCCCATGTGATGAGCCAGGTGCGGGGCCCCGGCTCGCAAGAAATGGCTGCCTGAGGGTAGCCATTTCTTTGTCCAAACGGTCAAGCCTTCCCGGCCAAGCGTTGCTTCATCTGCTCCAGCATCGCGCGCCGGGCCGCCTTGTCTTCAGCAGTTGGCGTCTCCCCAGCTTTCGACGGGCGTCTTACCCCATCACTGCCCAACTCGTCGATGAACCGACTTGGCTCGCACCCCTTGAGCTCCCGCCCCGACTTGCGCCGCTCGCAATAAGAAATGTGGAGGCTGCGCTGGGCGCGCGTCACCCCCACGTACATCAACCGCCGTTCCTCCTCGATCTTGGCCGGCTCCGTGGACTCGCGGTGGGGCAGGATGCCTTCCTCCACGCCCACCAGGAACACGTGCCCAAACTCCAACCCCTTGGCCGCATGCAGGGTCGCCAGTTGCACCACGTCCTGCGCCTCTTTGTCCTTCTCCAGCATCGAGATCAGGGCGATCGTCTGGGTCAGTTCCAGTAGCGTCTTGCCCTCCTCATCGCCCTTGCGACACAACCAGTCGGTGAAGTCCTTGACGTTGGCCCATTTTGACTCCGCCTCCCGAGCGTCAAGGGTTTCGAACAGGAAAGACTCATAGCCGATGGCGCGCAGCAAGTCTTCCAGCACCTGGCGGGCAGGCTCCCGTGGCGCCCTGAAGCTCATCCGGTTGATGAAATTGCCGAACTCATGCAGCACATCCAGCGCCCGGTTGTTGAGATGGTGGCCGGCCCCCGATTCAAACATGGCAGCGAAAAGGCTGACATGCCGTTGCCCGGCGTAGCGGCCGAGCCCCTCCAGCGTCTGCGCCCCCACCCCGCGCCGGGGTGTGGTGATCGCACGGATGAAGGCAGGATCGTCGTCCTGATTGGCGATCAGCCGGAGGTACGCAATGATGTCTTTGATCTCGGCCCGCTCAAAGAAGGACTGCCCGCCCGAGATCGCGTAAGGCACCTTGTTATTGCGCAACTGTTGCTCGAACGCCCGCGCCTGATGGTTGCCCCGGTAGAGGATGGCGTAATCGGAAAAGCGCGTCCGGTATTCAAACTTGTGGGCGAGCAACTTCATCACCACCAACTCCGCCTCGTGCTCGGCATCGCGGGCAACCGAGACCTGAATTGGATCGCCATGACCCAGCTCGGACCACAGGGATTTCTCGAAGAGCTTGGGGTTGTTGGCGATCAGTGTGTTGGCCGCCTTCAGGATGCGGCTGGTGGAACGATAATTCTGCTCCAGCTTGATCACCCGCAAGCGGGGAAAGTCCCGCTGCAGCATGCGCAGGTTTTCCACGTCGGCACCCCGCCAGGCGTAGATCGCCTGATCATCGTCCCCCACTGCGGTGAACGCGCCACGCGGACCAGCGAGCAGCTTCAAAAGCAGGTACTGGCAGCGGTTGGTATCCTGGTATTCATCCACCAGCAGGTAGCGCAACCGGTTCTGCCAGCGTTCCAGCACCTCCGGTTTTTCCGCGAACATGACCGCCGGGAGCCGGATCAGATCGTCAAAATCCGTTGCCTGATAGGCCCGCAAAGTCCGCTCGTAATCCCCATAAGCCCGCGCCGCCGCCACCTGCAAGTCATCTTCGGCCGTCGCGAGCGCCTGTTCGGGAGACAGCATCGCGTTCTTCCAGCCCGAGATCTGCCACTGCAGCGCCCGCAGACGTGCCTTGTCAGCATCCTTGACCAAATCTGAAAGAATCTGCGCCGTGTCGCTGGCGTCCAGAATCGAGAACCCGGGCTTCAGACCGATACTGCGAGCTTCCTCCCGCAGGATGCGCACTCCGAGCGCATGGAATGTGGACACCGTCAATGCTTGCAGCGAGCGATCAGGCATCAGCTCAGCCACCCGTTCCTGCATCTCCTTGGCCGCCTTGTTGGTAAAGGTGATGGCCGCAATGTTTGCGGGGGCAATGCCACACATCTCGATGAGATAGGCGATCTTGCGCGTGATGACGCGGGTCTTGCCGCTGCCGGCGCCTGCCAGCACCAGCAAGGGGCCATCGAGATACTGCACTGCTTCCCGCTGGGGCGGATTGAGCTTGGAGAACATGGAAACGCTGATACCGGTTGAATGATTGTCCGCCCACCAATCGACGGGTCGGCATTGTAAGTCAGGGTAGAGGCGGGCGAGAGAGCACCCCCTTCCCCGGGGTGATTCTCAATTGAATTGCGCCACACCTTCCGCTAGCATTGATTCCAAACCGCCAAATATGAAATTTTGTCTCGCGACCATGACGCTACCGGCGCCCCTGCCTGCCAAGCTGGCCCCTTCCGGAGCAGTACCGGAGGGAACGCATGTGCCGGCGGATCGCAGCATCCAGTGGATCCAGGCGGGCTGGCAGATCTTCATGAGCAACCCCGGCATGTGGGTCTTGGTGGCGTTGCTGCTCACCCTGCTGCTGGCGATATTGCCCCTGCTGCTGCCGGGGATCGGGAGCCTGGTGGTGCTGATGCTGTGCCCGGCCTTTCTGGCCGGTCTGGTGCTGGGTTGCGACGCGCTCAAACAACGCCAGGAACTCCCGCTGGACTGCCTGTTTGCCGGCTTGAGGGGGCACGCGGGCGCCCTGCTCCAGCTCGGCATGTTCTATCTGGTCGCCGCTGCCGCGGTGGTGTTCGTCGGGCTCATGCTTGCGTTGCTGCCTGGCGTAGCCGGTTTCAACGCACTGAATGATCAGAACTGGTTCGGATTTGGCAGCGGATTGTTTGGCAGCTTCCTGATCGGCGGCATGGCGCTCTACGTTCCTTGGGTGCTGCTGATGATGGCGCTTTGGTTTGCACCGGCGCTGGTCGTGTTCCGCGACCAAACGCCACTGAACGCCATGCGCGCGAGCGTGAAGGCCTGTGCCCACAATATTGGCGCATTTACCCTGCTCGGCCTTGCGTTGTATGTGTGCACGTGGCTCGCGCTCCTTCCCACCTTGGGACTCGGCTTCCTCGTGCTGGTTCCGGTCGTTGCAGGTACCATGTACGCCTCGTTCTTGGACGTTTTTGGTTCGGCGCCGAACACCCCTCTGCGCTGACCCCCCTGCGATGCACGCCTACACCGTTCACACCCAGCGCGGCTGGCGCTGGTTGGCCGAAGGGTTCGCCCTCTTCCGGCGCAACCCGCCCCTCATGATGTTCCTCGTCGTCGGGTACTGGATGACCCTGGTGCTCATCAACCTGTTCCCGATCATCGGTCAGATCGCCGCCTATCTCTGCATGCCAGCCCTGACGATCAGCGTATTGAACGGCTGCCGCAGCATCGACCGGGGAGACGGTACGGACTTCACCCTGTTGCTGTCTGGTTTCCAGGAGAATCTGCCGGCGCTGCTCAAGCTCGGCGCCTTCTATCTGTTGGCCTCCCTGTGCATTCTAGGCTTCACCGTGTGGGTGGACGGGGGTAAGTTGCTGGATCTGATGCTCAGTGGCAAGCGCCCTGACCGCAATATACTGACCGCCCCCGAACTGGCCACCGCTGCCCAGATTGCCCTGCTGCTCATGATCCCGGTCCTGATGGCAATCTGGTTCGCCCCCTTGCTCGCCGCCTGGCGGGCGGTGCCGCCGACAAAAGCCCTGTTTTTCAGTTTCGTGGCCTGCTGGCGCAACTGGAAGGCTTTCCTTGCGTACGGTCTGAACGTCGCCTTCTGGTCGGCCATCGTCCCCGGGTTCATCCTCGGACTGGCCTTGTGGATCTCGGAACCGTTTTTCCCGACGTTCTTCGCGGGCCTGTCGCTGGTGATGTTCCTGGTTTTCCTCCCGTCGCTATTTGCCAGCTTCTACATCAGCGCGGAAGACATTTTCGGCTTGGGCGACCGCGCCGCCAAATCCTGACTCTCCTGCACAGGCACTCGGATCCCCCCGAGGCAACTGCACCGCAGGCGACTGCCCCGGCACAGGACGCGTGCCTTCACCCGAGCACGCCGCAGCCCGTGCCCGGCGGATCGTCTTTTCGTTTATATTTCAGCGGACAACCCCAACACCGGACAGGCATGGACATTCGTAAACTGGAAGGAATCGTCATCGAAGCGCTGGAAGACATCAAAGCGCGCAACATTGAAGTCATCACCACCTCGGGGCAATGTGCCCTGTACGATGCAGTGGTGATCGCCACCGCCGAATCGGCGCGGCAAACCAAGGCCTTGGCACGCCACGTACAAGACGTCGTCCGGGCTGCCGGCGGAGAGGTGATCGGCGTGGAAGGCGAACAGACCGGGGACTGGGTGCTGGTGGATTTGGGCGATGTGGTGGTGCATATCATGCAGCCTGCGATCCGGGACTATTACAACCTGGAAGAACTGTGGCTCGGGGCACCCACCCGCCATGTGCCGGGTGGCGCCCGGCCACGCAACATTCCCTCAGGCGCCTGACCCGGGTTCAGGAGCGTCGGCGCCGCGATGAAACTGCACCTCGTTGCCGTGGGCTCCCGGATGCCAGGCTGGGTCGATGAAGGCTTTCAGGATTTCGCCCGGCGATTCCCACGTGACCTGCCTTTACTGCTAACGGAGATCCGACCGGAAGCCCGCAACCTGGGCAAGCCCGTGGAAGCAATGCTCGCGGCCGAAGAAGTGCGTATACGTGCCGCACTGCCCCATGGCTGCCGCTTGGTGATTCTCGACGAAAGAGGCCAGGACCTGGGGTCCCGGCAATTGGCGGATCGCTTGCGCCACTGGCAGAGCGACGGGCGGGATGTGGCGCTGGTCATCGGCGGACCCGATGGCCTGTCGCCGGGCCTCAAGCAACAGGCGGCCGAAGCACTCCGCCTGTCCAGCCTGACCTTGCCTCACGCGCTGGCCAGGGTCGTCCTTGCGGAAGCCTTGTACCGCGCCCATAGCCTGCTCAGCAACCACCCCTACCACCGGGACTAGCTCTTGCCAGCCTCGCCCTCCTCAAGAGGGTTCACCACGCGGCCTCCCCACCATGCTTGCCACCCACCGCATCTACCTCGCCTCCTCCAGCCCGCGGCGCCGCGAGCTGCTCGGTCAGATCCATGTGGATTTCGAAGTGCTCGCCTTCCGGGGCGCCCCCCGGCTGGATCCGGACGTCAGCGAGGCGGTGCTGCCCGGCGAGGCAGCATTGGCTTACGCCCAGCGGGTTGCCCGAGCCAAGGCGGATGCGGGACTAAAACGCCTGGAGTGGCGGCAGCTGCCGTCCAGGCCCGTGCTGGCCGCCGACACCACTGTGGTTATCAACGGGGAGATTCTGGGCAAACCGGACAGCGCCGAGCATGCGGTGGTAATGCTTCGCGCCTTGTCCGGAACAGTGCATCAGGTCATCACGGCCGTTGCCATTGCCCTGCCCGACGCAATGCTTGAAGCCACCAGCGTCAGCGACGTGCGCTTCCGCGACCTGGATGAGGCCGAAATCCGGCGTTATGTGGCGACACGGGAACCTCTGGACAAAGCCGGCGCCTATGGGATTCAGGGGCGTGCCGCGGCCTTCGTCGAAGAGATCCGCGGCAGCTACAGCGGAATCGTCGGCCTGCCGTTATTTGAAACGGCTTGCCTGCTCCGCCAGGCGGGCTACCCAATCTAGTTGGAAGGGGCAAGGTGCAAGCGCTGCATGCAGTGGTACCGATGAGCAGGGCTTGCGCATTTCATCTTTCCTCGGTCAATCATGAGCGACGAGTTCCTCATCAATTTCACCCCGCAGGAAACGCGGGTTGCCCTGCTGCAGCAAGGTGTCGTGCAGGAGTTGCATATCGAGCGCACAACCAGCCACGGGCTGGTAGGCAACATCTACCTCGGCCGGGTAGTCAGGGTATTGCCGGGCATGCAGTCGGCTTTCGTGGACATCGGCCTGGAACGCACCGCGTTCCTCCACGTGGCCGATATCTGGGAGGGTCGCCACAACGGTGACCCCGGGCGTCCGATCGAGCGCATTCTGACCGAGGGCCAGAACCTGACTGTTCAGGTACTCAAGGATCCCATCGGCACCAAGGGCGCACGCCTGTCTACACAGATCAGCATCGCGGGTCGCCTGCTGGTGTACCTGCCCCAGGAGCGGCATATCGGCGTTTCCCAGCGCATCGAGAAGGAATCCGACCGGGAAGCCCTGCGCCTGCGGCTACAGGCACTGGTGTCACCGGACGAAAAAGGGGGCTTCATCGTCCGTACCGTGGCGGAAAACGCCAGTGAAGACGAGCTCGCGCTGGATATCGACTACCTGCGCAAAACGTGGGCCGAAATCCGCAATGCAGCCGTACAGGCGCGGCCCCCGGCGCTGCTCTATGAAGACCTCACCCTGGGGCTGCGGGTGTTGCGGGATCTGGTCACCAAGGAAACAAGCCGGATCGTGGTGGATTCCCGTGAGAATCACACCAAGTTGTCCGCCTTCGCCCACGAATACATGCCTCAGCTCGCCCCATTGCTGGAGCACTACACGGGGGAGCGTCCGCTGTTCGATCTGCATGGGGTGGAAGAAGAGATCCAGAAGGCGCTTGCCCGGAGGGTGGAGCTGAAGTCCGGTGGGTATCTGATCATCGATCAGACCGAGGCAATGACAACCATCGACGTCAACACAGGCGGCTTCGTGGGCGCCCGCAACTTCGACGACACGATCTTCAAGACCAACCTGGAAGCAGCACAGGCCATTGCGCGGCAACTGCGGCTGCGCAATCTGGGTGGCATCATCATCGTAGACTTCATCGACATGGAAAACGATGAGCACCGCACCGCGGTGCTCGCAGAATTCAACCGCGCACTCGCCAAGGACCATACTCGCATGACTGTGAGCGGGTTCACCGCGCTCGGCCTGGTGGAAATGACCCGTAAGCGCACTCGCGAAAGCCTCGCCCATGTGTTGTGCGAGGCGTGTCCGGTATGCAGCGGCCGGGGAGAACTCAAGACCGCGCGCACGGTCTGCTACGAAATTCTGCGTGAACTGCTGCGAGAAGCACGCCAGTTCAACGCCAAGGAGTTCCGCATACTCGGCGCCCCCGCAGTCATCGACCTCTTCGCCGACGAAGAAAGCCAGTCCCTCGCGATGCTCTCAGATTTCATCGGCAAACCCATATCCGTTCAGGCGGAGTCCGGCTACAGCCAGGAGCAGTACGACATCGTTCTCATGTGAGCACCCGGCAACGGCGCCATTCACCCGCACGGCATTGCATCTTGCCCTGGCGCCAGCATGAAAAATTCACTGTGGTAAGCGCTGACCGATTGCTAGAATGCGCTCCGCACGGCGTAGGAAATGGGTATAGCCCCCACGTCGGGCGATAACTAGAAATCCTTCGCGGGAGTTAGCGTCTGTTTGACGCCTTGAGCCGGGAGACCTCGGTCGGGTACAGCCCGCCGCTGCGCACCCGCAGGCGCACAAGCATTGTCTGGCGGTCCCGGTGGCGCTGGCCACCCCGGATATTTCCGGCCCGTGCCGAACGGGGGACCGCCTTCCGTTTTTCCGTCTCCTCCACACGCGCCATTCGGACACTGCCCGGGCCCTGGCTTGGGTAAACTCTCCCGGAGGACGCCCCGAGTGTCCGGCACGCCAAGGACTCCGAATGCTGACCCATCCCCAGTTTGATCCGGTGGCCATTGCCATCGGCCCCGTTGCCGTTCGCTGGTACGGTTTGATGTACCTGCTGGCCTTTACCCTGTTCATCCTGCTTGGGCGACGCCGTATCAGCCAAGGGCTTGCGCAAGGCTGGAGCCGGGAACAACTGGACGATCTGCTCTTTTTCGGCGTGCTGGGGGTCGTGATCGGTGGCCGGCTGGGCCAGGTGCTGTTCTTCGAGCCGGGATATTACCTGGCCAACCCGACCGAGATTCTCGCCGTCTGGAAGGGCGGCATGTCCTTCCACGGCGGCTTTCTCGGCGTGCTGGTGGCCATGGCGTTCTACGCCCGCAAGACGGGACGGGCGTTCCTGCAAGTGACTGATTTCATCGCGCCGCTTGTCCCCACCGGCCTGGCAGCGGGCCGCATCGGCAACTTCATCAACGGCGAGCTATGGGGCCGGCCTGCTGCCCCAGACCTGCCCTGGGCCATGATTTTTCCCCATGTGGACGCCTTGCCCCGCCACCCGTCCCAACTCTATCAGGCGGGACTGGAAGGGCTTGCCCTGTTCCTCGTCCTCTGGGCCTATACCCGTCGCCCCCGGCCAGTGGGAGCGGCCTCGGCCGTGTTCCTGATCGGTTACGGCATTTTCCGCTTCGCCGCCGAGTTCTTCCGCACCCCGGATGACGGCATCTTCGGCTACCTCAGTTTCGGGATATCCATGGGGCAATGGCTCAGCGTGCCCATGATCCTGGCGGGCATCGCCTTGCTCGCCACCGCCCTGAAGCCGCCTCCTAACGACAGGCGTTGATCGCGTCCCGGGTGGCGATGGCGACCTGTCTGGCAGCGGCGGCAAAGTCCTCGCCCTGACCCGCATACAGGATGGCGCGGGAAGAATTGATCATCAGTCCAGTCCCGTCGGTGCAACGACCGGCAGCCATGGTGGCTGCCACATCCCCCCCCTGGGCGCCGATCCCCGGCACCAGCAGTGGCATGTCGCCCACGATGCGCCTTACCTCGCCAAGCTCCCGAGGGAAGGTGGCGCCCACCACCAGCGCACATCGCCCCCCCGGGTCCCAGTGGCCCGACACAAGTTCCGCCACATGTTGGTAGAGGGGGCGGCCTCCGGTGTCGAGAAACTGGAGGTCGCTTCCACCGGGGTTGGAAGTCCGACACAGGACGATCACCCCGCGGTCCGGCCACTCCAGGTAAGGCTCCACTGAATCCCGGCCCATGTACGGATTCACTGTCACTGCGTCGGCTCTGTAGCGTTCAAAGGCCTCTCGGGCGTACTGCTCCGCGGTACTGCCAATGTCTCCCCGTTTGGAGTCCAGCAAGACAGGAATTCCCGGTGCCCGCTCGTGGATGTAGGCGACCAGCGCTTCCAGTTGAGCCTCTGCCCGCTCCGCGGCAAAGTAGGCAATCTGGGGCTTGTAGGCACAAACCAGATCGGCCGTTGCATCCACGATCCCGCGGCAAAATTCGTAAATGGCATCGGTGCGCCCTTGGAGATGAAGCGGAAAGCGGCTTGGATCCGGATCAAGCCCCACGCACAGCAGGGAATGGCTGGCCGCCCAGGCGGCCCGGAGAGCTTCTGCGAATTTCATGAGGAAAGAGTCTGAATAGGGTTCCTGACGTGCCATTTTACCCGCCGCCGGCACCGTCCCGGTGCAGGCGCCCAAGTTCTGCTTGTGTTACCGTTGGCCCCGTTTTTCAAACCACTTGAGGGAGTGGATACCCATGACAACAAGACCTTTCAAGATTCTCGGCATTCAGCAAATCGCCATCGGCGGACCGTCCAAGGAGCGGCTCAAGACCCTGTGGGTCGACAAGCTTGGGCTGGAAGTGACGGGCAACTTTGTTTCGGAACGTGAAAACGTGGATGAGGACATCTGCGCCATGGGCAGCGGCCCGTTCAAGGTGGAAGTTGACCTGATGCAACCGCTCGATCCCGAAAAGAAACCCGCCGTACACGCCACGCCGCTCAACCATGTGGGCTTGTGGGTGGACGATCTGCCCAAGGCCGTGGAATGGCTCAGTGCCAACGGCGTGCGTTTTGCCCCCGGCGGCATCCGGCGCGGGGCCGCCGGATTCGACATCACCTTTCTCCACCCCAAAGGCAATGAGGAGTTCCCCGTTGGGGGTGAAGGTGTATTGATCGAACTGGTGCAGGCGCCCCCGGAAGTAGTGGAAGCATTCGCCAAACTGGCCGGCTGAAATCGGCCACTCACTCCGAAAACAAAGGGGCCCGTTCGGGCCCCTTGTTTTGTCCGGAGACAGCAAGGCTCAAAGCTGGCGCGACGAAAAGGTATCGCACTCGCGGAAGCTGCCACTCTGGATGCCCCGACGGAACCAGCGCACCCGTTGCTCCGAACTGCCATGGGTGAAGCTGTCGGGCACCGCATAGCCTTGGGCCTGCTTTTGCAGCCGGTCATCGCCGATGGCGGCGGCGGCCGTCAGCGCCTCTTCTATGTCGCCCTGCTCCAGGATATTGCGGGCCTGATTGGCGTGGTGCGCCCAGACACCGGCCAAACAATCGGCTTGCAGCTCGAGCCGAATCGACAGCGCGTTGGCCTGGGCCTGGCCTCCTCGGCGCTGCGCCGCCTCGACTTTCTCGGAAATGCCAAGCTGGTGCTGCACATGGTGCCCAATCTCATGGGCAATCACATAAGCTTGGGCGAAATCTCCAGGTGCGCGAAAACGCTGCTGCAGCTCCCGGAAGAAGGCCAGATCGAGGTAGACCTTTTCGTCCGCGGGGCAATAGAACGGTCCCATCGCCGCCTGCCCCACGCCGCAGGCACTGCGCGTCGCCCCGGAATACAGCACCAGACGGGGCTCCCGGTACTCCTTTCCGGCCTGACGGAACAGGGTCTTCCAGGTGTCCTCGGTGTCGCCCAGGACGACCGAGACAAAGCGACCCATTTCGTCGTCCGCGCCACCGGCTGCGCCGCTTTGCTGCTGCGGGGGGGCTTGGGTCGGCGCCTCCACCACGCCCTGGTTGAGGATGGCGGTCGGATCCACCCCAAAGAAATACCAGGCCGCCAGCGCCATGATGATCGTCCCCAGACCAATGGAGCGCCCACCGACCGGAAGACCTCCACCACCGCCACCACCGCCACCCCGCCGGTCTTCCACGTTGTCACTTTGTCGTCCGCCTTCCCAACGCATGCCAGAATCCCCCGTCCGTTATTCTAGGCATGGATTTTAGCAACCCGGAACGGCCGTACGGCACGCAGCCCGGGGTTCCCGCCTCAAAGAGTGTCAATTTTGTAAAGCGGGCTTGCCGGCCGGAGGCCGTTCATCTAGCGTGAGGGGCAATTCTTGCAGGAGACCGCTTCGTGCCCGCCCCGATTCCGCGCCCACTGACACTTCCCGACATCAGCCAGGCCCTGCGCGATGCCGGCGCGGTGCTGGCCCGCACGCCCTTGGTGAGTACAGCTTTCACCCTGGTGTTCGCCTGTGCCGGCGCAGTGCTGGCGATCGTGCTGTGGCGGCTGGGCCTCACCTTGATGCTGTTGCCACTCGCCAGCGGTTTCATGTTGATCGGCCCGGCCTTCCTGGGTGGGTTCTTCCGCATCCGTCACGCCCTGCGCACCCGGGGCGAAGCGGGTTTCGGCGATATCGTCGCCGGACTGTTTTCCACCTCCGCGGAGCTATGGGCGCTGTCGCTGATCCTCGCCTTCCTGTTTTTCATCTGGATCACGGACGCCGGTGTGCTCTACAGCTTTACCGTGGGAGGCGACGTGGCGGACTGGCTGGAGTCCTCGGCCGAGGTCGGGGGCATCCAGCACTTCC
This sequence comes from Rhodocyclaceae bacterium, assembly GCA_036824045.1. Classification (GTDB taxonomy): domain Bacteria; phylum Pseudomonadota; class Gammaproteobacteria; order Burkholderiales; family Rhodocyclaceae; genus DAITAZ01. Next base: position 179,595 of record DAITAZ010000001.1, read on the forward strand.
TGTTCTGGGGCTCGCTGATGGGGGCGGTTCTGGCCACTGCGAGCTACGTGATCTCGGTATTCTCCGTCCCACTGCTGCTGGAACGCCGCGCCTCGCTGGTGGCCGCGGTCATTGCCAGCGTGCACGCGGTGCGCATCGCGCCCGTCGCCTGCCTGGTCTGGGGCGCTCTGCTGGCTGCCACCCTGATCCCCAGCGCGCTCTTCCCTCCCCTTCTGCTGCTCACACTGCCCCTCATGTCCTACGCCAGCGAGGGCATCTATCGCCGGGTATTTCCGGCGGGTTAACACGAAACACATCAAGCAAAAAAAGGCGGCCAACCCGCCGGCTGGCCGCCCTCCTCGTCAATGAAACCGCCGCAGCTTACTCGAAGCGGATAATAGCCTGATCCACGGAAAGGCTCTCGCCTGGCTTCGCCATCACTTCGGCAACCACGCAGTCTTGATCTGCCTTGAGAATGTTTTCCATCTTCATGGCTTCGATCACGGCCAGCTTTTCACCCGCCTTCACCTCCTGCCCCACCTTGACCGCCACTTCCCGCAGCAAACCCGGCATGGGGGAGAGCAGGAACTTGGACAGATCGGGCGGCAGCTTTTCGGGCATCAACGCCAGCAAATCGGCGGCACGAGCGCTCATGACCATGAAGTCGCCCCGGGTACCCCAGTGGAACAGGCTGTACTTGAGGCGATGCCGCTCGACCTGAAGCGTAAATGGCTCGCCATTGCAGGTACCGGTCAGCAGGGATTCACCCAGCTTCCAGTCCGAACGGATGTCGTAGGTCTTGCCGTCAAGCTCCACATGGTATCCACCAGGAACGGGGCGAGCCACGACAGAAGCGTGCTCGTTGCCCTCGGCACCGATCCGCACCACCATCCACTTGTCGCTGACGATCCGCTCGTGACCAGCCAGTTGGCCGGAAACGCTGGCAGCACGATCGATATAGCGACGGTGGACAAAAACTGCCACGGAGGTGAGCAGCGCCGGGTCATCGTGGGGCACCATGGAGGCATCGAAGCCCTTCGGGTATTCCTTGGCGATGAAGCCCGTGTCGAAGATGCCCGACTGGAAGCGGGCATGCTGCATCAGCGCCGCCTGGAAGGGAATGTTGGAACTGATGCCACGGATCACGAAGGCGTTGAGCGCGTCACGCATGCGGCTGATAGCCTCGGCGCGGTCCTTACCATGGACGATGAGCTTGGCGATCATCGAGTCGTAGAACATCGAGATCTCGCCGCCATCGTAGACGCCGGTATCGACCCGCACCTGTCCGTCCACTTCGGCGGGAGGCTGGAACTTCACCAGACGCCCGGTGGAAGGCAGGAAGCCCCGGAACGGGTCTTCGGCGTTGATCCGGCATTCCATGGACCAGCCGTTGATGCCCACCTCGGCCTGGCTGATGGGCAGCTTTTCGCCGTAGGCAACGCGGATCATCTGCTCGACGAGGTCGAGGCCGGTAATCAGTTCGGTGACCGGGTGCTCCACCTGCAAACGGGTGTTCATTTCCAGGAAGTAGAACTCCTTGGTCGCGCCGGACACGACGAACTCGACGGTACCTGCCGATTCGTAATTCACGGCACGGGCCAGGGCCACGGCCTGCTCGCCCATCGCCTTGCGCATCTCCGCATCGACGAACGGCGACGGCGCCTCCTCGATCACCTTCTGGTGGCGGCGCTGGATCGAGCAGTCACGCTCATTCAGGTACACGTAGTTGCCGTGGGAGTCGCCCAGCACCTGGATTTCGATGTGGCGGGGTTCCAGCACGTACTTTTCGATGAAGACGCGGTCGTCACCAAAGGAGTTGCGCGCTTCATTCACGCAGGAGGAGAAGCCCTCGAACGCCTCGGCGTCGTTGTACGCCACCCGCAGACCCTTGCCGCCGCCACCGGCGGAGGCCTTGATCATCACCGGATAGCCGATCTTCTTGGCGATCTCCACCGCTTCGGCCGGACCGGCGATGGCATCGTTGTAGCCCGGAATGGTATTGACCTTGGCTTCGATCGCGAGCTTCTTGGACTCGATCTTGTCGCCCATCTTGGCAACCGAATAATGCTTCGGGCCGATGAACTTGATGCCTTCTTCTTCCAGGCGACGGGAAAACTCTGCGTTCTCGGACAGAAAGCCGTAACCCGGGTGGACCGCTTCAGCGCCGGTTTGCTTGCAGGCGGCGATGATCTTGTCCATGACCAGGTAGGACTCTTTGGAAGCAGCCGGCCCGATGCACACAGCCTCGTCGGCCAGATCCACATGCAGGGCGTCCTTGTCCGCCTCGGAATACACGGCGACGGTCGCAATGCCCATCTTGCGGGCGGTCTTGATCACGCGGCAGGCGATTTCGCCGCGGTTGGCGATGAGAATCTTCTTGAACATAGTCCTATTCCTCCCCGACGCTTACAGCGGAATGTTCCCGTGCTTGCGCCACGGATTCTCGAGCTTCTTGTCCCGCAGCATGGCCAGCGAGCGGCAAATGCGCTTGCGGGTGTTATGGGGCATGATCACGTCGTCAATGAAGCCACGGTGCGCCGCCACGAAGGGATTGGCAAACTTCTCCTTGTACTCCGCCTCGCGCTGGGCGAGTTTGGCGGGATCATTCTTCTCCTCGCGGAAGATGATCTCCACTGCACCCTTGGGACCCATCACCGCGATTTCGGCGGACGGCCACGCGAGGTTCACGTCCCCCCGCAAGTGCTTGGAGGACATCACGTCGTAGGCGCCACCGTAAGCCTTGCGGGTAATCACGGTCACCTTGGGCACCGTACACTCGGCGTAGGCGTAGAGCAGCTTGGCGCCGTGCTTGATGATGCCGCCGTATTCCTGGGTGGTGCCGGGCATGAAGCCTGGCACATCCACAAAGGTCACCACCGGGATGTTGAAAGCGTCGCAAAAGCGTACGAAGCGCGCAGCCTTGATGGAGGACTTGATGTCCAGGCAGCCGGCCAGCACCAAGGGCTGGTTAGCCACGATCCCCACCGGGTGGCCATCCATGCGCCCGAACCCGATGATGATGTTCTTGGCGTAGTCTGGTTGCAGTTCGAAGAAATCGCTGTCATCCACGACCTTGATGATCAGCTCCTTCATGTCGTACGGCTTGTTGGCGTTGTCCGGCACCAGGGTGTCGAGGGAGAAATCCTGCCGCTCGGCCGCATCGTTGGTGGGCTGGACAGGCGGTTTTTCCTGGTTGTTGGCCGGGAGGTAGTTCATGAAGCGACGCAGCATCGCCAAAGCTTCCACGTCGTTCTCGAAGGCCAGATCAGCCACCCCGGACTTGCTGGTGTGGGTGATGGCGCCGCCCAGTTCCTCGGCAGTGACGTCCTCATGGGTTACCGTCTTCACCACCTCCGGGCCGGTGACGAACATGTAGGAACTGTCCTTGACCATGAAGATGAAGTCGGTCATGGAGGGGGAATACACCGCTCCCCCGGCGCAGGGGCCCATGATCATGGAGATTTGCGGCACGACGCCGGAGGCCATCACATTCCGCTGGAAGACATCGGCGTAGCCCCCCAGGGAAGCAACACCTTCCTGGATCCGGGCGCCCCCCGAATCATTCAGCCCGATCACTGGCGCCCCCACTTTCATGGCGTGGTCCATGATCTTGCAGATCTTCTCGGCATGGGTTTCCGAGAGCGAGCCACCGAACACGGTGAAGTCCTGGCTGAACACGAACACCAACCGACCATTGATGGTGCCGTAGCCAGTCACCACGCCATCGCCGGGGGTGGCGGTGCCCGTCATCCCGAAATCGGTACAGCGGTGCTCCTTGAACATGTCCCACTCTTCAAAGGAATCCGGATCCAGCAGGAGCTCGATGCGCTCCCGGGCAGTCAGCTTGCCCTTCTTGTGCTGGCTATCAATGCGCTTCTGGCCACCGCCCAGTCGCGCCAACTCACGCTTTTCTTCAAGCTGGCGGATGATGTCGTGCATGTCTAACCTCCCAAACGAAAATTACCTTTACGCCCGCGCCAGCCCCTGACCAGCCACGGTTCGTAATGACCTAGATTTCTGTTCCGATTCGGGCCTCCGCTCAGGTCGGCGCCCCCAAGTAAGAAAGAAGCTGTCGCGCCGCGCCAGCGGGTGTCGCCCGCCCCTGCTCCACGGAGCGCGACAGTTGGGGCAGATCGCCCGCCACCTGCGGATGCTCGCGGAAACGGGCGCGCAACCCCTGATCGATCAATTCCCACATCCACGCCAAGGCCTGATGCTGCCGCTTGGCGGCGAACTCTCCGGACGCCTCCATCGTCGCACGGTACCTTTCCACCGTTTCCCAGAAGGCTCCGATGCCATCCTTTTGCAACGCGGAAAGTGTCAGCACCGGCGGATCCCAGTTGGGCGAAGCGTGGCGCAGCATACCCATCGCGCTCCGAATCTGCGAACGCGCCAGTTGAGCCGCCCGTGGATCAATGTCCGCCTTGTTGATCACGATCAGGTCGGCAATCTCCATGATTCCCTTCTTGATCGCCTGCAGGTCGTCCCCTGCATTCGGCAACTGCAGCAGGCAGAAGATGTCTGTCATGCCCGCCACCGCGGTTTCCGACTGCCCCACCCCCACCGTCTCCACGATGATCACATCGAAGCCCGCCGCCTCGCACACCAGCATCGCCTCCCGGGTTTTCTCCGCCACTCCGCCCAAGGAACCGGCAGACGGGCTGGGCCGTATGAAGGCCGCGGGGTTTTGCGACAGCAGCTCCATCCGGGTCTTGTCACCCAGTATGGACCCTCCGGTCAGCGACGAAGAGGGGTCCACGGCCAGCACCGCCACCCGGCGCCCCTGTTCAATCAAGTACAAGCCCAGTGCTTCGATGAAGGTGGACTTGCCCACCCCCGGGACTCCCGAGATGCCCACCCGCAAGGCCTTTCCGGAATGGGGCAACAGGCCCTCCAGTACGGTTTGGGCGCGTGCCCGATGATCCGGCCGCTGGGACTCGATCAGGGTGATGGTTTTCGCCAGGGGGCGGAGCTGACGTGCGACGACCCCGTCCACCAGTGACTGGTCAACGGGGCCGAGGCAGCCTGCCGCCGGGGCAGTTGCGTTCATGCGGCGTTAAATCAAACGTATGTCAGGCGCGGCGGGCCGCACGGATTTGCTTGAGAACCTCACGGGCCGCAGTCGGAATGGGGGTGCCCGGGCCAAAAATACCCTTCGCGCCCGCACCGTACAGGGCATCGTAGTCCTGCGCGGGGATCACGCCACCCACAAAGGTGATGATGTCGTCGGCACCCAGTTTCTTGAGCTCGCCGATGATAGCCGGTACCAGGGTCTTGTGCCCGGCCGCCAAGCTGGAACAGCCGACGGCGTGCACGTCGTTCTCCACCGCGTGGCGCGCCGCTTCCTCCGGCGTCTGGAACAAGGGACCGATGTCGATATCGAAGCCCAGGTCAGCAAAGGCGGATGCCACGACCTTGGCGCCCCGGTCATGGCCATCCTGGCCAAGCTTCGCGATCATGATCCGGGGACGACGCCCTTCTTCCGCCACAAAGGCTTCGATATCCGCCTTGAGCGCCTGCCAGTCCTCGTTGCCCTCCACGACGGCGTTGTAGACGCCAGACACGGCTTGCGGATTGGCGCGGTAGCGCCCGAACACCTTCTCCAGCGCATCGGAAACCTCGCCCACCGTGGCGCGCAGGCGCACCGCCTTGACCGCCAGATCCAGCAAATTGCCTTCGCCGCCTTCGGCAGCCTTGGTCAGCGCATCCAGCGCGGCATTGACCGCGACGCTGTCGCGGGTGGCGCGAATCTGCTTGAGGCGGGCAACCTGGGCTTCGCGCACGGCATGGTTGTCGATATCGAGGATATCGATCGCGTCTTCCTTGGCCAGCTTGTATTTATTGACGCCAACGATGACGTCCTTGCCTGAATCAATGCGCGCCTGCTTGTCCGCCGCGCACTCTTCGACCTTCATCTTCGCCCAGCCGGACTCCACGGCCTTGGTCATCCCGCCCATGGACTCGATCTCTTCGATCAGTGCCCAAGCCTTGTCGGCCATGTCCTGGGTGAGCTTCTCCATCATGTAGGAACCCGCCCAGGGGTCCACCACATTACAAATGTGGGTCTCTTCCTGGATGATGATCTGGGTGTTGCGGGCAATCCGGGCAGAAAACTCGGTCGGCAGGGCAATCGCCTCATCCAGCGCGTTGGTGTGCAGGGACTGGGTGCCCCCAAACACAGCCGCCATGGCTTCGATGGTGGTGCGGACCACGTTGTTGTACGGATCCTGCTCGGTGAGCGACCAGCCGGAGGTCTGGCTGTGCGTCCGCAGCATCATGGATTTTGGATTCTTCGGATTGAACTGCTTCATGATCCGCCACCACAGCAGGCGGGCGGCCCGCATCTTGGCGATCTCGAGATAGAAGTTCATCCCCACCGCCCAGAAAAAGGACAACCGGCCGGCGAAGGTATCCACGTCCATGCCCGAGTTGATGCCCGTGCGGACATACTCCAAGCCATCGGCCAGCGTGAAGGCCAATTCGATCGCCTGATTGGCCCCCGCTTCCTGGATGTGGTAGCCCGAGATGGAAATACTGTTGAACTTGGGCATGTGCGCCGACGTGTACTTGAAGATGTCGGCGATGATCTTCATGGACGGCGTCGGCGGGTAGATGTAGGTGTTGCGGACCATGAACTCCTTGAGGATGTCGTTCTGGATGGTCCCGGAAAGCTTTTCCTGGGCCACCCCCTGCTCCTCGGCCGCAACGATGTAACCGGCCAGGATGGGCAACACCGCGCCATTCATGGTCATGGACACCGAAATCTTGTCCAGGGGGATGCCATCGAAGAGGATCTTCATGTCCTCCACCGAATCGATGGCCACGCCCGCCTTGCCCACATCCCCGACCACGCGGGGATTGTCCGAATCGTAACCGCGGTGTGTCGCCAGATCGAACGCAACGGACACACCCTGACCGCCCGCAGCCAATGCCTTGCGGTAAAAAGCGTTTGAAGCTTCAGCAGTGGAGAAGCCTGCGTACTGCCGGATAGTCCACGGCTTGACCGCGTACATGGTGGCCTGCGGACCACGGACGAAAGGCTCCAGACCCGGCAGCGTATTGGCGTAGGAAAGGCCTTCCACGTCCGCTGCAGTGTACAGCGGCTTGACCACAATGCCCTCGGGGGTAACCCAGTTCAGTTTGCTAACATCCCCTCCAGGGGCCGATTTAGCGGCAGCCTTTTCCCAGGCCTCCAGGTTGATAGAACCGGGCAAGTCGGACATGGTTAACCCTCGATTACGTTGCAGATGGTCACGCGCTGGCACGCACTCCCACGCGCCGCCAACCGCGACAACAGACGAATTGTGCGTCGCACGATGAATTCGGAACTTGTTTTGCCTCAAACACCATACCGGAGCGTATCCCCCGGCCAGACTGCGCCGGCCGGGGGCTCCGGGCCAACCCCGGCCGCCGGCCTGTTTATGCAGATCAGGCCGGTCTGCGGCAAGTTGACATCCCTCCGCTCAGATAATACTTTATCCATAATTATGAATGCAACACGGCCGAAATACCCTCTTCGCAGTGCTATCCTCAGGCCATGAACAGCATCGCACCGCTCGCCCTCTACCAGGAAGTCGCCGAAAGACTGCGTCAACGCATCTTCGCCCATGAACTGGCCCCCGGTCAGTGGGTGGACGAACAGGCCTTGGCCGAGCAGTACGGCATCTCCCGCACCCCTCTGCGAGAAGCGCTCAAGGTACTGGCCTCGGAAGGGCTGGTCACGCTCAAACCTCGCCGCGGCTGCTACGTGACCGAGATTTCAGCCGAGGACCTGGACGAGATCTTTACCGTCATGTCCCTGCTGGAAGGCCAATGCGCGGTTGATACTGCCCGCAAGGCGACGGATGCGGATATCGAGCGACTCAAGGACATCCACGAACAACTGGAGTCCTCCGCCCGGCGCCTGGACATCAATGGTTTCTTTGAGGCCAACCAGGCGTTTCACCGCGAAGTGCAACTCGTTGCCGGGAATCGCTGGCTCACCCAGGTCATCCAGGATCTGCGCAAGGTCATCAAGCTTTCCCGCCACCACTCCCTGTTCAGCGAGGGCCGGCTGGAGCAGTCGCTTGCGGAACACCGCCGCATTCTCGACGCCTTGGAGGCACGCAACGCGCCCGCGGCCGAACTGGCCATGCGCGACCACATCACTAGCGGTCGAGCCGCGCTCTCCCGCATCGCGAGCACCCGCACCCAGTCCAACTGAAGGGCTGGCGCTGCCGGGCGCTCACGCCCTGCTTCTGCATGGCGAAACCCACCTCCACAAGCATGGGCTTCACCATGCAGCCCGCCGGAACACGGGCGGGCTGCAGATTTCGATCGATCAATGGACCGACGCAGACGCGGCTCCAAAGCCGGTCTGAGCACGGACGTACTGGTCGTCGAACTTTTCCTTCTCCTCCCGCGCTTCCTGGCTGTTGTCCAGCTTGGACACGATGAAAGTCACCAGGAAGGCGATGGGCATGGAGAACAGCGCGGGCTGGTCATAGGGGAACAGCGCCTGAGCATTGCCCAGAACGGTGACCCACACGGACTTGGAGAACAGCACGAACAGCACAGCGCTCACCAGTCCGATGTAACCCCCTGCGATGGCCCCCCGGGTCGTCAGGCCCTTCCAGTACATGGAGAGGATCAGCACCGGGAAATTGGCCGACGCAGCAATACCAAAGGCCAGTGCCACCATGAAGGCCACGTTCATCTTCTCGAACAGGATGCCCAGCACGATTGCCACCACCCCCAGACCAATGGAGGCGAACTTGGAGACCCGCAGTTCGGACGCCTCGCTCGCCGTGCCCTTCATGATCACCCGGGCGTAAAGGTCATGGGAGATGGCTGAAGCGCCTGCCAACGCGAGGCCGGACACCACCGCCAGAATGGTCGCGAACGCCACAGCGGCCAGGAAGCCCAGCAGCAGGTTACCACCCACCGCCTTGGCCAGATGCATCGCCACCATGTTGCCGCCGCCCACGATCTTGCCGCCGATCGCCCCGCCCTCGAAGAACTCGGGGTTCTGGCCAACGATCATGATCGCCGCGAGGCCCATCAGGAAGATGACGTTGAAGAAGTAGCCCACGAAGCCGGACGCGTAGAGCACGGACTTGCGCGCTTCCTTCGCGTCGGTGACGGTGAAGAAGCGCATCAGGATGTGCGGAAGTCCGGCCGTGCCGAACATCAACCCCAAACCGAGGGAAAGGGCCGTGACCGGATCGGGCAACAGGCTGCCGGGGAACAGGATCTTTTCGCCCAGACTGTGGATCGACACGGCCTTGCTCATCACCGTCTCGTAGCTGAAGCCGAACTGGCTCATGGCGAGGAGCATCACCAGCGTGCCGCCCGAAAGCAGCATGCAGGCCTTGATGATTTGCACCCAGGTGGTCGCCACCATGCCGCCGAAGGTCACGTACACCATCATCAGCGCCCCCACCACAAACAGGGCGACGGTGTAATCGAGACCAAACAGCAACTTGATCAATTGGCCGGCCCCCACCATCTGCGCCACCAGGTAGAAGCACACGACGGTCAGCGACGAAACCGCCGCCATGGTCCGCACCTTGCCTTGGTTGAGACGGTAGGAAGTGATATCGGCAAACGTGAACTTGCCCAGGTTACGCAGACGCTCCGCCATCAGGAACAGGATGATGGGCCAGCCCACGAAGAACGCGATCATGTAGATGTAACCATCCACGCCCTTGCTGTAAACCATGGCTGTCAAGCCCAGCAAGGTGGCGGCGGACATGTAGTCGCCGGCAATGGCCAGACCGTTCTGGAAACCCGTAATGCCACCGCCAGCGGTATAGAAGTCCGACGCAGACTTGGTGCGGCTGGCCGCCCAGTAAGTGATACCCAGCGTCATCCCGACAAACACCACGAACATCACGATCGCGTGCAGATTGAGCGGCTGCTTCTGCGTAGCCTCCATCGCAGGGCCGGCAAGGACCTGGGCGGAAGCGAACAGGCCGGCCAGCAAGACTCCAAGACGCATGTTCATTACTGGCCCCCCTTCGACGCTTCGCGGATGATTTCGGCGGTCAATTGATCAAACTCCGTGTTGGCGCGGCGCACATAAACGGCAGTCAGCACCCAGAAAAACACGAACATGAACAAGCCTGCCGCGACTCCCACCGTTACCATCGAGTCGGCCGCGATCTTCTGACCAATCAGGTTGGGGTTGAACGCCACCACCATGAAAAAGCCGTAGAAGATCACCAGCACGATCACCGAGAGCATCGTCGCCAAACGGCTGCGCTTGGCAACCAGTTCGGCAAACTTCGGATTGCTCCGTATGCGTGCATTGATTGCACTGGACATCACACCCTCCCTACTCCATTGACAAGACTGAAAGGAAACCGGATCTGGAGCTGACGCTCTCTCTTCCCTTGGATGATATAACATCTATAAGACACCATACCTCAACGTATGGCCCCTGCAACATCGAGTGCAAATTTCCTCCAAATCCACCGGAGGGACTTGATTTGGGTCAAGCGGCGCCACCCCCTGCAACCAGGAGCGAATACCATGGCTGGGACAATCCTGAGCCGACAAGACGGCGAAATTGCCTTCGTCATTCTGTCCAACCCTGACAAACTGAACGCTGTGGACTCCACCATGTGGCGGGAACTGCGAGCCACGTTCGAAGCGCTGGGAGCAAATGATGCGCTGCGTTGCATCATCGTCCAGGGCGAGGGCCAGCGGGCTTTCGCAGCCGGCGGGGACATTGAAGAATTCGCGGTCGAGCGTGACACGCTCGAAAAAGCCCGCCGTTACCACGAAGAATGGGTGGCCGGCGCGCTACAAGCCATCAGCCAGTGCCCTCACCCCACCGTTGCGATGATCCGGGGCGCCTGTGTAGGTGGCGGGCTGGAAATTGCGGCCGCCTGCGATCTGCGGATTGCCGGAGTCAGCTCTCGCTTTGGCGCGCCCATCAACCGGCTGGGCTTTCCCATGCACCCCTGGGAACTGGCCAGTCTCATCGCCTTGGCAGGCCCTGCCCTCATGCGCGAGATCCTGCTCGAAGGCCGTCTCCTGGAAGCATCCGAAGCCTTGGCCAAAGGCCTGCTCACCCGGGTAGTAGACGACGAAATCGTGGAAGAAGAGGCCATGGCCACTGCTCGTCGCATCGCCGCTGGCGCTCCCCTGGTCGCTCGCTGGCACAAGCAGTCGATCCGCCGCCTGTCACCGCCCGTACAGGCCTTGAGCGAGGAAGAGCTTTTGGCCAGCTACGCCTGGCTAAACTCCGAAGACTACAAAGCCGGCTTTCAGGCCTTTCTCGGCAAGACCAAACCGGTATTCAAGGGCCGTTGAAGAGCGCTAGCCCATGACGCTGTGCAACATCTTGGCGCACAGAAAGAGTACCAGGACCGCGAACACGCGCTTGAGCGTCGGCACCGGCAGGCGATGGGCAAGCCTGGCCCCGAGGGGGGCTGTGATCGTGCTCACCAGGGACACCAGCACCAAGGCCGGCACATAGATGAAACCCAGCGTCAGGTCAGGTAAGCCATCCCGCCCCCAGCCGTTGGCCAGATAGCCCACCGTACCGGCCACCGCAATGGGCAGCCCGATGGCGGCGGATGTGCCGATGGCATTGTGCACTTTTACATTGCACCAGGTCATGAACGGCACGGACAAGGACCCGCCACCGATGGCCACCAGCGCCGAAACGGCCCCGATCCCGACCCCCACCGCCGACATTCCAACACTCCCAGGCAGTTCCCGCGATGGCTTAGGTTTGATGTTCAGGAACATCTGCACCGACACATAAGCCATGAAGGCGGCGAAGAACAACGCCAAGGGCCGGGTGGGCAAATTCGCGGCCACGAAGGTGGCGGCGAAGGTACCCACCAACACCCCCGGCGCAATGGCTCGCACCACCGGCCACAGCACTGCGCCATGGGCGTGATGGGCGCGGAGACTCGACAGGGACGTCAGCACGATAGCGGCCATGGAAGTACCCAGAGCCAAATGCACCACTTCCGACTTGGGAAACCCCTGGGCCGCGAACATGGTAGTCAGCATGGGCACCATGATTGCGCCACCGCCCACCCCCAACAAACCGGCAAAAAAACCGACGAACGCCCCGAGGACCAGATAAGCCAGCCACCATTCGTTAATACCCACCACTCAGCTCCATCAGGTTACGGGTAATGAACTGCCATTCAGCTTCCGTCACCGGAGTGATGGAGAGCCGGTTTCCGCGCGCCAGCAGGGGCATCGCCGCCAGTTCCGGGCAGGCGCGAAGGCGGCTGATGCTCACATAGGGCGTGTGCAGCCGGAAGCGCACATCCACGTTGAGCCACCGCGGGGCGGCCGGATCGGATTTGGGGTCGAAGTAGGGGCTTGCCGGGTCGAACTGGGTTACATCCGGGTAGGCCCCGCTCACCACCTCGCAAATGCCCGCTATGCCAGGATTCTTGCAGCCGGAGTGATAGAAGAACGCCAGATCCCCTAGTCTCATGGCATCCCGCATGAAATTGCGTGCCTGGTAGTTACGCACCCCGGTCCAAGCCGCCCGCTCCGCCGGGGCGGCCTTCAGCCCGTCGATGGACAAATCCTCCGGCTCGGACTTCATCAACCAATACGCCACAGTTTTCCCCGAAAAACGAAAAGGCGCGAAAAGCTTACCGCTTTTCGCGCCTTCATCGTGTAGGGTCCCCCGCCTGTGCCGTCAGGCCGGCATCCTGAACCTAGGGTCCAAGACGGCCACTTTCCTTCCGCATCAGGCCCACCCGACTAGGGGTTTGCACAACAGCGGCGTCTTTGGTCAGTGACCTTGTGCCAATAAATATTGGTTCAAGGAATCTATGACCTTAACGAACACTGCAGGGGATTAATCGACCGCCACAAGCACTACGGGTACCAACAAGCCGCGAGGCATGACTGCCTCAAGAAGCCCGCTCCGCTTGGGCTAGCGCTTCATCCAACCGCGCTTCCATGGCTGAAATTCTACGCCGAATCGCCTCGCCGTCAACGCCGGCCATCCGCTGGGCGCCAAGTAGTTCATGGGCAAGATTCAGCGCCACCATGACCGCCAGACGCTCGCCATTACTCCGCGTACGGGTACCCACCTCACGCATGCGGCTTTCGAGGAAACGGACGGCAACCAGGAGCGACTCCCGTTCCTCGGGCGGGCAAGCGACCCGGAACTCCTTGCCAAGCAGGGAAATATCAAGGGTATGGGTTTCCGGGCTCATGCTTCGGGCAGACGGGCAATCAGGGTTTCAACACGCGCGCGCGCCTCGGCGATTCTCTCGGCGAGCGCATCACGCTCTCCCTCCAGTCCCGCCACGCGCGTGCGCAACTCGGCGTTCTCAGTTTGCAAGCGACTGAGAACGCCGAGCACCTGGTTCAGTTTGGATTCGAGGGAGGCGATCTGTGCGTCCATGGCACGAGACTATAGCATGACCGCCGCCCCCGGTCAGAGAGGCTTTTCCGCTTCCGGGACAGAGTGTTGCAAGGAAAGCTTGCAGAAGAGTGGCAAGAGTGAAGGCCGCCCGGCGCCCGCGCCGCCCGCGCGTCCTGACTAGCGGGCTGGCGTCACCGCCCGTGCCGCGTATTCCCGAGGGTCGAGTTTGCCATCCCTGTTGGTATCCAGCCGGCTGAACTGCTCGCTAACGCCCGGGACTTTCACCGCCTCGTCCGGTGTGACGAATCCGTCCCGGTTGGTGTCAGCCTGATCGAAGGTGGCCACCGGCAAGGCGAGGGTCGCATCGTCCGTTTTCTGCTGGGCAATGGCCTTGTAACCGAGCGCCACCACGGTCAGGCTGAGTACAGCCGTGACAATCCTGTTCCGCATGAGAACCTCCAGGTTGGGGAAGGGGATTCCCCTCTCCGCAAGCTGTGCGCCCACGTGCGAAAAGCACTGTCCGTTCAATCGCTTGCCCCCATCGAGCAAGCACGGGCCACCGCCGGGCACCCGTCGAGGCGTCACCCTGCGGCGACGGCATTTAATCAGCCCCAGGAAAATTCATTAGATTTCAATATGTTGACAGGTGTCGCCCGCAGGGGGCGATGCGCCACTCGCCCGAGCCGCTCAACGGAAGGAGGCCGCCAAAGCCCACAGACGGCCCAGATCCAGGTGCGCCTCGCAGGCATCGGCCAAGCGGTTGATCCCTTGTTCCCGCAACTCAGCCAGATCCAGACGTGGCGCAGCCTCCAGCCCCGCCCAGGCAAGCAGGGCGGCCAAGGCCTCGGGCTGGTCGAAGATCCCGTGCACATAGGTCGCGAGTACGCTGCCGTCCGCCGCCACGGCCCCATCCGTCCGTCCCCCATCCAGCAGCGCCGCCGGCCGCTCCAGGGCAGGGCCGGACGAAACGCCCAGATGGATCTCGTAGCCAGCCACTGCCGCAGTTCCGGGCAAGTTCAGGCGGCCCGCCACGTTTTGCAGTTGCTTTTCCTCGGCCAGCCGGGTTTCCAGATCGAGCAGGCCGAGGCCCGGCATGGAACCTGGCGAACCCTCCCTGCCCAGGGGGTCGTGGAGGTCACGGCCCAGCATCTGCAGCCCACCGCAAATGCCCATCACCTTGCCGCCGTAGCGCAAGTGACGCCGAATCGCCTGCTCCCAACCTTCTTGCCGCAGCCAGGCGAGATCGGCTTGTACCGCCTTGGAACCGGGCAGGATGATGAGGTCCGCCCCCGGGGGCGCCTCACCCGGCGCGACAAAACGGAAGTCCACCAGGGGATGCAAACGGAGCGCGTCAAAATCCGTGGCATTGGAGATGCGAGGTAAAGCCGGCACCACCACCCGCAAGCGGGCACCCGGCTTATCCACCAGGTCCCGAGGCAAGGCGTCCTCCGCATCCACATGCAAGCCATGCAGGTAAGGCAGCACGCCCAGTACCGGCTTGCCGGTGCGGGCTTCCAGCCAGTCCAGCCCCGGTTGCAGCAAGCCGATATCCCCCCGGAAGCGGTTGATCACAAAACCGACCACCCGAGCCTGTTCGCTGGGCGAGAGCAGGTCCAGCGTGCCCACCAGATGGGCGAAGACGCCGCCGCGGTCGATGTCCGCGACGATGATGACCGGGCAATCCACTGCCTCGGCGAAACCCATGTTGGCGATGTCCCGGTCCCGCAGGTTGATCTCCGCCGGACTCCCTGCCCCTTCCACCACCACCCATTGGTAGCGGGCTTCGAGCCGCTGGTGGGATTCCAGCACCGCCGCCATGGCCCGGGGCTTAAATGCGTGGTAGGCCCGCGCATCCATGTCATGCCGTGCCCGGCCGTGGATGATGACTTGAGCGCCAATGTCCGAACTGGGCTTGAGCAGCACCGGATTGAAATCCGTATGCGGCGCCAGCCCCGCTGCCTGGGCCTGGAGAGCCTGGGCGCGACCGATCTCGCCACCATCCACGGTCACCGCCGAGTTGAGGGCCATGTTCTGCGGCTTGAAAGGTGCCACCGCCACGCCGCAACGGCGCAGCACCCGGCACAGCCCCGCAACCAGGGTGCTCTTGCCCGCGTCGGAAGTGGTCCCCTGGACCATGAGGGTACACGCCCGTCCGTCGGACGGGGCGGGAACGGCTGAAGCAGAAGTGTTCATGGGCGCGGATTATCAGCCATCCGCACCCGTCCGGCCTACGTTACCGGCAATATCCGCTGCAGCAACTGCCGGACCACGGCCGGCTCGAAGGGCTTGTCGCACACGCCGGAAACGCCCGCTTCCTCCACCGCTGCCAGGCGGCCCGCGTCCTGCTCGCTGGTCACCATCAGCACCGGAACGGAGCTTTGCCAACTGCGACTGCGGATATGGCTCACCAACTGCTGCCCATCCATCTCCGGCATGTTGTAGTCGGTCACGACCAGATCCACGTAGTTGTCCTCCAGCCAGGCCACCGCCTCCCGGCCGTTACCCGCCTCGTGGAAATGCTCCACCCCCAGGTTGCTCAGCACCCGGCGGATGAATTTACGGGCCGAGGAGCTGTCGTCCACGATCAACACCTTCAACATCTCCAGGTCTGGAGCCGCATGGCTCAGCGAATCGTCGGTATTGAGAAAATCCAGCGTCGACCGCAGTGCTGTGGCCAACTGGGTATCACTGAACGGTTTGGGCAGGATGCCGCAGACCCCCGCCTGGCGCACCGGGTCCAGCACCTGCGGACGGGTCTCGCTGGAGATGAGGATGAAGCCCACCGCCTCCAGGTCCGGATTCCGGCGCATGGCGTACACCACGTCGGTCCCCGACATGTCCGGCAGGTAAAGCGCGCTTATCACCAGGGCGGGCCGCGCCTGGCGCATGGAAGCGAGCGCTTCGGCCCCGCTGGAAACGGTACGGACGTGCTCCACACCCAGCCGGCCCAGCGCGGCACCCACAATGCGCGCCTGGATGGAAGAGGGTTCAACGACAAGGACGATCAGGTCGTCCAGCGAAAGCGACATGGACATGGCAGGGTTCCCGCGACAGGCATTGAACTGTCAACGGACCCGAACCCTGCGCCCTTGAATCGGGTTGATTTCACCCGAAAGCCGTGCCTGGACACAAGCGACGGAGCATCGGCAGGGACGCCCGCCACCAGCCGACGGCAGTAACCGCCCTTCCGGAGTCAATCCTTGGGCAGCCGGCCCATCAGGTAGAACGCCTCGTTGGGTGGAATGCCGGCGGCGCTGGCGAGGCGATTGCTCATGGCGAAGAAAGCCGCGATGGCACCGATATCCCAGATCTCGTCGTCACAAAAACCGGAAGCCCGCAGGGCGGCATGGTCGGCTGCGCCCACTTCGTGGGACGCCAGCGCCACCTTCATGGCGTAGTCCAGCATGGCCCGCTCCCGGGGCGAAACATCCGCCTTCCCCGGATTGATGGCCACCTGGTCCGCAATATGCGGATTTCGGGCGCGGATGCGCAGAATGGCACCGTGGGCCACTACGCAATACAGGCAGTGGTTGGCGCCGCTGGTCGCCACCACGATCATTTCCCGCTCGGCCTTGCTCAGGCCACCGGGGCGCTCCATGAGCGCATCGTGATAGGCGAAAAAGGCCCGGAATTCGTCCGGCCGATGGGCCAGCGCCAGGAACACATTGGGCACGAATCCGGATTTCTCCTGCACCGCCAGGATGCGGGCGCGGAGGTCTTCGGGCAGCTCTGCCAACTCCGGCACCGGAAAGCGGCTGATGGGGGGTGGGGCCATGTCAGTCTCCTCAGGGTGAGCCCGCGTTGCCGGGGGCGAATGAGGCGACTATTGTAGCGATGCGCACCCACGCGCAATGGGGCGCCCGACCACCCTACCGAGGAGACACCGATGACCCGAATCCAGCCCGAACTGGACAGCCTGACCCCTGGCCGCCCGCTCGACCGCCGCACCTTTGTAGCCACGACCCTCGGTGCCGGCTTTGCCCTGGCGGTCCAGCCGGTGCTCGCCCAGCAAGCCATCACTACGCCGGCGGACGGCCTGACGGCAGGGGAAATCCGCGTTACCACCAAAGACGGGGCGATCCCTGCCTACCGGGCCCAGCCAGGTAAGGGCAACGGTCTCGCCACGGTGCTGGTGGTATCGGAAATTTTCGGGGTCCACGAGCACATCGCCGACGTCTGCCGCCGGCTGGCCCGGCTGGGCTATCAGGCCATTGCGCCGGAGTTGTTCGTCCGCCAGGGCGACCCGCGCAAACTGAGCAGCATTCCGGAGATCGTCAGCGCCATCGTGTCCAAGGTGCCGGATGCCCAGGTGATGAGTGACCTGGACGCCTGTGCGGCCTGGGCGCGGAACAACGGAGGGGACCCACAGCGGCTGGGCATCACCGGCTTCTGCTGGGGTGGTCGCATCACCTGGCTCTACGCCGCCCACAGCGACAAGCTGAAAGCTGGCGTGGCCTGGTATGGCCGCCTGGTGGAGGCCCCTTCCGCCCTCCAGCCCAAGTACCCCATCGACCTGGCCGGCAGCCTGAAGGCACCGGTGCTCGGGCTGTACGGAGGCAAGGATCAGGGCATTCCCCTGGATCACGTGGAAGACATGCAGCGGGAACTGGAAAAAGCCGGCAGCCCGTCCGGCATCCACGTGTATCCGGACGCGCCCCACGCTTTCCACGCCGACTACCGGCCCAGCTACCGCAAGGCGGAAGCGGAAGACGGCTGGGCCCGCATGCTGGCCTGGTTCGCGCAAAAAGGCGTGAAGGCGTGACCGTCAGGCACAGGCGGCGCTCCCGGCGTAGCAGGACGGCGGCGCCCGCTCCACCAGGGTCTGCAGATCCGCTGCTGATACCGGCCGTCCGAAGTAGTAGCCCTGAGCGTGATCGCACCCCAGGCGTTTGAGCAATTCCAGTTGCGGGACCTGCTCGACCCCCTCGGCCGTCACCTCCAGCCCCAGGTTGTGGGCGAGGTCGATGATGGCGTGGACGATGCGGCAGTCCTCGGCGTCCGGGCGCAGATCGGCGACAAAACTGCGGTCGATCTTGAGCGCCGTCACGGGGAAGCGTTTGAGGTAGGACAACGAGGAATAGCCGGTGCCGAAATCATCCACCGCCATGCGCACGCCCAGCGCCCGCAATTCGGCGATGCGCGCGGCGCTGGCTTCGCTGTCCTCGATCAGCATCGACTCGGTGAATTCCAGTTGCAGCCGCGGCGGCGAAAGCGAGAACTCGCGGATGCAGCCGCGCACGGTTTCCACAAAGTTGGCTTCGCGGAACTGCCGGGCGGAGACATTGACCGACACGTAGAAATCCTTCACGCCCGCCGCTGCCCAGTCCCGGGCCTGGCGGCAGGCTGCACGCAGCACCCAGTCGCCCACGGGCACGATCAGGCCCGTGTCTTCCAGCACCGCTACAAAGCGGGAAGGCGGCACCGCGCCCAGCTCCGGGTTCTCCCAGCGCAACAGCGCCTCCGCGCCCACCCACCGGTTAGTGGCCAGATCGATGATGGGCTGGAAATGGAGGAAAAACTCCTCCGCCGAGAGCGCCACGCGTAGCCGCTGTTCCATCTGCAGACGGTCATCCAGCTCGTCGTTCATCTCCCTGCTGAAGAAGCAGGCGCCATTGCGGCCGCGCCGCTTGGCCGCGTACATGGCCATGTCGGCGAAGCGGGCGAGTTCTTCCGCGTCGGCCGCGTGCAGCGGATAGAGGGCGACCCCCACACTGGCGCCGATGTGCACCTCCCGCCCTTCCAGCGCGAAGGGCTGGCGCAGGGATTCGATCAGTTGCCGGGCCACCCGCTCCGCATCCTCCGCCCGCTGCAGGCCTTCGAGCACCACGGTGAATTCGTCGCCTCCCAGCCGGGCGACGAAATCTTCCCGTCTCACGGCGCGCTGGATGCGTCCAGCCGCCTGGGCGAGGAGTTCATCCCCCACATGGTGGCCCAGGCTGTCGTTCACTTTCTTGAAGTGGTCCAGGTCTACGTAGAAGAGGGCCACCAGCCGCCGGGCGTCCACGCTGCGCACCAGGGCTTCCCGGATGTGCCGCTGAAAGTGCGCCCGATTGGGCAGGCTGGTCACCGTGTCGAAATGCGCCATGGTGGACAAGGCATGTTCCGCCCGGCGCAGGGCCTGCAGCGGCAGGCGCCGCCAGGAAAGCCACATGCCCGCCGCGAAGGCCAGGCCCAGCAGGCCAAACAACACGGTCTCCCGCGCCACGGGGCGCAGGGAGCGCTCGATATGGTAGGTGGCCACCACCCGGCCTTGCAGTTCGAGGGGAACGTCGGTGCCGATCACTGGCCAGTCCAGGCGCGGCCTGTGCATGTTGGAAGCCAGCTCGCGCCCGCCCGCATCCTTCACCGCGCGGTGCTCCGGCACTTCCGCCTGGGTCAGACTGCGGCTGACGATTTCCTCCAGCGCCTCCGGATGTTCCTGCCATTGCCGGGGGGCGTGGCTCATGTGCTGGCCCAGGAGGTAGGTGTCGAATTCCGCCCGCGCCGCCATGGTGCCAAGCTGATACTGGTACTGCACAGCGAAGTAGATGGCCGGCACCGCCAATGCCACAAACACGCCGACACCGGTGGTGAGCCAGTGGATCACCGCCGACAGGCGCAGCAGACCGCCACCCCGGCTCATCGCGGCGCCCTCCGATCCCCCCGCCCGGCGGTATCCGGTCGCGCGCTGGACGCCACGCCCGGCACGGGGCGGCAACGCCCCGCGACCGTGGCGTCGCACGCTTCGCAGGGCCTTGTTTGCAGCTTGTGTTGGATCACGCTCAATTCACCGGGCAATCGCCATTCTTCCGCTCTGATCCAGCCCCTTCCACCGAAGGGACCGTCTTCCGCTCAATCAACGGCGCCACGAACCTCGCTCTTGAGCACACACTCACTTTTGAGGCGGGGGGTAAATGCTTGAGCCGACCCGGCACCATTTGCCAAGGGCTTGGGTATAATGCCGCGCTTTCCGCGGTTTCTCAGGCGGATCAATACCTTAAGACATCAGCACGGCGCACCTTCCAGGGGCGCCCGCGGGCTGATCGGCGAACACTTCGCCCCTTTGGGGGGCATAGCCTCCGGCCTGGTGGGCGGGGGACCGAGCGCGGGGGATATGATGCTTTT
The DNA here is from genome assembly GCA_036824045.1 of Rhodocyclaceae bacterium. Classification (GTDB taxonomy): domain Bacteria; phylum Pseudomonadota; class Gammaproteobacteria; order Burkholderiales; family Rhodocyclaceae; genus DAITAZ01. Next base: position 200,014 of record DAITAZ010000001.1, read on the forward strand.
GTGGTTCGTGGTGCTCTACCTGCTGGTGTCCATCGGCATCGGCCTCTTTGCCGCCACCCGGGTCCATAACGCCAAGGACTTTGCCGTGGCCGGGCGCCACCTGCCGCTGCCGGTGGTCACCGCCACGGTGTTCGCCACCTGGTTCGGGGCCGAAGCAGTGTTTGGAGTTTCCGCCACCTTCGCCCGGGAGGGCCTGCGCGGCGTGGTGGCCGACCCCTTTGGCTCGAGCCTGTGCCTGATCATCGCCGGCTTCTTTTTCGCCACCAAGCTCTACAAGCTCAACATCCTCACCCTCGGGGACTACTTCCGCCTGCGCTACAACCGCACCGTCGAGGTGCTCACCACCGTTTGCATCGTGGCCAGCTACCTGGGCTGGGTATCGGCCCAGATCAAGGCCCTGGGCCTGGTGTTCAACGTCGTCACCCATGACGCGGTGAGCCAGACGGTCGGGATGATCCTGGGCGCGGCCATCGTGCTGACCTACACCACCTTTGGCGGCATGCTTTCGGTGGCGGTCCTCGATTTCGTGCAGATGGGCGTGATCATGGGCGGCATGCTCTACATCGGCTCCGTCGTGGCGGGCATGACCGGCGGCGTCGAGTCGGTGGTGGACCAGGCCCGGGCCGCGGGCAAACTGGAGTTCTTCCCCACCGGCGGCGCGGCGGAGTGGCTCACGTTCCTCGGCGCCTGGATGACCATGATGCTGGGCTCCATCCCCCAGCAGGACGTATTCCAGCGCATCACCTCGGCCAAGAGCGCCCGCATCGCCATCTTCGGCTCCATCCTCGGCGGTTCGCTGTATTTCTGCTTCACCTTCGTGCCCATGTTCATTGCCTACTCCGCCACCCTGATCGACCCGGCGGTGTTCAACGGCCTGCTGGAAACGGATTCGCAGCTCATCCTGCCCAACCTGGTGCTCAGCCACATGCCCCTGGTGGCGCAGGTCATTTTCTTCGGCGCGGTGCTCTCGGCCATCATGAGCTGCTCCTCCGCCACCTTGCTCGCGCCCTCGGTGGCGTTCTCCGAGAACATCGTCCGGGGCTTCTTCCCGCGCATGGGCGACCGCGCCTTCCTGCGGGTGATGCGGCTCACCATCGTCGGCTTCGCCATCACCGTACTGGGGTTTGCGCTGTATTCCAACGCCTCCATCTTCAAGATGGTGGAGAACGCCTACAAGGTCACCCTTGCCGGCGCCTTCGTGCCGCTGTTCTTCGGCGCCTACTGGAAGCGCGCCACCACCCAGGGCGCCCTGGCCGCCATCATCGGCGGGCTGTCCTCCTGGTTGCTGGTGGAGGTGCTCCTTGCCGGCGGCGGCGAAGCTGCGGCAGAAGGAACCGAAGCCCTGAGCCAGTACAGCTATTCGCTGATCAGTACCGCCAGCCTTGTCCCTCCCCAGCTCATCGGGCTAGGCGTTTCCGCCCTGGGCATGATCGCAGGCTCCCTGCTGCCCCAGTGGGTCGGCCATCGCCACTCGCAGGAACCGGAGCACGCCCAGCTCCACCACCATGCAGCCAGCGCGACCCACCACGTGCCAGCCGGCGGCCAGCACCACCACCCAGAACAGCACTGAGCACCCAGCGGGCCCCGCGCTCGACGACCAACCGCTCCCTCCCGTCAGCCGCCGCGGGGCACGGACACCTCAATCTTGTGCGCTGCCACAGCGGCAGCGCTTCACAGTCAAGGCCATGCCTTGCGCCTAAACTTGCCCCCGGGGCACCGGAGTGCGCCGGTGCGCCCGCCGTGACAGTCGCCCGCCCATTGCGTAACATTTGACACAACCCGCTGGAAAAGCCCGCCACAAGGGCCACTCCAGCCAACTCCGCGCTCGCGCCCCAGCCCTCGGCACCGACACCCCATGCGCTACGGCAGCACCTCCCGCCTTGCCCGCTATCTCGCCGTCGCCTACGGGTTGCTCATCGCCTACGCCTCGCTCCATCCATTTACCGGCTGGCGCCATTCCGGCACGCCCTGGCTCGCGTTTCTCGGCGCCGACTGGCCCCGCTACTTCACCTACACCGACCTCACCCTCAACACCCTCGCCTACCTGCCCCTGGGCTTCCTGCTCATGCCCGCCCTGCGCACCCGGTTCAAGGCCGGCTGGGCCTTCCTGCTCACCGCACTGATCGGGGCGCTTTTCAGCCTGGGCATGGAAATCATCCAGAACGCGCTGCCCAGCCGCGTACCCTCCAACACCGATGTCGCCTGCAACACGGTCGGCACGCTGCTCGGCGCCCTCGCCGGGGGGCGGTGGGGCGGCATCTTTGCCGACGGCACCTGGCTGCACCGCTGGCGCATGCGCCGCGTGATCCCCGGCCAGCCCGGCGAGATGGGGCTCATCCTGCTCGGGCTGTGGCTGCTGGCCCAACTCAACCCCGAATCCCTGCTCTTTGGCACGGGGGAGATCGCCCGCTATCTGGAAGTCCCCAGCCCCGTTGAATTCTCCGCTGAACGCTTCCAGCAGGCCGAATTCGCGGTCGCCGCCAGCCAGACGTTCGCCGTCGGCCTCCTGGGCTGGCGCTGCATGAACCAACGCAGCCGCAGCATCCTCGTTGCCGTGCTGCTGCTGTCGCTCGCGGTTCGCACGTTGGCCACCGCAGTCCTCCAGGCCGGCGTCAGCCCCCTGCACTGGGCCACCCCCGGCAACCTCGCGGGCTTCGCCAGCGGCGCCGCCGCTCTCATCCTCGCCCTGCTGCTCCCTGCCGCGGCACAACGTATCCTTGCCACCCTCGCCCTCATTGCGGGGGCCCTGCTGGTCAATATGGCGCCCGAAAACCCCTATCTGTTGGAAGAACTCAGTACCTGGAAGCAAGGCCACTTCCTTAACTTCAATGGCCTCACCCGCCTCACCTCCAGCCTCTGGCCCTACCTCGCCCTGATCTGGCTACTCAGCCTCCGGCCCGTCTTGCCCAAGAGCAAGAAGCACTGAGGCGCCGTACGTCCCCGTGACGTGCGCCGCTACCCTGCATGCAGGCAAGCCCTGGTCGGCAACCCATCACATCGGGCCCTGCGCTGCCCCCTTGGCGCCCTTGCATCTGGATCGCGCTCAACGACGTAACAAGGTTCAGAAGCCCCAACAGGCTCGACGCAACCCCAATCGGAGAACGATCATGCACACGACCAGAATCCTGATCTGCCTGTCCCTTGCCGCCACCGCGACTTGCGCCCAAGCGGTCGACAACTCCAGCCTGCCCGAACCCGTGAGGGTCCCTGATGGACATGTCCAGAAAACGTGGTCCAAAGGGGTCGGCGAGGTCACCTATGCCTGCCGCCAGAAGGTTGATCAGCCGGGCAGCCATAGCTGGATCTTTGTTGCACCGTCGGCAACCCTGTTTGACGGCAACAAGAAGCCCCACGGCAACTACTACGGTGGGCCTACCTGGGAGTCCAGCGACGGCTCCAAGACCACCGGCACACAGGTAGCGATCGCCCCAACCACGGCGGGAAATCTCCCGCTTCAGTTGATCAAGGCCACCTCCACTTCGAGCGCCGGAATGTTTGCCAACATCACCTACATCCAGCGCCTCAACACTGTCGGTGGGGCCGCCCCGGCCTCCCCCTGCGATGCATCCAATGTGGGCCAGGAACAGAAAGTGGCTTACCAGGCCGACTACATCTACTACGTGGCCCGATAAGACCTGGCGAGGAGCATACGTCCCGGCGGATCTGGCCGCCGGGCATTGCAGAACCGCTTCAACACCGCAGCCATACGGGCGCACCGCGCAATTCCCAGACGAGCAACTACGCATCGGTCTCAAGATACTCGGTACGCCGCTGACGCTCCGAACTGGCCACTCATGCCACGCATGTGGATGAAGAAAGATGTTTCAGCCGCGAGCGCCGGAAACAAAAAGGGCCCGGAGATTATCCGAGCCCTCGAATTTGGTGGAGGCGGCGGGAATCGAACCCGCGTCCGCAAGCCCTCTACAGCCAGGTCTACATACTTAGCCGCGCCGTTTGATTTAACCCGCACCCCGCCGACGGGCAGGCTGGTTTCGAGCGATTCACTGGATTTTCGAGCTGGGCCTCGTGACTCGACCCAGCCTTATCTCACGTTGATGACTCCGCTGTGGCTTGCGCCACCCAGCCCGTGAGCGAACTGGTGCAGAGGCCAGCCGCAATTAAGCGGCTAGAGCGAAACGCTCGTCGTTGGCAGTTATTGCAGTTCCAGTTGATTTACGAGGTAACTGGTCCTCGGTATGCACTGTGCTGCTTCGCGACCCACGTCGAAGCCAAGTCGCCCCCTGTAGCTGTATCGCCACATAAGACCGGTCATTGTGCCTGAGAGTTCCCGACGGCGAAAGCGCCACCGCCTGCCGGAGCAGGCGTCAGCCGAGGAAGAGGCCGTAGCCCGGATTGCCGGTCTCGTCCACCCAGTCGTAACCCAGACGCTCGAGGAAGCTGGTGAACTCGCCATGCTCGGCGGGCGGCACCTGCATGCCGACCAGCACCCGCCCGGCGTCGGCACCATGGTTACGGTAGTGGAAGAGGCTGATATTCCAGTCATGGCGCATCGCGTTGAGGAAGTTCATCAGTGCGCCGGGCCGTTCGGGGAACTCGAAACGCAGCACCCGTTCATGCTCCACCTGGGGCGCGTGCCCGCCCACCATGTAGCGGATGTGGGACTTGGCCATTTCGTCGTCAGTGAGGTCCAGGGTAGGCAGGCCGTGGCGGGTGAGGGTGTCCACCAGCCGCTGGCCTTCGGCCCGGTTGTGCACCTGCACGCCAACAAATACCTGGGCGGCCACCGGATCGCTGTAACGGTAGTTGAACTCGGTGATGTTGCGGGAGCCAAGCAGGGCGCAAAACTTTTTGAAACTGCCCGCCTTCTCCGGGATGGTGACAGCCATGATAGCTTCGCGCCGCTCACCCACTTCGGCCCGCTCGGCCACAAAGCGCAGGCGGTCGAAGTTGATGTTGGCGCCCGAGGCCACCGCCACCAGGGTCTTGTCCCGCAGCTTGTGCTGTTCGGCATAGGCCTTGGCGCCGGCGATGGCGAGCGCGCCGGCCGGCTCCAGGATGGCGCGGGTGTCCTCGAACACGTCCTTGATGGCAGCGCAAATGGCGTCGTTGTCCACACGGACGATCTCATCCACGTACTGCTGGCAGAGGCGGAAGGTTTCCTCGCCCACCAGTTTCACCGCCGCACCGTCGGCGAACAGGCCCACCTGACTGAGCTTGACCCGGTGCCCGGCGGCGAGCGACTGGGCCATGGCATCGGCGTCCACGGCCTCGACGCCGATGATGCGCGTTTCCGGCCGCAGGCGCTTGATGTAGGCGGCCACACCGGCGATGAGGCCGCCTCCGCCGATGGTGCAGAACACGGCATGGATGGGCCGGGCGTGCTGGCGCAGGATCTCCATGCCGATGGTGCCCTGGCCGGCGATCACGTCCGGATCATCGTAGGGGTGAACGAAGGTGAGCTTTTCTTCCTTCTCCAGCTGTTTGGCGTGCGCGTAGGCATCGTCGTAGGAGGCGCCCGCCAGCACCACCTCGCCGCCCCGGTTGCGCACCGCATCGACCTTGATCGCCGGGGTGGTCTCGGGCATCACGATCACCGCGCGGCATCCCAAGCGCGAGGCAGACAGCGCCACGCCCTGGGCATGGTTCCCCGCGGAAGCGGCGATCACCCCGCGCTTGAGCGCCTGGGACGAGAGCCGGACCATCTTGTTGTACGCCCCCCGGATCTTGAAGGAGAACACCGGCTGCATGTCCTCCCGCTTGATGAGGATGCGGTTGTGGATGCGGGCGGAAAGGTTGGGTGCCGGGTCCAGGGGTGACTCGATCGCCACGTCGTACACCTGGGCGTTGAGGATCTTCTCGAGGTAATCGTGCTGCATGGCCGCGCCGCTGGCTAAAACTTGCAGGGTAGCAGGAGCCAACAGCCCTTGGAAGCCTGCCCGCGCACGCACCCGGACCGGGATTGCCGGGCAATGCCCCGCCTGCTCTGCCCGGCGGCGCACTCAAGGGGTGCGCGGGTGTGACGTTAAAGCTCCACACGGGGCAACGCTGGTCGCTGCCCCAACCGCTTGCAAAGACGGATGCAGGTCGCAAGCCCTGCTTTCACGCGGGAGAACCACCAGCCGCCACTGCTCAACGGCCCTCCGGCGAGCAGTGGCGGTGAAGGTGGCCCACGACAGGCGCCCGCCACAGGATGCCCTCGCCCGACACCGACATTTCGGGCAAGCTCATTGCCGAATTCACTCCCCGGACCGCACCGCCCGCCATGTTCGCCACCCCGCTCGTCGGAGAAGAAGCCAGCCTGTGGACGCTGGCCGTTTCCAGCTTTCTGGCCGCCACACTGCTGCCCGGCGGCTCGGAAGCGGTGCTGGCGCTCACCCTGCGCATGCACCCGGAACAATGGCTGACGGCGCTGGTCATTGCTACTGTGGGCAACACCCTGGGCGGGCTTCTGACCTACGCCATGGCGCGCTGGCTGCCCCCAACACAGTTGCCCGCCCGGCTGGACTGGGTGCGGCGCTACGGGCCAGCCGCGCTGCTGCTGGCCTGGGTGCCCCTGGTGGGGGACGCCCTGTGCGTGGCGGCAGGCTGGCTGCGGGCGGACTGGCGGGCCTGCGCCCTGACCATGGCCATCGGCAAGGGGGCACGCTACCTGGCCGTGGCCTGGTTGGCGCTGCCCTGAACACCAACCGCCGGGAAAATATCCGAAAGGCATTTACCCGACATTTGATCAAGGTCTTGGATTTGCTGCCTGTTGCAGTGCGATCGCCTACAATGTGCGGTTCCCTGATCACCAGGCAAGCCTTTGTTGCGCTCACCCTGCACCATGCCTAGCACTGCCGATACCGTGGAACGCGGCCCCGCGACCCGCCTGCGCGAGATCCCCTACAACTACACCTCGTTCTCCGACCGGGAGATCGTGATCCGCCTGCTGGGCGCCGACAACTGGGCGATCCTGGACAGCCTGCGACGCGAGCGGGTCACCGGGCGCTCCGCCCGCATGTTGTACGAAGTGCTGGGCGACATCTGGGTGGTGCAGCGCAACCCCTACCTGCAGGACGACCTGCTGGCCAACCGGGACCGCCGCGACGCGCTGGTGGAGGCCCTGCGCCACCGCCTGCGCGAGGTGGAACGCCGCCGCCAGGAAAGCGCTGCCCAGGATGCGGACCGCGCCGCCAAGGTGGAAAAGCTGGTGCAGGCCGCCCAGGGCGCCATCGACCGCTTCGAGCACACCTTTGGCCAAATGCTGGGCCTGCGCAAGCGGGCGCAGAAGGCGCTGGCCCGCCACACCCGGCGCGACAACATCTGCTTTGACGGCCACGCCCGCGTCAGCCACGTGACGGACGCCACCGACTGGCGGGTGGAGTACCCCTTCGTCGTCCTCTATCCGGACACGGAAAACGAAATCGCCGCCCTGGTGCGCACCTGCATCGAGTTGGGGCTGACCATCATCCCCCGCGGGGGCGGCACCGGCTACACCGGTGGCGCCGTGCCGCTGGATGCCCACTCGGTGGTGATCAATACCGAGAAGCTGATCGACCTGGGGCCGGTGGAGCACCTCCCTTTGCCGGACGCCGCGGGCAAGCCAGGCACCGCCTACGCCACGGTGCGCACCGGCGCCGGGGTGGTGACCGAGCGGGTGGCCGAGGCCGCCGCCGCCGCGGGCCGGGTGTTCGCCGTGGACCCCACCTCCGCCAGCGCCTCCTGCATCGGCGGCAACATCGCCATGAACGCCGGCGGCAAGAAAGCCGTGCTGTGGGGCACCGCCCTGGACAACCTGGCCTGGTGGAAGATGGTGACGC
>DAITAZ010000024.1:0-58009 GCA_036824045.1 Rhodocyclaceae bacterium
CCGTGGTCATCAGGCCACGCTTGATCCCCCAGGTGTCGTTCAGCACCTTGGCGACAGGAGCCAGGCAGTTGGTGGTGCACGAGGCGTTGGAGATGATGTCCTGACCGGCGTAGGTGCTGTGGTTCACGCCATAGACGAACATCGGAGTGTCGTCTTTCGACGGGGCCGACATGATCACCTTCTTGGCGCCGGCGGCAATGTGCTTGGCTGCAGTTTCCTTGGTCAGGAACAGGCCGGTGGATTCCACCACGATGTCGGCACCGACTTCGTTCCACTTCAGCTCGGCGGGATCCTTGACAGCGGTCAGACGGATCTTCTTGCCATTGACGACCAGGTTGCTGCCGTCGACGGCGATCTCGCCCTTGAAGCGGCCGTGCACGGAATCGTACTTGAGCATGTAGGCCAGGTAGTCGGGCTCGAGCAGATCGTTGATGCCGACGATCTCGATGTCATCCTGGAAGTCTTTGAACGCAGCGCGGAAAACCATCCGGCCGATGCGGCCAAAACCGTTGATGCCGACTTTGATAGTCATGATTCTTTCCCCAAGTTAGCGACCAAACCAAAAAACCAATATTTTGGCCATTTGCCGGCGGGGGATCGTGAGAAATACGCCCGGTAAGTCACTCGATTCCTTGTAAAGCGTGTGCTCCCGGGCCTGCTGCCCGCGCTTCAGAGAAGCGATCGAACCGCCTTCGCCACGTTGTCCGCCGTAATGCCAAAATGCTTGAACAATTCACCTGCGGGGGCGGACTCACCAAAAGTGTCGAGTCCAACCACCACCCCTTCGAGCCCCACGTACTTGCGCCAGCCGTCGGTGACACCGGCTTCGACCGCAACGCGGGGCACCCCGACCGGCAGGACGGATTTGCGGTAGTCCGCATCCTGCCGATCAAAGACATTAGTGCTGGGCATGGAAACCACACGCACCCCTACGCCTTCGGCGGTGAGCGCTGCGTAAGCCTTGAGTGCGAGGTCCACTTCCGATCCGGTGGCGATGATCACCGCCTTGAGCCCGCCCTCCGCTTCCCGCAACACGTAACCGCCGCGTTTGACATTTGCGAGGGCTGCTTCCTCACGCGGAACGAAGGGCAAATTTTGGCGCGAGAGGGCAAGACTGCTCGGGCCATCCTTTCTCTCGACGGCGCTGATCCATGCCGCCAGCGTTTCCACCGTATCACACGGACGCCACACATCCATGCGCGGGATCAAACGAAGTGTTGCGATTTGCTCCACGGGCTGGTGGGTGGGGCCGTCTTCCCCAAGGCCAATGGAGTCGTGGGTGAGCACATGTATCACCCGCTGTTTCATCAGCGCGGCCATGCGCAGCGCGTTTCGCGAGTACTCGGAGAACATCAGGAAGGTGCCCCCGAACGGCAGCAAACCACCGTGCAGGGCCAAACCATTCATGATGGCGGCCATGCCGAACTCGCGCACGCCGTAGGAGATGTAGTTACCGGTGTTCCCGTTTTCATGCAAGGACTTGCAGCCTGACCAATTGGTCAGGTTGGAGCCGGTGAGATCCGCCGAGCCACCCAGAAATTCGGGCAGCACGGGCGCCAGCGCGTTGATGGCGATCTGGGAAGCCTTGCGGGTTGCAACGGTTTCGCCTTTTGCATCGGACTTGGCCAAGGCTTCGGCCGCGAAGCTGGCCCAGTTGGCAGGCAGGTCGCCGGCCATGCGGCGCTTGAACTCGGCGGCCAGTTCCGGGTGAGCGGCGGTGTAGTGAGCAAACTTCTGTTCCCACTCCCCTTCCCAGACGCTGCCTTTCTTGCGGGCGTCCCAAGCTTCGTATACTTCCTGGGGAATCTCGAATGGCCCGAATACCCAACCCATGTGGGGGCGGGCCGCTTCGATCTCGGCACTGCCCAACGGGGCGCCGTGCACGTCATGGCCACCGGCCTTGTTGGGCGCACCCATCCCGATCACGGTTTTGCAGCAGATCAGGGTGGGACGGCTGGTGTCGGACTTGGCGGTCTCGATTGCGGCGTGGATGGCTTCGGGGTCATGCCCATTTATGCCAGGGATCACCTGCCAGCCATAGGCTTCGAAACGTTTCGGTGTGTCATCGGTGAACCAGCCTTCCACATGGCCATCGATGGAGATGCCGTTGTCGTCCCAGAAGGCGATCAACTTGCCCAGCTGCCAGGTGCCAGCCAGGGAGCACACTTCGTGGGAAATCCCCTCCATCAGGCAACCATCGCCTAGAAACGCGTAGGTGTGATGATCCACGATCTCGTGGCCGGGGCGGTTGAATTCGGCTGCAAGGAGTTTTTCGGCAAGCGCCATGCCTACTGCGTTGCTGATGCCCTGGCCGAGGGGGCCGGTAGTGGTTTCGACGCCGGGTGTGTAGCCATACTCCGGATGCCCGGGCGTCTTGGAGTGCAACTGCCGGAACTGCTTGATGTCGTCGATGGACACATCGTAGCCGCTCAGATGGAGCAGGGCGTAGATCAGCATGGACCCATGACCGTTTGAAAGCACAAAACGGTCACGGTTGGGCCACTTGGGGTTGCAGGGGTTATGGCGCAGATGGTGGTTCCATAACACCTCGGCGATTTCGGCCATGCCCATGGGCGCGCCGGGATGACCGGATTTGGCTTTTTCCACGGCATCCATGGCAAGGGCACGGATGGCGCTGGTGAGTAGATTGAACACAGGGGGATCGAAATCGCGGAATGTGGACATCGGGTTGCCTTTTCTCAAGTAGGCCCGGTGGAAAACCTTGAATTATCGTTCATTGCCGGGCGTTTGACCAGAATGCGCAAGCGCCGGCCCCACAAGGGGACGGCGGATCGCGGGAGGGGGAGAGCTCGCAAAGGCTTTGGGTCCTCCCTTCATCCGGAAGGGAGGACCCATTGCGGTGCTAGCTGGCGCGAGCTTTGCGGCCGTTTTCGGCCAAGCGCAGGATCATGGGAGTGAAGATGAGCTGCATGGCAATGTCCATCTTCCCGCCCGGAACGACGATTGTGTTCGCGCGGGACATGAAGGCGCCGTGGATCATCGACAGCAGGTAAGGAAAGTCGATGCCCCGTGGATTGTTGAAGCGGATGACCACCATGGATTCATCGGCAGTGGGAATGGTGCGCGCGATGAATGGGTTGGAGGTGTCAACCATCGGCACGCGCTGGAAGTTGATGTGGGTGCTCTGGAACTGGGAACAGATGTAATTCACGTAGTCCGGCATGCGGCGCAGGATGGTGTCCGTGACCGCGTCGGTGGTATAGCCCCGGTGGGTGCGGTCCCGATGCAGTTTCTGGATCCACTCCAGATTGATGATGGGCACCACTCCGATCCGCAGGTCCACGTGGCGGGCCACGTCAATTCGGTCTGTTTTCACCGCACCGTGCAGTCCTTCGTAGAACAGCAGATCGGTACCGGGGGGGATGTCCTCCCAAGGCGTGAATGTTCCAGGCTCTTGGTTGTAAGGAGCGGCCTCGCGCTCGTCGTGCAGATACTTGCGGACTTGCCCGGCGCCTTCTTCGCCGTAGCGGTGGAACAGCGCTTCGAGTTCTTCGAACAGATTGGATTCCGGACCAAAGTGGCTGAAATGCTTGTTGCCGGCTTTCTCGGCTTCGGCCATTGCGAGCTTCATGCTCTTGCGGTCGTAGCGATGGAAGGAGTCCCCTTCAACGATCGCCGCGTTGATGCCCTCCCGACGAAAGATCTGCTCGAACGTCTTGGTGACGGTGCTGGTCCCCGCGCCGGACGAGCCAGTAATGGCGATAACGGGATGCCTGACGGACATGTTCTTCTTCCCCCTTGTTTCCAAGTACCGAAAATCGAAAGCGTGTTTTGGTGAGTTCTGTGTTGACGAGCCCAAGCGGCGTTACGTGTCCGAAAACAATCCGCGTGCCCGGAACAATGGGGAACTGAATTCCCGGTCCAGCCCCTGTTCGTTTTCGCGATGGTAGCGTGTGATGCGTTGCACCTCGTGATCTGAGCCAAAGATCAGCGGGGCGCGCTGGTGCAGGCTGGTGGGCGCCACGTCCATGACCCGTTCTCGCCCGGTGGTTGCTTGGCCTCCGGCCTGCTCGACGATGAATGCGACCGGGTTTGCCTCGTACAGCAGGCGCAATCTGCCCGGCTGACGACTGTCCCTGGTGTCCCTGGGGTACATGAAGACCCCCCCGCGCTGGAGAATGCGGTAGGTTTCAGCCACCAGGGAAGCAATCCAGCGCATGTTGAAATCCTGCTCCCGAGGCCCCGTCCGACCCTGGAGGCACTCATCCACATAGCGCTTGATGGGGGCTTCCCAGAAGCGGGAGTTGGATGCGTTGATCGCGAATTCCCGGGTGTTCTGCGGAATGCTCATCTGCGGATGGGTGAGCATGAAGGCGCCAATGTCCCGATCCAGGGTGAAGCCATCGACACCATGCCCGGTCGTGAGAACGAGCATGGTCGACGGACCGTAGAGCGCGAAACCGGCGCATACCTGCTCCGAGCCCGGCTGCAGGAAATCTTCCAGCTTCGGATTGGCGCCTGGATTGGGGGCCCGGAGCACAGAAAAGATGGTCCCCACCGAGATGTTCACGTCGATGTTGGAAGATCCGTCCAGCGGATCGAAGATGAGCAGATACTTGCCACGCTTGTAGCAGTCGGGAACGGAGATGAAGCTCTCCATTTCCTCCGAGGCCAGGCCAGCCAGGTGGCCAGCCCACTCGGTTTCGCGTATCAACACATCATTGGCAATCACGTCCAGTTTTTTCTGCACTTCACCCTGGACGTTCACCGCCCCCGCGCCCCCGTCGTGATTGCCTAACAGGCCAATCAGCGCGCCCCGGTTGACTTGGTTGGCGATGACTTTCATGGCCGTGGTGATGGCGTTGAGCAAACCGTTCAGATCCCCTGTGGAGTGCTGCCCGTGCGCCTGGCGGGTTTCGATGAGATAGCGGGTAAGCGTCTTCAGATGCTGTGTCATTGCTGGATGCCTCGGGTGCCTCGCGGGGTGGCTGAACGTACCGTTGCCGTTCTCTTGCATGTTCCCTTCCTCCACATCACGGGTGGGGGAGAAAATCCCCACCCCGAATACGCCGGGGTGGGGCAATTTCTGGCTGGGAAGCCAGAGGGAGTGGATCGTCGGTCAGGCGCCGGAGCGTCCTCAGAGGATGCGGCTACGGTAGATCACCATGGCCGCGCCTTGTGACTGCTTGCGGTTGTCGTAGCCCAGCAGCCGTACATGGTGATCCGGGTGGGCGGCGTGGCAGGCGGCAGCTTCGGCCAGAATCCGGTCCACATCGGTCTCGCCAAACATGGGCAATTTCCACATGTACCAGTAGTCGAGGCCGGCGTGGGCGGGCTCAGTGTGTTCCAGGGCAGGGTTCCAGCCATGACCTGCAATCCACGCCACCTGGGCGCGGATTTGGTCTGCATCCATCGCCGGGAGGTAGGAGAAGGTTTCGAACTTGCGGCTGGCAGTGTCGGATAGGCGGGACGCGTAATCCTGAACTTCGCTCATGATGCGGCTCCTGATGGGTTGGATGGATCAGCGCTGGTCAAGCTTGTCCACCGTGTCAAACTCGAACTTGATCTCTTTCCAGGTTTCCATGGCTGCGCGCAGCTCGGGGCTGTGGCGGGCGGCGGCGGTGAGGATATCCTTGCCTTCCCGCTCCACGTCTCGGCCTTCATTACGCGCCTGCACGCAGGCTTCCAGGGCAACCCGGTTGGCGCAGGCACCTGCGGCATTGCCCCAGGGGTGGCCCAGGGTGCCCCCCCCGAACTGGAACACGGCGTCGTCGCCGAAGATGGCTAGTAGGGACGGCATGTGCCAGACGTGGATGCCACCCGAAGCCACGGCGAACACTCCGGGCATGAAGCCCCAGTCCTGGTCGAAGAATATGCCGCGGGAGCGGTCCTCCTTCACGCTGCGTTCCCGCAGCAGGTCCACCAGGCCCAGCGTGCTTTGGCGGTCCCCTTCCAGTTTTCCGACCACGGTTCCGGTGTGGAGGTGGTCTCCACCCGACAGGCGAAGCGCTTTGGCCAACACCCGGAAGTGGATGCCATGGTTGGGGTTGCGGTCGATGACCGCGTGCATCGCACGGTGGATGTGCAGGAGCATGCGGTTTTCCCGGCACCAGTTGGCGAGACCAGTGTTGGCGCAAAAACCTCCGGTCAGGTAGTCGTGCATGATGATGGGCATGTCCAGGCTCTTGGCGTATTCCGCTCGGCGATACATTTCTTCCGGGGTGGGCGCCGTCACATTCAAGTAATGCCCCTTGCGCTCCCCGGTTTCAGCTTTGGCCTTGTGAACCGCCTCGGCGACAAAGGCAAACCGGTCGCGCCAGCGCATGAAAGGCTGTGAGTTGACGTTCTCATCGTCCTTGGTGAAATCCAGACCGCCTCGCAGGCATTCATAGACGGCCCGGCCGTAGTTTTTCGCCGAGAGGCCAAGTTTGGGCTTGATCGTGCAGCCAAGCATGGGGCGCCCGTACTTGTTCATGATGTCCCGCTCCACCTGGATGCCATGGGGCGGGCCTCCACAGGTCATCACGTAGGCGAGCGGGAAGCGCACATCCTCCAGGCGCAGGCCGCGGACGGCCTTGAAGCCGAAAACGTTGCCCACGAGCGAGGTGAACACGTTCACCACTGAACCCTCCTCGAACAAATCGATGGGGTAGGCGATGAAGGCGTAGAAGGCGTTGTCGTCACCCGGGACGTCTTCGATGCGGTAGGCACGCCCCTTGTAGTAGTCCAGATCGGTAAGCAGATCGGTCCACACCGTGGTCCACGTTCCGGTGGACGATTCCGCTGCCACCGCCGCTGCCGCTTCTTCCGGGGAAACTCCCGGCTGTGGGGTGATCTTGAAACAGGCCAACAGGTCGGTTTCCTTGACCTGATAGGCCGGTTCCCAGTACGTGCTCCGGTATTCCTTCACCCCGGCGCTATACGTCTTGACTGCCATGTTGTGTTCTCCTTCGGTGCGGGTGATGGCTGCACTATAGGAGTGCGAATGTATAAGTAACAGTCAGTAGTATTGATTGTTTATATAAGTAAACGTCGGCGACTGTGCGAGAATGCGCCAGGAATGTTGTGCCTAATTCCTGCTGCGCTGCAGACGCGCGCGGGCTGATCGTGACTTCCGGATTGGCCACCCGTTTACTGGATACGCTGAAAGGACAACCCTTGCGGAATGTGACGCTGCGCCAGCTCAAGATCTTCGAGACCGTGGCGCGACTACTGAGTTATTCCCGTGCGGCAGAGGAACTGCATCTGACCCAGCCGGCGGTGTCCATGCAGGTTCGCAGCCTTGAAGAGTCCGTCGGGTTACCCCTTTTCGAGCAGATGGGAAAGAAGGTGTTTCTCACCCCTGCGGGGAGCGAGTTGGCTCGCCATGCCCGTGCGATCGGGCAACAGCTTCGGACCGCCGAGGAGGCCATCGCAAGCCTGAAGGGCGCGCAGGGGGGGCGTCTGGTGATCGGGGTGGTCAGCACGGCGAAGTATTTTGCGCCCAGGCTACTGGCGGTGTTCCGGGCCTGCCATGGGCCGGTGGAACTGAGGCTGGAGGTGCACAACCGGGAAAGGATTGTGCAAATGCTGGAAGACAATCAGATCGACCTGGCCATCATGGGGGCGCCGCCGGGTGAGTTTCCTACCATTGCCGGGTCGTTCGCCGAGCACCCGCTGGGCGTGATCGCGGACCCCACGCATCCGCTGGCATCCGCTGAAACGGTGCGCTCCGTCTCTCTTGCGGCGGAACCCTGGTTGGTGAGAGAGCCAGGCTCGGGAACCCGCAGCGCGTTTGAGCGTTTCCTTGCCAATACCGGTCTCAAGCCTGCGAGCCTATTTGAGATGAGCAGCAACGAGACGATCAAGCAGGCGGTGATGGCGGGGATGGGGATCGCCTTTATTTCTGCTCACGCGATCAAGCTCGAGCTTGAGGCGGGGCGGCTGATTCTGCTGGAGGTTCCCGGGACGCCAGTGCTACGGCGTTGGTACGTGGTCCGACGCGCGGAGAAGCAACTCATGCCGGTCGGCGAACGTTTTGTGGACTTCTTGATGTCCGAGGCGGCAGGATTGATCGAGGGGAGTCAGGGGAAAGGCTCGACGCTTTCTTCGGGCCTTTCCGCGCATTGACTGGAGCGGGTGCTCAGACGATCAGGGGCGGCTCGCCTGCCAAGGCGGCTGTCCACTGCCGATGGAGACGGGGGGTGGCTGCCGCCACGACCGAGCGCTTCCAAGGGGATGCCGCATCGAAGTCGCCCTGCTCCAGCGAGCAGAACGCGCCTCCGGCTTCTTCAACGATCAAGCGGCCCGCTGCATAGTCCCAAAGCATTTGCCCGCCATGGAGATACACATCCAGCCGGCCAGCTGCGATGTAACACCACTCCAGGCAACTGGAGCCGAAATGGCGCTGGGAGAAAAACGGTGGTTGCGTGGCCAATCGATCGGCAAGCTCTCGCGGGATGCGCTTGAAGTCGATGCCGGCCACGGCCTGCTTGAGGTCGGGATGGGCGGGCCGCAGGGGCAGGCGCATGCCGTTGAGGTAAGCGCCGCAACCCTTTTCTGCGTAGAAGGCCTCTTCAGTGGCGGGGTTGTACACAACTCCGATCACCGGGCGCTGGTTGCGATAAAGCGCCACGGACGTAGTGAAGAAAGGGATGCCATTGACGAAGTTGGTGGTTCCGTCGATGGGATCAATGATCCAAAGCCCATCGCTGCTCTGCTCCCAGGTTAGCCGCTGCTCCTCGGGTGTCATTTCCTCCCCCAGTGCGGGCAGCTCAGCAAAGACCGGGAGTCTCTCCGCCAGCCATGCCTGGGCCGCAATATCCGTCTCGGTGCACAGCGATCCATCTGCCTTGTGGCTGCGTGCTGCCTTGAGGTAGCTGGGCATGATGACCTCCCGGGCCAATTGGCGGATGAGTTCCACCAGCGCCAGGCAAAGGGGGGAGACACCGTAGTTGCGTTTTTTCATGGTCGGTTCCTGGACGGCCGATGCAGACGAACGGCTCGGTGGGAGTTTACGGCCAGAGGCCCTGCACCTTCAGGGCGTTTTCCACTTTATGGAGCAGCCAATACTCGGGATTTGTTCCACGGGGCCCCTTCCCGTTTCGGCGATCTGGACCATCGCGTCGAAAAGCTCACGTTTGGCGTCGGGCGGAGCCGATTCCTTGCGGGAGGCGTCGAGCCGTCCCCGGTACTGGAGCCGCAGGTCGGCGTTGTATCCGAAGAAATCCGGCGTGCAAACAGCTCCGTACTCCCGGGCGATGGCTTGGGTTTCATCCAGCAGGTAAGGGAAAGTGAAACCCTTGTCTGAGGCCAGGCGCACCATGTGGTCCCAGGAGTCTTCCGGGTAGTCTGTCGGGTCGTTGGACATGATTGCTGCCACCCCGATTCCCAAGGCCTGCAGCGCCGAAGCATCGCGCACGATTCGATCGATCACCGCCTTGACGTAGGGGCAGTGGTTGCAGATGAACATCAGCAGCAATCCCCGAGTACCGCGGACGCTCGCCAGCGTATGCCGGGAGCCGTCCACCCCGGGCAGATCAAAATCAAATGCGGGCTGTCCAAAATCACAAATAGGGGGACTGAGGCTCACCATGGAGAACTCCGCGGAACGCGATCAGGAATGGTCTGGAGGATTGAGGGACCCCGCAGCATCGCCGTGGGTGGCACCTATAATAGCACGATGATTCCACGCTTCTTTTGCCCCACTCCGCTACGTCCGGGTGTCATTTCGGTATTGCCCGAGGCAATTTCCAATCATGTAGTTCGCGTATTGCGCCTAAAAGTGTATGATCACCTTACGCTGTTCGACGGGACTGGCGGAGAGTATCTGGCGCAACTCGTCAGCGCGGGTCGCAAGGCTGAGGTGGAGGTGATCGCCTTCGATCCAGTGGAACGCGAATCTCCGATTGTGGTCCACCTTGCCCAGAGTCTTGCGGTGGCGGACAAGATGGACTGGGTGGTGCAGAAAGCAGTCGAACTGGGTGTAAGCGCAATCGTGCCGGTGGCTTCTGAGCGCAGTGTGCTCAAGCTCGCTGGAGAGAGGGCGGCGAAGCGTGTTGCGCACTGGCAAGCGGTGGCGGTGGCGGCGTGCGAGCAGTGCGGCAGAAACCGCATCCCTCGGGTGGATGAGGTCCAGGACTTGAGACAGCTATTGGCGGCCGGACCGGAGTTGGGTGCCCGGTACATCCTTGCGCCAGGGGCTGAATCAAGGCCAGGAAACCTGCCACGCCCGGTGGGCGTGGTGACCGTGCTGGTTGGGCCAGAGGGGGGGTTCAGCCCGGCGGAACTGGGTGCTGCCGCAGCGCAGGGGTGGCATCCCCTTGGGATGGGGCCCCGCATTTTGCGAACGGAAACGGCTGGCTTGGCCGTGCTGTCCGCACTGAATACTCGTTTCGGCGATGCCTGACGAAATCTGTATCGTTTATTGATGCAACGAGCCCGGCTGATGCCGGATGCCGAGCAAGTCAGCCGAGCGGGTGATGAGTGGGCGACGATGCCGATCCCCGTGTTTCGGAGCCAGATGCTCTGTCGGCTCCAACGATCGGGATGAGAGCCTGTGAGTGGAGGTTGGACAATGGAGTCTTTCAAGACGTCCGCGGCGCAATTGTTGGAACGTCTCCCGGGGCCTTCCTCGGAGCACTGGCTGGCGGGGGAGCGGTTTGTGCGGGCGATGCGCCATGGCAGCATGTCGCTGGAGATGTATGCGCCGGTTGGGCGCGATCCGCAAACCCCACACGAGCAGGATGAACTTTACTTTGTTCATTCGGGGTTTTCGGAGCTGGTGATCGAGGGCTGCCGCTATCCCTGCGAGCCGGGGGACGCCTTTTTCGTACCGGCGGGTGCTGAACATCGCTTTGAGAATTTCAGTTCTGATTTTTCCACCTGGGTGGTGTTTTGGGGCCCCAAGGGAGGGGAGTCGGCAAACGACGAAAGCTGACCTCGGGAGATGGTCGTTTGATGTCTACAACGGCTAGCCGGAAAGGGACCATGCTGCCCCCTCCTAGCTTGACGCCTTTGGATCGCGAAGCGTACGAGGCCCGGGTGGCCCTGCTGAGGGCCGATCTGCTTGATGCCCAGGTGGACGTGGGGCAAGCAAAGCAATTTCCCGTACTCATCCTGATCAACGGATTCGATACCGCCGGCCGCAGTGAAATGCTGCATCTGCTCAACGAGTGGATGGATCCTCGCCACGTTCACACCGTTGCGTTGCCGCCGCCTTCAAGGCGAGGGCGACATCGCCCCTGGCTGTGGCGGCACTGGCAGGGATTGCCAGCCCGGGGCGGGCTGGGGGTGTTGTTTGGGGGATGGTGTGGTGAGTTGATCGAAGCGCGCTTGGGCCGTAGCGTAGGACGCAAAGCGTTTGAGCGACGACTGCAGGATATCCTGGGCCTGGAGACAATGTTGGCTGCGGAGGGGGCCCTGATCCTGAAGTTCTGGTTTCATGTGGATGAGGGCATCCAAGCGGAACGCCTGCGCAAGTTATCGGAAGAGGCGGATACGCGTTGGAGAGTGACCAAGGACGAATGGCGGCGACTGCGCCACTATGGCCGCCACTTGCGCATCGTTGAGCGATTGTTGGTGGCTACCCATACGAGCGATGCGCCGTGGGTGGCGGTGGACGGCGCGTGCCCGAGAGCACGGGCGATCCATGTGGGGACGGTACTGCTGAATGCCCTGCGCCAGCGCCTTGTCCATCCGCCGGAGTTTACGGGCGCTGATCGGGAGGAAGCGCACATGGCCGAATTTCCTCCCCTGCCAACTCCCGGGGTTCGCCCCCTGATGGCCGAACCCCGGTATGAGGCCTTGCTTGAGAAGTACCAAGGGCGTCTCGCCAGGCTTGCTCGGGAACTGGCGCAGAGTCGCAGATCCTTGGTGGTGGTGTTCGAAGGGATGGACGCTGCGGGAAAGGGGGGCGCCATCCGACGGGTTGCGTCGGCGCTCGATGCGCGCCAGGTCCGGATTGTACCGGTGGCCGCGCCGACGGATGAAGAGCGGGGCCACCACTACCTGTGGCGCTTCTGGCGTCAGTTGCCGGCCCCGGGCTGCGTCACGATCTTTGATCGCTCGTGGTATGGGCGCGTGCTGGTGGAGCGGGTGGAGGGATATTCCACCGAAACGCAGTGGCGTCGTGCCTACCGGGAGATCGCCGAGTTTGAAGGGCAACTCGACGCAGGCGGCATTGTGGTGGTCAAGCTGTGGCTGCAAGTCAGCCCGGACGAGCAGTTGCGCAGGTTCCGGGAGCGAGAGAGCACCCGCTTCAAGCGCTTCAAGATCACACCGGACGACTGGCGAAACCGGGAAAAAGCACCTCGATACGCGGTAGCAGTACAGGAGATGCTTGCGCGAACGAGCTCCGAAGCGTTCCCCTGGAAGTGGGTGGATGCAGACGACAAATACAGGGCGAGAGTCCAGGTTCTCAAACATCTGTGCGATCGCCTGGAGGCAGCGCTGGGCTGATCAGCAGCCAGATCCCTCAGGATTCAGAGCGGGCCAGCACGCGGGTAAGCAGCGGGCGATCCGCTGCAGTTCAAGAATGTCTCTCCCCAGTGAGCGCAGGGAGCCTATTTCTGAGGCGGTTGATACGGCGCGGCGCAATGTGGCCAAGCTGGTAAGACCCTTGCCGCTGTCTTGCGTTGCCCTCAGGCGCTTCTTCAGGGCAATGCAGGGGGGCGGGAGGCCTGCCCGCGCGCCTTGCGGGGCCCTTTTGCCACGGACCATCTGGAACTGTTGAGGACTAGGTCAGTGGATCAAGCAAGAGTTCGTAGCGCGATGGCGAAGACCATCGCGCCAGAGCAAGTTGGCAGGCGGCGACGTAGTACAAGGAAAAAAAACCGGCCGGGGAGGGAGAGGGAGGGATGTCAATGTCCCGGCCGGGGTTGGAAACCAATTTATTGCAGAGTTCTATCAACGCAACCAGCGTTTGATTCTTGGCTGATCACGCAAGCCGCGGCACTTTACACGGTTTTTATCGAAGAAGTGGCTTCTGCCGTTCCTCCGGATACGCGTAGATCACTTGGCCGCGGCGGACTTCTCCCATGACCGGCACGCGGAGATCGTCGATCGTCTCATGGTCGGAACGGGAGAAGGGGCGATCATAAGCCATGATGACGCCGTCCACACGTTCACTGAGGTTTTCCAGGGCTTCGCGGATGCGTGGCCCTTCAGTGCTTCCGGCCTGCCGGATGGCTGCCACGAGCAACAGGGCGGAATCATAGCCTTGAGCGGCGGAAACCGGGGAGGGAATGCGCAACGAACGGAAGGCGTTCTGGTATGCCTTGATGAATGCTTCCCTTCGGGGTGTTCCTCCCTCCTGGATGAAGGTCTGGGGCATCCTTGCACCTTCCGCGTTGGGGCCCGCGCGATCGATGAAGCTGGACATGGAGAGCGTCCAGCTTCCGATGATGGGAGCGTTCCAGCCGAGCTTGGCCATGTCGTTGGCGATCACGGCCAGTTCCGGTCCGATCCCGTAGGTGAGCACAGCCTGAGCGCCCGCATCCCGGGCGCGGGAGAGCTGGCGGGTCATGTCCACGTCGCCGACGTTGAAACGCTCCACCCGCAATGGGCGCACAGCTTTGCGCGCCAGCGCCGCTTCCAGGTCCTCGCGTCCGAGTTGCCCGTAGTTGGTGGTGTCGTGGAGGATGGCAAGCTTGCGCAAATGGCGCCTTTCCACTGCATCCTCAACGATCATCGTTGCCTGGATGGTATCGCTGGCAGACACCCGGAAAACATAGTTGTCCGGATACTGGGGAGGAAGAAACTGGCGGGTGATGATTGATCCGGTCGCCACTGACGTGATGACGGGAATCCGGGCCTCCTGGTAGTGCCGTTGAGAGGCAAGCGCAACGCCGGTGTTCACGATGCCCAGGCCGGCTACTACCTTGTCTTTTCGCACCAATTCCTGAACAACCTGGGCGCCACGTTCATTGCGGCCCTCGTCGTCCTTTTCCACGAGGAGCAGAGGGCGACCCAACACTCCGCCGGCAGCGTTGGCTTCCTTGATCGCCAGACGGATGCCGTTCAACATGGAGATGCCCATGGGGCTGGACCCACCGGTGAACGGTCCCGACACGCCGATGCGAACCGGCTCAGTCCCCCACACCTTGGTCAAGGGGAGGAGGAAAAGGCAACACAGCAATTGACGGACTCTGCGCAGCATGGGGCAACGGGGGGTTTCACTCGGACTTGGCGATGATCGGCGGAAGCTATCATCGGCGCGTGGCTGCGCTCTATCAGGAGCTTCCCGAACATGCGTTGCGCGCGAGAGCTTCGCGAGCACTTCGTCCCCGGATTTTTCCTCACCGGGCTTGGGTCAGGGTATGTCCGAATGGCCCGACGGTCCATGCACCGGAAGAATCGAGGCATAGCCGTGCCATACAGGCCGTGAGCGCCGGATTGCCAGGCTTTGTTCCTCGGAATCCGGCGCTCAGCAAGTGCGTAAGTTGGCCCACAACAACAAACAGATATGTCCCCACGCGAGTTTCCGAGCATCACTCCTCGACAGTCCGTAGCGTCGCCCTCGGCCACCGGCTGGTACTGGACGGCGCCCTATCTGGCGGTCGCGATCTTTGCCGTGGCCATGCTGATGCTCGTCTGGGGGCTGCAGGCACGGGAGAGGGAGGTCGAAGCCGGTGCCTTGGCTCGGGATGCCCGCTGGGCCGAGCAGACCATGCGTTTGCATCTGCAATCGAATCACGATTTCGTCCAGCAACTGGCGAGGGAGTTGGCGGAAGGCGCGTTGGATCGAGGACAGTTTCAGGTACGCGCCACGCAGCACATCGCCAACAACCCGGCCCTGACCTACATCGCCTGGGTGGATGCCCAGCAGGTGGTCCGGTGGACGGCGCCCTTCGACAACACGGAGTGGATAGCCGGGGACCGTCTTGCCGGCAATCAACCCCAGGCGTTCTCGCGGGCTCACACCACCGGTGGGGCGACCTATGGTGATCCCTACACCACGAATCGTGGCGTTCCCGTCATCGAGTTCTACATGCCGGTGCAACGGGGGCGGGAGTTCCTGGGCGTGGTAACGGCGGTGTATTCCCTGGACGGGATCGTTCGCCATTTGGTGCCCCACTGGTTTGGCGACAAGTACCGGCTGGCCATCATTGGACCGGAAGGGGCACAGCTGGCAGCCAACTCCGCCACAACGCCGCTGGATGAGGATCTGACCTACGCGATTCCCTTTGATCCTCCCGGGCAAGGGCTGACGCTGCGGGCGGTTTCTTTCAGTGGGGAGTCGCCTTGGCTTCGGCACATCCCTCAGGTGCTGATATTTGGTCTCTCGCTTCTGGTTGTATGGACGCTTTGGGCGCTACGCACCCACTTCAAGCGCCGGGTCCAGGTGGAGAAAGAACGGGACCAGCTATTCAACGTGTCGCTCGACATCCTCTGCATCCTCAATGTGGACGGGAGTTTCCGGCGCACTAACCCGGCCTTCGAGCGCATCCTCGGGCTGACGCCAGACGCCTTGCGAGGGCAGCTGTTGCTCGATTTCCTGCATCCGGAGGATGTGGCAGGAACGGTAGATAGCTTGCGCGCGCTGGCTCGCGGGCAGGGGGTGGCGTTCGAGGTGAGGTTCCGTTGTGCGGACAGTCAGTATCGCTGGCTGGCCTGGAGCATTAATCCGGTGCTGGAGCAGAAGCGCTTCTACGCGGTTGCCCACGACATTACCCGAAGGCGGGCGGCGGACGACGCACTGCGTTCGGAGTACGCCTTCCGGAAGGCAATGGAGGAGTCCGTTGCAACTGGATTGCGGGCGATTGATCGGGAAGGGCGCGTGACCTACGTGAATCCGGCATTTTGCGAAATGGTCGGTTTCGCCCCCGAAGAACTGTTGGGTCGTTGTCCTCCCTTTCCCTACTGGCCGCCGGAGGAGGAGCACAACCTGGAGCGTGCGGTTCAACTGACTCTGAAAGGTGAAGCGCCCAAGAGCGGGTTTGAATTGCGCATCATGCGCAAGAACGGCCAGCGGATCGATGTGCGGCTCTACATCTCGCCTTTGATCGACAGCGCGGGAAGGCACACGGGGTGGATGGGTGCGATGCACGACATCACTGAGCCCCGTCGTATTCGCGCGGAACTGGAAGCCGCGCACGAACGCTTCGTGGCGGTACTGGACGGGCTGGATACGGCTGTACACGTGGCCGACGCGGGAACGGACGAAATCCTCTACGCCAACCGGGCTTTCAAGGCGATCTACGGGTTTGATGCGGTGGGGCGCAACCGAAGGGCGCTCACCGTGGGCGCTGTCCCGGAAGGGGTCAAGCAGGACGGATACGCGCTCGTGGCCGCCAGCCAAAGCTTGCCTGCGGAACTCTTCGACGGTGAGGTGCAGAACGCGCTTTCGGGGCGCTGGTACCACCTCAGGGAGCGTGCGGCGCGCTGGGTTGATGGGCGTGTGGTGCGCATGGCGATGGCAACCGACATCACTGACCGGAAATACATCGAGGAAGTCAATCTCCAGCAGCAGGAGCGGTTACAGCAAACCGCCCGTCTGATCACCATGGGCGAAATGGCTTCGACCCTGGCCCATGAGTTGAACCAGCCCCTCGCCGCGATCGCCAACTACAGCATGGGCTGTGTAAACCGTTTGCAGTCGGGTGCATACCGTCCCGAGGACCTGCTTGCCGCCATGCAGAAGGCCAGTTTCCAGGCGGATCGCGCGGGAAAAATCATTCGCCGGGTCCGGGAGTTCGTGAAAAAAAGCGAGCCGAATCGGAGCGAGGTTGCACTCGCCGACGTGGTCGACGATGCGCTGGGATTTGCGGAGATCGAAGCACGCAAGGCGGGCGTACGGCTGGTGGTGGTTCTACCGCATGACTTGCCCAGGATATTCGCCGACCGGATCATGATCGAACAGGTGATCCTCAATTTGGTGAAGAATGGCATTGATGCGATGGTCCATACACCCAGGCATCAGCGGGAGTTGAAAATCTCAGCAAAAGCTGGCTCAGATAACATGCTGGAGGTTTCGGTTGCTGACCGCGGCCATGGAATTGCCCCGGATGCGATGGAAAAGCTGTTTGCTCCGTTCTACACCACCAAGTCCGAGGGGATGGGAATGGGCTTGAACATCTGCAGATCCATCATCGAGTTCCACAAAGGCCGTCTTTGGGCTGCAAGCAACCCGGCGGGCGGTACGGTTTTCCATTTCACCTTGCCTCAAGAGGGCTGATATGAATATTCGGCAAACGCCGGCTGCGGCTGCCACCGAACAACTGGTGTACGTGGTGGATGACGATGAGGCACTGAGGGATTCGCTGGCTTGGCTCGTGGAATCCAAAGGGTACAGGGTGCGGCAGTTTGAATCCGGCGAAGCGTTTCTGGCAGCCTGGAATCCGGCCATGGCGGGGTGCCTTGTGCTGGACGTGCGCATGCCGGGAATGTCGGGGCTGGAGCTTTATGAGCGCCTCAACGGCGCGGGGTCGACGCTCCCGGTGATTTTCATAACGGGTCATGGTGACGTGCCCATGGCGGTATCGGCGCTCAAGCAAGGCGCGGTCGACTTCATCGAGAAGCCTTTCCAGGAAGGAGACATGACCCGGCTGATCGAGCACTGCATGGCCCTTGACCGGGAGCAGCGCTCGCGGCTTCGGCAGGTCGTGGACGTCCGTCGCCGCCTGGCGCAACTGACTTTGCGCGAGCGGGAGGTCCTCGACCTCATCGTGGCAGGCAAGCTCAACAAGCAGATTGCTGATCAGTTGGGCATCAGTATCAAGACGGTTGAAGTCCATCGTGCCCGGGTGATGGAGAAGATGGAGGCCGGGTCGCTTGCTGAGTTGGTACAGGCAGTGATGGTGGGGGACAGTGCGGCAGCCGGATGACTTCCCCCGCCTGACAGTGCCCTGGACCCCGGGTCCTCCGTCCACTGTCTCCAACATTCCGCAGCGGATCTGCATGCGAAGCTCGTTCGCATCACTGCCAGTATCGAAGGGGCTCAACCGAGCCCCTTCTTGCTTTCACGGTGCTGGCGTTTCGTTCGTTCATCGGCTGCATGAACATCGATTGAGCGAAAAATAGCTGAAATCGCGGGAATAACTCTGCTGACGGCAGCCTGCCGCCGGATTGCCACCCCGTCGAGTGTCGATCTTCTCCTCTTCGGCCTCGCAACACCTGCTTACCGATTCCTCACTTCTGGCTTCGGCAACGGTCCGTAACTCGTTGATGTTCCGTTGCTACTTTACGTCCCGAAATGACTCCTGCCTGAGAGTTCCGTTGCCCCCTTGTATTGACGTGGGAAATCCTTATGCTGGCGGAAGGTGCGGCCGACAAGGCATAACACCTTGATCCCTCAGGGAAAATGATAAAAATAAATTAAGTAGCAAAGCTGATCACGAACAAGAAGGCAACGGAAGTACAAGCGGTCCGTTGGCTCAGATAACAGCGTGTTTTGTCGGTAGAAATCGGGATGAACATGGGATTGCAGACGGAACAACAACTGGAGAAAAGTCTCGCCTATTTGGCCGCCCGGCAGTGTCCCCAGCCGTGGCGGGCATTGCTGGCGGCGGTGGGCAAGGAGTTTCGGGAGCGCTTGCCTCTTGAAGATTTGCGTCTGCTGATGAGCCGGGTGGGCGCTCAGATGGCGTTGGCGCTTCCGCTGCGGCCCTGCGCTTCCATCGCCGAACTGGAGCGTGCCATCAACGCTCGCTGGCTGGAGGCAGGGTGGGGATGGGTCGAACTGGACGAGCAGGCAGAATCGTTGATCCTTCGTCACTTCCGGGCACCGGTGGCCGCTGTCCTGGGCGATGAAGAGTCCCTTTGGGTGCCTGCTCTGCTGGAGGGCTTGTACAGCGAATGGTTCCGCTTTCTTGGTGCGGACGACGTATTGAAGGTGAGCCGGGTGGTCAGCGGGACGGTGACGCCGGGGCTCCTGGAGTTTCGCTTGGGCAGGTAGGCCAGGACGGTAGCAATTCAAGCTGGAAATTATGAAAAGGGGGTCGGAAATGGGAGTTTCAGAGGACGTACGCAATCTGTTCCGCGAGTTCGGTGGGCACGCCGATCGGTATCGCGAGTTCGGCCCTGTCGGCCAGGCAACTCCGGCGCGGGTGGCGCCGGTGACGGACGGGGAGCAGCCACCAGCAACGGTTATTGCGCCACAGCCTGCCCAAGCGCTGGTGCAAGAGGCGGAATCCGCGCCCTTGCCCGCAGGGGCGGGTTCCTTGAACAGCGTGTTTGCCCGTCTGGCGGGGCGCTGACCCGATCCAAAGTTCCTGCTGCCTGCGCCAGCATCCCGGGCGCGGGCAGAAGCATGTGCGTGACTCCTGACGAATCCGTAAGGAGGGGCCGCGTACGTGGGACTCGGCTCGATTCTCTGTAAAACCTGATCCGGAGGCTGAATGAGCCCTCAACCTTCCTCCCCGCGTCGCGGTGGTCATCGACCGCGACAGCAGCACACCGTACCGGAAAGACTCTCTTCCTACGGAGACCGATTCGCCGCAGCCCCTGTCTGGGGCTATTGGCTGGTCGGTTTCGCGGTGGTCCTCATCGGGCTATTGCTGTACGTCCTGGTGACCGCGGTCCCGATGGATTTTTATGAGCAGTTGATCTTTGGCCTGACTGGTCTGGTTGTAGCGATCCTGCTCAGCAAGATTCCCGGGCGTCTGGTTTCGTTGCTCCTGATCTTGCTGTCCACTGCGGTGTCCACCCGCTACCTGTGGTGGCGTCTGACGGAGACAGCCGGGTTCGATTCGATATTCGAGAGCGTTCTCGGGTACGGCCTGATCGCGGCCGAGGTCTATGCCTTCGTGATCATGTTGCTCGGCTACTTCCAGACGGCCTGGCCGCTGCGGCGCCGACCCGTGGAAATGCCCGCAGACGTGGCGAGCTGGCCCACCGTGGATGTCTTCATCCCCACCTACAACGAGCCGCTGCATGTAGTTCGCCCCACTGTGCTGGCGGCTCTCGCGCTGGATTGGCCGGCGGAGAAGCTGCGGGTGTACGTGCTTGATGACGGCAAACGGCAGGAGTTCAAGCAGTTCGCCGAAGAGGCGGGGGCAGGGTACTTGACCCGCTCCGACAACAAGCACGCCAAGGCCGGCAACATCAATGCCGCCTTGCGCAACACCCGGGGTGAGTTCGTCGCGGTGTTCGACTGCGACCATATTCCCACCCGTTCCTTCCTGCAGGTGACCATGGGCCAGTTCCTGCGCGATCGAAACCTTGGCATCCTGCAGACGCCGCACCACTTCTTCTCCCCAGACCCATTCGAGAAGAATCTGAACACCTTTCGCAAGGTTCCCAATGAAGACGAGCTCTTCTATGGGCTGGTGCAGGCCGGGAATGATTTGTGGAACGCGGCGTTCTTCTGCGGTTCCTGTGCAGTAATGCGGCGGGATGCGCTGGAAGAGGTCGGGGGTGTCGCCACCGACACGCTGACGGAGGATGCGCACACGTCAATCCTGCTCCACAAAGCCGGGTACTCTTCCGCGTACATCGGCATCCCGCAGGCTTCGGGGCTGGCAACAGAAACGTTGCGCGACCATGTGCGCCAGCGTTCCCGCTGGGCTCGGGGCATGGCGCAGATCTTCCGGATCGACAATCCCATCTTTGCCCGTGGGCTGACGTTCGCGCAGCGGCTGTGCTACTCCAACGCCATGCTGCACTTCTTCTACGGTCTGCCACGCTTGGTGTTTCTGACGGCGCCGCTGGCTTTCCTGTTCTTTGGCTCCCACGTGTACAAGGCGACTGCTTTCATGGTCGCCGTGTTTGCGTTGCCACACTTGCTCCACGCCCAGATTGCCGGCTCGCGGCTCAATGGGAAGTATCGCCATTCGTTCTGGGCCGAGGTGTTTGAAACCACGCTGGCCTGGCACGTCATGCGGGCTGCAATCGTGGGTGTGTTATTCCCGAAGCGGGGTGCCTTTGTGGTCACGCCCAAGGGTAGCGGGGTGGACAGGGAGTATTTCGATTGGGGTACGTCGATGCCCTTGGTGATCCTGTTCGTGCTGAACATCATCGGACTCGTGTTTGGAGTCATCCGGGGCATGTGGTGGAACGCACATGAGCTGGATACGGTGGTGATGAACATGCTCTGGACGTGCTTCAACCTGGTCGTGCTAGGCGCGGGGCTTGCCGTGGCGCGGGAGGTGCATCAGAGCCGGGCCAACCATCGCGTTGCCGTGCGGCTGCCGGCCGCGCTCACCCTTCACAGTGGTCGGGCGATTTCCTGCGAAGTCGCCGATTTCTCCGAGGGTGGCGTTTGCCTGCGTACGCCAACCCGCATGCATCTGAATCATGGGGATTCGGTGGTGGTCACCCTGATGCGGGGGGAGCGGGAGTTCAGCTTCCCGGCCAAGGTGGCGTTCAGCGAGCAGGATCGCCAGGGCCTGAGCTTCGAGCCGCTGAGTCTTGCCCAACAGCAGGAGCTGCTCCAATGCACCTTCTCTCGCGCGGACGCTTGGCTCAGGTGGGGGGAAATGAGGCAGAAGGACTCGCCGCTCAGGGGGTTCGGGGAGGTCCTGAGTGCGAGTGTCCTCGGGGTTCGGTCCCTGTTGCGCTCCATTTTCGGTGGTCGTGAGCGGGATTCTGGCGCTGACCGTACTGCTGCCAGTTCCCGCTGAGGAGATGCACTTCATGAACAGGAAATCCAGTTTCCGCAAAGCATCGGACTGCGGGGTGATTCAGGCCGGAGCACTTGCGATGGCTCTTGCTTTCCCGGTCGTGTTCTGTGGTGCGGCGCATGCCGCCCAACCGGGCAAAGGCGGGGTTCCCTCGGTACGGTTGGCGCAGGCCGATAGCACCCCGGCTCCGCTGGCGATGCCCCGGGTTGTGGCGCCCCGCTCGGTCGAGCGTCCCGTGTTCGGTTTTGGTCAGCTTGGTACCGGGGAACCTCTCAAACTGTGGCGCACCAAGGCCATGGTGGGGCTGCCTTTTTCCATCCGGGCCGACGAGGTGGTCAATGGTGCCCGACTGCGCTTGGTGTACTCCTATTCCGCGCAGGCAGTGCGCAAAGCGGCATTTCTCAAGGTGGCAGTCAATGGCGAGGAAGTTGCCGCGATCCCGCTGCCCAAGGATCAGGCCGGGGTCAGCCAAACCCAGGACATCGTGTTTGAGCCCCGTCTGGTAACGGATTACAACCGCCTCAGCATGCAACTGGTAAGCGAGCAGGACGAGTGCTCGGAGATCGGCAAAGGCGCGCCTTTGTTGACGGTGAGCAATTCGAGCGCGATCGAGCTGCAGTCGCTGCGGATTGGTCTGGCCAATGACCTTGCCCAACTCCCGCTCCCGTTTTTTGACAAGCGGGACAGCCGGCCGCTGACCCTTCCGTTTGTCCTGGCCGAGCGGCCGGGGAGCGCCACGCTGGAAGCCGCCAGCGTACTGTCTTCTTGGTTCGGAGCGATGGCGGGCTACCGCGGGGCCAGTTTTCCGACCAGTCTGAATCGACTACCGCAAGGGCATGCAGTGGTATTGGCCACACCTGAAGCGCGGCCGGTCGGCGTTGCGCTGCCTGAGATCAGTGGGCCTTCCGTGATCTTGCTCAACAACCCCGTCGATGAACAGGGCAAGTTGTTGCTGGTCATGGGCAGGGACGCCCGGGAGTTGCGGGCTGCTGCAGTCAGTCTGACCACCACCGGTGTTGCTGCGAGTGGTGATACTTCGGCGCTGGAGGCGGTCAAGACAACCCGAACCGTGGCGAACTACGACGCCGCCAATTGGGTGCCGACGGATCGTCCCGTCAAGCTGGGGGATCTGGCGGCTGCACGGGGGGTGGATTTCAGCGGCAGCAGCGGGGAGCCGATTCGGCTCAACATGCGGGTGCCCCCGGACATCTTCGCCTGGCGCAGTGAGGGGGTCCCCCTGGATCTCACCTACCGCTTCAACCCGTCCAAGGTGTCGGCCGACACCCACCTGCACGTCACAGTGAACGGGAGCTACGTCGAAGGGATCCGGTTGCAGCCCCAACATCGTGGTTGGCGGTCATGGTTCCGGGGCGACGAGCCGACGGAAACTCCCCAGGCGCAGACAGACGGAACGATGATTGCGCACAAGCGGGTGCTCGTGCCTGCCCGCATTTTGACTGGACGGAGCCACTTCAATGTCGAACTGGCTTTCGACACCGATCGGGAGATGTCGTGCAGCGAGGGGCTTGTAGGGGCCGCGGGCGGAATTGATCCCGGGTCGACCCTGGATTTCTCCAACTTTCCCCACTATCTGCCGATGCCAGATCTCGCCGCTTTTGGCAACGCGGGCTATCCCTTTACGCGGGTGGCGGACCTCAGCCAAACGGCCGCGATCTTGCCGGAATCGCCCACCTCGGGCGACATCGGAGCGCTGCTCACGCTGATGGGGCGCATGGGGCAATCCACAGGTACCCCGGTAACGGGGCTGGCGGTGAGCACGGCTTCGGAGATCGGAAAGGTCGCTGACCGGGATCTGCTGCTGATCGGATCGCCAGCTTCCCAACCGTTGCTGAAGGATTGGGCCCGCCACATGACCTACGACGTGGTGAATCCCGATGCCCGCCCGGGGCTGACCGACCTGTGGGGGCGTTTCGTGGCGTGGCTCAAAGCCTACGGCTCGCCTACCGCCAAAGAAGGCGCCGGTCGCCGCCATCAGATCGGAGACGCTGCGGTCGTCGGTTTTGAATCACCGCTGCAGAGCGGCAGGTCCGTGGTCGCCGTGGTTGGGAATCGCGAGAGCAATCTCGGACCGGCGCTTGCGGCCCTGGGAGATCCGGTGCAATTGGCGAACGTCCAAGGCAGTGCGGTGACCGTGGGCGAAGGGGGTGTCAGTCAGTTGAGTGGGGAAACTCACTACTACATCGGTGGCTTGCCCTGGTTCGAGCGTAACGCCTGGTATTTCTCCCGGCATCCTGTGAGGCTCTGGATCGTCGTACTGCTCGGCGGGTTGCTGCTGGCGGCAGTGCTGCATCGGGGGCTGGCCAATCTCGCTGCTCGCCGGTTGCGGACCGCGTAGCAGGGTGGGGGCGATTGATCGTGCCCGGTTTGTGGTCGCCCTCGCAGCCCAATGGCTGCGAGGGAGCTTCAAGGGGATGCTGATGGGTGGATTCAGCCTGCTGATGGCTTTGCCGGCGTTCGGCGCAGGAGCGGATTGCGATGCTTCCTGGCCGCGCTGGCAGGGCTTTGCCGGGCGCTTCATCCAGGCTGACGGCCGGGTGATCAACCAGGACATGGCTGGGCAGGAATCCGTGTCCGAGGCCCAGGCGTATGCGTTGTTCTTCGCGCTGGTAGCCAATGACCGGCAGGCCTTCGAGCGCCTGTTGGTCTGGACCCGCGACAACCTGGCCGGGGGGGACCTCACCGCACGTCTTCCCGCGTGGCGTTGGGGCAAGAAGGAGGACGGTTCATGGGGGGTTCTGGATGACAACAACGCCACCGATGCCGACCTCTGGCTTGCATACACGTTGCTCGAGGCTGGTCGCCTGTGGAGTGTGTCGGCTTATTCAGCCCTCGGGCGGTTGTTGATCGACCGGATCAAGAGCAGCTCGGTGGTTGAGTTGAAGGGAGTGGGGCCGATGCTACTGCCGGGGGCCAAGGGCTTTCGCCCGGAGGACATTCTCAAGGCGTCCGGTCAGCCGGGATTGTGGCGGTTCAATCCCAGTTATCTGCCCCTCCCTGTCTTGCGACGACTGGCGCAGGAGGACCGCTCAGGGCCCTGGACTCAGATGGCGGGCGCAACGGTGTCCTTGATCCGAGCGGCTGCGCCGCACGGGGTCGCGCCGGACTGGATCGTGTGGTCCGAGAACGAAGGGTTCCGCACGGATCCCCTTACCGGGGCTGTGGGCAGCTTCGATGCCATCCGCACGTATCTTTGGGCGGGTATGACCGACCGGGAAGATCCGCTTGGTGGGCAGTTGCTGGGGGCCTTGCGGGGGATGGAGCGGCTGGCAGCCCAAACCGGGGTGCCGCCCCAGGTTGCCCACGCGGGTTCCGGCGCCGGGGATGGGATAGGGCCGGCCGGGTTCTCTGCAGCCCTGATTCCCTATCTCAAGGTGCGGCGTCAGTTGCGTCTTTCCACGGCACAGAACCTACGGGTGGTCAGCATCATGGATGACCCGGCGGCAAATCGTGCCAATACCGGTGGGGGAGATAGCCGGCCACCGGGGTATTACGACTATGTTCTTGCCCTGTTCGGGCAGGGATGGTTTGAGAACAGATTCAGATTCGACAAACACGGGCGATTGCTACCTGGATGGAGGGGCTCATGTCAGTCCACAAGAAACGACACATCATTGCGCTGATCACCGCTGCCCTTTCGGGGCAGGTCCTGGCCGTGGATTCCCAGGCTGTGCTGGTTCTGACCGACCAGGCGCGTTACTGGCAGAGCAAGGGCAGGGGGGATCTGGCTGCGGAGGCCTGGCAGAAGCTTCTGAGGGCGGACGCGAACAACGCCGATGCGCTGTATGGTCTGGCGATGGTTGAGATGGAGTCGGGCAGGCCGGATGGCGCGCGGGGGTATCTGTCGCGCCTCAAGCAGACCAATCCCAGTCATCCGCGTACCAGGGCGCTGGAGCAGGCGCTCCAGTACAACAACACCGACAAAACTCAATTGTCGCGCGCCCGGGAGCTGGCCTCTCCGACCCAGCGGAAGTACGACGAGTCTGCGGGGATCTACCGCAATCTGTTCCAGGGCAAGCCCCCCGCCGGTGATCTGGCTCGGGAGTACTACTGGACGCTGGGAGGCACGGACAAGGGTTGGGAGGAATCCCGCCGTGCCCTGGCCGAAATGCACCGGGATAATCCTCAGGATGCGCAGACAGTATTGGCCTACGGACAAGTGCTTACTTACCGGGAGGCGACTCGCAGGGAAGGCATTGCGCTGCTCAACAGCCTTTCGGCGCGAACCGATCTCGGCGAGCAAGCGCGGCACGCCACCGGTGAGGCATTGCTCTGGATGGATGGCCGCCAGAACGACGGCGGGCTCTACCGGCAGTACCTCACTGCGCCCTCGGCCGACGAGGGCCTGAATCAAAAGGTGCGTGAGCGCATGGCAAACCTGGGCAAACCGGGGGCGGATCGGGGGAGTCAGGCCGCGGCTCCGGTGCGCCGGGATCTGGCCAGCGAACAAGCTTACGCGCTGCTCGACAAAGGGCAGACGGAAGCTGCGGGGGCTCGCTTTCAGGCGATGTTGAGCGCCAATCCTCGGAGCGCAAGCGCCCTGGGCGGCTTGGGGGTCGTTCGCCTGCGCCAGCAGCGGTATCGGGAAGCACACGCCTTGCTCTCCCAGGCGGTCAACAGCGGTGGCTCGGCGCAATTGCGCCCCGCCCTGAATGTGGCAACTTATTGGACCCATCTGGAGGATTCCTGGGCGGCGAATCGGGCCGACGATTTGCCAAGTCAGCGGCGGTATCTCGAGCGCGCAGTGGCCTTGCCCACCAGGGAAACCGAAGCCAATCTGGAGCTTGGCGACAGCTTGGCGCGATATGGTGATTTGGCGGGAGCCGAAAGGGTGTATCGGCAAGGGCTGCAGCGCAATCCCAAGCAGGCGGACCTGTCCCGGGCGCTGTACGTCGCCTTGTTGGCCCAGGATCGGGCCGGTGAAGCCAGGCCATTGCTCAGCGCGTTAAGTGCATCCCAGTTGCAGAAGGCGGGTGGCGAGCCCGGTTTGCAAGCAGCCTCGTTGCGGCTGAAGGCCTATCAGGCGGAAGAGGCGGGTAGTCTGGCGGATGCCCGCCGCCATATCGACGCTTCGCTATTGGCCGCTCCGGGCGACCCTTGGAGCCGGTTCGAACTCTCCCGTCTGGAACTTCTTGACGGCCACCAAGGCGTAGCACGCGAGACCGCCCGGACGCTCGCCGGAGGAAAGTCGGTGGATGCGCTGCATGCGGCGGCAGTCACCTATCAGGAACTGGGTGAGTGGACCGCTGCGCTTGCGGTTCTGGAGCGCATTCCCCAAGCCGAGCGCTCGAGGGACGTCCGCGAATTGATGCACAAGCTCGCGGTGCTGGCCCAGGTGGACCAGGCCGGGGCGCTCGCTCGCCAAGGCCGTCAGGCCGAGGCGAACCGGCTTGCATTGACGACCGAGAATGGCGCCTCCAGCGATGCGACTTTGCTCGCCACGGCAGCGAATGCCTGGGCCGAGGTGGGCGACGCTCCTCGCGCTGTCGGCGTCAGCCGCTCGGTGGTGGGGCGTTTGCCCGCCTCGGCTTTCGGCCCCCGCATCCAGTACGCGACGGTTTTGCTCAAGACCGGGCAGGACGCCGAGTTCGGAGAGGCCATGCGGCAGATCTCCTCTCAGCCCCTTCTGACGCGGCAGCGCCGGGAGGCTGACAAACTGCGGTTGGGATTTGGTTTGCGGCAGGTGGAACTGCAGCGGAACGCCGGACAACTGGATGAGGCGCGCAATACCCTGGCTGAAATTTCCCGGGATCGCCCCAACGATCCGCGTATCCGGATCGCCCTGGCCCGCATCCATCAAAGTGCCGGTGAGAAGGATCAAGCGCTGGGTATATTCCGCGACCTCCTCCGGCACGACGCCGCCAACCTTGATGCGCAGTTGGGCGCAATCCAGGCCGCAACCGCTTTGAAGGATTTCTCCTTTGGACAGTCCGTGGCGGACGCGGCGTTGAAGCAGAACCCCAATAATCCCCGGCTTCTGGCGGCGGCTGGCCGCTTGGCGCGGGCGCAGGGCAAGAATGGCCAGGCCGCCGCCTACTATAAGGCGGCGTTGGATGCGGAAGCAGGCCAGGCGAAGCGCGCTGCTGTTGCGCCGACCACTCAGTTGGCAATGGATGGTGGTTCCGGCGCGGACGAATCCGGTGAGGACGGCAGTGGCGCAGATCCGGTGCCGGCGGGTGCGGGGGGCGTCGCCCAGATGCCGGTGCCCCCGGCTCCGCCCGCAGTAGGCGGTGCTGCGCCAGCCTTGCCCCCCGGCTACGCGGTACAGTCGGCCACGGGCTACATGGCCGGACAAACGCCGGTATACATTTACATTGTGGTGCCCAACGGCGCTCCCGGTCAGGCTGTGCCTATCCAGCCCATGCTTGTTCCCCAGCCAGGCGCGGCACCCGTGGCAGCGCCTGCGTACGCCGCGCCTCGGCGCAGTGTCAAGCGCAGTGCCGCACCGTCGCCGACCCGCCCGGTTGCCCCGGCCTTGCCACCCGCCTACGGGCAGCAGGCGGCTCCTGCACAACCGCCTCAGCAGGCGATTCCCTACACTCCGGTGCGGCCCGCCGCACCGTCAACCCTGCCTGCGCCTGCGCCACTGGTGGTTCAGAAACCGGCAGCAGTGGAGTCTGAGACGGCTGCCATCCGCCGGGAGCTGGACGAGCTTGAGTCGCGTCTGGCCAGCAGCCTGTCTGTTGGGCTGAATGTTCGGGGGCGCAATGGCGATGCCGGCCGCAGCGAGCTACTGGAGCTTGAAGCGCCTATCGAAGGCCGCATCAGCCTGGGCTATGAAGGACAGCTGGTGCTGAAGGCTGCGGCTGTGGGGCTGGACGCCGGCAGGGTGAACAATGGTGTGCGGGGCGAATCGGTCCGGTTTGGCTCCAATGCCTTGGGCACCGCTGCGGGTTTCTCGAATACGGAGCAACGGGATTCGGGCGTTGCGTTCTCGATTGGCTACAGCAGCGAGCGCCTGAAGGCGGATATTGGCAGCACGCCTCAAGGCTTCCGGTTGCGCAACACGGTCGGGGGCATCCGCGTGCAGACGCCTAGTGCTTCCACTGTTGGCTTCTACGGCGAAATTTCTCGCCGGGCCGTGACCGACAGCCTGCTCTCCTATGCGGGTACCCGGGATAACCGGACCGGGCGCGATTGGGGCGGAGTGGTTTCAACCGGGGGCGAACTTGGAACGGTGTTTGATGACGGTACCGCGGGCGGCTACGCGAGCTTGCAGTACCACCGGATCACCGGCACCAACGTAGCCGATAACACCCGAGTCGGCGCAAATGGGGGGTTCTACGTGTATCTGGCGAACCAGCCTGAACACCGGGTAACCCTCGGGGCGGACGTAACGTATGCCCGGTACAAGAAGAACCTTCGGTATTTCACTTTGGGCCACGGCGGCTATTTCAGCCCGCAGCAGTATGCGGCTCTCGCGCTGCCGATGGACTACACGGGACGGTCCGGGCGAATGGCTTATCAGATGCGAGGGGCGGTCGGGGTACAGCATTTCCGCGAAAGCGAGGCGCCGTGGTTCCCCAACGAAGCCGGATTGCAGACGACGCTGGCGGGCCTCGCCACCACGGACCCCGTGCTTTCTACCGGATATGCCGGCCAGAGCAAGACGGGTGGGACGTTCCGTCTGCAGGGCGCCCTGGAGTACCAGATCGGTGGTCAGTTGTTCCTCGGTGGTGCGCTCGGCTTCGAGAGTGCGAAGGACTACCGCCAGGGCCTCGGAGGCGTGTATTTGCGCTACTCGTTCGATCCCGTGCGGGGACCGATCCTGTTCCCGCCCAGGGGTCCGGGCCTGCGCGGATACTGAGCTTTTCTTTCCGGTGCAAAAGGCCGCCCAAGGGCGGCCTTTTGCGTTCACGGGCGGGTGCACCAGTGAGCGTAGCGCCCACACTTGAGCACCCGTGGCGGAGTGGAGCGCTTGATGCACATCGAGTTGCGTGGTTTGGCGCATGGACACCGCACGGATACACGCGCTATGCCTCCGCCAACACACCCTCGCGGGAGCCCGGGATTTTCGCGCCCCCTTGAAGGATCGTCCCCGCGCACCTTCTCTTCCTCCAGACCCGCTTCCTGACACCCATCGGTTCCGTCCAACCGAGGTTTCGAGCTGAATGTGCAGCGCTTGGGGAGCAGGTAGTCAGGACTCAATGGAGTTCGGGACGGCAGCGTCGACTTGTGAGGTGGCGAGTGTTTGACCCTGATCAACGTTTATTGACCGACCGGTCGGTAACGTCGCGCATTCGTGATCGTGTATGAGAAGACGCCATGGGGAGCCCCGCAATCAAACTGGATCAGAAGCATCAGTTCCTGTCCGGCAACGAAGCTGTCGCCCGGGGGGTATGGGAGGCGGGGGCCCGAGTGGCCGCAGCGTATCCGGGGACCCCGAGCACTGAGATCCTGGAAGTGTTGTCCCGCTACCCCGATCTCTACGCCGAGTGGTCAGTCAATGAGAAAGTGTCGCTGGAGGTTGCGATAGGCGCCTCGATGGCGGGCGCCCGAGCGTTCTGCGCGATGAAGCACGTGGGGATGAATGTCGCCTCCGACGCCCTCATGACATTGACTGTCACCGGCGTGGCGGGAGGGTTGGTGATTGCGGTGGCGGACGATGTGGGCATGTCGTCGTCGCAGAATGAGCAGGATTCCCGCTTCTGGGGGCGCTTCGCCCACATCCCGGTATTGGAGCCGGCGGACTCGCAGGAGGCGCTGGAGTTCACGCGGGTGGCTTTCGATCTGTCGGAGCGCTTCCACACGCCCGTTCTGGTTCGACTCACCACGCGGATTTGCCACGTGAAAGGGCGCGTTACGGTGGGTGAGCGCTATGCCCACGAACCAGAAGGCTTCGTGAAGGATCCCCGCCGCTGGGTCATGGTGCCCGGTAACGCCAAACCCAGGCTACCCCTTCTTTTCCAGCGGGAGCGCGCGCTCCAAGCGGAAAGCGACTGTTCGCCCCTGAACCGGATTGAACAGGGCGTCGATACATCCGTTGGTTTCGTGACCTCTGGACCGGCTTACATGCACGTCAGGGAGACTTTTCCCGATGCCCCCGTACTCAAGATGGGGATGAGCTACCCGGTTCCGCTCGAGCAGATTCGAACTTTGGCTGCTTCGGTGGACGAACTCGTGGTTGTGGAGGAAACCGAGCCGCTTGTCGAAACCGAACTGAAGGCGGCTGCCATCGACTGCCATGGCAAGGACAGGCTCCCTGTGATCGGAGAATTATGTCCCGATGTGCTTCGTGAGGGGCTGGCTGGCTTTCTGGAGCTGCCACAGCCCGATGGGGGGTGCGTCGCAGCCCAAAAAGTCTTCCCGCGGCCGCCAACCATGTGTGTGGCGTGTCCCCACCTCGGCGTGTACTACACGCTTTCTCAGTTGCGTAACATCATTATCTCCGGGGACATTGGCTGCTACACCCTTGGCGCGGGACATCCATGGAATGCGCTGGATTCGTGCATCTCGATGGGTGCATCAATGGGAGTGGCGCTGGGGCTCGACAAGGGCAGGGGCGCCGCGGATCAGGACAAGCGGATTGTGGCGGTCATTGGCGATTCGACCTTCTTGCACATGGGGATGCAGGGCTTGCTCGACATGACCTGGAACCGGGGTAACGTGACGGTACTGCTACTGGATAACCGCGCGGTCGGGATGACTGGCGGCCAGGACAACCCGGGCACAGGACGGGACATCCATGGGGATCCCGCTCCCAGGGTTGATTTCGTTCGCTTGTGCGAGGCCCTTGGGGTGCGGTCTGAAAGAATCCGTGTGGTGGATCCCTACCAGTTGCCGCTGCTGTTCAAGGCGCTCCGTGAAGAGACCAAAATCCCTGAGCCTTCAGTCATCATCACCGACCGCCCCTGCGTGCTGATCGACGACTATCGGGCTCAGCCTCCCTACACTGTCGCTGCCGAAAAGTGCACCGGGTGCGGCAACTGTGTGGATGTGGGTTGCCCGGCGATACACGTCACGAAACGGGAAAACGTGGTCAAACCCTCGGGCAAAACCGTGGAGCTTGCGTTTGTGCGCATCGAAACGGCGGCGTGCACCGGATGCGGTCTGTGCGTGCAGCCGTGCGCGCCGGAGGCCATCGTTCCGGCAGACATCGTCCACCCCATCACGTTCTCCAGAAAGCCGGGGTAAGCATGACCAGAGAGTGCAGGAACATTCTGGTGTGCGGCATCGGTGGCCAGGGGGTGATGACCGCGACCGAGATTCTGGCTGAAGCAGCCATCAACTCGGGCTATGACGCAAAGAAGACCGAGGTGGCGGGCATGAGCCAGCGGGGTGGGGTGGTAACTTCCCACCTGCGGTTTGGAGAACGCGTACTGTCCCCCCAGATTGCCACGGGCGAGGCTGACCTCGTTGTGGGTTTCGAGGCAGCGGAGGCACTGCGCTGGGCGCACATGCTCCGGCATGGGGGAACAGTATTGATGAACGAGGGGCGTCTGGTCCCACCGGTGGTAAATGGCGGGTTGTTCGCGTATCCGGACGATCCGGTGACCCGGATGCGCGCCCTCGGACTCAGCGTCCGGGCGCTCGATGCGACGGGGGAGGCGCTCGCCCTCGGGGATATCCGCTTGGGCAATACGTTCATGTTGGGGGCCGTGGCCCGTTACCTTCCGTTCCCGGAGGACGTTCTGGAATCTGCAGTGCTGAGCCGATTCGCCCGTCGCAAACCGGAATTGCTGGAGGCAAACCGGCTTGCATTCGAGCGGGGGGTCAAGGCTGCAACACACGGGTAGAGCTGGCCGGCACCAAGGTGTGCTGGCCAGTAAACGGGTGCTAGGGCGAGCGCCTAAGCTTTGATAAAATCATGGGTTTTTCAGACGAGACCTGCGCCCATGCCAGCCCGCATCCTCGACGGCAATGCCCTGTCTGCCCAGCTTCGTGGCCAACTGGCCGAGCGGGCCCAAGCTCTCAAGAATCGAGGCGTGACGCCCTGTCTTGCCGTCATCCTCGTTGGGGAGGACCCAGCCTCACAGGTCTACGTGCGGAACAAGGTGGCTGCTTGCGAGAAAGCCGGCATGCGGTC
Source organism: Rhodocyclaceae bacterium (assembly GCA_036824045.1). GTDB lineage: Bacteria > Pseudomonadota > Gammaproteobacteria > Burkholderiales > Rhodocyclaceae > DAITAZ01. The sequence continues at coordinate 32,545 of DAITAZ010000024.1, forward strand.
GATCAAGGATGTCTATCCGAGCGATGTCGCCCCGGCTGAGGTTCTGGCTCGCATCGCAGAACTCAACGCAGACCCCGCCGTGCACGGCATTCTGGTGCAATTGCCCTTGCCCAGACAGTTTGATTCAGAAGCGATTCTTGCCGCCATTTCGTCGGACAAGGACGTTGATGGCTTCCACGCGGACAACGTGGGTGCGCTTGCCCAGGGGAACCCACGCTTTATTCCTTGTACGCCCTACGGGGTGATGAAGATGCTGGAGGCGGGAGGCGTGTCGCTCAAGGGGGTCGAGGCGGTGGTTGTCGGACGCAGCAACATCGTGGGGAAGCCAATGGCGCTGCTGCTGCTGGCGCAAGGGGCAACCGTCACGGTGTGCCACTCCCAGACCCGGGATCTCGCGTTCCATACCCGGCGGGCCGATGTGCTGGTGGCAGCTGTGGGGCGCCCCCGGATGATTACGGGCGACATGATAAAACCCGGCGCGGTAGTGATCGATGTGGGGATCAATCGTCTGCCGCCTGAACAAGGTGGCAAGCTTTGTGGTGACGTCGACTTCGAAAGTGCCAAGGAAGTGGCTTCGCTGATCACTCCGGTACCTGGCGGGGTTGGGCCGATGACCATCACCATGCTTCTTACCAACACTATCGAGTCGGCCGAGAGGGCAGCAGCATGAGCGTCAATCCAGTTGTCGGAATCGTAATGGGGTCGAACTCCGATTGGCCCACCATGCAGGCTGCCGCCAAGTTCTTGAGCGAGTTCGGTGTGCCCTACGAAGCAAAGGTGGTTTCTGCACACCGGACACCGGACCTCCTTTTCCAGTATGCCGAAGAAGCATCATCCCGAGGCCTGCGCGCGATTATCGCCGGGGCCGGGGGGGCCGCTCACCTTCCGGGTATGCTGGCTGCCAAGACCACCGTGCCGGTGCTGGGTGTGCCGGTGCAGTCCCGGGCGCTGTCTGGCCTGGATTCGCTGCTGTCCATCGTGCAAATGCCCAAGGGCATTCCGGTCGCCACCTTTGCGATTGGCGAAGCCGGTGCAGCCAATGCGGCGTTGTTTGCCGTTGCCATGCTGGCCTGCACCGATACTGCGTTGGCGCAACGGTTGTCGGACTTCCGGGCCAGGCAGACTGAATCCGTTCTTGAGATGAAGCTCGAATCATGATCGTTCCACCCGCCACGCTCGGCATGCTGGGAGGCGGTCAATTGGGCCGCTTTTTCGTCAAGGCCGCCCACGAGATGGGTTACCGGGTGGTCGTCCTGGATCCGGATCCCAATAGCCCCGCCGGCCGGTTGGCGGACAAGCAACTGGTCGCCGCCTACAACGACAAGGCAGCTCTTGACCAAATGGCAGTGGATTGCGCTGCGGTCACCACCGAGTTCGAAAATGTTCCGGCTGAAAGCCTGGAGTACCTGGCCCGGTCAGTGCCGGTGCGCCCGGGTGCCGAATCGGTGGCAATTGCCCAGAACCGCATCAGCGAGAAAACCTTTCTCTCTGATCGGGGGTTTTCAGTGGGGCCGTTTGCGGTGGTCCGGGGCGATGTGGACCTGGATGCAGTCGATCCGTCGCTCTTTCCCGCCATACTCAAGGTTGCCCGTTTTGGCTATGACGGGAAGGGCCAGGCCCGCGTGTCCAATGTGGCGGAAGCAAAGCAAGCTTTTCACCAATTCAGGGCAGAAGCCTGTTTGTTGGAAAAGATGCTTCCGCTCGACTGCGAAGTATCCTGTGTGGTGGCGAGGGACGCTCAAGGGAATGTCGCGAGTTTTCCGGTGGCGGAAAACATTCACAGCAAGGGCATCCTCGATATCAGCATTGTGCCGGCACGAGTACCGGGGGCTTTGCGCACCGAAGCCGAGGAAACCGCCATTGGCATCGCCGCGGAGATGGATTACGTGGGCGTGCTGGGGGTCGAGTTCTTTGTTTCCGGGGGGCGGCTACTGGTCAATGAGATGGCACCGCGCCCCCATAACAGTGGTCACTATAGCCTGGATGCGTGTATCACCAGCCAGTTCGAGCAGCAAGTTCGGATTCTGTGTGGCCTGCCGCTGGGGGAATGTCGCGCTCATAGCGCGGCGGTAATGGTTAACTTGTTGGGGGACTTGTGGTCGTCTCAAGGCGGTGGACAGATGCGGGAGCCGGAGTGGGCTCGGCTGTTCGCCGTCCCCAACCTCAAGCTGCGCCTCTACCGCAAGTTCGAGGCCCGACCCGGGCGCAAAATGGGGCATTTCACCGTGCTGGATGCTTCGCTCTCCCGGGCGGTCGATACGGCAATGCAGGCCCGGCGCCTGATTGGTGTGCGGGACGATGAGGACTGACCCCGCTTTGCTGGAACGGGCAGTGGCGTTGCTTCGTGCCGGCGAGTTGGTCGCTTTCCCGACTGAAACCGTTTATGGCTTGGGCGCGGATGCCCTCAATCCAGCAGCGGTGATGCGCATCTTTGCGGCCAAAGGGCGACCGGCCGATCACCCGCTGATCGTTCATTTGCCAGAAGGTGCTTTGCTCGACAACTGGGCCGTAGACGTCCCCGAAGCAGCTCGCCAATTGGCCTCGGCTTTTTGGCCCGGACCGCTCACATTGATCTTGCGACGTGCTCGCGGAGTGCCACTGGCGGTGACTGGGGGGCAAGATACCGTCGGCCTGCGGATGCCGGATCATCCCGTGGCGTTGGCACTATTGGATGCTTTTGGCTCGGGGATTGCTGCGCCGTCTGCAAACCGCTTCGGTCGTATCAGCCCGACTTCAGCCGAGCATGTTCGGGAAGAACTGGGCGACAGGGTGAGCATGATCCTCGATGGCGGGGAGTGCTCGGTGGGCATCGAATCGACCATTGTCGATTTTTCTGGCGAAGAGCCGGTCGTGCTCAGACCGGGGGCCATTAGTACTGCGGAGATCGAAAGCGTTCTGGGCGCCAAGATCGGGGGGCGGCTCAGAGCCGATGCGCCGCGGGTGTCAGGCACTCTTGCCGCGCACTATGCGCCGCGCAAACCAATGCGGGTTGTTCCATCTGCCAATCTTCGGGCGGTACTGAACATGCACCGTCACCAGGGAACCACTTGCGCGGTTCTTGCCCACTCGCTGCCGCCTCTGGCCGATCAGCCCCACTACTGGCGGATGATGCCCGCGCAAGCGCCGGGTTATGCGCACGACTTGTACGCGGCCCTGCGGGAGGCGGATGGGGGCGCGGCAGCGCTCATCGTGCTCGAAGCGGTGCCCCAGACCGCGGAATGGGTGGCGGTCAATGATCGGCTCCACCGCGCTGTTGCCGGGTCGGGTGGGGACGAAGAGCCGTAATGGCCCACTGGGTCAGGTGCTTGGACGTATAGGGCTGGAGTACCATCGGGATTTCCTGGTGTGGGGTCTCCCGTGGGTCCTTAACTCTTCCCGGAGGCGCGGTGAAGCTTGCATCGCTCAAATCTGGCGGGTGCGAAGGCCGCCTGGTTGTCGCAGGGCGGGAGTTGAGCCATTTTCAGGCGGTGCCTGATATCGCATCCAGTCTCTCCGAAGCACTGGCGAGGTGGACTCAGTGCGCGTCCCGGTTGCAGGAAGTGTATGCCTGCCTCGAGAACGGCCACGCTCGACACGCGCAGCCCTTGCGGCGAGCGTTTTGTTCTCCCCCCTTCCCGGGTGTGCTCAAGGTAGTTGCAGTTCCCTACTTCCGTTCGTTTTCGGTGAGCACACATGGACCCCATGCGGAACTAATCGCCGCGACTGAAGCAGGTTTTGATCTGACCCTTTGCATCGCGCTGGCGTTGACGCCGAGGGTGGGGAGCATGACCGGGCCTGTCAGCGTAGCGTCCGCTCCCTTGGCGATGCTTTGGGCGGTTGCTGAGTGCCCCGAAGGCGTTGGTACTTCTCAACCTTCCGTTGCGGTTTGCGCTCCAGCTGCAGTAGTTTTGGAAGAACTGCAGTCTCAGTTCGGCCCTTTTACGCTGCGCACCGGGGGAAATGGAGGAAGCCAGCGGGTGTGTTCAGTGAAACCACCATCGTGGCTCGCCATCGCTGATCGCTTGCCGGAAAACGCCAACATTCTCTTGCTACCGTGGGCGGAGGGGGAGAATGCCGTGGCGCACCCTGGGCGGGCTCACAAAGTTCGGGTTCCGATGGACGAATGTTGGCGGTGCGACATCTCTTCCGGCGATGGCAGCAGCGTTTTTGGCGCGTTGGAGGTCTGCGTCCTGCGCGCACCTTCAGGATACGCGGGAGCCCGGGAGTGCGGTTTTCCGCAACCACGTTAAGTTGCGGTGGGCTGAAGGGGGGGAAATGCGATTGCTGAGCTGGAACGTTCAGTGGGCGCGTGGCGCTGATGGCGTGGTCGCGCCGGAGCGGCTGATTGAACATCTGCGTCGTATAGGGCCTGCGGATGTGATTTGTCTCCAGGAGGTCGCTGCGCGCTTTCCAGGGTTACCAGGCGGAGGTCAAGCAGATCTGCCTGCTTTGTTGCAGAAGGCATTCCCCGGATACCAAGGGTGTTATGGTCCGGCCCTGGATGTGCCGGGAGAGCGCGGCGAGCGGGCGACATTTGGCAATCTCATACTGTCGCGGTATGCAATGGGTCAGGTATTCCGACATCTGTTGCCGCGCCCACCCGAGCACGGTGTCCCGAGCATGCAGCGCGGCTGCCTCGAAACCGTGCTGGAGACACCGTTTGGGCCGATCCGAATCCTCACAACACATCTGGAGTACTACTCCCGGAGGCAGCGGTTGGCCCAGATCCGGGCGATTCAGGATGTTCAGCGGGAAGTCGCCACCAACCAGCCTGCAACACCAACCGCTGAAACAAGTGCCGCGTTTTCGCCCAGACCACGCCCGGTTTCCGCGTTGCTATGCGGGGACTTCAACTGTAGTCCAGGCTCAGACGAGTATCAGATGATCGTGGAAGGCGAGATTGAGAAACCCATGTGGCGAGACGCCTGGAGCGTGAGCCACCCTGGGGAGGCTCACGCTCCAACCGTTGGTTTGCATGGCGCCGAGTGGCCCGATCATGCATATTGTTGCGATTTCATGTTTGTCACGCCCGATCTCGTTCCACGGGTGAAATGCATGGAGGTGGCGGGCTGGACAGACGCTTCGGACCACCAGCCTCTGCTGCTTGAAATGAGTGCCGGGTTGCCGGCGTGAAGCTCAACAAAAAGGGCACCCGGAGGTGCCCTGTCTTGCCTGAAACCCAAGCCAGGATTCAGGCGGGGATTGCTTCCTCTGCAAGCGCGGTGGATACCGTATGCCGCGCAATCATCCCTTCTTCGTCCGTGGGGATGACCAGTGTAGCGACCGGGCTGTGGGCAGTGGATATCCGCGTTTCGCCCCGCGCATTGGCTGCGGCATCAATCTCTACGCCCAGCCACTGAGCCTGTCGCGCCACCAACGCGCGTACCGGAGCAGCGTGTTCGCCAATACCGCCGGTAAAGACCAGGACATCCAGGCCGCCAATGGCCGCAGCCAAGGAGCCGAGTTCGCGGCTGATCCGGTAGCAGAACAGTTCCACGGCTTCCTGAGCCTCTGGAGCTTCGCTAGCGAGCAACGTCCGCATGTCCTGCGAAATGCCGGAAACACCCAATAATCCGGACTCTTTATACAGGAGCCTCGTAAGTTGGGCGGCATCCATCCCCTTGTTTTCCATCAGGTAGATCAACACCCCGGGGTCCAGGTTGCCTGTGCGCGTGCCCATCACCAGACCATCCACAGCGGTAAAACCCATCGTGGACGCCTGGCTCCGGCGCCCGACCAGGGCGCACATGCTGGCGCCGTTGCCCAAATGGCACACAACCACGCGACCATCCGCACGCTTGCCCACATGTTCGGGCAGAACCTGCGCGATGTATTCGTAGGAGAGACCGTGGAAGCCGTAGCGCTTCACCCCCTCTGCGGAAAGCTCGCGAGGCAGGGCAAAGCTTTGCGCCACGCGGGGCTGGGAGCGATGAAAGGCGGTGTCGAAACAGGCCACCTGAGGCAGGTCCGGCTGCACGCTTGCCAACGCCTGGATCGCGTTCAGGTTGTGCGGCTGATGAAGCGGGGCCAGCACATTGAAACGGGAAAGTTGGTGAAGGATCCCGGGCGAGAGAAGAACAGGGCGGGAATACAACTCCCCTCCATGTACAACTCTGTGTCCTGCGGCCACGACCCGATAGCCCATACCGTGTTCGGCCAGCCAGTCGAGCAACATTCCCATTGAGGCCCGGTGCTGCACTTCAAGCTCGCCGGTCAGCGGCAGATGCAAATCAGCAATGCGCTTGCCGCCCTGGTCCTTGGCCGTTAACCGGGGTTCAGCCCCAATCCCTTCAACCTGCCCCCGCAGTACGGGGTGGGGCGCGGGCTGGCGCGTATTGCGCTGTCCACCCTCCAGGGGGTAGAGCGCAAACTTGATGCTGGAAGAGCCCGCGTTAATGACGAGAATCGCGTCGCTCATTTGCGCTTCTGCCGGTAGTGGGTCATCAATTGAGCGATGGCACAAGAAGCGGCACGGGTCTCGGCAGAGTCCGCACGGCTGGTGAGTACGATGGGTACCTTTGCCCCAAGAACAATGCCGGCCGCCATGGCGTTGGCCAAATACTCCAGTTGCTTGGCGAGCATGTTGCCCGACTCGATATCCGGGACCAATAGGATATCCGCCTGCCCGGCGACCTTGGACTGAATGCCCTTGGTACGGGCCGCAAGCATGGAAATGGCGTTATCGAATGCAAGGGGCCCGTCGAGCAACCCACCTTTGATCTGACCCCGGTCCGCCATCTTGCACAGTGCAGCCGCGTCAATGGTGGAGCGCATCTTGACATTGATGGTTTCCACTGCTGCCAGGAGGGCCACCTTGGGCTCGGCTACTCCGAGTACCTGCGCGAGCTCGATCGCGTTCTGCACGATATCGGCCTTTTCCTCCAGGGTTGGCTCGATGTTGATCGCAGCATCAGTGATCAGGAGGGGGCGTGGATAAGTCGGCACATCCATGAGGAAAACATGGGAAAGGCGCCGTCCCGTGCGCAGCCCCGTGGCCTTGGCGACCACTTCACTCATCAACTCATCTGTGTGCAGGCTGCCTTTCATCAAGGCCTGAACCTCGCCTGAGCGGGCCATTGCCACTGCGTGCTCGGCGGCGGCATGGCTGTGGGGCACGTTGATGATGCGGCATCCATGAAGATCAAGTCCATGTTGTTCAGCGACGGAACGAATCTTGTCTTCCGGGCCCACCAGTACCGGGATGGCGAGCCCCTCGTCCCGCGCAGTAAGCGGGCCTTTGAGGGACTCGGTATCGCAGGGATGGGCAACCGCGATGGGAATGGGGGGCAGGCCTTTGGCCTTGTCGAGCAAGTGGTGGTAACGGGCATCCTTGTCGGAAATGACAATTTCCGGCAACTGCACTCTGGGTCTTTTCACCTTCTCGGTTGGCGCGAGCACCCGGGCGGTTCCCTGGATCACCAGCTCGTCTTTTTGATTGACACATCGACAATCAAAAATGATGTGCCGGCTCGCCTCCACCTTTTCCTTGCAGGTGACAGTAACGTGAAGGGTGTCTCCAAGACTTACGCACCGGGAGAAATGCAGGGTCTGATCCACGTACACCGTGCCCGGACCCGGGAACTCCGTGCCCAAAATCGATGAAATCAGCGCGCCGCCCCACATGCCGTGGCCAACGACCTGCTTAAGGCCGTTGCGCTCCGCATACTCCGGGTCCACGTGAGTAGGATTGACATCGCCGGACATGATCGCGAAGAGCTGGATGTCCTCTTCCCGCAATGTACGGGTCAGGCAAGCGGAGTCGCCAATGCGGATCTCGTCGAAGGTCCGGTTTTCGATGAATTCGAGAATACGTTCAGGGTGATTCATGATTCAGATTCAGACTCAAGTTCAACTGACAATGTGGAAACCAGCATCGATATGGATTGTGCTTCCCGTCAGCAGACGCCCCCCGTCGCTGACGAGGAAGGTGCACAGCGCACCGACATCGTCAATGCCAACGAGTTGGTGCAGAGGCGAACGCTCCTGGGCAGCCTTCATCAATTCGTCGAAGTCCTTGATGCCGGAAGCGGCGCGGGTCTCAAGCGGACCGGGCGATACGGCGTGAACGCGGATCCCTTTAGGGCCAAGTTCGGCAGCGAGGTAACGGCACGCCGATTGCAGTGCGGCCTTCACCGGCCCCATCACGCCGTAATGGGGAACAACTTCGTCAGCGCCGTGATAGCTCATCGTCAGCAGGCAACCACCCGGGTTCATCAGTGGCTCGGCAAGCTTGGCCATGCGGATGAACGAGTGGCAGGAGATATCCATGGCCCGGGAAAAACCCTCACGTGAGCAATCGACCACCCGTCCGTGAAGGTCGTCTTTGGGAGCAAAGGCGATGGAGTGCACGGCGAAGTCCAGCCTGCCCCACTTGCGCTCGATTTCAGCAAACAAGGCCTCCATTTGCCCCGGAGCCTCTACGTCGAGCGGCATGAAAATGTCTGCATCGAGTTCTTCGGCGAGAGGGCGGACGAAGCGATCGGCTTTCTCGTTCAGGTAAGTGATGGCCAGATCGGCACCGGCGGCGCGGAATGACCGGGCACACCCGTAGGCGATGCTTTTCTCGTTGGCAATGCCGATCACGAGGCCTTTTTTGTTGGAGAGATCAAACATTTCTTCACTCCTTGTCAATTGCTCACAGGATGGCATCTGCATGTTGCGACTGCGTTATAGCAGTATCAGATACCGCGTGTATGATCCTTTATACGCCGCATCACATTTTGACGCAACGCAGCAATCTTGTTCGTAACGTAATAACGGAGAGAAGCGGGTGAGACTTAAGTCACAGTGGGCGGTGCGGCGCGGGATCGCCGACTGGCGGAGGGGGATGGTCCGAGTAGACTCGGCAATGCTCCCTCAAGCGAGGGGCTCGCCGGGCTGGTTGCCAGCACAAATGGGCATCGCGGTTCGGTTATTTGCTGCGAGGCATCTCTGCTGGATTAAAACGCATGCCGCCGGGTAGAACCATATCACCGGGTTTCTGTCCTGCCTGGCAGGGTCCGATCCAGCGCGCTTCAATGGTTGTTCGGTGTTCCTTTTGCCCCATCATCGGTGGCTCGAAGGAAGTGGTGATTTCCCCACGGTAGCTGGCATTGAAGTCGCCGGTGAAAAGGGCGCGCGTGGTGGCGGTGGTGTTCCCGAAGCGGCACACCGAGTCGATGGACACCCGATTGCCGTCTTTCCGAAGCTCTTGTTTGCTGCAGTCCTGCTTGACCTTTGGGGCGAGAGACTGCTGCAGGAGCTGATCCGTTTTTTCGTCAATACAATGCTGGACAGGTGGCATCCTAGCACCGGGTTGCCCGGCGGTCGCACTCTTGATTTCCCAAAGACCGGGCTTCCGTTTGGGAAGTTCTTGCGCGAGCGCTGGTGTGGAGACAATCAGCGACGTAACAGCCAAAGCGAGGAGCGCTACAAGAGTGGAATGCACAATAGTCTCTGTCAGTAATACGATGAGTGTTTGCCTTATTGCCCACACGGCTCGAATCGTAACGGCAGATGCGACCGGAAACTGAGAACGAATTCAGCCTCCATCGAGACCGACGGCGTATTACGAGAAAAATCGTTCAACGGCGCCCGGCGGGAGCTCTACGCCCGTTGCCCGCGCACGCTGTAGCAGTTCCCAGTAATAGCGGTAAGAGGCCCGGTCATGAAGCTTTCCAGAGTGTTGAATTGGCCCCCAAGCGACGTCTTGAGCAGCAGACAGGATATCGATGGCGGACACGACCTCCGAGAAATCCGGGCGCATTGCTGACAAGATGGGTGGTATCTGATTTGGGTGGATACTCCACATGCGCAGGAAGCCGAATTCGCGCCGGGCGCGCACCGCATCAGCTTCGATGTGCTCCAAATCCTTCAACTCGGTAGTCACGTTGTGAGCGGGCACAACCCCATTTGCCAAGGCTGCCGCAGCAATTTCAGTTTTTGCACGCACGACCAACGGGTGTTCAAACTGGCCTGGACTGCGCATGGCAGACGAAGGTATGGCTCCGTGATGACCGCTCACAAAGTCCATCAGGCCGAAGTCCAGAGATTCGACACCGGGCAGCGCGGCAATCTCCCACACCTCCCTCAACGCGCCGTGGGTTTCGACCAGGACGTGCACAGGAATGGCGCGGGCAATCCCGCTTTCCCTTTCGATGCGTCGCAACTCATCGAGTTGCTCAACCACGTCCGCAGCAGAGCGCGGTTTTGGGAAAGTAATGAATGGCAACCGTTTGCCAGCGTCCCCAACCAGAATGGCTAGATCATCACGCCAATGGGAATGAGTGACATCGTGGATACGAGCGCCGACACGGTCAAAACGGTTATCGTCACTATTGATCAAGGCTGCGCAAAGCTGCGCGTGCTCAGCCTCCTTCCCGGCGGGGGCGCCATCCTCGCAATCGCATGTGATGTCAAACACCGGCCCCATCTGAGCCTGCAAGGAGAGCGCCTTGCGGATCAGCTTCTCGCTGCCAGCGTAGTGGTCAATGGCCGGAAGGATGGGGAAGGGCTTTTCGCCCCCAAAAAGAATTTCAGAGGGATGGTGCATGATGTCGGGCAACCGCGGCACAAAGAAAAAGGGCCGCGGCATTGTACCGCGGCCCTTCCGCAGAAGCTCTAGAGAACTGCCTTACAGTGCGTCGAGCATGCTCTTCACAGCAGCGCGCTCTTCCTCAAGTTCCTTCAGGGTGATGCCCACCTTTTCCTTGGAGTAGTCGTCGATCTCCAAGCCCTGGATGATCTTGAAGGATCCACCCTTACACTCGCAGGGGAAGCCGAAAACCAGCCCTTCAGGGATTCCGTACGAGCCGTCGGAAGGCACGCCCATCGTCACCCACTCGTCGGAACCGAGCACCCAGTCACGGACATGATCAATTGCAGCGTTGGCGGCGGAGGCGGCGGAGGAGAGGCCCCGGGCTTCAATGATCGCGGCGCCCCGCTTACCCACGGTCGGCAGAAACACGTCATTGTTCCAGGCGTGGTCGTTGATCAGTGCCTTGACGCTATCACCGTTGGAGGTGGTGAAACGGTAATCGGCGTACATCGTTGGAGAATGGTTGCCCCAGACGACAAGCTGTTTCAGGCTGGACACTGCACGACCGGTCTTGGACGCTAGTTGAGACAGCGCACGGTTGTGATCCAGGCGAAGCATGCCATGGTAGTTGTTCGGATTGGTGCGACCAACCTTGATAGCGGCGGCACGGGCAATGTAAGCATTGGTGTTGCACGGGTTGCCTACAACCAGCACTTTGACGTCTTCCTTCGCGTTTTCCGCGATGGCCTTGCCTTGGACGGTGAAAATAGCGCCGTTGGCCGTCAACAGGTCAGCGCGCTCCATGCCCTTGGTTCGCGGGCGGGCGCCGACCAACAAGCAAACATCCGCATCTTTGAACGCGACGTTGGGGTCGTCCGTCGCGATCATCCCGGCCAGCAGGGGAAACGCACAATCTTCCAGTTCCATCATCACGCCCTTGACCGCTTGCTGGGCCTGGGGCAGATCCAGAAGCTGCAGAATCACGGGCTGGTCCTTACCAAGCATTTCGCCTGAGGCAATGCGGAACAGCAGGCTGTAACCAATCTGGCCAGCAGCGCCAGTAACCGCGACACGCATGGGGGATTTAGCCATTCTCGAAACTCCTTTGTTGAACGATAGGTACCAACTTGCCCCGGGGCGACTGTTTTACGGACGTTACAGTGACGTCAAGAGGCAACCGGTGATGATAACGATCTGCTGCAAGGTGGGTGCTCGCTGAGGCCAGCTTCGCGTTGGATTTTCTAGCTGACACTGCATTTTATTATCGCTTTGCGATCTTAGGAAGAACTTGTTTTTCTGTCAACTCTTATCTTATATCTTATATAAGATATAAGATGCCATGTGGACGGATTTTTTATTTTGTGCTCCAATCGCAGAATGCCTTCCGACAACAGCATGCCATCCCCGGTTTTCAGCCCCCTGTATCGCCAGATAAAAGCGCTAATGCTTCAAGCGCTCGATTCCGGCGAATGGCGCCCCGGCGAGGCTATTCCCAGTGAAATTGAGCTCGCCCAGCGGTTTAGCGTGAGTCAAGGGACCGTGAGGAAGGCGGTTGATGAGCTTGCTGCCGAAAATCTGTTGATTCGTAAGCAAGGCAAGGGAACATTCGTTTCGACGCACACCGATCCCCGTGCCCTGTTTCGCTTTTTGCGCTTGGTGCCCCTCTCGGGAGAGCTGGTGACTCCTCAGAGCGTGCCTTTGGACTGTTGGAGGGCGCGCGCGGGGCAAGAAGTTTCTCGGATGCTTGGCATTCAGCAGGGCGTCTCGATCATCATTTTGCGGAGAATTCTCCGATTCGCCGGCAAACCGGTGGTGCTCGATGAGATCTACCTGCCAGGAGACTTGTTTCAGGGGCTGACGATTGAGGTGCTGCGGGAGCATGCGGGGTCTCTCTATGGTTTGTTTGAATCCCGCTTTGGAGTGAAGATGATTCGTGCAGAGGAGCGCCTGCGTGCGGTTGCTGCCGACCGCCAGAGTGCGGAGACGCTTGGGGTGGCGGAGCACAGCCCTTTGCTTTCCGTTGAGCGCGTGACCTATACGTATGGCGATCGACCTGTTGAATGGCGGCGAGGATTGTATGCAACGGGAGAACATTTCTACCTCAATGAATTGGGGTGAATGCGTGCCTGAATTGCGTTAGCCTTTACTGCGCCTAGACGTGGGTTCTGCCATAAAAGCGTAAGGGTATATAATCGTTTCTTTTTTGTTGCTGTGCAGTGCCCCGGGGGGATCGGGGTGTGGTGTCTTCAGTGAGAGAGGGAGTGCTATGCCAGAAGGTGCATTGAATAAGCAGCGCCCGAAGTTTCTAAGCTTGACTGAAATTCGGTTGCCGCTTCCGGGGATCGTTTCGATCCTTCATCGCATTAGCGGGGTTGGAATATTTTTGTTCCTGCCGCTCCTGCTGTCCTTGTTTGATAGCAGCGTCTCGTCCGCGGAGAGCTTCGCCGGATACAAGCAGGCGGTTGCAAATCCCTTGGTGAAGCTGATCCTTCTGGGTTTGCTCTGGGCTTTTTTGCATCATTTCTGTGCCGGCATTCGTTTCTTGGCGCTGGACATGCACAAGGGACTGGAGCTTCAGACCGCGCGCAGCACTGCGCGCCTTGTTCTGGTCGTTAGCTTGATTCTGACTGTGCTGATCGGGGTGAAACTATGGTGAATCGGGTTGTAGTTGGCGCCCATTACGGTTTCAAGGATTGGCTTGCGCAGCGGGTCACTGCAGTGGTGATGGCGGTCTACACCGTCATCTTTGCTGTGGGCGCCCTGGCGATGGGTGAAATGACTTACGAGAACTGGCGAGGTCTGTTCTCTGGCGGGTTCATGCGCTTCGCTACCTTCCTCTTCTTTATGAGTTTGTTTTACCACGCGTGGGTCGGTATTCGGGATCTCTTCATGGACTACGTCAAGCCCGTTGGGGTTCGGCTGGTTCTGCACGTGGTTGTTATTCTGGCGCTCGTCGGCTATGCCGGTTGGGCGGCACAAGTCTTGTGGAGGCTGTAAGTGAACGTCGCGAAGCGAACTTTCGATGCGGTGATCGTTGGGGCTGGCGGTGCCGGCCTGCGTGCTGCGCTGCAGTTGTCGGAAGCCGGCCTCAAGACGGCTGTGCTGACCAAGGTATTCCCCACCCGTTCTCATACGGTGGCCGCTCAGGGGGGCGTTGCGGCGTCTCTGGGTAACTCTACCGAAGACAACTGGCATTGGCACATGTACGACACCGTCAAGGGGTCGGACTGGCTTGGTGATCAGGATGCCATCGAGTTCATGTGCAAGAAGGCCAATGAGGTCGTTATTGAGCTCGAGCACTTTGGCATGCCGTTTGACCGTACTGACAATGGCAAGATTTACCAACGCCCGTTTGGTGGTCATTCTCAGAATTATGGCCAGTCCCCTGTGATGCGGTCTTGCGCAGCAGCTGACCGGACCGGGCATGCGATGTTGCATGCGCTGTATCAGCGCAATGTGCGCGCCAACACCCAGTTTTTTGTGGAGTGGATGGCACTTGATCTCATCCGGGATGCGGATGGAGACGTGCTTGGTGTTACGGCCATGGAGATGGAAACCGGGGAAGTGTCGGTCTTTCACTCCCGTGCGACGATTTTCGCAACCGGAGGCGCCGGGCGCATCTACTACAGCTCAACCAATGCATTCATCAATACAGGTGACGGCGTCGGGATGGCTGCTCGCGCGGGTATTCCTCTAGAGGATATGGAATTCTGGCAGTTCCATCCCACCGGAGTGGCCGGAGCTGGGGTGCTGATCACGGAAGGGGTGCGGGGCGAGGGCGGTATTCTGCGTAACAGTTCCGGGGAGCGTTTCATGGAACGGTACGCGCCCAACCTGAAAGATCTTGCATCTCGCGATGTGGTTTCCCGGGCTATGACCACGGAAATCAACGAAGGACGCGGATGTGGCCCGGATAAGGACCACGTCCTTCTGGATATCACGCACCTTTCCCCTGAAACCATCCTGAAACGCTTGCCAGGCATTCGGGAAATTTCAATCCAGTTCGCCGGGGTGGATCCGATCAAGGCGCCTATTCCCGTCGTTCCGACTTGCCATTATCAAATGGGGGGCATCCCGACCAATTACAAAGGTCAGGTTGTCGTACCGAAGGATGGCAACGCCAATAGCCCGGTTAAAGGGTTCTATGCTGCCGGAGAGTGTGCCTGCGCTTCGGTGCATGGCGCCAACCGTCTCGGAACGAACTCGCTGCTCGACTTGCTGGTATTCGGCAAGTCGGCCGGGGAGTCTGTGGTTGAAGACTTTCGGTCCGGCGCTTTGTCGCTGAAGCCCTTGCCCGCGGATGCTGCGGATCAGTCGCTTGCGCGACTTGCCCGTCTCGAGAACCAGAAAGGCGGCGAGGACGTGCACGAGGTGAGGCTGGCAATGCAGCGCACCATGCAGAAGCACGCGGGGGTTTTCCGCTTCAATGATCTGCTGAAGGAAGGGGTGCAACGGATATTGGAGGTTGCTGAACGCGCCAAGACGACAGAGATTGGGGACAAGTCGCAGGTGTGGAACACCGCCCGTCTGGAAGCGCTTGAGCTCGACAACCTGATCGAAGTTGCGAAAGCGACCATGATTTCCGCTGAGGCCCGCAAGGAGTCCCGTGGCGCTCATGTTCGCGACGATGCCCCGGATACTCCCGAGACCCCCAATGGTCGTAACGACAAGGAGTGGCTCAAACACACTTTGTGGTACACCGATGGCAATCGTCTCGACTACAAGCCGGTGAACATGAAGCCGCTGTCTGATGACGTCGAGCCGATCGCGCTCGCCAAGCGGACCTACTGATCGGCGAAGGATGACAGAATGAGCAAGCGTAACGTCAAGTTTTCCATCTATCGGTACAACCCTGATAAGGACGCGGCGCCGTACATGCAGTCCATCGAGGTTGAGCTGGAAGCCTCCGACAAAAAACTGCTGGATGCTTTGGTGCGGTTGAAGGCGAAGGATGACACCCTGTCTTTCCGTCGCTCGTGCCGGGAAGGTGTTTGTGGATCGGACGCCATGAACATCAACGGCAAGAACGGTCTGGCTTGTTTGACGGACGTAGACAAGCTTGCGCAGCCGATCGTGCTGCGGCCGCTGCCGGGATTGCCAGTCATCCGCGACCTGATCGTCGATATGACTCAGTTCTTCAAGCAATATCACTCCATCAAGCCGTATCTGGTCAACAATGATCCGGCGCCGGAGCGTGAGCGCCTTCAGACTCCCGAGGATCGGGAAGAGCTTAACGGTTTGTACGAATGCATCTTGTGTGCATGTTGTTCAACCTCCTGCCCGTCGTTCTGGTGGAACCCTGACAAGTTCGTTGGTCCGGCAGGCTTGCTTGCTGCGTACCGTTTTATCGCTGACACGCGCGATCAAGCTACCAACGAAAGGTTGGACAATCTTAACGATCCATATCGTCTGTTCCGCTGCCATACGATCATGAACTGCGCTGACGTCTGTCCGAAGGGTTTGAACCCCACCCGGGCGATCGGCAAGATCAAGGATCTGATGGTTCGTCGGGCGATTTGACGCGAAAGGGCCTGTCGAAGAATGGCGGAGTCGATTAATCGAGGGCAGTTGCGCTGGCGTGCAAGTCGACATGCTCTTCTGGAACTCGATGTCTTGTTCCAACGCTTCATCGACAGGCATTTCGAGAATCTGAGCGAAACGCAACTGGTTGCTCTGGACGCCATGCTGAAGTGTGAGGATCAGGACCTTTGGGAGATGGTCTGTGATCGGCGGCCATGCAGTGACGCACAGTGGATGGGGTTGATCGAGTTGCTGCGCGAGCGGTAAGCAGCGGTTCGGTTGGCTGGGAGCAAAGCGGAAACGAGCCTTTACGGGAACCAAGAGGGACGCAATATGACAACACCACGTACTGCCACGCTGTCCGTTGACGGCAAGACCGTTGAATTTCCGGTAATGACCGGCACTCATGGTGCGGATACCATCGATATCCGTACCCTGGGTGGCAAAACCGGAATGTTTACGTATGACTCAGGCTTCCTGTCGACTGCTAGCTGCAAGTCGACAATCACTTACATCGATGGCGACAAGGGCGAACTGCTGTATCGCGGCTATCCCATCGAACAATTGGCCGAGCAGTGCAACTTTCTGGAAGTTGCTTACCTGCTGAAGAACGGCGAATTGCCTAACGCTACGCAAAAAACTACGTTCGAAGCAACCATCAAGAAACATACGATGGCGCACGAGCAGCTGGCCAAGTTTTACTCTGGATTCCGTAGGGACGCGCATCCCATGGCAGTCATGGTGGGTGTCGTAGGCGCGCTGTCCGCGTTTTATCATGAGGCGATGGATTTCTCCGATGCCGAGCATCGGGCGATCTCCTTTAATCGCTTGGTAGCCAAACTGCCAACGATTGTGGCGATGGCTTATAAGTACAACACCGGCCAGCCGTTCATGTATCCGAGGAACGATCTGGACTACACAGCCAACTTCATGCACATGATGTTTGGCACGCCTTGCGAGAAGTACGAACCGAATCCGGTTCTGGTTCGGGCACTGGACATCATCTTCACGCTGCATGCCGATCACGAACAAAACGCGTCGACCTCGACGGTTCGTCTGGCGGGCTCCTCGGGTGCGAATCCGTTCGCGTGTATTTCTGCTGGCATTGCCTGTTTGTGGGGTCCCGCGCATGGCGGCGCAAACGAGGCGTGTCTGAACATGCTCGAAGAGATTGGTGACGTCTCCCGCGTCAACGAGTACATCAAGCGCGCGAAGGACAAGAATGATTCCTTCAAGTTGATGGGTTTCGGTCATCGCGTGTACAAGAACTTTGATCCGCGCGCGAAGTTGATGCGCAAGGTGTGCAACGACGTCCTGACCGAACTTGGCTTGGAAAACGATCGTTTGTTCAAGCTCGCTATGGAGCTTGAAAAGATCGCACTCGAAGACGAGTACTTCGTCGAGAAGAAGCTCTACCCGAACGTGGACTTCTACTCGGGCATCGTGCAGAAGGCGATTGGCATTCCGACGGCGATGTTCACTTGTATCTTCGCACTGGCGCGGACGGTTGGGTGGATGACCCAGTGGGAAGAGATGATCACCGATCCCGAGTACAAGATAGGACGCCCCCGCCAGCTGTACGTCGGCGCGGCCAAGCGGGATGTTGTACCGCTCTCCCAGCGCTGATGCAGCTCAATTGAAAGCCCGAAAGGATTACAACAGACAGGGCTGATTGCAGCGGGACGTTTTGCTGGGAAGCGAGCGTCCCGTTTTTGTGTTTCAAGGGTGTGGATTTTCCAGCGCGACCCCGAATGCCCAAGGGGCGTGTCGAGATAAACAGAGGCAGGCAAACCATGATGAAGCAACAGGCTAGCAGCTCATACCTTTTCGGCAGCAATGCGCCGTACGTAGAGGAACTGTACGAGTCGTATCTTGCCAATCCCGCGTCGGTACCCGAAAACTGGCGTCAGTATTTCGATTCGGTTCAGATTTTGCCCGGTCACGGTGGGCCTGATGTCGCGCATGCGCCAATCTTGGCGTCGTTTGCTGAGGCGGCAAAGCAAGGTTCACGCCGTGTGGTTGCCAGCAGCGGTACAGACAAACGCCAGGTTGCTGTGCTGCAGATGATCAATGCCTATCGGTTTCTCGGAAATCGCTGGGCACAACTCGATCCGCTGAAGCGGGCCGAGCGGCCTCATATTGCTGAACTGGAACCGGCTTTCTACGGTTTTACCGAGGCTGATTTCGGTCAGGTATTCAACACAGGCTCTTTCCATTTCCCGAATGGAGAGGCGACGCTGAGAGAAATCCTGGAAGCTCTGAGGCAGACGTATTGCGGCACCATCGGTGCCGAGTACATGTACATGAGCGATATTGGCCAGAAGCGATGGCTGCAAGAGCGATTGGAGCCGACTCGGGGAACGCCTCGCGCCCAAGGTGGTGATAAGCGCCGGTTCTTGGAGCGGCTGACTGCAGCCGAAACCCTTGAACGCTATTTGCACACCAAATACGTTGGCCAGAAGCGCTTCTCTCTGGAGGGAGGGGAGAGCAGCATCGTCGCTCTCGATGAGCTTGTCCGCGTGGCGGGAAGCGCTGGCGTGCAGGAAATCGTGATCGGCATGGCCCACCGGGGACGTTTGAACGTTCTGGTGAATACTCTCGGTAAAGAGCCGAAAATGCTCTTCGCTGAATTCGAGGGTAAGCATGTGGCCGATTTGTCTGCCGGTGATGTCAAGTACCACATGGGTTTCTCCAGTGATGTATCCACCCCTGGGGGCCCCGTACATCTGACGCTCGCGTTCAACCCGTCGCACCTCGAGATTGTGAATCCGGTGGTGGAAGGCTCGGTGTTCGCCCGTCAGTTGCGGCGAGGAGATAACGGAAAGAGCGCCGTAGTTCCGGTCCTGCTGCATGGCGACTCCGCAGTTGCTGGCCAGGGCGTCAATCAGGAGATGCTCAACTTTTCCCAGACGCGGGGCTACGGTACAGGTGGCACCATTCACATCGTGGTGAACAACCAGATTGGCTTTACTACGTCGGATCCGCGGGACTATCGCTCTTCGCTCTACTGCACCGACATCTTCAAGATGGTCGAAGCGCCTATCTTCCACGTCAATGGAGATGATCCTGAAGCAGTGGCGTATGTGACCAAGATCGCCACCGAATTCCGTCAGGAGTTCAAGAAGGACGTGGTGGTCGACATCATCTGCTTCCGCAAGCTCGGCCATAACGAGCAGGATGAGCCGATGGTGACTCAACCCTTGATGTACAAGAAGGTGCAAGCTCATCCGGGTACGCGCAAGCTTTATGCCGAGAAGCTTGTGGCCGAGGGAGTTTGCTCAGCTGAAGATCCTGATTTGTTCATCAAGGATTACCGAGCACATCTTGACAGGGGTGAGTTGCTGCTCAATCCCGCTTTGCCCGGTCATACTCGCCAGTTCAGCTTTGATTGGGCTCCCCACGTAGGCGTCCCTTACACCGAAAAAGCCGACACTACTGTGCCCATGGCTGAGCTTCAGCGCGTGGCAGAGGCGATTACCACCATTCCCGAGAAATTCACACTGCATTCGCGAGTGCAGAAGATCATCGACGATCGTCGCGCTATGGGGCGGGGCGAGATGCTCGTTGATTGGGGGATGGGCGAAAATCTCGCTTACGGGACCCTGTTGAAGCAGGGGTACGGAATCCGCATTTCCGGTGAGGATGTTGGGCGGGGAACCTTCTTCCACCGCCATGCAGTGCTCCATGATCAGAATCGTGAGAAATGGGACACGGGCATCTACATTCCTCTCAAGCACGTGTGGGGCGGTGAAGACAAGGCGCCGATCCACATCTATGACTCAGTTCTGTCGGAGGAGGCCGTCATGGCCTTCGAGTACGGTTACTCCACCACCGACCCGAATCAATTGACGGTGTGGGAAGCCCAGTTTGGCGACTTCGCGAACGGCGCCCAAGTGGTCCTTGATCAGTTCATCAGCTCCGGCGAGGCCAAGTGGGGACGCGGGTGTGGCTTGGTGTTGCTGCTACCCCATGGTTACGAGGGGCAGGGGCCGGAGCATTCGTCTGCCCGGCTGGAGCGGTACATGCAGCTCTGCGCCGAGATGAACATGGAAGTTTGCGTACCGACCACTGCGGCCCAGATATTCCATTTGCTGCGCCGGCAGATGGTGCGCAAGCAGCGCAAACCGCTGGTGGTGATGACGCCCAAATCCCTGTTGCGGAACAAGGATGCTTCTTCCCCGCTGGAAGAATTGGCGAGCGGTACTTTCCGTACTGTGATCGGAGAAGTGGACGAGCTCGATAACAAGGGGGTCAAGCGTGTGATCCTCTGTTCCGGCAAGATCTACTATGAGTTGCTGGCTGCACGTCGGGCCGGGGATATCAAGGACATTGCGATTGTCCGGATGGAGCAGCTTTATCCCTTCCCGGCAGAGGCCTTTGAAGCTGAAATGGCCAAATATCCCAACGCCAAGGAAGTGGTGTGGGTGCAGGAAGAGCCGCGTAACCAGGGTGTCTGGTATTGGCTGATCTCGCGCAACCACCTGAACAATGCGATGGGGAATGAGCGCAAGCTGTTGCTGGTCTCCCGTCCGGCTGCGGCTTCTCCGGCGGTTGGTTACTACGCCAAGCACAATGCCCAGCAGAAATCGGTGATCGAAGCTGCCTTGGGTGAAATCAAGAGCAAGTAAGCAGAGAGCAATCAAGAGAGGGAGTGAGCATGCTAATCGAAGTTAAAGTTCCCCAGCTGTCGGAGTCCGTGTCCGAGGCTACCCTGGTCAGCTGGCACAAGAAGGAAGGCGAAGCCGTCAATCGTGATGAGAATCTGATCGACATCGAGACCGACAAAGTCGTGCTCGAGTTGCCGGCTCCGGAAGCTGGTGTGCTGGTCAAGATCATCATGGGCAACGGCTCCACGGTCACCAGTGGTGATGTGATCGCGCAGATCGATACGGAAGCAAAAGCCACCGCAGTAGCGGCACCCGCAGCAGAAGCGTCAGCTCCTGCCACCGCCGCTCCCGTTTCGTCCGGCCCCGCGGCCGCCGCCGGCACTGCCATGCCCGCTGCCCGCAAAATCCTGGAAGAGAAGGGGATTGCCGCCGGCGACGTTCAGGGTACAGGTCGCGGAGGGCGCGTCACCAAGGAAGATGCTCTTGGCGCTCAAGCCAAACCTGCAGCCGCTGCGGCCCCGCGTCCTGCATTGTCCCAGCCGCCAGCTCCAGTCAGTCTGGAAGCTGTGCTGGGTGATCGTTCTGAACAGCGGGTGCCGATGTCGCGCCTGCGCGCCCGCATTGCCGAGCGTCTGATTCAGTCCAAGAACGAGAACGCCATTCTCACCACCTTCAACGAGGTGAACATGGCGCCGATCATGGCCCTGCGTAAGCAGTATGCTGACAAGTTCGAGAAGGCCCATGGTGTGCGGCTGGGCTTCATGGGGTTCTTTGTGAAGGCCGCCGTTGCGGCTCTCAAGCGCTTCCCGATCCTGAATGCGTCTGTGGATGGCAACGATATTGTCTACCACGGGTACTTCGACGTTGGTATCGCTGTTGGTAGCCCGCGTGGTCTGGTGGTGCCGATCCTGCGGGACGCCGACCAAATGTCGCTTGCGGACATCGAGAAGAAGATTGCCGAATTCGGCGCAAAGGCCAAGGACGGCAAGATTACCATTGAAGAGTTGACTGGCGGGACCTTCTCAATTTCCAACGGCGGCGTGTTCGGTTCCATGCTCTCTACGCCTATCATCAATCCGCCTCAGTCCGCGATCCTTGGTATCCACGCCACCAAAGACCGGCCGGTAGCCGAGAATGGTCAGGTTGTTATCCGCCCGATCAATTACCTCGCCATGTCCTACGACCACAGGATTATCGATGGGCGCGAGGCCGTGCTGGGCTTGGTGACCATGAAAGAAGCGCTGGAAGATCCGGCCCGCCTGCTGCTGGACGTCTGATTAGACCCTTTCCCGGGCATCCATGCTTTCGCATGAGTGCCCGGTTTGGTTTCCCGAGAGGAACTCTAGATGGCTCAAGAATTTGATGTAGTGGTAATCGGCGGTGGTCCAGGTGGTTATGTGGCAGCCATTCGTGCGGCGCAACTTGGATTCAAGACTGCCTGTGTCGAATCCAACCCTTACGCGGATCCCAATGGGGAGCCCCGGTTGGGCGGCACATGTCTGAACGTAGGCTGCATTCCCTCCAAGGCCTTGCTGCGCTCGTCCGAACTTTACGATGAAGCCCATCTGGGCTTCGTGATGCACGGAATCAAGGCAGAAAACGTCACGATCGACGTGGATGTGATGGTCAAGCGCAAGGACAATATCGTCACCCAGTTGACTTCGGGTATTCGAGGCCTGTTCAAGAAGAACAAGGTCGCCTTTCTGCCCGGACACGGTTCATTCGTGGCACGCGAAGGCGAGCGGTGGTTGCTGGATGTGGCTGGAAAAAGTGGGACCGAGCGCGTCTCGGCTACCCATGTGATTGTGGCCACTGGCTCGCGTGCACGCCATCTGCCGGGGATTCCGGTGGATAACCAGATTGTGTGTGACAACGAAGGAGCGCTCTCCTTCAGCAGCGTGCCCAAGCGCCTTGGCGTGATTGGTGCAGGTGTGATCGGCCTCGAGCTGGGCAGTGTCTGGAAGCGTCTGGGATCAGAAGTGACCATCCTGGAGGCGATGCCTGACTTTTTGGCCGCGGCTGATCAGGACGTAGCCAAGGAAGCATGGAAGACCTTCACGCAGAAGCAGGGCTTGAACATCCAGCTGGGTGTGAAGATCAATGCTGTAACGGCGGGCGACGATGGCGTCCGGATCGAGTACGACGCGGCGGACGATACCCCTGCAGTGCTTGAGTGCGACAAGCTTATCGTGTCGGTTGGCCGGATTCCGAATACTGATGGTCTCAATGGTGCCGCGGTGGGCTTGACCTTGGACGCCAAGGGCCATATCGAAGTGGACGGGCACTGTGCCACCAGCCTCCCCAACGTATGGGCAGTGGGCGACGTGGTGCGTGGCCCGATGCTTGCCCACAAGGGCATGGAAGAAGGCGTGATGGTGGCGGAGCTCATCGCCGGGCAAGCCGGGCACGTCAATTACGATGCGATCCCTTGGGTTATCTACACCCATCCTGAGATTGCGTGGGTTGGCAAGACCGAGCAGCAACTCAAGGCGGAAGGCATCCAGTACCGGGCAGGCAAGATTCCGTTCATGGCCAACGGCCGTGCGCTTGGGCAAGGGGACACCACCGGGTTCGTCAAGATGCTTGCTTGTGCGCAGACGGACCGTATCCTGGGTGTTCACATCATTGGCGCCGCCGCCTCTGAGCTGGTTTCCGAGGCCGTTGTGGCGATGGAGTTTGGCGCGTCGTCTGAGGATATTGCCCGTATCTGTCATGGCCATCCGACGCTGTCGGAGGTTATGCATGAAGCTGCGCTGGCGGTAGATAAACGCCCCCTGCACTTCTGATCGTTGTGCAATAAAATGAAACCGGGGTGCTTGAGCACCCCGGTTTTTCGTGGACAGTCCCTATGCCCCATCGAATCCTCAAAGTTCCCAAGAACGGCATGCTCGAAGCGTTCGAGGCCGTGCTGCATGAGCGCGGGATTGAAGCGGACGACGCTCAGCGAACTGCCGCTAACCGCTTGCAAAAGTATTACGATGATCTGCTGGCGTTCAAAGTTGCCCGTAGGGGTAGGTTGCGCAAGCTTCTGGCACGTCCGGCGTTGCCCCGAGGTGTGTATTTTTGGGGAGGGGTTGGCCGGGGCAAGAGTTTCCTGATGGACTGTTTTTACCAGGCTGTTCCTTACCAGCGTAAGCGTCGTGTTCATTTCCACGAATTCATGCGCGAAGTGCATGATCAGTTACGCACGCTGAAGGATGAAGCGGATCCTTTGTTGAAGGTGGCCGACCGGGTGGCCCGTGAAACACGGCTGCTCTGCTTTGATGAGTTCCACGTATCAGACATCGCCGACGCAATGATTCTCGGTCGGCTGCTTGATGCGCTGTTTGAGCGAGGCGTCCTGCTGTGCTTGACTTCCAACTACCCTCCAGACGGGCTGTATCCGAATGGTCTGCAACGGATCAACTTCCTGCCTACGATTGACCTGCTCAAACGGAAGCTGGATGTAATCGAAGTTGACGCCGGGGTCGATTACCGGTTGCGCACTCTTGAAAAGGTAGACGTGTATCACGTGCCGGATGACCAAGCGGCCGAAGTGAAAATGGCGGAGTACTTCCGCTCGCTTGCCGGAGGCGAAGGCCATAGCCGTCCGATCACGATCCTCGAACGAGAGCTTCCGGTGGTGCGCCGCGCGCCAGGCGTGATCTGGTTTGATTTTGAAACACTCTGCGGCGGGCCGCGTTCTCAGAACGACTACCTCGTGCTGGCGCATCGCTTCCACACGCTTCTGCTCTCTCACGTGCCCAAAATGGATGCCGGGAATGCCTCCGAGGCCCGGCGCTTTACTTGGCTGGTTGACGTGCTGTACGACCAGCGCGTGAAGCTCATTATTACCGCGCAGGTTCCTGAGCATGAACTCTACCGGGTGGGGCACAACGCCCACGAGTTCGTTCGCACGGTTAGCCGCGTGATCGAAATGCGCTCCCGCGAGTACCTTGCCGAGAAGCACCGCGCTGATCTGCCCGACGAAGCTGCCAGTAGTTCCCCATCAACGTAAGTCTGAATCCCTTGTGCTTGTGGCGCAGGGAAATCATCAATGCGCGTCACCGGCGGCATCCTGAGCGCAGATGCCGCATTGCGCGCTCCGCGAACGCCAGGCATATGCTGGCGCGTCATGTGGCGCTTATTGCGTTGCGTGTGCTTCCATCCCCAGGGGAGTTCGACGCGTCGAACTGCTCGGTTCCCATTGTTGTCACGATATTGCCACCCGTTTGAAGCTCCAGGCACCAGCTCCCTCCTTAACTATCTGACTGGTTAGTTATATGATTCGCGAATCCACATGCTTGGAGAAGCGAGGAAGCAGTGACGTTGGCATCACGAGGTGAACCACGATGGAGCAGGCGTGCGGAAGCTCGTCCAGCCGAACTCACCGCGGCAGCCCTGAGCCTGTTTGTCAGCAGAGGCTATGCGGCAACCAAGCTGGACGACATTGCGGCCCGTGCCGGGGTGTCCAAAGGAACGCTGTACCTCTACTTCGAAAGCAAGGAAGCGCTGTTCCAGGCAGTGATCCAGGAGGGCATCGAACCCGTGCTCGACCACGGAGAAAGCCTGCTGAGCACCTGGCCCGATGATCCAGTGCGCCTACTGCAAGAGATTCTTCTCGGATGGTGGCAGCTGGTTGGGTCAACTGAATTGGGTGGCATTTCCAAGCTGATGATGGCCGAGGCGCAAAACTTCCCAACGGTGGCCCAGTACTACCACGACAACGTGACGGTTCGAGGGAAAACGCTCGTGCGGAGAGCGCTGGAACAAGGCGTAGCCGCTGGCGTTTTTCGAGTGATGGATACCGAAACCATGGTCCGCGTGCTGATGGCGCCACTGCTCAATCTCGCCATGTGGCGCC
>DAITAZ010000025.1:0-55369 GCA_036824045.1 Rhodocyclaceae bacterium
CCTTCACCCAGCCCATCGACATGCGGGTGTCGGAGATGCTGACCGGCGTGCGCGGTGATCTGGCGGTCAAGATCTACGGGCCGGACCTGCCCACCCTGAGCCGCCTGGCGGGCGAGGTGGAGGCCCTGCTGAAGACGCTCCCCGGGGCCGAGGACGTGCTGACCCTGAAGAACGAAGGCGTGCAGTACTTCAAGGTGGAAATCGACCGACTGGCCGCCGGGCGCTTCGGCCTCAGCGGCGACCAGATCCAGCAGAGCCTGCGCGCCCTGCTCGAAGGCCAGCCCGCCGGCGTGGTGATCGAGGGCAGCCGCCGCACACCCCTCGTGATCCGCGGGCCGGAGGGGTTGCGCGCTTCGGTCCCGGCCTTCGAGGCCTTGCAGCTCGCCCTGCCCGACGGCCAGTCCATTGCCCTGAGTGCGGTGGCCCGGCTGGCCCGGGTGGACGGTCCGGTCAAGGTGGACCGGGAGAACGCCCAGCGCTATGTGGTGATCCAGGCCAATGTGCGCGACCGCGACCTGGTGGGCTTCGTGGCCGAGGCCCAGGCCGCCGTGGCCACCCGCCTGCCGCTGCCGGCGGGCTACCAGATCACCTGGGGCGGGCAGTTCGAGAACCAGCAGCGGGCAGCCGCCCGGCTGGCCATGGTCGTGCCGGTGGCCGTGGGGCTGATTTTCCTGCTGCTCTATTCCACCTTCGGTTCCCTCCGGCAGGCCACGCTGGTGCTGGCCAACATCCCCTTTGCCCTGGTGGGGGGCATACTGGCCCTGGCCATCAGTGGCGAATACCTCTCGGTGCCGGCCTCGGTGGGCTTCATCGCGCTGCTGGGCATCGCCGTGCTCAACGGCGTGGTGATGGTGAGTTACTACAACCAGCTGGCCGAACAGGGCCTGCCCCTGGAGCGGCTGGTGGTGGAAGGCGCCCAGCGGCGGCTGCGCCCGGTGCTGATGACCGCCAGCATCACCGCCCTGGGGCTGGTGCCCCTGCTCTTTGCCAGCGGGCCGGGGGCGGAAATCCAGCGTCCGCTGGCCATCGTGGTGATCGGCGGACTGGTGAGCTCCACCGCGCTGACCCTGCTGCTGCTGCCCATCCTCTACCGCCGCTTTGGCCAGACCACGGAGCCCGCCACGCCATGAAACTCGCCGCCCTCGCCCCGCTGCTGGCGGCCTGGATCACCCTGACCAGCCAGGCCGCCCCGCCCCTTCCGGCCTCCGCGCCCGACCTGCCGCCCCTGGCCGCCGTCCGCCACACACTGCACAACAGCCCCGACGTCCTGGCCGCACGCAGCCAGGGGCAGGCCAGCGCCGCCCTGCGGGAACGGCTGGAAGCCGGGCCCCATGAGTGGTCGGTGCGGATGGCCAGCACCCGGCGCGAGCAGAAAGTGGCGCCGGGCGAGCGCTACCGGGAATGGGAACTGGGCCTGGAGCGGGCAGTCCGCCTGCCCGGCAAGGCCAGTGCGGACCGGGAACTGGGGGCCCAGGCCGAGCGCCAGGCCGGCATCGCCCTGGGCGATGCGCTGCACGAGGGCTCCCGGGCATTGCTCAAGGCCTGGTTTGGCTGGCTGCGGGAGCGGGAAAGCGTCGAACAATGGCAACAGCAGACGGACCTGCTTGACCGCCAGGCACAGATCGTCCGCCGCCGCCACACCCTGGGCGACGCCGCCCGGCTGGAATCGCTGCAGGCGGATGCCGCGCTGGCCCAGGCCCGCGCCCAGCTCGCCCAGGCGGAAACCCGCGCCCGCACCGCGCGGGAAGACCTGGCCCGCCGCTACCCGGACCTGCCCCTGCCGGCCCGGCCGCAGCTTGCCGAACCGGCGCCAGTGGCTGGCGACGCGGAGGACTGGCAGCGCCGCATCCTGGAACACAACCACGAACTGATGCTGGCCCGGGCCCGGGGGCAATTCGCCCGCCTCACCGCCCGGCGGGCAGACCAGGATCTGCTGCCCGACCCCACCCTTGGCGTGCGGATGAGCGCGGAGCGGGCGGGAGAGGAACGCCTGCTCGGCTTCTCCGTCGCCCTGCCGCTGCCCGGGGCCGCCCGCCGGGCAGGCAGCGCCCAGGCCCAGGCCGAAGCCGCCGCCGCCGCCCATCAGGAGGCCGCCGCCCTGCGCCGCATCGGAGCGGAAGCCCAGGCCACCTATCTGGCCGCCACTGGCGCGGTGGAGGCCTGGCGCCGCAGCGAACAGGCCGCCCGCCAGCAGGGCGAAGCCGCGGACCTGCTGGCCCGCGCCTGGCAACTGGGCGAAGCCCCCATCTCGGACATGCTCACCGCCCGCCGCCTGGCTTTCGAAGCCCGGTTGGCTGCGCGGACCGCCCAGGTGGACGCGCGCGAAGCCTACAATCGGCTTCTGCTCGACGCCCACCAGCTCTGGGTGCTGGACGCGGAGCACGCAGACGAGCACGACGACGACCACGAACCGCCCCGCTGAACCATGCGCATCCTCCTCGTCGAAGACGACCCCCAACTGGGCGCGGCCCTGCAGGAAGGGCTGACCCGCGCCGGGATGACCACCGACTGGCTGGCCAGCGGCGAGGCGGCGGACCAGGCGTTGCACGACGATGACTTCGCCGCTGTCATCCTCGACCTGGGCCTGCCCAAGCTGCCTGGCCAGACGGTGCTGGCCCGCCTGCGGGCGCGGGGCAACACCGTGCCGGTGCTGGTGCTCACCGCCCGCGACGCCCTGCCGGACAAGGTGAGCGCCCTGGACCAGGGCGCCGACGACTACCTGGTGAAGCCGGTGGACGTGGAAGAGCTGGCCGCGCGCATCCGGGCGCTGATCCGTCGCGCCGGCGGCCGTGCCGATCCGGTGATCCGGGTAGGCGCCATCGCCCTCGATCCAGCCCGCCGCAGCGTGCTGCGCGCGGGGCAGACGGTGGAGCTTTCCGTGCGCGAGTTCGCCATCGCCCACCTGCTGCTGGAAAACGCCGGCCGCGTGGTCTCCCGCCGGCAACTGGAGAGCGCGCTCTACGGCTGGAGCGAAGGGGTGGAGAGCAACGCCATCGAGGTGCACATCCACCACCTGCGGCGCAAGCTCGGCAACGACGCCATCCGCACCGTGCGCGGCGTCGGCTACATGGCGGTACGCCCGGCGACGGACGGGTGCGAATGACCGCCCCGGGCCCGGGCAGCTTTTCCCTGCGCCGCCGCCTGCTCGCCCTGCTGCTGGGCAGCGCCCTGGCGGTTTGGCTGGTGGTGGCCGCCCTGTCCTACGGCGACAGCCACGACGAGGTGGACGAGCTCTTCGACGCCCAGCTCGCCCAGGTTGCCCAGACCCTGCTGACCCTGGCCGCCATCGAACAAGGCGACATGGCCGCGGACTTTCCCGCCATGGCCCACAAATACCAGCAGAAGCTGCTGTTCCAGGTGTGGGACCGGGAGGGCCGGCTGCTGCTGCGCTCAGCGGGTGCGCCCCTCGTACCGCTCACCCGCGAGGCGGGCTTTTCCGAACGGCAGGGGCCGGAAGGGCACTGGCGTTACTTCAGCCAGTGGGACGCCGGCCAGGCACTGCAGGTCCAGGTGGCCGAAGACCACGCCATCCGCGACGAGCTGGTGGGCAACATCAGCAAGCGCCTGATGCTGCCCATGTTCGCCGGCCTGCCCCTGCTGGCAGTGGCCGTATGGTTCGCCATCGGCCGGGGGCTGCGCCCCCTGCGGGGACTGGCCCGGCAGATCGCCAGCCGCCAGCCCAACCGGCTGACGCCGGTCGCCCCGGGCGCCGCTCCCAGCGAAATCGCCCCCATGGTGGAAGAGCTCAACCAGCTCATGGGCCGCATCAACCAGGCCATCGAGCAGGAACGACGCTTCACCGCCGACGCCGCCCACGAGCTGCGCACCCCTCTGGCAGTGCTCAAGGCCCAATTGCATCTGGCCGAAACCGCCGCCACGCCGGCCGAAGCCCGCCAGGCCTTGGCACGCCTGCGCACCGGGGTGGACCGCATGACCCGCAGCATCGAGCAACTGCTGACCCTGGCCCGGCTGGACCCGGATCAGACCCTGCCCCCCGGCAGCACCGTCCGGCTCGATGACCTTGCCCAGGAGGTTTGCGCCGATCTGGCTCCGCTCGCCATCGCCCGCGGCCAGAGCCTGGAACTGGAGGCCGAAACACCGGCCAGCACCCAGGGCAGCCCGGATCTGCTGCGCCTGCTGTTGCGCAACCTGGTGGATAACGCCATCCGCTACACCCCCTCCGGCGGCAGCATCCAGGTGGCAGTGAACTGCACCGATGACCAGCCCTGGCTCACCGTCACCGACTCCGGCCCCGGCATCCCGCCAGCCGAACGGAAACGGGTATTTGACCGTTTCGTCCGGCTGGCCGGGCAGGAGCCCGCCGGCAGCGGTCTGGGGCTCTCCATCGCCCGCCGCATCGCCGACCTGCATGGCGCCACCCTGCTGCTGGAAGACGGCCCGGGCGGGCGGGGGCTAAAGGCCCGGCTGTGCTTTGGCGGGCGCCATTGAGCCCAGCCGCTTCAGGCACATCATGTTGGTAGATACCAACGCAAGCAATCATTGCAACGCCCGCGCACCCGGATCTTTGGCCCTTAAGGAAGCCTTCATGTTTTAGTGGTTTAATTCCTGACAGCACCTCAATCGAGGATCAACACGCAATAAAGGAACCACAATGAAGAACTCCATTGCCATTCTCTCCCTGTCCATCATTTCCACCTCGGCTCTCGCCGGCCCGACCTGCACCGTGCCGGAAGACAAATGGATGAAAGAATCCGATTTCAAATCCAGGATTACCGCGCAAGGCTATCAGATCAAGACATTCAAGGTCAGCAAGGGCAAGTGCTACGAAATATACGGCTTTGACAAGGACGGCAAGAAGGTTGAAATCTATTTCGATCCGGCAACCGGAACCCCCATCGAAACAAAGAATTGAACCTGAACGCCCGGTGCGTGGCGGGCATGCCGACCAGGCGCCGGGCGCCCACCCTATTGAAACCATGAACAAAACACGCATTGAACGCATCTATGTCTGGGACAGGTTTGTCCGCACCTTTCACTGGACTTTGGTTGGATGCATCATCTTCAATTACATCATTGCCGATGATGGAAAGCAGGCCCATCAATTGTCCGGCTACATGGCCTCGGCCATGGTTGCCGTGAGAATCATCTGGGGATTCCTCGGCAGCCCCCATGCCCGATTCTCGGATTTCTTTCCAACGCCATCCCGCATCAAAGAACACGTTGCAAAGATGATTAAAGGGGATCCCGACTTTCAACCCGGTCACAATCCACTTGGGGGATTGATGATGCTGACCCTGATTGCCCTCGTGCTCGGGCTGGGGATCAGCGGCCATCTGCAAACCACGGACGCCTTCTGGGGCGAGGAATGGCTGGAAACACTGCATGAAGGCCTGGCTTCGACCCTGATCGCGCTCGCCTGCCTGCACGTGGCGGCCGCCCTGGTGATGAGTCGGCTGCAGCAGACCAATCTCGTCGGTGCCATGGTCACGGGCTTCAAAACCCACCGTCAGGACGCGGGCTGAGCCGGCCGCGCTCCACCGCATTCCAACCCAAGGTCCATCGCCACATCCGCCACGCCGCCCCTCCGGGGGCCATGGATGCCTGTGGAGCGCCGCGGGAAAACCTTTGAGCCGGCCGGGCGCGACGCAGTCCCGCCCCGTGGTTTCTGCTTGGCAACATCCGGCGCCCGGATTAGCCTACTGGCGCACGCCAAGGGCACCCAGGAATCACGAGACGCGAGCGCACCATGTCAGCCGAGCTTGTCTGGAAGGATGAACACCACGCCCTGGGGGTGGTCGAGATGGACGACACCCACCGGGCATTCCTCGAACTTCTGGCCGAGGCCGTCGAGGCAACCGCTGCGGCGCTGCCCGGCTGCCTGGAACGCCTGGCCACGCATACCGCTGCCCACTTTGCCCGGGAATCGGAGCTGATGCGGGCCTGTCAGCTCGCCTCCTCGGCGGAGCACGAGGCCGAACACGCCCGGGTGCTGGCCGAGTTGGCGCAGATGCAGTCCCGGCTGGCCGCTGGGCGGGTGAGTTTCGTCCGGATGTACCTGGCGGAGGGCGTGCCCGATTGGTTCCGCACTCACCTGGCGACCATGGACTCGGCCCTGGCGGCGGACTACCGCCGGGCCTGCCTGGGCGACTGAAGGCAGGGGGCAGGGTTCGGGCCCGCGACAAATACCGCTCACCGCCGATCCGGACAACCCGCCGCAGCCCCCGCAGCGGGGAGGCGTCAGCCGCGCAGCAGCCGCTCCTCCGCCGCCGAAAGCCCCTCGGGCAGGCCCAGCATCACCACCACGTCCCCCTGCTGGAAACGGGTTTCAGGCCCGGGCTCCAACCCGCGGATGTTGCGCCGGCGCACGGCGGACACGCGCACGCCGAACTCTTCCAGCGCCAGGTCCGACAGGCAGCGGCCGATGGCCCCGGCGCCGGCCTGCAGGGTCACGGCGTGCAGCCGGGGCTGGACCGCCTCCGGGTGCTCGGCGGCATCGGTGGCGCCGTGGAAGAAGCCGCGCATCATCTCGTAGCGCTGGGTACGGATCTCCCGAATGCCCTTGACCACCCGGTTGATGGGCACGCCCACCAGCATCAGGGCGTGAGAAGCCAGCATGATGGCGGACTCCACGTTCTCCGGCACCACCTCCGTCGCCCCGCCTTCGAAGAGCTTTTCCATGTGCCCCTCGTCCAGCGCCCGCACGATCACCGGCAGTTCCGGGCGCAAGGCGCGAACATGGTGGATGACGCGCAAGGCGGCTTCCTCGTTGGCGAAGGAGATCACCAGGGCGCTGGCCCGCTGGATGCCGGCCGCGGTGAGGGTTTCGCGCCGCGCCGCATCGCCGAACACGACCGTGTCCCCCGCCGCCGCAGCCTCCCGCACCCGTTCCGGGTCCAGGTCCAGCGCCACGTAGCTCACCGATTCCCGATCGAGGAAACGGGCCAGATACTGGCCGGTGGGCCCGTAGCCACAGATGATCACGTGCTTGTCCGTGGCCATGGACTGGGCGGCGATCCGGGTGAGCTGCATGGAGCGCAACAGCCACTCGGAGGCGGTGAAACGCAGCGCGATCCGGTCGCTGAACTGCACGACGAAAGGCGCCAGCAGCATGGACAGGACCAGGGCCGCCACCACTACCTGCAGCACCGCCTTGGGCACCAGCCCGCTTTGGCCGATGAGCGACACCAGCACGAACCCGAACTCCCCCCCCGCGCAGAGCCACAGCCCCGTGCGGATGGCAGTGCCCGGGCTGCTGCCAAAGGCGCGGGACATGCCCCCGGCCACGGCAAACTTGCCCACCAGCAGGACGGAGAGGGTAAGCAGCACCCAGCCCAGGTTGGCCAGAATGGCGGGGACATCCAGGAACATGCCGACGGTAACGAAGAAAAGCCCGAGCAGCACATCCCGGAAGGGCTTGATGTCCTCCTCCACGTGATACCTGTACTCGGTCTCGGAGATCAGCATCCCCGCCAGGAAGGCACCCAGAGCCAGGGACAGCCCCGCCAGCTCCGTGAGCCAGGCCAGCCCGAGGGTGATGAGCAGCACGTTGAGCATGAACAGTTCCGCCGAGCGCCGCCGGGCCACCACGTAGAACCACTTGCGCATGAGGCGGGGGCCGAACACCAGCACGGCGGTGAGCACCGCGGCCGCCTTGACCGCCGCCAGGGCGAGGGTTTCGGCCAGCTCCTCCACCGGCATACTCAGCGCCGGAATGAGGATGATCAGGGGCACCACCGCCAGATCC
Source organism: Rhodocyclaceae bacterium (assembly GCA_036824045.1). Classification (GTDB taxonomy): domain Bacteria; phylum Pseudomonadota; class Gammaproteobacteria; order Burkholderiales; family Rhodocyclaceae; genus DAITAZ01. The sequence continues at coordinate 7,706 of DAITAZ010000025.1, forward strand.
TGGAACAGCAGCACGCCGAACACCTCGCGCCCATGGGCGGAATCCAGCTCCAGCCGATCCGCCAGCAGTTTGGACAGCAGCGCCGTGGACGACATGGCCAGCGTGCCCCCCAGCACCAGCCCCCCGCGCCAGGACAGCCCCCCCAGCATCACCATGCCGGTGGCCAGCACCATGGTGCCCAACACCTGCGCCGCACCCAGGCCAAAGACGATGCGCTTCATGGCATAGAGGCGCGGTAGCGAAAACTCCAGGCCGATGCTGAACATCAGGAAGACAACGCCAAACTCCGCCAGATGCCGGGCCCCGGCGGCATCCCCCATGAGATTGGCGGCGTGAGGACCGATCACCGCCCCGACCGCCAGATAACCCAGCACCGGATGCAGGCCCATGGCGCGGAAAGCCGTCACCACCACCACGGAAGCGGTCAGGAGCAACAGGACAACGTCAAGGGTGGTGAGCATGAATCCGGGTCACTGTGAGTGGGCCGCGAAGCGGTGACGGACAAGGCCGCCAAAACGGGGATACGACGGCGTATGGCGGCCGGAGAGGGCTCGGGGCCATCTGCTATACTGCGGCCAATGATAAAGCGTCCGGGCAGGGAGCCCAAGCGCGCCGCCCCGCCCCTTCTGGCCTGACACCCGTGAATCGCGAGTCCGCCCCCATCGACAATTCCAACGTACTGGCCCTGGCGCGCCGGGTGCTGCAGATCGAAGCCGCCGCCGTGCTGGCCATGGCCGACCGCCTGGGGGAGGAATTCACCCGGGCGGTGGAATTGCTGCTCAGCCGCCACGGGCGGGTGATTGTCACCGGCATCGGCAAGTCCGGCCATGTCGGCCGCAAGCTGGCCGCCACCCTGGCCAGCACCGGCACCCCCGCTTATTTTGTGCACGCGGCGGAAGCCGCCCACGGCGACCTGGGCATGATCACCCGGGAAGACGTGGTGATCGCGCTGTCCAACTCGGGCGAAAGCGAAGAGGTGCTCACCATCGTGCCCCTCATCCGCCGCCAGGGCGCCAGCCTCATCGCCATCACCGGCAACCGGGATTCCACCCTGGGGCGGGAAGCCAACGTACATCTGGATGCCGCCGTGGCCGAAGAGGCCTGCCCGCTCAATCTGGCGCCCACCGCCAGCACCACCGCCGCGCTGGCTCTGGGCGACGCCCTGGCCGTGGCGCTGCTCGACGCCCACGGTTTCGGACCGGAGGACTTCGCCCGCTCGCACCCCGGCGGTTCCCTCGGCAGGCGACTGCTCACCCACGTGCGCGACGTGATGCACACCGGAGCGGAACTGCCAACCGTGACCGAATCCGCCACCCTGGCCGATACCCTGCTGGAAATGACCCGGGGCGGCCTGGGCATGACCGCCATTGTGGGCGCCGGAGGACAGGTGGCGGGCATCTTCACCGACGGCGACCTGCGCCGCGTGATCGAGCGGGGGCTGGACTTCAAGACCGCACGGGTCACCGAAGTCATGACCCGCACCCCCCGCACCATCGGCCCCGACAAGCTGGCGGTGGAAGCGGTGGAGATGATGGACCATCACCGCATCAACCAATTGCTCGTCTGCGACGACGCGGGCCGCCTGCAGGGCGCCCTGAACATGCACGACCTGTTCAAGGCCAAGGTCATCTGATGCAGGGCCGTCCCTGCCGCCGTGCCCATCCATGAAGCCCCCGCGCACTGCAGCCCTCTTCCCCATCGCGATCCTCAGCTTCCTGGCCGCCCTCACGTTCTGGCTGCAACGTGCGGCGGAGGTGGAAACCGTGCGCAAGGACGGCTTGCTCCGCCACGATCCGGATTTTGAAGTCGGCAACCACACGATCCGCCGCTTCGATCCGGAAGGCCAACTCCGGTACGAAAGCCGCGGCCGGCAGATGGTCCACTACCCGGACGACAACTCCACCGAAACCTGGGACCCGGTGGTCACCCTTTACCGGGGCGAAGCGCCCGTTACCGTATCGGCCCTGCGCGGGAAGATGAGTGAAGACGGCAACCGGGTGGAGCTGCGCGAGCGGGTGCGCGTGAGCCGCGCCGCCACCCCCGCCACGCCCACCAGCCTGTTCCTGACCGAAACGCTGCTGCTGAGGCCGGACGATGAATTCGCCACGACCGAAGCCCCGGTGAGCTTCCATCAGGGCGGAACCGAACTGCAAGGGGTGGGCTTCACCCTGGACAACATCCGCCGTACCACCCAGATCAACCGGGTGAGCGGCACCATCGCCAAGGAGCGCAAACGCCAATGAGCCAGATTCCAGACCGCCCGGCCGGGCTGTTGTGTCTGCTCGCCCTCACCGGCCTCTGTCTGGCCACCCCCGTGCGGGCAGAGCGGGCGGATCGGGACAAGCCGACCCAGGTGGAAGCGGACAAGGTCAACATGGACGACAAGCACCGGGTGCACGTGTTCGAGGGCAACGTCACCATCACCCAGGGCACACGCTCCCTGCGCGCGCAGAAGGTGGTGGTGAGCCAGGACGTGGAAGGCTACCAGCGCATGGTGGCCACGACCCGTGCCGGCGATCTGGTGCGCTACCGGGAAAAGCTCGAGGGCCGGGATGATTTCCTGGACGCCGAGGCGGAGCGCATCGAAACCGACGACCGCACCGAGCGTACCGAGTTTTTCAACCGGGCCTGGGTGCGCCGGGGCAAGGACGAATTGAAAGGCCAGTACATCCTGCTCGACAACCGCACCGAGAACTCGCTGGTCACCAGCGGCGCCGGCGGTGCCACAGCCAGCAACCGTGACAGCCGGGTCCGGGCGGTCATCCAGCCCCGGAGCAAGGATGTGCAGCTACCTGCCGCCACATCCAAGGCCAGCGCTCCACCGCCCAAGGCACCGCCGCTGCAGGTGTCCCCCCAGATTGCCAACCCCGCTCAGGAGAGGAAGGAATGAACTACCAGAACATCATCGCCGAAACCCGCGGCGCCAAGAACAACGTCGGCCTGATCACCCTGAACCGGCCCAAGGCGCTCAATGCGCTCAACGACGCACTGGTCAACGAGATCGGGCAGGCGCTGGATGCGTTCGAGGCCGACGACGCCATTGGCGCCATCGTCATCACCGGGTCCGACAAGGCCTTTGCCGCCGGGGCTGACATCCAGGCCATGAAAAGCTGGGATTACATGGACGTGTACCTGCCCGACTACATCACCCGTAACTGGGAGCGGGTCAAGACCTGCCGCAAGCCGGTGATCGCCGCGGTGGCCGGCTACGCCCTGGGCGGCGGCTGCGAACTGGCGATGATGTGCGACATCATTCTCGCCGCCGACACGGCCCAGTTCGGCCAGCCAGAGATAAAGCTGGGCATTCTGCCCGGCGCCGGCGGCACCCAGCGCCTGCCCCGCGCCGTGGGCAAGGCCAAGGCCATGGACCTGTGCCTCTCGGCCCGCATGATGGATGCCCAGGAGGCCGAGCGTGCCGGCCTGGTGAGCCGCATCATCCCCGCCGACAAGCTGGTGGACGAAGCGCTGGCCACCGCCGAGAAGATCGCCTCGTTCTCGCTCCCGGTGGTGATGATGATCAAGGAGTCGGTCAACCGCGCCTTCGAATCCAGCCTGAACGAGGGTCTGCTGTTCGAGCGCCGGGTGTTCCACGCCGCCTTCGCCCTGGCGGACCAGAAAGAAGGCATGGCCGCCTTCGCCGAAAAACGCAAGGCGGACTTCAAGCACCGCTGAGCCTCCCCGGGCCGGGCGACCGCCCGGCCCGCGCTCACCCGCGGGCAGCCCCGCCCGCAAGCTGCAATTCCTGCCGCAATCCCCTTTCGCATCCACCACCGGCCAACCCCGGCCACCTCGCTTCCGCCGCTCCATTCGTCCTGATATCAGGACCACTTACCACCGCTTCCCCTCCCGCCCCGTTCCCGAAACCGCGCACCGACCAGCCGTCGGGCAATCCGGCAAAAAGCCCACAACTCGCAAAGACAACATCGCAACTAATTGTTTTTACGAGACAAATTACCGTTATTCAGCCATGCCGGCGGGTAGAATCCCGAGTGGATGGCCGTGGCCAGGCCCGCCCCGCCAGCATTCAGTTTCGTCGGGGCCTTCCGATAACCCACCTGCGTTGGCTGCGTCCGGCAGCCCCTGGAAAGAGGATTGTGCCCATGCTGCGAACCCTGCTCACTGTGCTTGCCCTGCTGGCCCTGGCGGGCTGCGCCTCGCGGCTGCCGCCTGCTCCGGCCGAGGCAGCCACGCCGGATTACAGCTACCTGATCGGGCCCGGCGACGCGGTCAATATCGTCGTCTGGCGTAACCCGGAGCTGTCCATGTCGGTGCCGGTGCGCCCCGACGGCAAGATCACCACCCCCCTGGTGGAAGACCTGCCGGCCATGGGCAAGGACCCGGCGGCCCTGGCGCGGGACATCGAGAAAGCCCTGGCCAAGTACATCCGTGACCCGGTGGTCACCGTCATCGTCACCCATTTCAGCGGCCCTTATAGCGAGCAGGTACGCGTCGTCGGCGAAGCGACCCGGCCCCAGGCCCTGGCGTACCGCCAGAAGATGACGGTGCTGGACGTGATGATTGCCGTGGGCGGCATCACCGATTACGCCGATGGCAACCGGGCCACGCTGTTGCGCGGCTCCGAGAACAACCAGCAGTACAACGTGCGCCTGCGGGACCTGCTCAAGCGGGGCGACGTGAACGCCAATGTGGAAGTGAAGCCGGGCGACGTGATCGTCATCCCCCAGAGCTGGTTCTGACCGGCCACACCAGGAAAGCAGCGCACGATGGATGATCTGTTTCGACAACTGGTCACGACCCTGCGGGGGATGTGGCAGCAGCGCTGGATCGGCTTGGGCATTGCCTGGCTGGTAGGCATCGTGGGTGCCGTGGTGGCGTGGTCGGTCCCCAACCGTTTCGAGGCCTCCGCGCGGGTCTATGTGGACACCCAGTCTGTGCTCAAGCCGCTGATGACCGGGCTCACGGTCCAGCCCAACGTGGACCAGCAAATCGCCATCCTCTCCCGCACCCTGATCAGCCGCCCCAACGTGGAGAAGCTGATCGGCATGGCCGATCTGAACATCCAGATCAAGAGCCCGGAACAAAAGGACAAGCTGGTCGAGGATCTGATGGGCCGGCTGGAAATGCGGGGCGCCGGGCGGGACAACCTGTACTCGATCACCTTCCGCGACACCCAGCCGGAACGGGCCAAACGGATCGTGCAATCGCTGGTGACCATCTTTGTGGAATCCAGCCTGGGGGACAAGCGCAAGGACACGGACACCGCCCGCCGCTTCGTGGAAGACCAGATCGCCGCCTACGAGACCAAACTGTCGGAGGCGGAAAGCCGGCTCAAGGAATTCAAACTCAAGCACCTTTCCTTCGCCGGCGACGACCGCAGCACCTCCGCCAAGCTGGCCGAGCGGGAAACGGCCCTGCGCCAGGCGCGGCTGGAACTGCGCGAGGCGGAAAACGGCCGCGACGCAATCAAGCGCCAACTGGCGGGCGAAGATCCCATCCTGCTCGACGCCCCCGATCAGGGTGGCGTGGCCGAGATCGACGGCCGCCTGGACACCCTGCGCAAGAACCTGGACACCCAGTTGCAACGCTTTACCGAGCAGCACCCGGACGTGCTCGCCACCCGTCGCCTCATCGCCCAGCTGGAGCAGCAGCGCCAGACCGAACTGGAGGCCCGCCGCAAGGCCGGAATCAGCGGCAGCAGCGCCAAGAGCAATCCGGTGTTGATGCAATTGCGGCTGTCGCTGGCGGAAGCGGAAGCCAGCGTTGCCTCGCTGCAGACCCGGGTGGGCGAATACCAGGCCCGCTACGAAGAACTCCGCGCCAGCATGGTGAAGCAACCGGAGATCGAGGCTGAATACGTGCAACTGAACCGGGACTACGAGGTGCACAAGAAAAACTACGAGGCACTGGTGGCGAAGCGGGAATCGGTCGCCCTGTCGGGCCAGATGGCCGCCAGCACCGGCGTGGCGGAGTTCCGCCTGATCGACCCGCCTGCCGTGTCGCCCAAGCCCGTGGCCCCCAACCGCTCCGCCCTGCTGGCCGGCGCCCTGGCCGCCGCCCTGTTGGCGGGGGTGGGCTCGACCCTGCTGGTCAGCCAGGCCCGCCCCACCTTCCTGGATGAGCACACGGTCCGCCACGTCACCCGCCTGCCGGTGCTGGGCACCGTGAGCCTGCTCCCCAGCCCGGCGCGCACGGCCGCAGCCCGGCGCAAGCTGGCCGCATTCGCCGCCGGCCTGCTGGCCCTGCTTGGCGCCTATGCCGCCGCCAGCGCCTTTGTCGCCGCCAACATCCGCCCTGTCTGAGGCCGCCGCCGTGAGCACCATCGAACAAGCGATCCAGCGTCTTGAAACCTTGCGCCGCGCCGGGGTGGACACCGCCCTCCCCCTGCCCGAGGAGGGCGCCCCGCACCCGGCGGCCCCCGAACCGGCGGGCAAGCCGGCCCGCAGCCGGCGTACCCGGCCCGCCCCTGCCGCCGACAGCGCCCGCAAAGTGGATATCAACCTGGAGCGCCTCGGGCGCGCCGGTCTAGTCACCCCCGCCGCGCCCCGCTCGCCCATCGCCGAGGAATACCGGGTAATCAAGCGGCCGCTGCTGGCCAACGCCCAAGGGCGGGGCCGGGCCCAGGCCTTGCGCAATGGCAACCTGATCATGGTGACCAGCGCCTTGCCGGGAGAAGGCAAGACCTTCACGGCCGTCAATCTGGCCCTGAGCATGGCCATGGAACTCGACACCACGGTGCTGCTGGTGGATGCGGACGTGGCACGGCCCAGCATCCTCGCCACCCTGGGCATCCCCGACCCGCTGCCGGGGATGATGGACGTGCTGCTCAAACCCGAACTGGACCTCTCCGAGGTGCTGCTGCGCACCAACGTGGAGACGCTCTCCCTCCTGCCCGCGGGCACCCCCACGCCCCAGGCCACCGAACTGCTGGCCAGCGAAGCCATGGAAGCGCTGCTTGCGGAAATGGCCACCCGCTATGCGGACCGGATCATCGTTTTCGACTCGCCGCCCCTGCTCGTCACCACCGAGGCCCGGGCGCTGGCCGCCCACATGGGTCAGATCGCCATGGTGGTCGAGGCAGGCAAGACCACCCACAACGCGGTGCGCGAAGCGCTGGCCGCCGTGGAGACCTGCCCCAACCGCATGCTGGTGCTGAACAAGCTGCCCCTGGCCGGCACCGAGCGGGCGTTCAACCCCCAGGCCGACCGGGCCCGCCGCTATCGCAGCCCCATGCCCTGAGCGCAGGCGCCATGGTCCGCCCCGCATGCCGCTTCCGCACCCCGCGCACCGCCGCTGTCCTGGCGGCGCTGGCGCTTGCCGCGGGCACGGCGCAGGCCTGGGACATCAAACCCCAGATCACCCTGCGGGAAACCATCACGGACAACAGTTCCAGCGACCCGGGCGCCAAGCGGCGGACGGACCAGGTTTCTGAAGTCAGCCCGCGCGTGCGCATCATCGGCGGGGACGACAAGAACAAGCTGGCGCTGGACTACCAGTTGCGCAACGTGTTCTATCTGCATGAAAGCCAGCGCAGCTACGCCGCCCACAACCTGAACGCCAACGCCCATCTGCAAAACGCGGAGAACACCATGGGCCTGGACACCCGCGCGGCGGTGAGCACCGAAGCCCAATCCCTGTTCTCCGGCCTGCCGGTGGACGTGGCCGGCATCAGCGACAACCGCGCCGAGCGCCGCTCCTTCCAGGCCCGCCCCTATGTTCAGGGGGAGCTGGGTGACTGGGCGCGCTGGCATGCGGGCTACAGCGGCATGGTCACCACCACCGATTCGCCCGTGTTTCCCCGCACCTCGCGGCAGGAATGGACCGCCCGCGTCGACAGCACGCCCGCCGTTGGCCGCCTGGGCTGGGGTGCGGTGGTCACCGACAGCCGTATCGACTACAGCAACCGGCCCGACCTGGACACCCGGCTGGCCAAGCTGATCCTGCGCCTGCGCGTGAGCCCGGACTTGCGCCTGACGGCCTGGGGCGGGCGGGAGGAAGCCAACTACTTCCTCACCCCGGGCAGCAGCGCCATCCATGGCGTCGGCTTCGAATACACGCCCATGGAGCGCACCCGCATCACCGGCGAACGGGAAAAGCGGCTTTTTGGCGATGCCTACAGTTTCCAGCTCGCCCACCGCAGCGGCATGGCCACCTGGAATCTGAGTTCCAGCCGCAGCCTGGTGGACTTCCCGGACCAGTTCGTGCTGCTGGGCCGGGGCGACCCGCTGGCAGTGTGGTTCAACGCCCTGGCCGGACGCTACCCGGACCCGCTGGAAAGACTGCAGGCGGCCGAACAGATGATGCTGCGCCTGGGCTCGCCCACGGTGCTCAACGGGGAAGTGGGTTTCAACACCAGCCGCGTGTTCGTGCAGCGGCGCTCCCACGCCAGCGTCACCCTGCTGGGCGCGGCCAATGCGGTCTCCCTCTCCATGTTCCGCTCCGATGCCGAGGCGCTGGACGGCAACCTGACCCTGGGCGACGACTTCGATTTCTCGCCCCGTCTGCGGCAAAGCGGCTGGGGCCTGATCTGGGGCCGGGAAGTGCCGGGCCGGGCATCGCTGGTGGCACGCCTGATGCACACCAACTACCTGGCCACCCAGTTGCAGGAGCGGCGCACCGTGCAAGACCTGCTCTCCGTCAACTATCAGTTGCCGGTGGCGCCCGGCGCCATGGGGGCGCTGGGCTTCCGCCACGTGCGCACCCGCTTCCCCGCCAGCGAACAGCGGGAAAACGCGGTCACCGCCGCCATCAACGTGCAGTTCTAGGCCAAAGCCATGTACGAGAGTTTCTACAAATTCAGCGCAAAACCCTTCCAGCTCAATCCCGATCCGGCCTTCTATTTCGGCAGCAAGGGGCACAAGCGGGCCATGGCCTACCTGGAATACGGCCTGCACCAGAGCGAGGGGTTCATCGTCATCACCGGCGAAGTCGGCGCCGGCAAGACCACCCTGGTGCGCAACCTGCTGCGCCGGCTCGACCCCCAGCAGGTGGTGGCCGGTCATCTGGTCAGCACCCAGCTCGACGCCGCCGAGACGCTGCACATGGTATGCGCAGCCTTCGGCCTGCCCAGCAAGGATGCGGACAAGGCCGAATTGCTGCTGGGGCTGGAGATGTTCCTGCTCTCTCTCTCGGCGGCGGGCAAGCGCGCGCTGCTGATCGTGGATGAAGCGCAGAACCTCACCCCGCGGGCGGTGGAGGAACTGCGCATGCTTTCCAATTTCCAGGTGGGAGAACACGCGCTGCTGCAGAGCTTCCTCGTCGGCCAGCCGGAATTTCGCGCCACCATGCAGAGTCCGCAGATGAGCCAGTTGCGCCAGCGGGTGATCGCCTCCTACCACCTGGGGCCGATGAGCGGCGAGGAAACCGGCGCCTATGTGCAGCACCGGCTGCGGCAGGTGGGCTGGGCGGGCGACCCGGCGATCGACGAGCCGGCCTTGTCGGCCATCCACGCCCACAGCGGCGGCATTCCCCGGCGCATCAACACCCTGTGCGACCGCCTGCTGCTGGCGGGCTTTCTCCAGGGCAAGCACGCCTTCGGCATGGCCGACGTGAACGGCGTGGCCAAGGAAATCGAAGACGAAAACGCCGTGCCGGAGGAGGCCCTGCCCTTCGCCGACACCCCGCTGGCCTTGCCCGCCGACATTTCCCGCCTGCTGCAGGACCCGGCGGCCCGGGAGCAGGCCGCGACCCTGCTGGCCGCCTTCCAGCCCTCGGCGGCGGAAGAGCGCCTCGCCCGGCTGGAGAACGCCATGGCCGGAGTACTGGCCCTGCTCGCCGGCAAGCGCCCCCCCGCCCCGGAGCAGGCCGCCCCATGACGCCACTTGCCCAGGTGCCCGCCAATGCGATGACGGTGGACGTGGAGGACTATTTCCAGGTCTCCGCCCTCGCGCCCCACATTCCCCGCAGCCAATGGGCGCACATCCCCTGCCGGGTGGAGCGGAATGTGGACCGCCTGCTGGAACTGTTCGACGGCGCCGCCGTGCACGCCACGTTCTTCACCCTGGGCTGGGTGGCGGAGCGCTACCCGGCCATGGTTCGGCGCATCGTCGCCGCCGGCCACGAACTGGCCAGCCACGGCTACGCGCATCTACGCGCCAGCGAGCAGACGCCCCAGGCCTTTGCCGCCGACATCGTCCTCGCCCGCAGCATCCTGGAGGACGTGGGAAGCGTACCGGTGATCGGCTACCGCGCGCCCAGCTTTTCCATCGGCGAAGCCAACCTGTGGGCGCTCGACGCCATCGCCGAAGCCGGCTACCGCTACAGCTCGAGCATTTATCCGGTGCGGCACGACCACTACGGCATGCCCGGCTCCCCGCGCGCGCCCTACCTGATCCGGCCCGGGCTTACCGAGTTTCCCGTGAGCACGGTGGCCGCCTTTGGCCGGACCTACCCCGCAGGGGGCGGCGGGTTCTTCCGGCTGCTGCCCTACGCGGTGTCACGCAGCCTGCTGCGCCAGGTGAACCGGGAAGGGCAGCCGGCGATCTTTTACTTCCACCCCTGGGAGATCGATCCGGATCAACCCCGGGTTTCCGGCCTGCCGGGCAAGACCCGCTTCCGCCATTACCTGAACCTGGACCGCACCCTGCCCCGGCTGACCCGGCTGGTGCGGGATTTCCGCTGGGCCCCGGCGGCCCGTGTGCTGGCCGACGCCGGCGCGCTGGATCAACCGTTTGCCCACCACTGAACATGAGCGCCCTCAAGCCCCTGCTGCCCCAAGACCACGCCCGCTGGGACGAATTCGTCCGCGCCTGCCCGGAGGCCAGCTTCTTCCATCTCGCCGGCTGGAAACGGGTGATCGAAGAAGCCTTTGGCCATCGCACCCATTTCCACTACGTGGAAGAGGCAGGGCAGATCACCGGCGTGCTGCCCCTGGCGGAAGTCAAGAGCCGGTTGTTCGGCCATTCCCTGGTGTCGCTGCCCTTTTGTGTCTATGGCGGCATCGCCGCGAGCAACAGCGGCGCTGCCGAGATCCTCACCGACGCCGCCACCAACCTGGCCATCGAACGGGGCGTGGGCCACCTGGAATTGCGCCATATGGCCGTCCGCCACCCGGACTGGCCCCGGCAGGATCTCTACGTGACCTTCCGCAAGCCCCTGCTCCCCACCGCGGACGAAAACCTGGCGGCCATCCCGCGCAAACAGCGCGCGATGGTGCGCAAGGGCATCAAGAACGGGCTCGTGAGCACCCCGGATGGGGGTCTTGAGACTTTTTTCGCGCTTTATGCCGACAATGTCCATCGCCACGGCACCCCGGCGCTGCCAAAGCGATACTTTTCCCTGCTCAAGGAATGCTTCGGCAACGATTGCTCGGTGCTCAACGTGTTCGACTCCGCGGGCATGGCGGTGAGCGGCGTGTTATCGTTTCGCTTTCGGGACGAGATCCTGCCCTACTACGCGGGCGACTGCCCCGAAGCGCGCGCTCTGGCCGCCAATGACTTCAAGTACTGGGAACTGATGCGGCGGGCGGGCGACGAAGGGGTTGCCGTCTTTGATTACGGGCGCAGCAAGCGTGGTACCGGCTCCTTTGACTTCAAGCGCAATTGGGGTTTCGAGCCGCAGCCCTTATCCTATGAATATGCACTGATCACCGCAAAGGCCGTGCCCAACAACAATCCGCTCAACCCCAAGTACCGGCTGTTCATCGAGGCCTGGCGGCGACTCCCCCGGGGTGTGGCCAATCGCCTGGGCCCTTTGCTGGTACGCAGCCTGGGCTAACGGACATGCAGCCACTGCTCTTTCTCGCTCACCGCATCCCCTACCCGCCCAACAAGGGTGACAAGCTGCGCTCGTTTCACCTGCTCGACTATCTGGCGCGGCATTACCGGGTGTATCTGGGCGCGTTCGTGGACGATCCAGACGACCGCCGCCATGAGCCGGTGATCCGCAGCTATTGCACCGACTACCTGCTGGCCCCCTTGTCCCCCGCCCACGCCAAGCTGCGCAGCCTGGCGGGCCTGCGGGAAGGTACCAGCCTGTCCCTGCCCTACTACCGGGACGCGCGCATGGCGCAGTGGGTCAGCCGTACCGTCAAGGAGCAGCGCATCCGTCGGGTGGTGGTGTTCTCCTCCACCATGGCCCAGTACGTGGAAGACCTGGACCTGCCCTGCAAGGTGGTGGACTTCGTGGACGTGGATTCGCAAAAGTGGGCCGAGTACGCCCGCCGCCACCGCTGGCCCATGTCCTGGCTTTACGGCCGGGAAGGGAAGATGCTGCTCGACTACGAACGAAAGGTATCCCAGTCCAGCCACTGCTCGCTGTTCGTCACCCAGGCCGAAGCGGACCTTTTCAGCCGGCTGGCACCGGAATGTGCGTCCAAGGTGCAGGTGCTGTTCAATGGTGTGGACACGGATTATTTCAATCCCTCGCCGGATCTGGCCTCGCCGTTCCCGGCCGGGCAGAAGGCCGTCGTGTTCAGCGGCGCCATGGATTACTGGCCCAACGAGGATGCGGTGCGCTGGTACGCTGCCCACGTTTTTCCCAAGGTCCTGGCCGCCATGCCCGAGGCCCGCTTCTGGATCGTGGGCCGCAGCCCCGGTCCGGCGGTCACGGCGCTGGGCCGGCTGCCGGGCATCCACGTCACCGGCTCGGTACCCGACATCCGCCCCTACCTGCAGCACGCGGCCGTCGTGGTCGCGCCGCTGCGGGTGGCCCGGGGCGTCCAGAACAAGGTGCTGGAGGCCATGGCCATGGCCCGTCCCACCATCATTTCGCCCATTTGCGCCCAAGGGGTGCAGGCACGGGTGCCGGACGAACTGAACGTGGCCACCGATGCCCTCGATTTCGTCATCCGCACCCTCGACCTGCTGACGTCGGCCGACGCCAAGGACATGGGCCGGCGCGCCCGGGAGCGCATCTTGGCGGACTACCGCTGGCTGCCCAATCTGGCCCGCCTCAAGGAGCTGCTGCACGTTGCCGCCGCCGAGGAGCAACCTGCACCCCAGATCCTGGGCGCCAGCCAGGCGCCGTCGTCGGCCCGTCCGCCAAGCATCGCCATCGCCGCCTGAGGCAGCGGCCCGGCCATAGCCCGAAGGGAAGCTTCAGAGCATGCAGCCCCGCCCCCATCTCGCCACCCCCCGGTCAATAAGCGGTTGCTGACTGCGGCGCCAGGCCATGCAGATCCAGCTCTCCGATCCGCCCCTGGTCGCATCGAGCCGCCCCCCCCCGGCGCGGCCCACCCGCCCTGATCCCGAAATCGGAGCCGATCCGCCACGTGGCGGTCCCGTGTCCGGCCCCACCACCAGCGGTCCGGTGCCCACCGCCTGGCGCGCCGCCCTGCGCACCCTGCTCGTGCTGTGGCTGGCGCTGCTGGCGCTCTACGCAGGCAGCTTCGCCGACATGGTGGCGATCTGGCTGCGCTCAGGCACTTACGCCCATTGTGTCCTGGTCCCACCCATCGCCCTGTGGCTGGGCTGGCGGGAACGTGCCAGGTTACTCGCCGCGCCGCCGCGCCCGACCTGGCTGCCACTGCTGCTGCTGCCCCTGCCCGGCTTGCTGTGGGTGGTGGCCGGGCTGGCCCATGTGGGCGTGGCCCAGCAATACGCCGCCGTCGCCACGCTGCCGCTGGCAGCCTGGGCAGTGCTGGGACACCGGGCCGCACGCACGCTCGCTTTCCCCATGGCCTTCCTGTTCCTGGCCGTGCCTTTCGGCGAATCCTTCGTGCCGGGACTGATGCAGTTCACAGCCGATTTCACCGTCACCGCCCTGCGTCTGACCGGCGTGCCGGTGTACCGGGAGGGGCTGAACTTTGCCCTGCCCACCGGCAACTGGTCGGTGGTGGAGGCCTGTAGTGGCCTGCGCTACCTGATCGCCTCATTCACCGTGGGGTGCCTCTACGCCTGGCTCATGTATCGCCACCTCAGCCGCCGGGTGGTGTTCGTGGCGCTGGCGCTGGCCGTCCCCATCCTCGCCAACGGCCTGCGCGCTTACCTCATCGTGCTGCTCGGCCACTGGTCGGACATGACCCTGGCGGTCGGGGTGGATCACTTCATCTACGGCTGGGTGTTCTTCGCCCTGGTCATCGGCGCCCTGTTCTGGGCGGGTGCGTTCTGGCGCGAAGACCCGCCGCCCATGCCCCGAACCCGCCACCCCCGAGCGGATACCGCCCGGATCGGCGGGGTGCTGCCCGCCGTGGCCCTGGCCACAGCTACGCTGGCGGCGCTGCCGCCCCTGGCCGGGCACTGGCTGGATGCACCCGCCAGCCTGAGCAACCCGCATATCGCCGTCCCGGCCGCGCCCCCCGAATGGCAAGCGCTGGCCCCGGCCGACACGCTGCCGCCCGCCTGGGAGCCGGATTTCCGCCGTGCCGAGGCGAGTTTGCGCCGCACCTACCGGGACAGTTCCGGCGACGTCTTCCTCCGCGCCTACCTCTACGGCGCCGCCACCCGCGGGAGTGGCGGCCTCAGTTCCGACAACGTGTTGGCCAGCACGGACAACCCCCGCTGGCGGCAGACCGGCGAATTCGGCACCAGCCTGCATGGCAGCGGACATTATGTGCACGCCCGGGAGGCTCGCATCGCGGGGCGGGGCGGCCAGTTCGTGGCCGTCACCTGGTACTGGGCCGAGGGCGTGTTCTCCGGCAATCCCTACCGGGTGAAGCTGGCCCAGGCCTGGTCCCGGCTGCAGGGCGGCCCGGGCCGCATGGCCATCCTCACCGTGTTCGCCCCCTACGAGGAAACGCCCGCGCCTGCCGCAACCCAGGGGATGAGCGCGCCCCTGCCACTGGCCGCCCAGCAGGCACGGCTGCGGCGCTTCGCCGAGGCCATGCTGCCGGCGCTGGCCGCCTCCCTGAACGAGGCCGGCGCGCCATGAGCGCCTGGCCGCCCAAGCGCTGCGCAGCGCGCGCGATGCCCCCCGCGGACAGCGCGCGGCGCAACGACGGGAGGGCCCGCCAGTGAGCCGCCCCCCCCTGATCGCCCATGTGCTCTACCACTTTGGCGTGGGCGGGCTGGAAAACGGGGTGGTGAACCTCATCAACCACACGCCGCCGGGACGCTACCGGCACGCCATCGTCTCGCTCACCGGCGCCACGGATTTCCGGCAGCGCCTGCGCGACCCCCAGGTGCCGGTGATCTGCCTGGAGAAGCCGCCGGGCCCCGGGTGGAAGCTCTTTCCCCGCCTCTACCGGCTGTTCCGCGACCTTCAACCCGCCGTGGTGCACAGCCGCAACCTGGCGGCGCTGGAAGCGCAGTTGCCCGCCACCCTGGCCGGAGTGCCCGCACGGGTGCACGGCGAGCACGGCCGCGACGTGGGCGACCTGGACGGCAGCAACCGCCGCCTGCGGCTCGTCCGCCGGGCCTACCGGCCCTTCGTCCACCGCTACGTCGCCCTCTCCCGGGATCTGCACGACTACCTGGTGCACCGGGTGGGCTTCAGCGCCAGCGCGGTGGAGCATATCTGCAACGGTGTGGACAGCGAACGCTTCCGGCCCGACAGCAGCGCGGCCGGCCTGCCCTTCCCGGCAGGCTCGTTCGTGATCGGCGCCGTGGGCCGGATGCAGGCCGTCAAGAGTTTCATGACCCTGGTGGAGGCCTTCATTCGCCTGCGCCAGAGCGGGGCTCCCCATGCCCCCCGGCTACGACTGGTGATCCTCGGCGACGGGCGGGACCGTGCCCCCGCCCTGGAGCGCCTGGCCCGGGCGGGGCTGGCCGAAGCCGCCTGGCTGCCCGGGGAACGCAGCGACGTACCCGCCCTGCTACCCGCCTTCGATGTGCTGGTTCTGCCCTCCCTTGCCGAGGGCATTTCCAATACCATACTCGAAGCTATGGCCTGCGGCCTGCCGGTAGTCGCCACGGCGGTGGGCGGCAACCCGGAGCTGGTGCGCGAAGGTGTCACCGGCGCCCTGGTCGCACCAGCCAATGCCGCCCAACTGGCCGACGCCATCGGCCGCTACGCCGCCGATCCGGCCACCGCCCGGGCGCACGGACGAACGGCGCGGGCGCTGACTGAAGAACACTACGCACTGGACGTTATGGTTAACCGTTACTTGGGCGTCTATGACCGCCTGCTGGGAGAGCGCGACCGGATCTGAACCTCGGCAACACCGAAGCAACACCCATACATAAATAAAGCGCAAAAGCGCGGGAGAAAACCTGAGTGTGCGGCATCGTCGGGATCCTTGATCTCAACGGTCGGCGTGATGTCGACCGTGCCTTGCTCGACCGGATGAACGAGACCCAGCACCATCGGGGCCCGGATGAAGGCGGACTTCATCTGGAGCCGGGGCTGGGCCTGGGCCATCGGCGCCTGTCCATCATCGACCTGTCCTCGGGGCAACAGCCCCTTTTTAACGAGACCGGTTCGGTGGCGGTGGTATTCAACGGCGAGATCTACAACTTCCAACCCCTCATGGCGGAACTCACTGCCCTGGGGCATACCTTCCACACCCGCAGCGACACCGAGGTGATCGTCCACGCCTGGGAGCAATGGGGCGAGGCCTGCGTGGAACGCTTCCGGGGCATGTTTGCCTTCGCCGTATGGGATCAGGCGCGGGAAACCCTCTTCCTCGCGCGGGACCGGCTGGGCGTCAAACCCCTGTTCTACGCCACCCTGGCGGACGGGTACTTCGTTTTCGGCTCGGAGCTCAAGGCGTTGCGCGTCCACCGGGCGCTCGATACCCGCATCGATCCCACCGCGGTGGAAGACTACTTCGCGCTGGGCTACGTGCCGGAACCACGCACCATCTTCCAGGGCGCGGCAAAGCTCCCGCCGGGCCACCTGCTCACCCTGCGCCGCGGCCACCCCGTGCCGCCCCCCCGAGCCTATTGGGACGTGCGCTTTGCACCGGACAGCCGCATCGGCCTGGAGGACGCCCGGCCCGAACTGCTGCGCCGGCTGGAGGAGTCGGTGCGCCTGCGCATGATCGCGGAAGTCCCGCTGGGCGCCTTCCTGTCCGGCGGGGTGGATTCCAGCGCAGTCGTGGCAACCATGGCGGGGGTGTCGGAACAGCCGGTGATCACCTGTTCCATCGCCTTCACCGACCCGGCCTTCAACGAAGCCGCCTTCGCCGCCCAGGTGGCGGCGCGCTACCACACCGCCCACCACGTGGACACGGTGGAAAGCGACGATTTCGATCTGATCGACGCCCTGGCGCGGCTCTACGACGAGCCCTACGCGGACAGCTCGGCCCTGCCCACCTGGCGAGTCTGCCAGCTCGCCCGCCAGCACGTCACCGTGGCCCTCTCGGGCGACGGCGGCGACGAGAACTTCGGCGGCTACCGCCGCTACCGCCTGCACCTGATGGAAGAGCGCCTGCGCGCCGCGCTGCCGCTGGGGCTGCGGCGGCCGCTTTTCGGCGCCCTGGGCAGCCTCTACCCCAAGGCGGATTGGGCCCCGCGGATGTTCCGCGCCAAAACCACCTTTCAGTCGCTCGCCCGCTCGGCGGTGGAAGCCTACTGCCACAGCGTCTCGATCCTGCGCGAGGAGCAGCGCCGGCAACTTTTCAGCCCGGCGTTCCGGCGGCAACTGTCCGGCCACCGGGCGGTGGACGTGTTCATCGGCCACGCGGAGCGCGCCGGCACCGACGATCCGCTGGCACTGATCCAGTATCTGGATCTCAAGACCTATCTGGTGGGCGACATCAACACCAAGGTGGATCGGGCCAGCATGGCCCACGCGCTGGAAGTGCGGGAGCCGCTCATGGATCACCCCCTGGTGGAATGGCTCGCCACCCTGCCCGCCGCGCTGAAGATCCAGGGCAACGAGGGCAAGTACCTGTTCAAGAAGGCCATGGAGCCCCACCTGCCCCACGAGGTGCTGTACCGGCCCAAGATGGGTTTCTCGGTGCCGCTGGCCCGCTGGTTCCGCGGCCCCTTGCAGGCCCGGGTACGCCAGGCCCTGCTGGGTGACACCCTGGCCGCCACCGGCTATTTCCGCCGCGAATACCTTGTCCACCTGGTGGACGCCCATCAATCCGGCCGCCGCGACTACTCCGCGCCCATCTGGACCCTGCTGATGTTCGAGGCTTTCCTCCGCAGCCTGGGCCAGGAGGCCCCCCGCACGACCGAAACCCGCGCCGGCGCAGCACTGGCCGGCCTTGCCGCCTGAACGGACCCTTGCCCAATGCGCATCCTGCACATCCTGGACCATTCGATCCCGCTGCACAGCGGCTACACCTTCCGCACCGCCGCCATCCTGCGCGAACAACGCGCCCGGGGCTGGCACACGGAACACCTCACCTCCCCCAAGCAGGGCAGCAGCCTGGAAGAAGAAGATGTGGACGGCCTGCACTTCTACCGCACGCCCACCACGCCCGGCCTGCTCTCCGGCCTGCCCGGCATGGGCGAGGTGGAGCTGATGTCCCGCCTCACCCGCCGCATCGAGGCGCTGGCCGATGCCCTGCAGCCGGACATCCTCCACGCCCACTCGCCGGTGCTCAACGCCCTGCCCGCCATCCACGTAGGTCGGCGCCTGGGCATCCCGGTGGTCTATGAAGTACGCGCCTTCTGGGAAGACGCAGCGGTGGACCACGGCACCACCACCGAGGGGAGCGTGCGCTACCGGCTCACCCGGCATCTGGAAACCGTGGCCCTGCGCCGGGCCGACCACGTCTTCACCATTTGCGAGGGCTTGCGCCAGGACATGCTGGCCCGGGGCATCCCGCCCGGGCGGATCACGGTCATCCCCAATGCGGTGGATGCGGGCGCCTTCCAGCCTGGCGGCCAGCCGGACCCGGCCTTGCAGGCGCAACTGGGTCTGGCCGGCATGGAAGTGATCGGTTTCATCGGCTCCTTCTACGCCTATGAGGGGCTCGATCTCCTCATCACGTCCCTGCCCCGCCTGCTGGCGGAGCGGCCCCGGGTGCGGCTGCTGCTGGTGGGCGGCGGCCCGCAGGAAGCCGCCCTCAAGGCGCTGACCAACCGCCTTGGGGTGGCCGACCGGGTGATCTTCACCGGCCGCGTGCCCCACGCGCAGGTGCAGCGCTACTACGACCTGGTGGACGTGCTGGCCTACCCGCGCCATTCCATGCGCCTCACCGAGCTGGTGACCCCCCTCAAGCCGCTGGAAGCCATGGCCCAGGGGCGGATCTTCGTCGCCTCCGACGTGGGTGGCCACCGGGAACTGGTGGAGGACGGCGTGACCGGCCTGCTGTTCCGCGCCGGCGATGTGGAGGATCTGGCCAGCGCCCTGCTGCAGAGCCTGGCCGAGCGCGAACGCTGGCCGGCGCTGCGCGCCGCCGGCCGCCGCTTTGTCGAGGAAGAGCGCACCTGGCGCAACAGCGTGGCCCGCTACGCCCCCATCTACGAAGGTCTGTGGCGGGCCCGGGAGACCGCCTCCCATGACTGAGACCAGCACGCCCCAAGGGCCCCACATCGTCGTGCTCTCCAGCCTGTTCCCCAGCCAGGTGCAGCCGGGGGCGGGCCCCTTTGTGCGCGAGCGCATGTTCCGCGTCGGGCGGCGCCTGCCGCTCGCGGTGGTGGCTCCCAGCCCCTGGTTCCCCCTGCAGGGGCTGATCCGCCGGTTCAAGCCGGGTTTTCGCCCCGGTGCGCCGGAGTACGAAAAGCAGCGGGGCTTCGAGGTCTGGTACCCGCGCTTCTTTTGCGTGCCCGGGCTGGCCAAGCGGCTGGACGGATTCTTCCTGGCCCTGGGCGCCCTGCCCCGGCTGAAGGCGCTCAAGGCCGCGGGCCGGCTGGACATTCTGGACGCCCACTTTGCCTACCCGGACGGCTACGCCGCCACCTTGCTCGGCCGCTGGCTGGAGGTGCCCGTCACCATCACCCTGCGGGGAACCGAAGTGCGCCACAGCCAGGACAAGGCGCTCGCGCCCCGGGTACGGCGGGCGCTGCAGGCGGCCAGCCGGGTCTTTGCCGTGTCGGAATCCCTGCGCCAGGTGGCCCTGGGGCTGGGTATCGCCCCGGATCATGTGCGGGTGGTGGGCAATGGAGTGGATGCGGAATGCTTCCAGCCCATTGACCATTTCGCTGCCCGGGCCAACCTGGGCCTGCCCAACCACGTGCCGGTGCTGGTCACCGTCGGCGGGCTGGTGGAGCGCAAGGGCTTCCACCGGGTACTCGAATGCCTGCCGGTACTGCGCCGGCGTCACCCGGGGCTGGTCTACCTGATCGTGGGGGGGCCCAGCCCGGAGGGCGACTGGACGCTCACGCTCAAGAGCATGGTGCAGCAACTGGAGCTGGCCGACTGCGTCCGCTTTCTCGGGCCACGGCCGGCGGACGAACTGCCCATCATCCTTTCCGCCGCGGACGTATTCGTGCTGTCCACCCGCAACGAGGGCTGGGCCAACGTGCTGCTGGAGGCACTGGCCTGCGGCGTTCCGGTGGTCACCACGGACGTGGGCGGCAACGCGGAGGTAATCTGCCGGCCCGAGCTGGGCACCATCGTACCCTTCGGCGACCCGGTGGCGCTGGTCAAGGCCCTGGACGCCGCGCTGCGCGAACCCTGGGACAAGAGCCTCCTGCGCGCCCATGCGGAAGCCAACGCCTGGGACACCCGGGTGGACATCCTGGAGGCGGAGTTCCGCCACCTGCACCAGCAACACCAGAGGGCGGCCAGCCTGGCGGGCACCGTGGGCGCCGACCCCCATGGAGGCGGCACATGAGCCGCCTGCGCCTCCCGGAGCAGCCGCGATGAGCTGGATCACCCGCGTCATTGCCGGCACCCTCTTCCCCCTGCACGAACGGCTGAAGGGCCACTCCACCGTGGCCGTGCGCGACGCACTGGAACGCAGCCAGTGGTGGACGCCGGCCCGGATCCAGGCCCTGCAGGCGCAACGGCTGCGCGCCCTGCTCGCCCACGCGGGCCAGCACGTGCCCTACTACCGGGCACTGTTCGCCAGGATCGGCTTCGACCCGGCAGCAGAGTACGGACTGGAGGCGCTGACGCGGCTTCCCTTCCTCACCAAGGCGGACATCCGAGCCCACAGCGAAGCCCTGCGCTCCCAGGTGGCCGGGCCGCTGGCCCGCTTCAACACCGGGGGTTCGTCCGGCGAGCCACTGGTGTTCTACATCGGCAAGGAGCGGGTGAGCCACGACGTGGCGGCCAAGTGGCGCGCCACCCGCTGGTGGGGTGTGGACATCGGCGACCGGGAAATCGTGGTGTGGGGCTCGCCCATCGAACTGGGCGCCCAGGACCGGGTACGCGCCATCCGCGACTGGCTGCTGCGCACCGAGCTGCTGCCCGCCTTCCAGATGTCGGAAACGCGGCTGGACAGCTTCGTTGCCCGCATCCGCGAGCGGCGCCCGCGGATGCTCTTCGGCTACCCCTCGGCCCTCGCCCGCATCGCCCAGCACGCCCGCAACCGGGGCATCCGGATGAATGATCTGGGCGTCGTGGTGGCTTTCGTGACATCCGAACGGCTTTACGAGGAACAACGCCACCTGATCGAGGACACCTTCGACTGCCGGGTGGCCAACGGCTACGGGGGGCGCGACGCGGGCTTCATCGCCCACGCCTGCCCCTCGGGGCGGATGCACATTACCGCCGAAGACATCCTGGTGGAAATCATCGGTGCCGACGGCCAAGCCCTGCCGCCCGGGCAGGCGGGCGAGATCGTCGTCACCCACCTGGCCACCCGGGACTACCCTTTCATCCGCTACCGCACCGGTGACGTGGGCGTGCTCGACCGCGACCCCTGTCCCTGCGGCCGGGGCCTGCCGGTGCTCAAGGAAATCCAGGGCCGCAGCACCGATTTCGTGCTGGCGGCCGACGGCACCCCCATGCACGGCCTGGCGCTCATATACGTGGTCCGGGACCTGCCAGGCGTGGCCCGCTTCAAGATCGTGCAGGAAAGCCTGGAGCACACCCGGGTGCAGGTGGTGCCTGGCCCCGGCTATCAGCCGGCCCTGGCGCAGACGATCCGGGACGGCATCCGCGCCCGCCTCGGGCAATCGGTGCGGGTGGAGGTGGAGGAGGTCGCGGACATCCCGCCCGAGCGCTCCGGCAAGTACCGCTACGTGATCAGCCACGCCACGGCGCCAGCCCCCGGAGGCCCGCCCCATGCGTGACGCCGTCGTCATCTCCGCCGTGCTGTTCCTCGGCTTCTGGGCGCTGGCCAACCCGGCAGTGGGCGTGATGCTGTGGACCTGGCTGTCGCTGATGAACCCCCATCGCTATGCCTGGATCGCCTCGGAACTGCCCCTGGCGCTGATCTCGGTGGCGGTGACGCTGGCCGGCATCGTGCTGTCCACCGACCGCAAGCGCCTGCCGGTGAACGCGGTGACGGTCACCCTCGGCCTGTTCGTGGCCTGGTTCTGCGTCACCCACCAGTACGCCCTGTACGAGAAGGACGCCGCCGAACTGCTGGTGAAGAACCTGAAGATCCAGTTCATGATCTTCATCACCCTGCTGGTGCTCCACTCCAAGGCCCACATCCACACCTTCCTGTGGGTGATCGTCGGCTCCCTGGGCATCCTCGGGGCCAAGGGCGGGCTGTTCACCCTGGCAACCGGGGGCGCCTACCGGGTGTGGGGGCCGCCCGACAGCTACATCGAGGGCAACAATGAATTCGCCCTGGCGCTGATCATGCTGATCCCCCTCATTCACTACCTGGCCCACGACGCCGAAAAGAAGTGGCTGCGCAACGGCCTGTGGGCAATGATCGGCCTGTGCGCCATCAGCGCCCTGGGCAGCCATTCCCGCGGGGCGCTGCTGGCCATCGCGGCGATGACCTTCTACCTGTGGCTGCACGCGAAGAACAAGCTGCCCTTTGGCATCGCGCTGTTCTTCATGGCGGCGGGCATGCTGGCCTTCATGCCTTCGGCCTGGGACGAGCGGATGTCCACCATCGCCAGCTACGAGAAGGACGCCTCCGCCATGGGTCGCATCAACGCCTGGTGGATGGCCTGGAATCTGGCCACGGACCGTTTCTTCGGCGGCGGTTTCGCCATCTACGAACCAGCCGTGTTCGCCCGCTACGCGCCGGACCCGCTGGACGTGCACGCGGCCCACAGCATCTACTTCCAGGTTCTGGGGGAGCACGGCTTCATCGGCCTGGGGCTCTACCTGCTGGTATGGCTGCTCACCTGGCGCACCGCCAACTGGATCCGGCGCAGCATCGCCGAGCATCCGGACATGGAGTGGGCCGGGCGGCTGGCCGCCATGTGCCAGGTGAGCCTGGTGGGCTACGCGGTAGGCGGGGCCTTTCTCAGTTTGGCCTACTGGGATCTGCCCTACGACATCCTGGTCATCATGGTGCTCACCCAGGACTGGGTGCGCCGCGAACTGGCCCAGCGGGAAGCCGAGGCCGAAGCCACCACTGCGCTCGACCCGTACCCCCCGCCGCCGGCGGTTTCGCCTCCGCCTCCCCCCTGGCCGGCACGACGGCCGCTGCTGAAGGATTGAGCATGCTCTGGCGCACAGCCTTCCACCTGCTCTCCCCCGCGGGTGACCGGGGGCGGCTTTCCATCCTGATCTTTCACCGGGTGCTGGCCCGGCCGGACCCGCTGTTCCCGGAGGAGCCGGACGCGGCGCGCTTTGCCCGGATCATGGAAGGCGTCGCCCGCTGGTTCCGGGTGCTGCCGCTTTCCGAGGCAGTGGCGCGCCTGGCCGGCAACGCCCTGCCCGCCCGGGCGCTGGCCATCACGTTCGACGATGGCTACGCGGACAACCACGACGTGGCCCTGCCCATCCTGGAAAAGCTCGGCTTGCCCGCCACCTGCTTCGTCGCCACCGACTACCTGGACGGCGGCCGCATGTGGAACGACACGGTCATCGAAGCCGTGCGCGCCCACCCTGGAGACTGCCTGGATCTGGCCCGCCTGAACCTGGGCACCCATCCCCTGGCCGGCAACGCCGCCCGCCGCGCCGCCATCGACACCCTGCTGCGGTCCATCAAATACCAGCCGGACCGCCAGCGACGCGAGACGGTGGCAGCCATCGCCGAACTGGCGGGCCAGCCCCTGCCGGACAAGCTGATGCTCACCCGCGCCCAGTTGCGCGACCTGCCCGGCCGCGGCATGGAGCTGGGCGGACACACCTGCAGCCACCCCATCCTGGCCCGCCTGCCGGATCACGCCGCCCAGGCGGAGATCGCCCACGGGCGCGAAGCACTCACCGCCCTGGCCGGTGTCCCCATTCGCCTCTTCGCCTACCCCAACGGCAAGCCCGGACAGGACTATGCGCCCCGCCACGCGGAGATGGTGCGACGGGCCGGCTTCAACGCAGCCGTCTCGACCCACTGGGGTGCCGCCCGGCGGGGCAGCGATCTCTTCCAGCTCCCCCGCTTCACCCCTTGGGACAGCGGCCTCCACCGCTTTGCCGGCCGGATGGCCTGGAACCTGATCCGAAGTTAGGCCCGAGTCCGCCCGGAAACCGGGCCCCAAGTCTTTCCCGAAACTGTCGTTATTTCCCTCAGGCCGGCCACGAGCAGGCCCGACACACCCACCGACAAGCGCCGGTTTCACCAGCAAGGCGCAACGCTTGAGGGAAACAACGATGATCAGTGGCGGATTGGCCGGCTTTGCAGGCAAACACGTGCTTCTCCTGCAGGGCCCCCTCGGACCGTTCTTCCGGCGCCTGGGCGACGACCTGCGGACAGCGGGCGCCCGTGTGACCAAGATCAACTTCAACGGCGGGGACTGGCTTTTCTACCCCAGCCAGGCGGTGATCTACCGCCGCCGGCTGGACGAATGGCCGGCCTTCTTCCAGCGCTTCCTGGCCGAGCAGAAGGTGGATGTGGTCATGCTCTTCGGTGACTGCCGGCCCATCCACCGCAAGGCCCACGAGATCGCGCTGGCCCACGGCGTGGAAATCTGCGTCTTCGAAGAGGGGTACGTCCGCCCGGACTACGTGACCCTGGAGCGGCTGGGCGTCAACGGCCACTCCCAGGTGCCCCGCGCCCCCATGTTCTACCGCTGCATCCCGGCCTACCGGGCCCAGGACCCGCTGCCGGTGGGCAACAGCTTCTGGCACGCCGCCGCCTGGGCCACCCTTTACTACAGCGCGAGCATCCTCGGGCGGCCCATCTTCCGCCACTACCTGCACCACCGGCCCCTCGGCGCCCGCGAAGTCCTGCCCTGGCTCCGGGCGCTGTGGCGCAAGCCCCTGTACGCGCACCGGGAACGGGGCATGCAGCAGCGGCTTGAAACGGAACTGTCGGAGAAGTTCTTCCTGGTGCCGCTCCAGGTGCACTGCGACGCCCAGGTCCGCGTCCATTCCGGCTATCGCTCGGTGGAGGACTTCATCCGCCAGACCCTGCGTTCCTTTGCCGCCCATGCTCCGGCGGACACCCATCTCGTGATCAAGCACCACCCCATGGACCGGGGGTATACCGACTACGGCAACAGCATCGCCCTGCAGGCGCGCAAGCTGGGCGTGAGCAACCGCGTGCATTACATCCACGATCAGCACTTGCCGACGCTGCTGCAGCACGCCCGTGGCGTGGTGGTGATCAACAGCACCGTGGGCATGTCGGCCCTGCATCACCGCACGCCTGTCAAGGTAACGGGCTCCGCCATCTACGACATCCGGGGCCTGACCTACGCGGGCACGCTGGACAACTTCTGGCAGGCCGCGGCCCATACCACCGTGGACCACGAGTTGTACCGGCGCTTCCACGCCTATCTGGTGGAGCACACCCAGATCAACGGCAATTTCTACAAGGCGCTGGCCATCCCCGGCTCCCGCGCCGGACTGGCCTGGGAGACACTGCCCGAGCAGCCCGCCGCCCGCCCGCAGGAGGCCGGACCCGCCTGGGCCCTGGCCCAGGGGCTGCAGCCGGTGCCGGTCGCCACCGACCCCTGGAGCCTGGGCACCACCGCCCGCCTGCTGGCGCCGGTGCACAGTGCCCGCTACCGGGAAAGCGCCAACCAGCCCCTGCCCCGCTGGCACACCCTGCACCCGGCAGGGGGACAGGTACACGAAGCCTGAACGCCGTCCGCCCGGGCTTCAGGGCCCGGCCAGGGCACCTGCCCCCACAGGCCGCCACTGGCCCGCATGGGTGGCCAGCCATTCGGCGGCCAAGCGGTCACCCTCGCCCCCGGCGGGGTGAAAGCCGGGTTTGAAGTAGGCCAGCCAGCGCGGCAGCACATGCCGGAGCACCCCCGCCCGGCCCAGCATCAGCCGCACCGCGCTGCCCCAGGTCGAAGGGCGCAGCAGCACGCCGTCCCGCCCCAGCATGTAGGTGGTCTGCACGGCAAGATCCAGCATCAGGGCCATCGTCACGTACAGGTACCAGCCCACGCGGCGCAGATATCGCCCGCCGCACGCCCGATACACATCGAAGCTCACGGCCCGGTGCTCGGTTTCCTCCACCGCGTGCCAGCCCCAGAGCACCGCCAGCGCCGGCGGCGCTCCGGCAATCCAGGCGGGGTGGCGCAACAGGCCTTCCCCCAGCACCGCGGTGAAATGCTCGTAGGCCGCCACCACCGCCAGGCGGCTCAGCCGGTGGTAGCGCCGGGAGAGGGCAATGCGCCACTCGACCCACGGCTCCAACAGGTTGCGGTATCCCAACGCGGCCAACCGGGCATTGAATCCCCCGTGGGTGTGGCGGTGCACCGCCTCCTGCCCGACAAAGTTCCGCACCGCGGCGGCCAGCGGAGCGTCGCCCGCCACGTCGGCCTCGAACTCCCTCACCACGTCGATGAAGTTCTGCTCCCCCGCCGGAAAAAGCAGGGAGAGCGCATTGAAGAGATGGGTCCGGAAGGGATCGCCCCCGTGCCAGTGCCGGGTCACCGCCGCGGGCACATCCACCGTCAGTCGCCTGATCATCATCCCCCCTTGCGTTGTTCGCTGCGCGCGGATGCATGGACTATGGTCAAAGACCGTGAACAAGACAAGGCTGTATGTTTTTCATCCGGCATGTGCCGCGGAGAAGGCCGGGCGGCGCATACTGGGGCCGTTTCCCAGCCCCGAGCCGATCATGACCCGAGCTACCCGCCGCCAGTGGTTAGACGCCGGCCTCGCCTGCCTGCAATACGAAGGCGCCGCCGAATTCACCAGCGTGCGCCTGGCCCGCCGCCTGGGCGTGACCCGCGGCTCCTTCTACCACCACTTCCCCCATTGGGAGGCCTATATCCGGGCGGTGCTGGACGAATGGGAAGAGGCCTGCACCCGCCAGGTGATCGCTGCCTCGGAGGCAGCAACCAGCCCCGTCGAGCAACTGGGTGTGTTCCTGGACGTGGCGGCGGGCAAGACGCCCGCCCTGGATCTGGCCATCCGGGCCTGGGCCCAGCACCACGCGATCGCCCGGGAATACGTCCAGCGGGCGGACCGGGCACGGCTGGACTACGCGATCCGCCTTTGCCGCAACGTGGCCGGGGCGGAGGAAGCCGCCTTCTTCGGCCAGGTGGCCTACTACGCCTTCCTGGGTCTGCAGCAGGCGGCGCTGGCCCCTGCCGGCCCGGGCCCCGAAGACTTCCGCCGGCATTTCCAGCGGCTTTTCGCGGTCATGATGCGCCTGACCTACATGGGCTACCGCCTGCCGCCCGGGTGAGCCCGGATCAGACCGCTTCCGCCTCCCGCTCCGGTTGCGCGGCAGGCAGGACCCATTTTTCCACCATCGCACGCAGGGCCGCGCCTGCAAAGGGCTTGCTGAGGTAATCGTCCATCCCCGCGTCCAGGCACCGGGCCCGGTCCTGGGAGAGCGCATTGGCGGTGAGCGCCACCACCGGCAGGCGGCGCCCGGGGCGGATCAGCTCGCCGGCGCGGATGCGGCGCGTGGCCTCGAACCCGTCCATCACCGGCATCATGCAGTCCATCAGCACCAGGTCATAGCGGGTGCGGGCGATGGCATCCAGCGCCTCGTCGCCATTGCCCGCCACGTCCACCCGGCACCCCAGGGGCTCCAGCATGGCCAGCGCCACTTCCCGGTTGACCGGGCTGTCCTCTACCAGCAGCAGGCGGCCGCCGGGCAGAGGCACAGGACGGGGCGTTTTCTGCGCGGCCACTGGTGCTGCCGCGACGCTGCGGACCGCAAGTCCGGCCAGGGTCTGCAACAGATCTCCCCGGCGCGCCGGCTTGGCCAGGCAAGCCGCCACGCCGACAGGCAAACCGGCTTCCGCCCCGGCGTGGGCGACCGCGGCAAGCAACACCACTGGGGCGGCCTCGGCGATCTCGTCCCCCACGCGGGCCAGCCACTCCCCGCCCCCGGGGGGACCATCGGCGTTGGCGACCAGCGCCAGATACGGGCTGCCCGCCGCTGCGGCCTCCCGCAGCAGTTGGCACGCCCGCTGCGGCGCCTCGGCCACGTCCACCCGGGCGCCACTGGCTTCCAGCAGCTCCTGGAGGATGCGACGGCCGATGGCATGGGCGTCGAGAACGAACACCCGCTTGCCATCCAGACGCGGCAAGGGCTCGCCTCCCCCGTCGGCGACGGCTGCCAGCGGCAGTTGCACGCTGAAGCAGGAGCCCTCCCCGGTGCGGCTCTCCACCGCGATGCTGCCACCCATGAGGCGCACAAGCTGATGCGAAATGGCAAGCCCGAGCCCGGTCCCCCCGAAGCGGCGCGTGGTGGATTGGTCCGCCTGGATGAAAGGCTGGAACAGCTTGGCACACACCTCCGGTTCCATGCCCATCCCGGTGTCCCTGACCGCGATCTCCACCCGCCCGGAACCATCGGCGGTACGGCGAGCTTCCAGCAACACGTGGCCGCTGGCGGTGAACTTGACGGCGTTGGACACCAGGTTGGACACCACCTGGCGCAACCGCAGCGCATCGCCCTCGACCCGCTGCGGCAGCTCCGGCGCAATGCGGCACAGGAGCTGCACGCCCCTGGCCTGGCCCCGCTCGGCAAACAGTTCGGCCACGTCCTCCACCAGCGCATGGAGGTCGAAGGGGGCATGCTCCAGTTCCATCCGCCCGGCTTCGATCTTGGAGAAGTCCAGAATGTCGTTGATCACCCCGAGCAAGGCTTCCCCCGAGCTTTTCACCGTTTCGGCGAAGCGGCGCTGACGGGCATTCAGCGGGGTACCCAGGAGCAGTTCGTTCATGCCCAGCACGCCATTCATGGGGGTGCGGATTTCGTGACTCATGGCGGCCAGGAACTGGGACTTGGCGACGGTCGCCGCCTCCGCGGCATCCCGCGCCCGCGCCAGCTCCCAGGCCATCTGCTCGATCTGGTACTGCTGGCGCAAGCCCTCCGCGTGGTAGTAGGCCATCCGCCGCCCGGCGCTGATCAGCAGCACCACGAACAACGCGGTGCCTCCCAGCGCCAGGTAAGAAAACCGGTCGCCCCGCTGGATCAAGTCCACGGCGATGGCCGTGGAGATGGGGAGCACCAGCATGGAATAGGCGCCGTTCACATAGAACAGCGTCGTCATGCCGATGGCCTCGACGCCAATCAGGATCAGCCCCACCAGGAAGCGGGCGCTGTCGCCCTCCACCCCGGTCGGGAACAGGAAATACTTGGACGAGGCCCAGGCCACGCCGGTGGTGAGCGTGCCCAGCAGAAACAGCCTGGCCCAGCGGGGGGCCGCCTCCGGCCCCGGATCGGCCCGGAGGTAGGCGCGCTTGAGCGTCCAGCGCAAGCCGGCGGTGGAGAACACCAGCGTGAGCCAGAGCAGACAGTCGGTGAGCGAGGCCTGGGGGTAGATGGTGGCGGCCATGAACCCCGCCGTCAGCACCGTCATCAGCAGCGCGAGGTTGACCCGTTCATAGACGATCCGCACCTGCTCGGCATAGATCCGGGCGGCCAGGGCATCTTCGCCCAGCCCGAGCCCATCGCCGGCCAACCGCTCGCCTCCACCGCCCATCGCCCTGCCCGAAATCCGTTGATAGAACGGAATTAACGGCGGCGGAACAGGCTCCTTGACCGCTGCGGCGGGCGAACCGCGCCCGGCTCCGGCTCAGTCGAACAGCCGCCTCAGGCGGGCTTCGTAGGCAATGGCCTCGGCGGTGTTTTCGGCGGGCGCCCAGGCGGCCGTCTCCGCCGGGGAAAGGGGACAGTAAGGCCCGGCCTTGGCCTCGAAGAAGACACTCTCCGGCTCCAGGGCCAGCAGCGAATGCCAGGTGCCCGGCGCCACGTTGACGCCCAGGCAGTCGCTGCCGGCGGCAATCACCCGGGTGGCGCTGACCGTGCCATCGTCAGCGAAGAACAGCAGCCCGAAACGTCCCCGCAGGCAGAGCACGGTTTCGCCCTTCTCCGGGTCCAGGTGGCGGTGGGGGCGCACGTAGGAACCCTCGGCCACGGCATAGACAAGCCGGGCGCACCGGGACGCGTCGCCGGCATGGAAGTTGAGGTTCTTGCGCCGGCGCGGGGTAGCCTCCGCCTCGCGGCTGAGCGCCGCCAGCATCGGCAGGTCGATGATCTCGAAGGACACGAAGGCGCTCCGCAGAAAGTGAAGAAGCCGGCGGGACCGGCGATGGCCGTCAGTATTCGACGACCACGTTTTCCGGCTGGAGCCATTCCCGCAACTGATCGAGGAGCGCGTCATCCAGGCGCACCCGCCAGGCTTCGGGCAGGCCCAGTTCGCATTCGGCCACCGCGTTGCGGTAGCGCACCTTGACCGGGCAGGCGCCGTTACGGAAGGGTTCGAGCAGGGCATTGATTTTCGGGGCGTCAGTTTCGCCACCCACAGGCATCCGTAACGCGTTCGGTACCGAACCGGGATCACCCACGAGTATCGCCATCCGCGTTGTACCCTGACAGGTCGGAATCCAGGGACCAGATAAGTACTTGCGACATCGAATGTCTGACCCTCGTCTGCTCCCATTCCTTGATGATGGACAAGTCCGCAAGACTCACACCCTCGCCGGGCTTACTGGGAGACTTTCTGCGTTGCGCGTAGTCAGGAAAGTCGTTCAGCCAGATGAGGAATTCCTCCCGGTCTGGGAAATGGGTAGCGCGATAGGGTGTTTCTCCGTTGACCGCTCTCCTTACGTCGTCAACGAGTTTCTGCGCGTAATGGCGCCTCCTCCCTCCATCGAACAAGTGCGCTATGTGGTTCCCGGTTTCCCAAATCGTTGCCATGGGCAAGAGAAAGTAGTCGCGCGCCTCAACTCTCGTGCGGAACTCCGCCAGCACCGCGTCACGATTCTGGTTCCAACCTTCAACATCGAGCACATTCAGATAAACACTGGTGTCGAGCAACACAATCGCGCTCATCGCATGCCCTCGCGGGTCAAGCCTTCCAGCCAGGCCATGGCACGGGCGTGGCGATCGCCACCGGAAGACGGATGTTTCACGAACCGCTCCAGGATTCCGCTGGTCACCAGTTGTCCCAACGATCCCTGGGCCACCAGTTCCGGGTAATCGGGGATGTCCTCGAGTCGCGTCAGACGGCTCGTTCCATCGGCTGAGTCGCGATAGCAAAACACCACGTCGGGTAAGGCTGCATCGGGAAGTGCATCGAGGAGCGCCGGATTGTGGGTGGAAATGAGGACACGCAAACCGCGCCGCTCGGCGATGACACGTATGCGTTCCAGAAGATGGCGAGCGCGGTTTGGATGGACCCCGTTGTCAATCTCCTCGATCACGACCAAGCTGCCCTCCTCGGCAGAGAGCATTGCCGCCGCGATCGACAATACCCTTAGAGTGCCGTCGGATAGCAAGGACGCATCGTAGTCACGCGTATTGCCGCCAAAAGTTTCGGTGAGCTTGACCATGACGCCACCACGCGGCTCGTGGAAGAACGATAGGCCAGCAATATCCTGCTCCGGCAAACTCTGGATGAACGCCAAGATGTCGCTGCGCTGGATGGCATATGGCTCGACATAGGCCTGTTCGTCCGGCCCCCAGAGGTTATAAAGCACTGCGGACAAATTGCGGCCATCGCCCTGAAGGCGGACTTCGGATGGAAAGGCGTACTCCCGCATCCGCGCCGGAACCGGGTCGAGAAACAGCATGGCGGCCAGCCAGCGCTCGATTTTCGAAGTAATCGCCGGAATGATCTCCCGCGACTTCTTGTGTGCAGCGTCGAACGTCGTCGGGTTGGTCAGCTGCGTGAAGATTGCCGATTGATCAATGCAGGTGGTATGGGGCTTGTTTCTACCCTTGGCAAAATTGTTGTAGGCCACACCAACATCTGTGCCGCGCTCGCTAGACGGTTGATCAAGCGTATAGAGCGGCACGTTGGCTGCGTCATGGGTGAGCGTCTCGGCGGTGATGTGCAAGCCATCAACACGCCGGCTGATGGTCAGGCTCAGCCGATTCCACTCCGGGACGTTGGTTTCTGCCCCCAGGCCAAAGGATTCTCCTCGCTCAAAAGCCAAATCTTCGACCGTGCCACGCACTACGCGGTCCCCATTCTGAACTGCATACTGGATGGCTGACAGCTTCTGTCCTTGCGCCAACCAGGACAAAAGCCGCATGCCCTCTATCGCATTACTCTTTCCGGATGCGTTCGCGCCAATCAACACAGTGAGCGGTGCTAGCGGCAACCGGGCACTGCGGTAGCTTTTGAAATCCTGCAGGGTGATAGCGGTCAACATGCGAAATCTCCCAAACCCTCGTGCCCAAATCCGGCAACTTCCCGAGTCACGCCCGCCGCAGCGTTGAACAACGGCTCAATCAACATAACGCCAGATGCCTCTACGTCAGTATTCGACGACCACGTTTTCCGGCTGGAGCCATTCCCGCAACTGATCGAGGAGCGCGTCATCCAGGCGCACCCGCCAGGCTTCGGGCAGGCCCAGTTCGCATTCGGCCACCGCGTTGCGGTAGCGCACCTTGACCGGGCAGGCGCCGTTACGGAAGGGTTCGAGCACGGTGCGCAGGCGCTGGGCATTGGCGCCGCCGTTCATGGCCACCCGCAGGTGGCGGGCAAAGCGGGCGCGGGCCTCGCCCAGGGTAAACAGCCGTTCGGCCACCACCCGCAGGCCGCCGGTGTAGTCGTCCTTCTGCACCTTGCCATCGATCACCATCACTTCGTCGGTCACAATCTTGCGCCGCTCCTGCTCGAACAGCTCGTTGAACACGGAGACCTCCACCTGGGCGCTGCCATCATCCAGGACGATGAACACCATCTTGCCGCGGCGGGTCATCTGGGTGCGGGTGCCGGCCACGATGCCGGCCATGGTGACCGGCTCCTTGGTGGGTTCCAGGCTGGCCAGCGTGCGCCGGACAAAGCGCCCGACCTCGGGCTTGAACGCGTGATAGGGATGGCCGGAGAGGAAGAAGCCGATGGCGGTCTTCTCCTCCAGCAGGCGCTGGCGCTCGTCCCACGGCCGGGCCTGGACGTAGTCCGGATTGCCGGTGCCGGCATCGCCACTGTCGAACATGTCGAAGAGGCCGCCCTGGTTGGCATTGGCGTTGGCCTGCTCCGCCGCCTCCATGGCCACGCCCACGGTGGCCAGCAGCTTGGCCCGGTCCGGGTCGAGACTGTCGAAGGCGCCGGCCCGGATGAGTGCCTCGATGGTGCGCCGGTTCACCATCCGCTTGTCCACCCGCTTGCAGAAATCGAAGAGATCCCTGAATGGGCCATCGGCCTTGCGGGCCGCGAGGATGGTCTCCACCGCCTGCTCGCCGGTACCCTTCACCGCCCCCAGGCCGTAGCGGATGGTCTGCCGGTCCACGGGCACGAAGCGGTATTCCGAGGCATTCACGTCCGGCGGCAGCACGGTGAGCTTGTTGGCCAGGGCGTCTTCGAAAAAGATCTTCACCGTGTCGGTGTTATCCATGTCCGAAGACAGGGTGGCGGCCATGAAGGCCGAGCAGTGGTAGGCCTTGAGCCAGGCGGTGTGGTAGGTGACCACCGCGTAGGCCGCCGTGTGCGACTTGTTGAAGCCGTACTCGGCGAACTTGGTCATCAGGTCGAAAAGCTGCTCGGCCAGGGCCGGGTCGTAGCCTTTCTTGATCGCCCCGTCGCGGATGATCTCCCGGTGCTTGGCCATCTCCTCGGGCTTTTTCTTGCCCATGGCCCGGCGCAGCATGTCGGCGCCGCCCAGGGTGTAGCCGCCGATGATCTGGGAGATCTGCATCACCTGTTCCTGGTACACGATCACCCCGTAGGTGGGCTCCAGGCAGGCTTTGAGGTCCGGGTGGAAGTAGTCGATCTCCTGCTGGCCTTTCTTGCGCAGGATGAAGTCATCCACCATCCCCGAGCCCAGCGGGCCCGGCCGGTAGAGCGCCAGCACGGCGATGATGTCTTCGAAGCGGTCGGGAGCGAGCTTCTTGAGCAGCTTCTTCATCCCTTCCGATTCCACCTGGAAGATGGCCGTGGTGTTGGCGTCCTTCAGGATCTGGTAGGCCCGAGGGTCCTCGAACCCCAGCCCCATCAGATCCGGGCGCTCCCCGGTGAGCTGCTCCACGTACTTGAGCGCCAGCTCGATGATGGTGAGGTTGCGCAGGCCCAGGAAGTCGAACTTCACCAGGCCGATCTGCTCCACGTCGTCCTTGTCGAACTGGCTGACGGGGGAGGCGTCCTCGCCGTCCTGCTGATAGAGCGGGCAGAAGTCGGTGAGCTTGCCCGGGGCGATCAGCACCCCGCCCGCGTGCATGCCCACGTTGCGCGAAAGCCCTTCCAGCGGCTCGGCCAGGGACCACAGTTCCTGGATGGATTCGCCGTCCTGCTCATCGTTCATCATCTCGTTGATGAGCGGTTCCTGCTCCCGGGCGTCCGCCAGCGAGAGGGGCTTGTTCTGCACCACGGGGATCAGCTTGGAGAGCCGGTCGCACAGGCCGTAGGGCAGATCCAGCACCCGGCCCACGTCGCGGATCACCGCCTTGGAGGCCATGGTGCCGAAGGTGGCGATCTGGCTCACCGCGTCAGCGCCGTAGCGTCCGCGCACGTACTCGATGACGCGCCCGCGGTTGTCCTGGCAGAAGTCGATGTCGAAGTCGGGCATGGACACCCGTTCCGGGTTCAGGAAGCGCTCGAACAGCAGGGCGTAGGCCAGCGGGTCGAGATCGGTGATGCCCAGGCTGTAGGCCACCAGCGACCCGGCCCCGGAGCCCCGCCCGGGCCCCACCGGCACGCCGTTGTTCTTGGCCCAGTTGATGAAGTCGGCCACGATCAGGAAGTAGCCGGGGAAGCCCATCTGGACGATGGTATCGGTCTCGAACTTGAGCCGGGCTTCGTAGGTGGGCCGCTGGGCTTCCCGGGCCGCGGGGTCCGGATACAGTTGCGCCAGGCGCTGCTCCAGCCCGGCCTTGGCCTCCAGGACCAGGAATTCGTCCAGCGTCACCCCCTCCGGCGTCGGAAAGAGCGGCAGGAAATTCTTGCCCAGCTGCACCGTGAGGCTGCAGCGCCTGGCAATCTCCACCGAGTTGGCCAGCGCCTCGGGGATGTCGGCGAACAGGGCCGCCATCTCCGCCTGGGTCTTGAAGTACTGCTCGTCGGTGAAGTCCCGCGGCCGGCGCTTGTCGCCCAGCACATAGCCCTGGGCGATGCACACCCGGGCCTCGTGGGCGCGGAAGTCTTCCCGCTTCATGAACTGCACCGGATGGGTGGCCACCACCGGCAGCCCCAGTTCGCCCGCCAGCGCCAGCGCGCCCCGGATGTAGGCCTCGGTGCCCGGGTGCCCGGCCCGCTGCAACTCCAGGTAGTAGGCGTCCGGGAAGAGTTCCGCCCAGGCGCGCGCCGCCCGGCTGGCGGCGTCCCGGTTGCCGTGGGCCAGCGCCAGCCCCACGTCGCCCTGCAGCGCGCCGGAGAGGGCCAGCAGGCCCTCGGCACCACCGGGCTCGGCCAGCCAGCCCCGTTTCAGCTCTGCCCGGCCACGATGCTTGTTGCCCAGATAGGCACGGGTCAGCAACGCGCACAGCCTGCCGTAACCGGCCCGGTTGCGAGCCAGCAGCAGCAGGCGAAAGGGTTTGTCCCGCTCGGCCTCGTTCTCGATCCAGACATCCACGCCGATGACCGGTTTGACCCCTTTGCTCCGGGCGTCCTTGTAGAACTTGACCATGCCGAAGACGTTGGCGAGGTCGGTCAGCGCCAGGGCCGGCTGGCCATCAGCGGCGGCGGCAGCCACAGCCTCGTCCACACGGACCAGGCCATCGGTGATCGAATACTCGGAATGAAGACGGAGGTGAACGAAGGCGGGCGCAGTCATCCGGCGATTTTACCCCGGCCGGCGGACTTGCCGAGCCGGCAGCTCACGCCACGGCCCCCACCAGGGCCGCAGTAAGGCAAGTGGCAAGCGTGCCGGCGACGATGGACTTGAGGCCCAGGCTGGCCAGTTCGCTGCGCCGCTCGGGCACCATGGCGCCCATGCCGCCCAGCATGATGCCCAGGCTGCCGAAATTGGCGAAGCCGCACAGGGCGTAGGTCATGATCAGCCGGGAGCGGGGCGAAAGGCTTTCCGCTGGCAAGGCGGCCAAGTCCAGGTAAGCGAGCAACTCGTTGAGCACGGTCTTCTTGCCCAGCAAGGCCCCCGCGGTCTGGGCCTCGGCCCAGGGCACTCCGCACAGCCAGGCCAGGGGCGACAGTGCCCAGCCCAGGGCCCGCTCCAGGGTCAGGGGCGCCCCGGCGACCGGCGGCAGCGCCCCGAGCAAGGCGTTGGCCAGGTGTACCAGGGCGACGAACACCAGCAGCATGGCCGCCACGTTGAGCAGCAGCTCGAGCCCCTCCACGGTGCCGCGGGTGACAGCGGCCACGGCCCCCCGGTCCAGCCGGGGCAGTTCCGCCGCCCCCTGCGCGCCCCCCGGTGCCGGCGGCACCATGATGGCGGAGACAACGATGGCGCAAGGCGTCGCCACCAGCGAAGCCACCAGCAGATGGCCCAGGGCATTGGGGAGCACCGGCCCGAGGATGCTGGCGTAGAGCACCAGCACGGTCCCGGCGATGGTGGCCATGCCGCACACCATGACCATGAACAGCTCACCTCGGGAAAGCCGCGCCAGCCACGGCTTGATCACCAGGGGCGCCTCCACCATGCCCACGAACACGTTGGCCGCGGCCGAGAGCCCGACCGCGCCACCCAGCCCCATGGTCTTTTCCAGCACCAGGGCAAACAGCCGCACCACCAGGGGCAAGATCCGCCAGTGGAACAACAGGGCGGAGAGCGCGCTGATCACCAGCACCAGCGGCAGAGCCTGGAACGCGAGGATGAAGCTGGCGCCCGGCTGGGTTTCCCCATACGGCAGCGGCCCGCCCCCCAGGTAGCCGAAGACGAAGCGGGTGCCGGCGCGGGTGGCCTCTTCCAGCGCCGCCAGGGCGCTGTTGAGGCTGCCGATGGCCGCCTGGGCGCCGGGCAGGCGCAGCAGCGCCACGGCAAGCCCCAGGGCCAGGGCCAGCCCGCTGGCAAGGGTGCGCCAGGGCATGGCCCGACGCGATTCCGAACATAGCCAGGCCAGCGCCAGTATGCCGGCCACCCCCGTCAACGCATGCATGAGCCCCCACCCGTGCGCAACACAACCCGCCAAGGATAACCTGACCCACGCCGGGCCGCCCCCCGGTGCGCGCCGGGCCACTAGAATCAGCCCCTGTCCCTCTCGCTGCCCAAGCCCCCATGCTCAACGCCCTGACCCTGTTGCTCGTCTTTCAACTCGTCGGCGAGGTGCTCACCCGCACCCTCGGCCTGCCCGTACCCGGCCCCGTGGTGGGCATGGGCCTGCTCTTCGCCACCCTGCTGATCCGGGGCGGGCCCGACAGTACCCTGCAGGACACCGCCAGCGGCCTGCTGCAGCACCTGTCGCTGCTTTTCGTGCCCGCCGGAACGGGCGTGATGCTGCACTTTGGCCGCGTGGCGGACGAATGGCTGCCCCTGCTGGCCTCGCTGCTGGTGAGCACCTTCGTCACCATGGCCGTCACCGCCCTGGCGCTGAAAGCGCTTGCCACCCGGAAAGGCGGTGCGCAATGAACGGCACCCGTCTGGGCGAGATCTGGGTCTATCTTTCAGCCACGCCCCTGCTCGGGCTCACCCTGACCCTGGGCGCGTATCTGGCCGCCCACTGGGTCTATCGGGCCAGCCGCCAGCACCCCCTGGCCAATCCAGTGCTGCTGGCGGTGGGCGCGCTGGTGCTGTTGTTGAGCGCGACCGGAACGCCCTACCAGACGTACTTTGATGGCGCCCAGTTCGTGCACTTTCTGCTCGGCCCGGCAACGGTGGCGCTGGCGGTACCGCTCTACGCCCAGTGGCGGCGGCTGCGCAGCATGGCCCTGCCGCTGCTGGCGGCCCTGTTCGCGGGCTCCGTCACCGCCGCCCTTTCCGCCATCGCCGTGGGCAAGCTGCTCGGCGCCAGCCCAGCCACCCTGTATTCGCTGGCACCCAAGTCGGTCACCACCCCCATCGCCATGGGCGTGGCGGAAAAGCTCGGGGGGCTGCCGTCCCTGACCGCGGTGCTGGTGATCACCACCGGCATCCTCGGGGCCGTGGGCGCGCGCACCGTCTACCGCTGGCTGCGGGTGGAAGACCCGGCGGTACAGGGCTTCGCCATCGGCATCGCCTCCCACGGCATCGGCACGGCGCGGGCGTTCCAGATCAGCGACCAGGCGGGCGCCTTCGCCGCACTGGCCATGGGCCTGAACGGGCTGCTCACCGCCCTGCTCCTGCCCCTGATCCACCCCTGGCTCAAGCTTTGGGTGGAGTAATGCCGATCACGCATACAAACTGTTACAACCACGGCCCGGACGGACACACTTGGCTTAACACTCCCCCCTAACCTGCACTCACCTCAAAGACCAACAAGGAAACGCCATGAGTACCCTCGCCCGTATCGGCTCCGCCCTCCTGCTCGGCTCCGCGCTGGTGGCGGCGCCCGCCTTCGCCACCGACCCGGTGATCGGCGCCATCGTGGGCGGCGGCGCGGGTGCGCTGATCGGCAAGACCGTCGGCGGTCACAACGGCGCCATCATTGGCGGCGCCATCGGCGCAGCCGCGGGTGCCAGCGTCAGCCGCGAACGCCACCACGCCCCCATGGCGCCGGTGTACGGGCCGCCGCCCCGCGCCTACGCACCCGCCCCGGTGATGGCAGCCCCCATGGTGGTGAGCCCGCCGGTGCAGTACGTGGAGTACGGCCCCCGGGGCCATGCTTATGGCCATCGCCACCATCACCGCCATCATCATCACGATCGGGGCGGTTACGAGAGCTATGGCCCCTACGGCAGCCATGAGAGCCACGGCGGCTACCGCTATGGCTACGGCCCGCGCGGCCGCTGGGACTGAGCGGACGCCTGCCGCGCCGGAAAGCGTCTGACCGCCCGCTCGGGCCCGGCCGGTGGTGCTAAAGTCACGGCACCACCGGCACCGGAGAGCGCCCCATGGACCCGAGCCCCGCCCGCCCCACCGGCCCCGCGTTGTACCTGGCGGGGGTGCAGTACTTCTTCTTCAGTTGCTGGACGGTTTACGCCCTCTACCTGCCCGGGCTGCTGGAATCGGTCGGCATTGCCCCCGCCCGCGCCGCCTGGGTGCTGATGGCGGACCAGATCCTCTTTGCCGTGTTCGACGTGGCCGCCGGCTTCGCGGCCGACCGCAGCCGCCGCCTCTACGGCCGGATCGGCCCCTGGGTGCTGGGCGCAACGGTGGTGAGCTGTCTGGCCTTCCTGCTGCTGCCTTGGGCGGGCATGGCCGGGGACGGGGGCGCCGCACTGCTGCTCCTGCTGGCGGGCCTGTGGGCCATCACCTCATCGGCTCTGCGCGCGCCAGTCTTTTCCATGCTGTGCCGCTACGCCGCCCGGCCACAAGTCCCAGCGCTCTCGGGCATCGCCCTCGCCGGCATGGCGCTGGCGGGTGCCTCCGCCCCCTACCTGTCCACCCTGATGCGGGGACAGGACCCGCGCCTGCCGTTCGCGGTGGCCAGCCTGGCACTGCTCGCCACCGCCAGCGGGCTGATCTGGGCGGAGCGCGCCCTGGGCAAAACCGCTCCGGCCGCCCAGGCCCCCGCCGCACCGAAACCCGCCACCCTCTCCCCCGGCCTGCTCTTCCCCCTGGCGGCGCTGGGTGCCCTGGCTTTCCAGGCCTTCTTTCATCTGGATGCGGCCCCGCGCTACCTGCAGGACGCCAAACCCGAACAACTGCCCTGGCTGATGCCTGTCTTCTGGATCGGCTTTCATGTGGGCATCTTCGGCGTCGGGCCCATCGCCACCCGGCTGGGCAATGGCTGGCTGTTTGCCCTGGCCTGCGCCCTGGGTGCCACAGGGGCCGCGGTTTCCGGCAGTTTGCCCGGCCTGGCGGTCGCCATCGCCGGTCAGGCCCTGGCCGGACTGGGCTGGGGGGCGGCGCTGGCGGCCGCCTTCGGGCTGGTGTCGGAATGCGCCCGCGCCCGGCCCGCGACACCGGAGGCCACCTTCCTGGGCATCCTGTTCTCGATGCTGGCGGTGGCCACGTTCATGCGCATGGGGCTGGTGGCCCTGGGCCTGCCCGGCCGGCCGGAATGGACGACGATGCTGATCGCCCTGCCGGCGCTGATCTGGCTGGCGGTGAGCGTCACCGTGGCGCTGCGGGCCCGCAGCGCGGTCAGCGAAACGGCGAACGCTCGCTGAGCTCGTCCAGATAGGCCGCCACGCCCGGCGTTTCCCGCGCCAGGTAGCGGGCGACGGCGTCGGCGAAACGGCCATCCCGCAGCCAGTGGGCGGACACGGTGCGCACCGGCTCCAGGCCCCGCGCCAGCTTGTGCTCCCCCTGGGCGCCGCCTTCAAAACGGGCGAGGCCCGCCCGGATGGCGTAATCGATGGGCTGGTAGTAGCAGGCCTCGAAATGCAGACAGGGGATCTCTTCCACCGCGCCCCAATAGCGGCCGTAGAGGGCTTCCTCATCCCGCAGGCACAGGCTTGCCGCCACCGGGCGCCCAGCCGCCTCTGCCAGGCACAGCACCACGCCCGGCCCCAGCGCCCGCCCCAACTGGCCAAAGAACGCCCGGTTGAGGTAGGGCGAAGAGCGATGCTGCGCATAGGTGAGGGCATAGCAGCGGTAGAAGAAATCCCAGTCCGCCTCGCCGGCTTCCGCGCCGTGCAACACCCGGAAGCTCACTCCCGCATCGGCCACCCGGCGCCGTTCCTGGCGGATCTTCTTGCGCTTGTCCCGCGACAGGCTGGCGAGAAACGCCTCGAAATCCCCGTAGCCCCGGTTCCGCCAGTGAAACTGTACCCCGGTACGCAGCATCAGTCCCCGCGCCTGCAGCCAGTCGGCCTCCTCGTCCGTCGGGAAGAGCAGGTGAAAACTGGAATCCCCGCTTTCCTCGACCATCGCCAGCACCCCGTCGAGCAGCGCCTGGCGCGCAGCCCCATCGGTGCCGAGCAGGCGCGGGCCCGGCACCGGGGTGAACGGCACCGCGGCCAGCCACTTGGGGTAGTAAGCCAAACCGTTGCGCTGGTAGGCCTCCGCCCAAGCCCAGTCAAACACGTACTCACCGTAGGAATGCGCTTTCAGGTAAAGCGGCATTGCCGCCAGCAACTCCCCGCCTGCCCACAGGGCCGCGTGGCGAGGCTGCCAACCCGTCCCGGGGCCGACGCAGCCGCTGTGCTCCAGCGCCTGCAGGAAGGCGTGGCGCAGGACGGGCTGCCCGGCGGCCAGTGCATCCCACTGCCGGGGCGGGATTTCGTCGATGTGGGGGTGAATGCGAATGGCGGGGGCTTGCACTGCGTGGTCTCCCTGAAAACGCCTGACCAGGTCTGGCGGGGAAGACGCTTGCCCCGCCGCGGGCGGCCGTTCGCGAGCGGCCCGGGCCAAGGATAACCGCAGTGGGGCTCAGGCCAGCCCGCCGCTCAGGGCTTCCGCCGGCATGGCGATCCCCAGGCTCTCCAGCAACTGGCCGGTGCTGGCCTGCAGGCGATAGTGGGCGAACTGCTCGCTGTAGCGGGCCGAGGCCAGGGAGGAGGCCGCGGCGAAGTACTCGTTCTCCGCATTGAGCAGATCAAGCAGGGTGCGCTGCCCGATCGCAAACTGATGGGCGTAGGCGAGCCGGGCGGCATTGGCGGAGGCCGCGTAGTCCTTGAGCAATTCCACCCGGTCCCACGCTGCGTGCAGGCCGTTGATCGACTGGGAAACGTTCTCCATCACCTGGCGGCGCACCCGGTTGAGGCTTTGCTGCGCTTCGGCGATGAGGTGACGCGCCTCCCGCACCCGCGCCGAATCGGCCCCGCCGCTGCTCAGGTTGTAGCGCACGCGAAGCATGGCGGCGTAGTCGTCGGTGATGCCCCGAACGGCATCCCGATTCTTGGCGGCGGTCAGTTCCAGGTCCAGCCGGGGCGAGAACGCCGCCTGACGCACCCCGAGCTGGGCCTGGGTGGACTCCACCATGGCAGAGGCCGAGCGCACGGCCGGATGGCGGCCGAAAGCCTGCTCCCACCCTTCTTTCTCGGACGGCGGCGTGGCGCGGGGCGTGGCCTCCAGCGGCGCCAGCTTGCCCGGAGCCTCGCCCACCACCTGCAGGTAGGTGGCTTCAGCGTCCAGCATCGCCGCCCGCTCCTGGCGCAGATTGGCCTTGGCCAGGGCAACCCGCGCCTCGGCCTGGTCCAGGTCCGAACGGCGACCCACCCCCGCATCCACCCGCTTTTCGATCATGTTGCGAATGCGCAGGTGCGCCACGATGTTCTGCTTGGCCAGATCCACCGTTTCGCGCCGGCGCAGGAGTTCCAGATACGCCCCCACCGCCTTGAGCGCCGTTTCCTCCACCTGGGCGCCCAATTGCTCCGCCGAGGCGATGGACCGTGCCCGCTGCTGCGCCACCTGCTTGGGCGTGCCCATGCCGTCGAACAGCATCTGGGTCACCTGCACGGCGCGGGCCTGCTGGTTGAAACTCGGGTCCGACAGGCCCAGGGAGCGGGTGGTCATGCTGTTCAGGCGCTCCCGGCCAAAGCCGGCGGAAACCTCCACCTGGGGGAAATACCCGGCGCGGGCCTGGGCGACCTGCTCGTCCGCCGCCAGGCGACGCTGGGTTGCCGCGAGCACCTCCGGGTGATTGCGCACCGCCAGTTCCACCGCCTCCCGCAAACCGGTGGCGAAGGCGGGAGAAGATAGCCCGGCCACCAACCCCAGCGCCGACGCCACCTGCCCCGCTCGCTTCCATTCCTTCATACCTGCCTCCAAGCCCGCACGTCCGGTGCCCGTATAACGGCACCCGAAGCCCAGTCATTGAGCGCGCCCCGAGGAAACGCCTGCAACGCTTCCTCCCCCGCGGGGGCATTGAAGCCCGGGGCTGCCCGCTGATTCCCGGAAAGCAGTCTAGCCCCCCGGCAGCCAACAGCCTGTGAGGTTTGCACGAGCAAGCACCCGCACTGGCGCGGGACCAAAGAAAAAGCCCGCGCGAACGCGGGCCCCGTCTTTCCCTGCTGCGTGCGTCGGGGAGGCGCTGACGGCCTCCCCTTGCAGCGATCAGGCCACCACCAGATTGCCCTGATCCAGCAAAGTCGCGAGATCCAGACCCGTCACGCCGGTGAGCGTGACCACATCGGTCCAGACCTGCCCCCCCGCAGCCCCGTCAGCGTCGATCTGCACGGTGGTGCTGCCAGCACTTACCACCAGATTGACGAATGCGGCCTCGTCACCACCGCCCAAACCGGTGAGCAGATCCGCCAGGTTCAACACGTCTCCGCCAGCCGTGGCGCTGAAGTCGGTGACGACATCCACCGCATTCACGTCACCAGCCAGGTAGAGAATCGTGTCGGCCCCATCGCCACCGACCAGGGTATCCGCGCCAGTGCCCCCGCGCAGCACGTCATCGCCGATTCCACCGACCAGCAGATCCGCCCCGCCAGCGCCGTAGAGCTCGTCGTTGCCGTCGTTGCCGAAGAGCAGATCCGACTGGACGTCCGTATCGGTGCCATCATCCCCCGAGAGCAGATCCCCGCCGTTGGTTCCCGCAACGAGGTCCTTGCCCGAGCCGCCAGACACCTCGATCCCGTCACCATAGGATCCGGACAGGGTACGAATCGTGTAGTTGCTCGTGGCGGTCCCGGTCAGCACGCTGCCGTAGGCCGTAACGTGATCGCCGGTGATGCTGAAGGTTTCGAGCTTGCTGCTGGAGTTGAGGAACTGATCCTCAACGAGGACCTCCGTCCCGCCCAGTGTCACCTGCAGATCGTTGCCCACCCGCAGGAAGTTGAAGCCGGCAACGGCGCCGCCATCCACCAGTTCGATCTTGTCGGCCGAACCACCCGCGTCGGCGATCAGATCGGACCCGTCACTCAAGCCGAACCGGTAGGTATCGGAACCCGCGCCCCCGAACAGGGCATCCGCTCCACCAGCACCCACCAGCGTGTCGTTGGTGCTGCCACCCACCAGGATCTCGGTTCCGTTCGACCCGGTGAGCGTCGTGCCGCTCTGGTAATTGACCGTGACTTCCGTCTCGGCCACCGCGCCAGCATGACCGTCGCTCACCGTGTAGTTGAACAGCAGCGGACCGCTGCTGCCCTGGGCAAGGGTGGCGCTCACCGCCTCGCC
The DNA here is from genome assembly GCA_036824045.1 of Rhodocyclaceae bacterium. Taxonomy (GTDB): domain Bacteria; phylum Pseudomonadota; class Gammaproteobacteria; order Burkholderiales; family Rhodocyclaceae; genus DAITAZ01. Next base: position 51,806 of record DAITAZ010000025.1, read on the forward strand.
GTTGAGGACGGCGATACCCTGGCTGGTGCCGATGGGGTTGGTCACGGACAGGACACTGAGGGCCGAATAGTTCCCATCCACGTCCGTATCGTTGGCCACCAGCGCCCAGGTGGGGATCGCCAGCGGCGTGCCAGCCGCCACGTTGGTGATCACCGTGTCAGCGGCGCCCACCGGGGCATCATTGGTGCCGGTGATGGTCAGGTCGTAGCCCGCTTCAGCCGTGTCGATACCATCCGAGACGGAGTACTCCACGTGCAACGTCTGGGTCTCGCCCGCTCCAAGCCCGTCGTAGGTCGGGTCCGTCGCGTCGAAGGTCCAGGTGCCATCCGGATTCAGGCTGAAGCCCGCCGGCAACTGGCCAATGGCGCTGAAGGTGAGGGGGTCGGAGTCCACATCCGTGGCGTGGAACGCGCCGGCCACCGCAGGCGAGGCACCTTCCAGGATTGCCACCGTGGCAGGCTCGGGGTTACCAATCACCGGCAGGTCGTTGACCCCGTTGATGGTGATCGTGGCGGTGGCGGTCGCCGTTCCGCCCGCCCCGTCGGACACGGTGTAGGTGAAGGTGTCGGTCAGCGATTGGCCCGGCTTGAGCGCCTGGAAGGCCAGCGTCCCGGTCGGGTCAAAGGTGATCACGCCATCGACCAGGCTGACCGCCGCGCCGTGCGCGCTGGTTGCGCTGACGCTGCTGATGCTCAGCGTGGTCCCGGCATCCACGTCGCTGTCGTTGGCCAGCAGGCTGGCCGCCGAGATGCTCACCGTGTGGTCTTCGTCAAATCCGGCCCGCTCGACGATGTAGCCCGCGCCCACCATCTGGTCGTTCCACTGACCGTGGGTGAACCCTCCGCCGTTGCCACTGATAAAGGCTGCGGAGCCATCGCCGGTGGGCTCACCCGGCTTCCAGTTGTTGTAGCCCAACGCTTGCCCTGCCTCCGGCCCGCCAACCCAGTGCCATCCACCTTCGGGAGTCGCGCCGATGAACCAGCCCTTTGCTGGCATCCCCAAGTCAAACAAACCACCGATGAAGCTGTTTTCCGCTGCGCTGGTGATCGTGGCCAGATAGCCTCCGGCTGCGACCGCACCGGCCTGGGCTTCTGCAAAGCCCGGCTCGGGCGCCGACACCACCTTGTAGTAATGCCCGTTGGCGGCGTTATAGACGAACCCGGCATCCAGTAAAGCGGTGTTGGTGATCACGTCGTCCGCGGCGACCGGAGTGTCGTTGGCGCCGGTGACGTGGACCGTGATGGTCTGGGTGGCCGTGCCATCGGCGGAACTGACGGTCAGCGTGTCGGTGACGGCCTGCCCGCCGGTCAATGCCTGGGTAGCAGTCTTGGTGTCATCGAGGGCGTAGCTCCAGACGCCGGTCGTGGTGTTGAAGGTGAAGTTGCCGTAAGTGCCGGCCAGGCTTGCCGGGGTGGCGAAATGGTTTTGGCCCTGGTCTACATCGGTGAGCGTGAGCAGCCCACCCGCCACCGCGTCGCCCGCCGTGCCGTTGGCCACGCCACCGGCTTCGATCACCGCCGTGTCTTCCGTCTCCGAAGCGGTGATCGTCGCCACATCGTTGGTGCCGGTGAGGGTGACGGTAATGGTGCGGCTGACGGTGCCGCCCTGACCGTCGTCGAGGGTGAGGGTGAAGGTTTCGGTCTTGGTCTGGTCCTTGCCCAGGTACTCCACTTTGCTGGCGTCGACGCTGTAGGTCCAGTTGATCGCGCCGCCCGTGCCGGTGATGTCCGAGGCCTGGGTGACGGTGGCGTGGAGGGTGCCCAGAGTGCCATCCGCCGGCAGCGCCACGCTGACGCTGTGGCTGTCCAGCAGATCCACGTCGCTGAAGACGATGGTGCCGGTGTCGGTGAGGGTGGCGCCTTCGACCGGGGTGCCGACGGTTTCGGTGAGCGCACCGGTGACATCCACGGCCGAGACGACCGGCCCATCATTCACGCCGGTGATGGTGATGCTGACCGTCTGCTGGGCGCTGCCGCCCTTGCCATCGCTGATCGTGATGACGAAGCTTTCCACCACTTCCTCACCTTCGGCCAGATACTGCACGGCGGCGTTGCTCACGCTGTAGGTGTAGCGGAATTCGCCGGTCTGACCGTTGGTGGAGTCCGTGCTGGAGAGCGACGTGAGCGTACCGCCCAAGGTGTTGCCGGCGGCAGGGGCCACCGTCGCGGTGTGGGTGTCCACCTTGTCCACATCGGTGAAATGCACCGCCACCGTGGTATTGAGCGTGGCGGTGCCGCCCGAGGTGTGCAGGCTGCCATCCGGGTTGTAGAGGGCCAGGACAGCATCGTGCCCCAGCGGGCCTGTCACGGCAATCAGCCCCGTGACCGGATCGACCGCAAGCGCCCGGGCATAGTCCCCCCACCCGCTGACATCGGTGATCACCACACCGTTGTTGCCGAAGCTGGTGACGGGATTGCCATCGGTGTCGAACTTGTAGACCCGCAGATCGCCGCTGTCAGTGGGGCCATCGGTGTCGGCGCTGACGGACACCAGCAGATTGCCCGCCGCATCAAACTTCACTGCGGAGGCAAAGGCGAAGTCATTGGTGGGTGCGTTGCCCAGGTCCAGCACGATCTGGCCGTCGCCGCTGAAGGTGGCGTCGAGCGCGCCGGAGGCGGTCAGGCGCACGATCACCACATCGCCGGAGCCGTCGCCGCCCACTGCGTAAACCCGGCCATCGGCATCCACCAGCACATCCCGCACGCTACCGCCATTGGGCAGGATGACTGTACCGGAGGTTCCAAAGGAAGCGTCCAGGGTGCCGTCGACATTGAAGCGGGCCAAGGCAAAGCCCGGGCCGTTCGTGAAGCCACCCACCACGTACCGGTCCGCATCAGCCCCTTGCGAGACATCCAGCGCGATGGCCGTGCCATAGGCAAAGCCGGTCCCGAACGAAAGGGTTGCCTTGCCGTCGCCGCTGAAGCTCGAATCCAGGGCGCCGTTGGCATCGAGGCGCATCAGACCGAATTGCTCGCCGCCGGCAAAAGTGGCCCCGATCACAACAATGCGGCCAGCGCTGTCAACGATGCTTTCGCCACCGCCCTCCCGGGTAACCCCTCCATCAAAGTTCAAGCTGACCGAACCACCAATGCCGAAGCTGTTATCCGGCTGGCCGTCGGCGGTGTAGCGCGCGACAAAAATGTCGGTCCACGTGGCGTCAGCACTGCTGGTGCCCGTCACGACCAGATTGCCACTGGCATCCAGCGTCAGGGAGAAGGCGCCATTGATGCCCGTGGCCACCACTTTGCCATCGGTACCGAAAGTGGTGTCGAGCGTGCCATCGGGCAGGAAGCGCTCAATGACACCCGAGGGGATGGTGCCATTGGTCCAGGCGTAGCCGGACACGAGGATGCGGCCAGCGCTGTCAAACTGAACCGAGGCCGGGTACTCGTCCAGGCCCGGCAAGAACGAGAAGGCGGTCAGCCCCGTGTTGGCAGGCACCACCGTGAGATTGGCGTCCTCGGTGAGCGTGGCGTGGTTCGAGGCGTCTGCCGCCGCGATGACCGGTACGTCGTTGGTGCCGGTGAGCACGACTTCGATGGTGCGGCTGACGGTGCCGCCCTG